>CAYWGD010000093.1:0-5491 GCA_964457335.1 uncultured Enterobacteriaceae bacterium | reverse complement strand
ACACGTCCAACGACACTGGCGCGGCCGACACCGCCGCCGCTCGGAGGCCCCGGTGATCGCGCTCCTCTCGCTGTTCGCCCTCGTCCGCGCGGAGGAGCCCGCGCCCACCGACGCGCCCGCCCCCACGGACGCGCCCGCGCCCACCGACGCGCCCGCGCCGACGGGCACCTCCGACGCCGCCGCCCCGGCCGAGAAGCCCGCCTCGAAGGGCGGCATCACGAGCACCGGCGAGCTCCGCCTGCTCGGGAGCCTCCCGCCTGAGACCGTGCTCGACACCGAGGGCCACGCCCTCGGCCAGTCCTTCGTGCTCGACAGCCGCCTGCGCGCGGGCGTCGGGTACGCCCGCGACGACTGGAAGCTCCAGACCGAGTGGGATCTCTTCACCGGGCAGCTCGCCGGTGATCCCTGGGACGTCCCCGGCACGGAGGATGCGCGCGACCGCGAGGTCGTGGGCGTGCTGCGCGGCGACGCCTTCCGCGCCCGGCGCATCTCGGCCGGAGGCACGGCCGGTCCTGTCGCCATCGAGGCCGGGCTCGTCACGAGCCACTGGGGCCTCGGGATGCTCGCCAACGACGGCTCGAAGGACCCGCTGTTCGGCCGCGCCGATTTCGGCGACCGGGTGCTCCGCCTCCGTCTGGCCACGCGCGCGGGCAAGGAAAGCCCGCTGCTCTTCGTGATCGCCGGCGACCGCGTGATCGACGACGAGCTCGCCACCTGGAGCCCGTTGACCGGCGGCCAGGCCGCGTGGCAGGCCATCGCCAGCGCGATCTACGCGACGAAGGACGGCCCCAAGGCCGGCATCTACGGCGTGTACCGCCACCAGACCGAGGCCGACGGCGACCGCGTCACGCAGGCCGGCGTGCTCGACCTCTACGGCGACGTGCCGCTCGCGCTCCCCGGCCTGAAGCTGCGCCTCGCTGCCGAGGCCGCCGGCATCCTCGGCGCCACCAGCCGCGCGCAGAGCTACAACGCCCGCGACGGGCTCGCCGTGCAGTCCGCCGGCGCCACCGCGCTCGTCGAGGCCGCGCCCGAGGCGATCCCGCTCACCGGCACGCTCCGCGGCGGCTGGGCGAGCGGCGACGGCAACCCCGACGACGGCTTCTCCCAGGACTTCACCTTCGACCGCGACTTCGACGCCGGCATGGTGATCTTCGACGAGTTCCAGGGCGCGGTGGACGCCGCGGCCTACGCCCAGCTCACCGACGAGGCCCACAGCGGCGGCGCGCCCGATGGCGCCGAGGTGCTCGTCGCGGAGGGCGCGGTGCGCCACGCCAGCTTCGTGCAGCCGGTCGTCGCCTACAAGCCGCTCGCGTGGCTCGAGGTCAAGGCCGGCGCCGTCCTCGCGTGGAACACGAGCCCCATCAGCCAGCCCTTCGCGACCTACCGGAACGGCGGCGTGCCCGCCAACCACCTGGGCCAGCCCACGAGCGGCTACGCGCTCGGCACCGAGCTGGACTGGGGGCTGACCGTCGGCGACGTGGAGACCAAGCTCTGGCGCATCAACGCGAAGCCCGCGCTGCTCGTGCAGGGCGGCCACTACCTCGCGTCCGCCGACATGGGCGGCGGCACGCACACGCTGATCACCGCGACGGGGCGGTTGCGCTGGTGATTCGGGGCAGCCGCTGACGCGCTGCGGGGGCCTGGGTGCCTTCGTCGGTGCGTCGGCGGCTCCGAGGCAGGAGCGGGGTCGAATACGACAACCGTTGGCAGGAGCGGCACCGAGTACGACAAGCGTCGCTGCCGGGACGGGACCCGAGGGATCGCCGAACGAACGAACGCGGACTTTCCGCGAGGCCCGCGGGCGGCCAGGCGGCTCGGAGCGTCGAGTTGTCGTATTCGGTGCCTCTCCTGAGGACGGTTGTCGTATTCGGGGCGACTCCTGCCCCTGAAACGGTGACCGGACTCACAATCGGGGTCGCGCGAGGCGACCGGAGGGCGCCGCGGGCGTGGGGGGGCCCCGGGCCGGAGGCCATGCCGCGATCGAAGGCCCGCGGCGGTCGGCCCGCGCGCAGCGGGCCGACGGAGGCGCCTCGCGCCGACCCCGGAGGGTGCCGACCCCGGCCCCCGGCCGGGGGCGCGCCCAGGATCAGCGCGGCAACGTCGTGTACGTGCGGTACGCCTCGGACGACCAGAGCGCGGCGTTGGCGGCCGAACGCGCGGTGAGGGCGGGGTCGCCGGCGAGGGCGGGCGCGAAGGCGGGCCAGCCGGCGGGGTCGAACAGCCCGGCGGGGAGGCGGGTGCGCGCGACGTGCGAGACCTGGCTCGCTTCGGCGACGGGGCGGTCGTCGACCATGGGGGCGGCGGCGGCGGTGACCGCGCGGAGGTGGGCGCCGCCCGCGGCGAAGGTGGCGACGAGGTCCGACACGTCGGTGATGCCGATGGCCGCGAGGTCGGCGGCGATGGCGGGGTCGGCCATGCGGCGGCGGACGAGGTCGACGTCGAGGGTGGGCGCGCCGCTCTTGACCCCGGCGAGGAGGAGCTCGCGACCGTCGCCGACGAGGAGGACGGCGTCGGGGAACACGTCCACGAAGGCGCGGACGAGCGCCAGCACGGTGTCCTCGGGCACCTGGTAGGCGGGGAGCCACTGGGTGAGCCAACCGCCGTCGACAAGGCGGTCGCGGGCGAGCGCGTAGAACTCGGTGGTGTAGAGCGCGGCGACGCCGGCGTGCGCGAGCGGAGGCGGCTCGAGGGTGACGAGGTCGAAGGTGGCGGGCGGGAAGGTGCGCAGGACGTGCCGGCCGTCGTCGACGTGCACGCGCACGCGGGGGTCGCCGAGGACGCCGCGGTTGGCGTGGGCGAAGTGGGGGGCCTGGGCGAGCACGTCGGCGCTCAGGTCGGCGAGGTCGAGGCGCTCGACGGGGTGGAGCGACGCGGCGTGGAGCGTGTTCCCGACGCCGAAGCAGACGACGGCGACGCGACGGGGGGCGGCCTGCGCGAGGAGCGGGAGGTGGGCGAGGAGCCGCATGTAGCGCTGGGCGGACGGCGCGGTGCTCGACATGGGGTGGCCGTTGGTCCAGAGGCGCGCGGGGCCGTCGGGGGAGCCGGTGACCACGAGCGTCTCGTTGATGCCCTCGTGGACGGCGAGGACGCCCTCCTCGCGGGCGCGGCCGTAGGGGAAGGAGGCCCAGAGGAGGTGGTCGCTCGGGAGCAGGGCGAAGGCGGCGACCGGGAGGAGGGCGAGGGCGGCGGCGGGCCGGCGGGTGAGGGCCAGGGGCGCGAGGGCGCCGAGCCCGGCCAGGAGGAGCGCGGCGCGCTGCATCCCGAGCGCGGGGAGGAGCACGAGGCCGGTGAGGAGCGCGCCGGCGGCGTTGCCGAAGGTGGTGGCGAGCCAGAGGCGCCCGGCGGTGCGGGACACGGCGTCGGGCGCGCGCTGCAGGAGCGCGTTGGCCAGCGGGAAGCTCGCGCCCATCGCGATCGCGGCGGGGAGGACCACGGCGGCGACGGCGCGGAGGTTCACGGCGAGGCGGTCGACGACGGTGGCGTCGGTGTCGGCGAGCGCGAGCTGGTCGACGAGCAGCGCGCGCGGGTCGTGCAGCGCGAGGCCGCCCAGCGCGAGCGTGGCGACGGCGACCTGCGCGGCGACGAACAGCGCGACCGGCGATCGGCGGGACAGGGCGCCCGCCACCATCGCACCGAGGAGCCAGCCGACCAGGAGCACGGCCAGCACGAGCGAGAAGACCGCGCGGTAGGGCCCGAGCGCGGAGCCGAGGAAGCGGAACCAGAGCACCTCGAGGCCCATCGCGGCGAAGCCGGCGAGGACCAGGGCGGTGGCGACGGCGGCGAGGGGCGTGCGCGCGGCGACGGGGGTGAAGGTGGAGGCGGCGGGGGCGGCGGGGGTTGCCGGGGCGGCGGGGGTTGCCGGGGCGGCGGGAGTGGCACCGACGGCCCACGCGCCGAGCGCGGCCAGGAGGCCCGCGGCGGCCGCGAGGAGCGAGGTCGCGCGCAGGCCGTAGGCAGGGACGAGCCAGAGGTCGGTGACCAGCGCCCCGAGCGCCGCGCCGCCGGTGTTCACGCCGGCGAGGAGGCCCATGCGCCAGCCGGCGCGGTCGATGCGCCCCTCGAGGACCGGGCGGGCCAGGAGCGGCAGGCTCGCCCCCATGGCCAGCGTGGGCGGGCCGAGGAGGAGCACGGAGAGCGCCACCTGGCCGACGCGCGCGGCCGCGCTCGGGACGAGCCAGCCGGCGGCGTTCGTCGTGACGCCGCCGACGCCGATCTCTCCGAGCCAGGCGAGGACCGGGAGCAGCAAGAGGCCCCAGGCCGCGACGACCAGCTCGCAGGCGGCGTAGGCGCGCAACGGCGAGCGGAGGCGGTCGCCGCGCTGGCCGGCGAGCCACGCGCCGGCGCCCAGGCCGCCGAGGAACACCGACGCGACCACGGCGGCCGCCTGCACGGTGGTCCCGAAGGCGAGCCCGAGCTGGCGCACCCACGCGAGCTGCCAGACGAGCCCCGCGAAGCCGGAGGCGGCCGCGCACGCGAGCACGACGAGCAGGCGGGTCACGGGTCGAGGCGCGCGCGGTCGGACGGACGAGGCGGAACGCTACTTGCCGGGCGTCGGGGCCGCGGGCGCGGTGCCGGCGGGCGGTGTGCCGGGCGCGCCGGGGAGGGCGCCGGGGGCTGCTCCCGCGGGAGGCGCGCCGCCGGGGGCGCCGGGGGGCGGGTTGACGCCGGGAGGCTGGCCGTCCTTGGGGGGCTTGCCGAAGGGACCGACGAGCGGGGGCGGCGAGCCGCTCTCGAGCTTGATGGTGACGGACTGGTCCTTGCCCTCGAAGCGGATCGCGCTCGGGTAGAAGCCGATGGCGTCGCTCGGATCGGGTCCGGTCTGGCCCTGGTCGTTGAACGCGGCGAGCCACACGGGCTTGTCGTAGGACGCCGGCACGGTGAGGGTGGCCGTGGCGCTGTCGAGCTTCTCCTGGGCGATGGTCTGCGGCGTGCCGTCGGGGCCCTCGATCACGAAGTCGATCATGGCGCTCGGGGCGCCCTGCACCGTCACGGTCAGCTTCGCGGAGGCGCCGGTCCCCACGAGGGCGGCGAGGCCGGGGGGCGGCGCGCCGGGCTTCATCGCCGCGTCGCCGACCGGGAACTCGCCGGGGGCGGCGGGTGGGGGCTGCATGGTCGCGTCGCCGGGCGCGGGCGGGCCGCCGGCGGCGGGAACGCCGGGCGCGGGCGCACCTTCGGCGGGCGCGGGCTGACCGGCGGCGGGTTCGGCCGGGGGAGGGGGCGGCTCGGAGCAGGCGATGGCGAGGAGAAGGGTGAACATCGGCGGGATGATGCACCACGCGGGTCGCGGACGGAAGGGGCCGGCGCCGGGTCGGGGCGTGGGGGGCGAGCCGTTCCGCCGCGCCGCTCTCACCGCCGCGCAGTTCCGCCGCGCCGCTCTCACGGCCGCGCCGCTCTCACCGCCGCGCGGTTCCGACGCGCCGCGCAGTCCCGCCGCGCCGCTCTCACCGCCGCGCCCCCGGCCCCACCGCCCCCGGCCCCACCGCCCCCGACC
>CAYWGD010000092.1:0-29984 GCA_964457335.1 uncultured Enterobacteriaceae bacterium | reverse complement strand
GATCGGAAGAGCGTCGTGTAGGGAAAGAGTGTTGTTGTGGGGGGGGGGGGGGGGGTTTTTGGTGGGGGGGGGGGGGGGGGGGGGGGGGGGGGGGCCCCCCCCCCCCCCGCAACGCCCCCCCTTCCCTCCACGAGCCCCTCCCCGCCGCGCGGTCTCCCGGATCGCGCGGCGTCGCCGTGCGCGCGGTAGACTCCGGGTGTGCGCCCTCTCGCGCTGCCCGGCAGCTACCTCGTGCTGGAGACGACGAACACGTGCAGCCTCGCGTGCGTGCACTGCTCGGTGTCCGAGGACGGCCACCCGCACCACGCCCGGACGGGGTTCCTGCCGCCCTCCACCGCGGACGCGGTCTTCGAGGATCTCCGCCGCGTCGGCGCGCGCTTCGACACCCTGATCCTCTTCTGGCTCGGCGAGCCGCTGGTGCACCCGGCCTTCGGCGCGATCTACCAGGCGGCGCTCCGGGCCGCGACGGCGGGGGTGTTCGGCAAGGTGGAGCTGCACACCAACGCGACGCACCTCGGCCCCGCGAACGTGCGCGCGGCGCTCAACCTCGCGCCCGTGCCCCAGGTGTGGCACCTGTCGCTCGACGCGGCCACGCGCGAGACGTACCGCCGCATCAAGGGCGTCGACCGCTTCGAGGCCGTCGAGCGCAACGTCGCGGGCTTCCTGGACGCGAAGGCGAGCCGCGGCGCGCGGTGGCCGCGGCCGGTGTTCCAGCTCATCGTCTCGGACCGGAACGCCGCGGAGGCGCCCGCGTTCCGCGCGCGGTGGGAGGCCGCGTGCCGCGCGCGCGGGCTCCCGGTGCGGGTCGCCGCGCAGGAGGTGCCGCCGGGCGAGGACGCGGTCGTCTTCTTTCGCCAGCTCGACGCACCCACCCCCGGCGAGCAGGCCCGCCAGAACGTGGTGTACCGCGACACGATGGCGCGGATGGGCGTCCTGCTGCCGCGCGAGGACCGGTCGCCCACCGCGCTCGACGGCCCCAACGCCGGCGTCTGCTCGTGCTTCTGGAAGAGCCCCGTCATCGGGTGGGACGGGCGGGTCACCACCTGCACGCGCGACAACCGCTTCGAGAACGCGCTCGGGAACGTGCACGACACGCCGTTCTCCTCGCTCTGGTGGGGCCCGGAGATGGGCGCGCGGCGGCGTCGGGTCGCGCGCGCGAACTACGCGGGCCTCGACGTCTGCCAGGCCTGCTTCATCCCGCGCTCGGCCAACTCGACGGACATCAGCCGCGACGAGATCGAGGCGCACGGATGAGCGCCCGCACCGTCGGGGCGCGCCTCGCCACCGGCGCGCTCGCCCGGGCGCGGCTCCGCCCGGCGCTCGAGAAGCCCGTCCAGGTGCACCTCTCGGTGACCGACCGCTGCTTCCTGCCGTGCCTGCACTGCGACATCTGGAAGAACGAGGCGGAGGACCTCCCGGAGGAGGTCTGGGCCGGCGTCATCGACGGGCTCGCGGAGTGGCTCGGCCCCGCGTCGATGAACTTCGTCGGCGGCGAGCCCTTGCTGCGCAAGGACCTCGAGCGGCTCATGGCGCGGGCCACGCGCCTCGGCTTCACCGTCACCTTCAACACGAACGGCTGGCTGCTCACCGAGAAGCGCGCGCACGCGCTGTCCGAGGCCGGCGTGAGCATCGCGTACGTGTCGCTCGACGGCGCGCGCGAGGCGACGGTCGACCACTCCCGCGGCCGCGCCGGCTCCTGGAAGAAGGCGGTCGCCGCCTGTGACACGCTCGACCGCGTGCCCAACCCGCGCGTGGTGATCGCGTGCGTGCTCAACGGCGAGAACGCCCGGGAGATCCCCGAGCTCCTCGCGTGGGCGAAGGGGCGCGGCTACCAGCTCGTGGTCCAGCCCCTCTACCAGAACTTCGGCAACAACGCGCACGATCCCAACTGGTGGCGGCGCTCGCCGCTCTGGCCGCGGGATCTCGGCGCGATCGACGCCGCGATCGACGTGCTCGTCGACGAGCGCAACGGCGCCTGCCAGGTGTGCAACCCCGTAGAGCAGCTCCAGGCGTTCAAGCGCTATTTCCGCGACCCGACCACCTACAACGGCGAGGTGTGCAAGGCGGGCCACTCGGACATCGCCTTCGACCCCGCCGGGAACGTGCGCCTCTGCTACTTCCTCGAGCCCGTCGGCAACGTCACCGACGGCCGGGCGCTCCCCCGCATCTGGAACGCGGTGGGGACCATGCGGCGGCGCCACGAGGTTCACCGCTGCACGCGCAGCTGCAACCTGTTGAACTGCAACTTCGAGCGCTCCTGACGGACGTCCGGCGTCGGGGCGGTGTCACACCGCGCTCCACCGGCGCGTACCTCCCTCACTCCTGGTGCCCGATGCCGCTCCTCGCCCTGCTCCTCGCCTGCGTCTCCGGAAAGGACGGCGACACCGCCCCCGTCGACACGGGCGGCGACACGGACACCGCGGCCGACTGCCCCCCCACGGTGTCCGTCACGCCCCAACGGATCGACCTCGGCGAGGTCCGGATCGGGGAGTTCACGATCGAGACGGTGACGGTCGCCAACACCGGCTGCGAAGCGCTGGAGATCCACGGCGTCTCGCTCGATCCGCCGGAGGCCAACGACGTGATCACCATCAGCGCGATCGGGTCCGTCCTCCTCCCGCCCGGCGGCTCCACGACGTTCACGGTCCGCTTCGACCCCCTGGAGCCCGTCTCCACGACCGCCGACGTCGTCATCGAGACGAACGATCCCGCCGCGCCCACCACCATCCTCCCCCTGACCGGCACCGGCGTCGCCCCGTCGGTGGACGTGGTCGGGTCCGACTGCGACTTCACCGACATCCCCATCGGCTGCGTCGCCACGTGCACGGTGACGGTGTCCAACGGCGGCAACGACGACCTCCTGGTCAGCGACCTGGACTACGTCACGGCCTCCAGCGAGCTCGAGCTCGACGAGGCCGAGGACGTCAACGGCCCGCTCCCCTGGTCCCTCGCGCCCGGGAGCTCCGTCGCGATGACGATCACCTACACACCCGCCGACACCTACGCCGACCAGGGCTACGTCCAGGTCGCCTCCGACTCGCCCTGGGAGCCGACCGCGCAGCTCTCCCACACCGCCACGGCGGTCGACGCCGCCGAGTGCCCCTGACGGCCCTCCCGCCGAGGGGGACGGTCGCGGGATAGACCGCCGCCGTGGTCCTCCCCCCTCGCGAGCTCCTGATCCGGCTGCTGTTCTGGGGCGCCGTGCTCGCGTGGGCCGTCTGGAAGATCCGCGACCTGAGCACCGGGACCTTCGCCGTTCCCGAGCTCCTCGCGCCCCCGCCCGCGGTCCCGGCCGGTCCCGTGCCCATCCTCCCGCCCACGCCCCCGACCACGCCCGAGGGGGCGGCGCCCGTGGGTTCGGCGCCCGACCTGGTGGATCCCGAGGCCGCCGTCGCGGCCATGGACGCGGCGATGCGCGCGGCGTCCGGGTGCGGTGTGCACGGCACGATCGGGGTCCGGCTCGGGGAGGGCGGCCTCGCGGAGGCCTGGATCGAGCCGGCCGGGAGCCCGCCCGACGCGGCCGCCGCCGGCTGCCTCGCCGCGGCGCTCTGGACCCCCACGTGGCCCCGCACCACGCTGGGCTTCGAGATGGAGCGGGCGATCGGCGGGCCGTGAGAATCCAGCGGACGCGGCGCGGCGCGGATACCTTCCGGCCGTGCTGCTGCTCGCCTCCTCCGCCTTCGCCCTCCCGCTCCTCGTGGAGCGCTTCGACGTCTCCACCCTCCCCGCCGGCTGGAAGACCGCGGTCGCCGTGCAGGCGGGCGGCGGCAAGCCCAGCACCGTCGCGGTGGAGGACGGCGCGCTCGTGCTCCGCGCCGAGGCGCGCACGAAGCGCTTCTCGGCCTTCTCCCAGAAGCTCGAGCTGCGCGACGTGACATGGATCCGCGTGACCGCGCGCACGCGCACCGAGGGGGTCGACCCCGCCGCGATGCAGGGCACCTGCGGCTTGTACGTGCGCTTCGAGGGCGGCGAGCCGCTCTCCGCCGGGCCGTGCACCGGCGCGGACTGGGTCGCCTCCACGCGGTCCTTCGCGGTGCCCGACGGCGCGCGCGACGTGGAGGTGGGGTTCCTGCTCACGGGGGCCGGCACCGCCCGCTTCGACGACCTGCTGGTCGAGCCCGTCACGCCCGACTGGAAGGAGCTCGGCCGCGGCGGCTTCACCTACCACTGGCTGGGCGGGGACACCTTCCGCGAGGACCAGCTCGTCACCAACGACGAGACGCTCGACCGGGCGATCGCGCTCGTGGGCGCGCAGCCGAAGGGCCGCATCCACTACTACAAGCACGCGGACCTCGACGCGATCGAGGAGTACACCGGCGTGCGCGCCGAGGCGGTCGTGCGGGGGTCCACCGTCCACACCATCGTCCGCACCGACCCGCGCGCGATCGTGAAGGCGCTCGCGGGAGCCCTGGGCGAACCTCCGCCGCTCCTCGCGGAGGGGCTCGCCGTCTCGTTCGCGGGCGAGTGGAACGGGCGCGACCTCCGGCAGGCCTCCCGGGCCCTCGGGGGGGACGCGCCCACGCTGTCCGCGCTGCTCGACCCCCGCTCGTTCGCGGCGCTCCCGGCGGACCGGGCCTACCCCGTGGCGGGGGCGTTCGTGGTGTGGGTCGGCGCCACGAAGGGCCCGGACGCCGTGAAGGCGCTCTACGGCGCGCTGAAGTCCAGCGCGAGCCCGGCGGACAACGAGAAGGCGCTCGCCGCCGGACTGGGCATGTCCCTGGCCGAGGCGGACGCCGCGCTCCGGGCGTGGTGGTAACGCGCGGCTGACCGCGCGGAACACAAGGTGACACCCCCCCGAGGCACGAGCCCCACCTTTGGGTGGGGGACATGGGCATGTGGGGCTTGTGGTTTGTTTTCGGCTGCGGCGGCGACGTCGGGCTCGCGTCCCGGCCGGGCCCCGGCGGCGCTCCCCTCCCCGAGGACGTCGGAGGCTTCGCGGCCCCCGTCGACGCCGACGACGTCGAGGAGGTGCCCGGGAACCACCGGCAGTACCGCGACGACCTCACCTGGCGGGACGGCACGCGGGACGCCGTGGGGCGCGCGGTCCTCCCCGACGACGTGGGTGACGCGCTCGCGGACGCCTTCTTCGCCGAGGGGACGCTGCACGAGCTCCGCTTGTCGCTCCCGTCGGGCGCCGCCACGCGGCTCGCGCAGAAGGACTGGGTCGGCGCCACGCTCTCCACCGACGAGGGCGACTGGGACGTGAACGTGCGCCTGAAGGGCACCACGTCGTACCGCGACCTCACCGGGAAGGCGGCGTTCCGCATGGACTTCAACGACGAGGACCCCACCCGGAGCTACCACGGGCTGCGGCGCCTCACGCTGAACAACATGATGCAGGACAGCTCGATGCTCCACGAGCACGTCGTCTACTGGCTCTACCGCCACCGCGGCGTGCCCGCGCCGCGCCACACCTACGCGAAGCTCTGGGTGGACGGCACCTACTACGGGCTCTACGGCGTCACCGAGACGGCCGACGAGCAGCTCCTCGCGCGGCTCTTCGGGAAGGACAACAACGGGAACCTGTACGAGGGGAACGTCTCCGACTTCTACGCCTGGAAGACGAAACACTTCGGGCTCGAGGAGACCGACGAGCTGTACCCGCCCTACGAGGACATCGACGAGGTCATCGCCGCGCTCGACGCCTCGACGCCCGACACCCACCTCGCAACGCTGGATCGCCTCTTCGACCTCGATCTCCTGCTCCGGATGTGGGCGATCGAGCTCGTGACCACCAACGTCGACGGCTACGTGGACTTTGCCAACAACTACCTCGTCTACCACGGCGAAGAGACGTGGTACATGCTCCCGTGGAGCAACGACCAGTGCCTCGAATGGTACCGGGACGTCGACGACTTCTCGGACACCGAGGGGCGCCTCGTGCTGATGTGCCGGGAGTCGCCGGAGTGCCGGGCGCGGCTCGACCAGGAGATGTTGGACCTCGTGGACGATTGGGAGACGAGTGACATGCTCCGCTTCGCCGAGGCCGCCACCGCGCTGGTGGAGCCCTTGTGTCAGTCCGACCCGCGCAAGGAGAAGCTGTGCGACACCGAGCACGTCGCGCGCTTCGTCCGGGACCGGCCGGCGACGGTGCGGGAGCGGTTGGAGTGAGGGTGCTACGCCTGGGGTTCCGCCTGCGGCTCCGGCGGGCCGGGGAGCGTGACCCCGGCGTACACGTCGTCGACGGAGAGCGTCACGTCGATGGACGCCAGCGTCACGGTGTCGCCCGCGCGCGCGTCTCGCAGGGTCCACGTCCCGTCCTCGTTGCGGTGGTAGTGCTCCACGCGGGCCTCGGCCTGGGAGACGAGCAGGTAGTCGCGGAGCGACGCGAGCCGGCGGTAGTGGCCGAACTTGTCGCTGCGGTCGTAGCGCTCGGTCGACCTGGAGAGGACCTCGACGAGGACGGTGGGGTTGGTGACCGCGTTCGGATCCTCGCTGTCGGGCGCACGAGGCCCGCAGACCACCGACACGTCCGCGTGGAAGGCGAGGCCGGTCTCGGGCACCCGGATGCGCAGGTCGGCGTTGTAGGGCCGGCACTTCCGGCCACGCAGGGCCACACCCAAAAGGATCGTGATGTTCGTCCCGATCTCCGAGTGGACGGGCGTGCCCCCGGACATCGCCCAGACCTCCCCGTCGAGCCAGGCCCAGCGCTGGTCGCTCTCGGCCTCGAGCGCGAGGTAGTCGGCGTAGGTGACGTAGGGGTCGCCTTTCCGAGGGGTGCGGGCCATGCGGGCCCTCCTCCCCGGCAATCTACTCGCTTTCGCGCCGACCGGTGCGCACCGCCGCCTACGGGCAGCTCGCCCCGACGATCGCCGTCCGTGTCCCGTCGGGGCCGAAGATCTCGACGGGCCAGGGGTCGGTCTCGGCGTACTCCCAGGTGTAGGCGGAGCCGTCGAGCCAGGTCTGGGTGGCGATGCGGCCCTGCTCGTCGAGGGTGGCCGACCAGCCCGAAGCGGCGCCGCCGGCCTCGCTGGAGGTCGCGCCGACCAGGAGGTCGCCCGACCACGTCGCGGTGAAGGTCGTCGTGGAGTCGTCGTCGGTGTAGGTCCACTCCACCACCGTGTCGCCTTCCCACGTGTACTCGTAGCGCCGCCGGTCGCTGTGGGCCGACACGAGGCGGTCCTCGCCGTCGTAGGTGTTGGTGATCACCTCGACGGCCTCGTCGGGCGTGGACACGCACACGGGGTGGCCGTGGTTGTCGCAGCGCGCGGTCATCACGGTCTCCGTGCCGTCGATGTCCTCGAACGTCGTGGACGTGAGGCAGCCCTCGTCCGACCAGGTGTAGGAGGTGGTCGCGTCGATGAAGAAGAGGCTCGTGGCCCGGCCGTGCTCGTCGTAGTGGATGTCGGTCGTCCCGTTGGAGCTCCAATCGCAGCCGGCCAGCCGCGGGTCGTAGGGCCCGCCGCCCTGCGGCGCGATCGCGCGGCCACGCTCCTGGCTCGGCTCATGCTCGCCGGGCACGTCGTCGGTGGGCGCGCAGGCGTCGGGCCAGCCGTCGTCCACCGCGGGGTCCAGCACGCCGGGCTCGGTGCCCTTCGGCTCGTCGGTGCACCCGGCGAGCGTCGTCAGCGCGCACGCCACGATGACGAGGTTCCTTCGCATCGTTCCAACGTAGCCCACGAGGCCCACCCGCGGCTTACACCGCCCTCTCACGGGGGGTCCAGGGGGGCCCCGCCCCCCTGGCGGGGGCGTTGCGGGGGCAGCGCCCCTGCCCCAAGACCTAGACCTGCACCTTCACGATCTTCTTGATCATCCACGCGCCGGTCGTCTGCAGGCCGAGCATCACGAAGATGAGGATCCAGCCGAGCCACGTGGTCCAGAGCCGCGAGATGAGCAGCGGGTCCATCAGCCACAGGATGAAGCCGAGCACGAAGGGCATGAACACGATGATCACGCCCTGCGCGACGCCCTGCGCGGTGAGGCTCTTGATGCGGCCCTGCACCTTCTTGCGCTCGCGGATGGTGTCGGCGACCGTGTCGAAGGTCTCAGACAAGTTGCCGCCCGACGTGCGGAGGATGTTGATCGACGTGACGATGATCTGGATGTCCTCGGTGCCGATGCGCTTCTCGAGCGCGAGCAGCGCGTCCTCGAGCGGCACGCCGAGGCGCTGCTCGTTGAGCGTGAGCGCGAACTCCTCGGCGATGGGGTTGGGGAGCTCCTCGCGCACCATGTCCATCGCCTGGAGCAGCGAGAGGCCGGCCTTCAGGCCGTTGGACATGAAGGCGAGCGCGTCGAGCAGCTGGTCCTCGAACTTGGCGATGCGGTTCTCCCACATCACCTCGACGAGGTAGCGGGGGAGCCGGTAGCCGACGGGCAGGCCGAAGGGGCCGATGACGAGCACGCCGATGACGACGCCGCGGATGATGTTGTAGCCGAAGGGCTCGTACGGGATGCCGGAGGTGAGGAACCATCCCGCGGTCCCGAACACGAGCACGCTCCCGACGATCGACGCGACGCACCAGGAGGGCTTCACCTCCAGGAACATCCGGTCGAACATGGAGAGCATCCAGCGGACGTAGCCGCTGGTCGCGTCGTCGAAGCGCTTCCCGAACCAGGGCGCCGCGTACCAGCCCACCCCGAGCCACGCGGCGACCCCGAGCCCCAGGAAGAAGAGGCGGATGATCGTCCACAGATCCCAGATCTGCGGGAGCATCAGGCCCGCCCGCGCGGGATGGCGCCCGGCGGCACCCCGCTCCCGAGGCCCGCGCCCGGCACGGGCCCGACCGGCGCCGCGCCGAAGATGCCACGCGGGAGTTGGATCCCCAGCGCGTCCAACTTGGACACGAACTTGGGCACGAACCCGGTGGCGACGTGCTGGCCGATCACCTTCTTGTTCTGGTCGAGGCCCGACTGCCGGAAGGTGTAGATCTCCTGGAGCGTGATGGTGTTGGCCTCCATCCCGGTCACTTCCGAGACGGAGATCACCTTGCGCGAGCCGTCGGAAAGCCGCGTGGTCTGCACCAGGATGTGCACGGCGGCGGCGATCTGCTCGCGGATTGCGCGGCTGGGCAGATCCAGGCCGGCGAACATGACCAACGTCTCCAGGCGCGCGATGGCATCCCGCGGCGAGTTGGCGTGCACGGTGGTGAGCGACCCGTCGTGCCCCGTGTTCATCGCCTGGAGCATGTCGATCGCCTCGGCGCCGCGGCACTCTCCGACGACGATGCGGTCGGGGCGCATGCGGAGCGAGTTCTTCACGAGGTCGCGGATCTTGACCTCGCCGACGCCCTCGATGTTGGGCGGGCGCGACTCGAGCCGGACGACGTGCGGCTGCTTGAGCTGGAGCTCGGCGGCGTCCTCGACGGTGACGATGCGCTCGTCGGGCGGGATGAAGCTCGACAACACGTTGAGCAGCGTGGTCTTGCCGGACCCGGTGCCGCCCGAGATGAGGATGTTGAGCCGCGCCTCGACACACGCGCGCAAGAGGTCCGCGAGCTCGGTGGTGAACGCGCCGAAGCGCACGAGGTCGGCCACCTGGAAGGGCTCGCGCGCGAACTTGCGGATGGTGATCGACGGGCCGTCGATGGCGAGCGGCGGGATGACCGCGTTCACGCGGCTCCCGTCCGGCAACCGCGCGTCGACCATCGGCGACTTCTCGTCGATGCGGCGCCCGAGCGGCTGCACGATGCGCTCGATCACGCCGAGGAGCTGCTGGTCGTCGGTGAAGCTCGTCTCGGCCTTGCGGAGCTTGCCCCCGATCTCGATGAACACGTTGTCGCGGCCGTTGACCATCACCTCGGTCACGCGGTCGTCCGCGAGGAGCTCCTCGAGCGGGCCGAGGCCCAGGGCCTCGTCGAGCACGTCCTTCACGACGCGCTGGCGCTCGGCGCGGTCGGTGACCGCCTGTCCCTCCTCGTCCATGAGCCGCGAGATGGCGGCCTCGGCGCGCTCGCGCAGGAGCGCGTCGCGGTCCGCGTGGTTCGCGAGCTCCTTGTCCAGCCGCTTCAGGTCCAGCACCTCGACGAGCCGCTTGTGGATCCGCATCTTGATGGCGGTCCGCACGTCGATCTCGGCCTTCTTCCCACGCGATCCGCGGGACTTCATCCAGCCGGGCTGCTCCTTGGGTTTCGTGTCGGCGAGCAGGCGCGCCCGCGCGTCGGCGACCGCCACGTCCTGCGGCCGCGCGAGGCCGCCGAGCTGGTCGAGCACGCCCTTCTCGACGAGCTGCCGGGCGAGCTCGTCGTAGTGCCGCGTGAGCTTCTCGCGGGGCGCCTCGAGCACGAAGGGGGCGCCGCGCGCGGCGGAGGTCGACACGAGCGTGTCGTCCTTCGGGAGCGTCACGAGCACGGGCCGGCCGAGCCGGGCGAGCACGAGCTCCTTGGTGATCGGCCCGCCCGCGTCGAGGCGGTTCACGACCACCTTCACGAGCTGCTGCGGGAACTGGAGCTGCTGGAGCTGCTCCACCATCCGCTTCGTGGCCTGTACGACGTTGAAGTCGGGCGTCGTCACCAGGAAGATGCCGCTCGACCGCTCCATCGCGGCCACGCCGAAGGGATCGACCCCGGCGCCGCAGTCCACCACGATGTAGCTCGCGAGCGGCAGGCAGAGCTCCAGCATGCGCCGGATCGCCTCGATGGGGAGCTTGTCCGCGGCGTCGGTGCTTGGCGCCAGCGACAACAACCCCAGCCCCGCGGGGTGCGCGGCGATGTAGGGCCCGACCGTCTCGGAGGTGAGCTGCGCGAGGTAGGGCGCGAACTCCGCGATCGTCCGCACCTCCGTCATCCCGAGGAGCGCGGCGGCGTCGCCCGTGCCCGCGCGGTCGAGCTCCACGAGCAGCACGCGCTCCCGCGTCTCCTTGAGGAACGAGAGCGCGAGGTTCACCGCGAACGTCGTCTTGCCGACGCCGTCCCGGGCTCCCCCGATGGCGACGAGGCGGCTCATCTACTGCCGCACCTCGAGGAGGTTGAACTTCTCCTGGATCTCCCGGTTCGCCGTCGAGCTCGACTCGTGGATCTGCGGCGTGATGAAGACCAGGAACTGCTGCTTGGACTTCTTGTAGTCCTTCGCGTTGTAGAGCGTGAAGATGCCGTCGGCCGAGGCGGTGTTCTCGGGCAGGCGGTTGTAGTCCACGCGGTCGCTCACGCGCTGCAGGCCGCCGATGACGATGCTCTCGCCGGCCCGTGCGAACTGCGACGTGCTGATCTCCGACACGTCGATCGCCGGGTAGCCGTTGGTCCCGACCTCGCCGAGGGAGGAGACCTCGACGTTGATGTTGAGGTCGACCTCGGAGCCCTGGGCGTAGGGCGTCACGTCCATCGTGATGCCGACCTCTTCGAAGATGACGGTCTGCGTGCCGTTCTCGATGAAGACGAAGGGGATGCGCGCGCCGGAGAAGATGTGCGCCGTGTCCCCCGACTTCACCGACACCGTCGGGTTCTCGAGCACGCGCGCGTAGCCGCTGCGACGGGCGCGATCGAGGCGCGGGAGCAGCGAGGTGATCGTGGCGGCGGCGTAGCCGCTCGTCTCGTCGCCGTAGAAGTCCTGCTGGAAGAAGAGCTGCACGCCGCCGTCGACCGCGAGCGGCGTCCACTCGACGCCCCAGGAGGTCACCAGCGACTTCGTGAGCTCCACGAAGTGCACGACCATCACGACGGTCTCGGCGCGCCCGGGGATGCGGTCGACCTCCCGGACCTCGAGCACGTTGACCACGTCCGGGTAGTACGCCCGCGCGATCGCCTCCGCGCGCTTGGACGCCATCTCGTTGTGGACGATGCCCTCCAGCATGATCTTCTTGCCGATGAGGCGCACGTTCACGCCCGGCGTGGCGATCTCCTTCTGGATGAGCGACGCGAGCAGCTTCTGCGCGATCGGCGAGAGCGTCACCATCGACTCGATGAGCGGCTCGCGCTCGTCGAGCTGCTGGACGCGCTCGAGCTCGTCGTCCAGGCTGACCTCGCCCTGGATGTACACGCGGTCGTTCATGATCTTGAACGACAGCCCCTCGATGTCCTCGAGCAGCGCCTGCACGTTCTTCATGACCTTGGCGAGGTTCGCGGGGATGACGGTCACCTCGAACTCGTCCATCCGCGCGCCGCGCGTGTTGTAGACGATCACGTTCGTGGTGCCGACGTCGCGGCCGGCGATGAGGAGCTGGCGGGAGTCGCGCAGCGGCACGACCTTGATGAGGTCGGAGGAGCCCACCGAGATGTCGCCGAAGGCGTACGGGATGTCGACGGCCTGCTGCGTGTTCACGACGACCACCTGGTCGGCGATCTGCTCGGCGGCGACGAGCTCGGGGACGAGCCCGGCGACCAGCGGCCGGAGCCCGCGCGCCAGCTCGGGGACGCTGTCCACGACGACGGCGCCGAAGGCGAGGAGCGCGGTGGCGGCGAGGCCCCAGGCGAAGCGGCGCCCGATCAATAGCCACCCCCTTCGATGACGCGGTAGCGCGGGCCGGAGCGGTACCGCACCTGCTGGACGATGCCGAGCGTCGACGCGACGGTCGCGTGGTCGAGCGCCACCGGCTCGGGCGACTCCCAGAGCGAGCGGAGGCTGATCGTGAGGTCGCCGATCTGCTGCGCGAGCACGAGCTTCTGCGCGTCGGCCGGGCGCACGGCGACGGTGATCGTCGCGTTGCTGCCGAGCATCTCCGAGGCGCCCGGCTCCGGCTCGGGGGGCGGGCCGCCCTCCTCCGGGTTCGGCCGGATGTCGCGCGTGGTGGGCCGGCCGATGTCGTCCACGACCGACATCACCCACACGTCCTGCATGACGGTGACGGTGCGCACGTCGGACTTCTCGCCGGTGCCGAAGTCGAAGGTGCCGAGGATGTCGACGCGGTTGCCGGGGCGGATGTGCCCGCCGACCGCGTTGTACACGGTGACGTCGAGGCTGATCGCGCGCATGCCGCTCGTCAGGTAGAGCGCGAGGCCGGCCTCGTCGGGGGTGACCAGCATCGTGGCGGAGATCTGCTGGCCGGCGAGGATGGGGACGGCCGAGATCTGGTCGCGGATCTCGTCGATCGAGGTGAGCGCCTTCGCCTGCTGCCACTTGCGCGGCACCTCGACGACCTCCACCATCGTCTCGTCCAGGCGCACGTCCTCGAGGATGTCGCGCTTGGCCACGAGCGTCTTCATCGGCTCCGTCTCGTAGAGGAGCGCCTGCTCGCGGCTGGCCACGTAGCGGCACTGCGCGAAGGTCGCGACGAGCGCGACCACCAGGGCGAACAGGAAGGCGCGGGGGTTCTTCACGCGGGCCTCGACGGGACGGGGACGGGCAGTCTACGACAGATCCGGACGGCGCGGATCGGGCTGGCCGATCCGGAGTCAGCGCTTGTTGCCGCTCCCGTCCTGCGTCCCCGCGTAGAGCAGCTCCTCCGCGTCGTCTCCGAGCCCCTCGGCCCCGTCGGAGAACGCGGGGACGAAGGCGTAGGCCGCCACCAGCAGCCCGACCGCGAGGAACGCGATCAGCAGCACGTACTCGACGGTCGACTGGCCGCGGCGGGAGGTCGGGATCATGGGTCCCCCAACAGGTTCGGCCAGGCCTGCACGCGCGCGAGCACGATCCCCGCGGCGATCACCGGCCCGAAGACCATGCGCGTGGTCTCCTTGCGCTCGCCCTTCACCCAGAAGCGGAAGAAGTGCCCGAGCCGGCCGCGCATCGCGAGGACGACGATGGCGACCGGGAAGTTGAGGATCATCCCCAGGAGCACGCCGCGGAGGATCGTCTCCGGGTCGAGCAGGGCCCCGGCGGCCATGATGAGTTTTACGTCGCCCGGGTGGTAGGCGTTGCCGAACTTCCACAGGACCGCGCCGATCGCGAAGCCCGCGAGGAGCCCCAGCGCGCCGTCGTACCAGTGGGCGGCGAACAGCGGCGCCATCAGGACGCCGCACACCATCACCGGGAAGGTCAGGACGTTCTTGATCTTCCCCGTCGTGACGTCGGTGTAGCAGGCGCCGAGCAGGAGCCCCGCCAGCACCACGTCGTTCGGGCCGAAGGGCGCGACGCTCACGGGTACGGCTTCTGCACGGTGGTGCGCACGTTGTGGAACACGTCGCTCACGGACTCTCCGAACAGCGTGAAGCCCGCCGCGAGGGCGATGGCGATGACCGAGACGCCGAGCACGTACTCGACGATGGACTGGCCGCGACGGAGCCGGCGCGCGCGTTTCATGGGATCTCCACCCGGGCAGCCACCCACTCGGCGATCACCACGACGAGCCGGTCGAACGCCTCGGGCCACAGGTACCCCGCCGCGGCGAGGCCGAGGAGCACGGCGCTGACCCCCATCATGATCTCCACGGTGGACTGTCCGCGCCGGTTCACAGCAATTGGTGTACCACGCGCCGGGTCGTCTTGGAGGGCTCCAGGCTCTTGGGGCGGGGGGGCAGAGCCCCCCCGCAACGCCCCCCCACGGCGCTGACCCCCACGCGCGGCGGGGCCGCGCGCGGGGCCCCGGCGCCGTCCGCTTCGACAGGCACCCGCGTAGTCGGCGGAGTCGGGCTCGCCTCGATGGCGAGCCCTTGGTCCGCCTCCGCGGCAGGCCGACGTGGGACACCCCGACCCCGCGCAGCCTGGGACCCCGCTGTCGCAGGTCACGCATCCAGCGCGACCATCTGCCGCACGTTGCCGCGCACCGCCTCGACGGGCGGCTTCGTGCCCCGCGGGTGGAGCACCATCGGCATGCCGGGGTGCGGCGAGAGCACGATGCGGGTCTGGCGGTCGACGCGCGCGCCCGGGGCGAGGGCCGGGCGGAAGCGCTGGAGGAGGAGCGCCAGCACGACGCGGATCTCGAGGTTGGCGAAGCCCATGCCGATGCACTGCCGCGCGCCCGCGCCGAAGGGGAGGTAGGCGAAGGGCGACGGCGACAGCGTCTCCCAGCGCTCCGGGCGGAAGCGCGTCGGGGCCTCGAACACATCCGCGTCACGATGGGTATGGTAGTAGCTCATGACCACCTCGCTCCCGGCGGGGAGCAGGTGCCCGTCGAGCTCCACGTCGCGCGTGGCCCGCCGCGCCGAGAAGGGCGCCGACGGGAAGAGCCGCAGGGACTCCTTCACCACCCGGTCGAGCAGGGGCAGGCGCGGGAGCAACTCGACGGTGGGGGCGTCGCCGCCGAGCGTGGCGAGCTCGTCCTCGAGCGCGTCGGCGACGGCCGGGTGCTGCGAGAGCAGGAACAACGTCCAGGCGAGCGCGTTCCGGGTCGTGTCGTGCCCGGCGAAGAAGAGGAGGAACACCTGCCCGAGGAGCTCGTCGTCGCTGAGGGCGCCGCCGTCCTCGTCGCGGGAGCGGATCAGCGCGGTGAGCACGTCGGGGCCGTCGGCGCCGTCGGCGCGCCTGCGGGCGATCACCGCGCGCAGGTCGGCCTCGACGCGATCACACACGGCGACCATGCGGCGCCGGGGCGAGCCCGGCAGGTCGGGCGAGACGACCGTGAGCGGCGACACCGAGCGCGCGACCACGTCGAGGATCCGCGCGCCGATGGCGTGGGTGTCGGCCTCGGCCTCCAGCCCGAACAGGGCGCTCGTCACGATGGAGAACGTGAGGTGCTGCATCTCGGCGAGCAGGTCTCGCGTCTCGCCGGGCTTCCAGCCGTCGAGGGTGCGGGCGGCGCGGGCGGCCATCCCGTCGCGCCAGCCGTCCACGCGCCGCTTGTGGAACGCGGGCGCCATGAGCCGCCGCTGCTGCGCGTGCTTCTCGCCGTTCATGCTGAAGAGCCCGGCCGTGAGCCGCTGGAAGGAGCCGTCCGGGCCCGGCACGCGGCCGCTGTGGAACGTCTCCATGTCGCCGAGCACCGCCTTGTTGCACGCGGCGCCGATCGCGAAGACCGAGGGCCCGCCGTCGGAGAAGAACACCGGGGGGCAGCCGCCGGCGACGAACGGCGTCACGCCGCGAGGCGGCAGCGCGTCCATGTACCCGAGGGGATCGGCGAAGAACCGCAGGACGTTGGCGCGCCAGCCGAGGATCGGCGTGGGGCGGGGCCCGGCATTCGCGAGGGAGGATGGGAGCATGGCCGACTTTACCGCGTCGTGACGGACACTCTGGCACAATGGCCGGATGCTCGCCTTCCTCCTCTCCCTCGCGCTCGCCGCCCCCCGCACGGAGGGGGCGCTCGTCATCGACGGCGTGCCCCCGATCCCGGCGGAGGTCTCGGAGCGCACGCAGCAGTACGGCAACACCCGCGGCGCGACGCTCTTCGACTGGGCGCCCGACGGGAGCGGCGTCCTCATCGGCACGCGCTTCGGCGAGACGACCCAGGCCCACTTCGTGGCGGGCCCCGGCGCCGACCGGCGCCAGCTCACGTTCTTCGACGAGCCCGTGGCCGGCGCGTCGTTCGACCCGGGCGGCGACGGGAGGAGCATCGTCGTGTCCCGCGACGTGGGCGGGCGCGAGGACTGGCAGATCTACCGCTACGACCTGCGCGACGGCCGCGCGACCTTGCTGACCGACGGGGGGGCCTCCCGCAACGAGCGCGGCGCCTGGGCCAACGCGGGCGGGCGCTTCGCGTTCACGTCGAACCGTCGCAACAAGACCGACTTCGACATCTACGTGATGGAGCCGACCGGGCCGCGGCTCGTGAAGGAGACGCAGGGCGACTGGTCGCTGCTCGCGTGGTCCCCCGGCGACGAGCGGCTGCTCGTGCGGCACGAGGTGTCGATCACGCGCGCGACGCTCCACGTGCTCGACCTCGCCACGGGCGCACTGCGCGACCTCGACCGGCCCGGCGCGGAGGTCGCGTGGCGGGGCGGCGCCGTGTTCCTCTCCGACGACACCGTGCTCGCCGCCACCGACGACGGCCAGGACTTCCTGCGGCTCGTGCGCATCGACCTGAAGACGGGCAAGCGCACCGTGCTCACCGGCGACGTGCCCTGGGACGTGGAGGCCCTCGCGCTCTCCAAGGACCGCACCCGCGTCGCCTACGCGGTGAACGAGGGCGGCCGCAGCACGCTCTACACCGCCCCCGCGAGCGATCCGGCGAAGCGCACCCGCGTCGCGCTCCCCCCCGGCGTGATCGGCGGCGTGCGCTGGGCGCCGAGCGGCGATCGGCTCGCCGTGTCGCTCTCCACGGCGACCTCCCCCTCCGACGTGCACGTGGTCGAGAGCGGGAAGGTGACGCGCTGGACCGCGTCGGAGGTCGGCGGGCTCGACCCGGCGCGCTTCGTGGCGCCGGAGCTCGTGAGCGTGTCCTCCTTCGACGGGACGAAGGTGCCGATGTTCGTGTACCGGCCGGCGCCGAAGGCCCCGCCGAAGGACGGGAGCGCGCCGAAGCCCGCGCCCGTCGTGCTCCGCATCCACGGCGGGCCGGAGGCCCAGGCGCGCGACGGCTTCGACCCCTTCGCGCAGTACCTGGTGGGCGAGCTCGGCGTGGCCGTGATCGCGCCCAACGTGCGCGGGTCGAACGGCTACGGCCGCAAGTACGTGTCGATGGACAACGGGAAGCGCCGCGAGGACGCGGTGAAGGACATCGGGGCGATCCTCGACTGGATCGCGACGCGGCCCGAGTTGGACAAGGACCGCGTGGCGGTGATGGGCGCCTCGTACGGCGGGTACATGACGCTCGCCTCGCTCGTGCACTACGCGGACCGCCTGCGCTGCGGCGTCGACACCGTCGGCATCTCGAACTTCGTGAGCTTCCTCGAGAACACCGAGTCCTACCGGCGGGACCTGCGCCGGGTGGAGTACGGCGACGAGCGCGACCCCGCGATGCGCGCCTTCCTCCAGTCGATCTCCCCCAGCACGAACGCCGCCCGCATCAGAGACCCGCTGTTCGTGGTGCAGGGGAAGAACGACCCGCGCGTCCCGATGTCCGAGGCCGAGCAGATCGTCGCCACCGTGCGCAACAACGGCGGGACCGTGTGGTACCTGCTCGCGAACGACGAGGGGCACGGCTTCCGCCGCAAGTCGAACCGCGACTACCTCGACGACGCGGTGACCCTCTTCTTCCAGGAGCATCTGCTCAAGTGAGGGTCCGGGGGGGCGTTGCGGGGGGGCGGAGCCCCCCTGCCCCAAGAAGGAGAGCTACTCGCCGTACGTGTAGTTCGTCGCGATGCCGTAGAAGTACCCGGCGTAGTCCTCGGTGCGCCGGTAGAAGTCCGCGGCGTAGCCCGTGCGATCCTCGATGCGGTACACGGTCGGGAAGATGCCGCTCACGTTGGCGGTGACGTACCAGTCGCCCGAGTCGCCGTCGATCGCGAGGGCCTGCGGGGACCAGTCGGACTCGGCGTCCCACTCCTCCTCGAGCACCCAGTCGCCCGCCGCGAGGTCGAAGCTGTAGATGCCGTAGGCGCCGGTGGTCGCGTCGATGCCCTGGGTGAACCAGCCGCCGCCGTCGCGGTACGCGCCGGCCGTCGTGTAGAGCGTGGGCTCGAGGTAGTTCCCCTTCCGGTGGATCGTGAGGCCGGCCCCGGCGCTCCAGGTGGCGAAGCCGCCGTACACGTCGAAGAGCGCCACCTCGCCGGTGACGAGGTCGACCGCGAGCGAGGTGGGGGCGAGCTCGTGGAGGTCGACGTCCTCGAAGTCGACGACCCACTCCTGGAGCACGGTGACCGTGCCGTCGGACGCGATGCCGACGAGGGAGTCGGCCGTGGACGTGAGCACCGTGCCGTCCGGCGCGACGGCGACGCCGTAGGCGCCGTACTCGTAGACCTCGGTGTCGGTGAAGTCGGCGAGGGTGGTGCAGGTGCCGTCCGCCGCGACGGCCTCCACGGTGCCGACGGAGGTGTTGACCACCCAGCCTTCGCCGTAGTGGTCGAGCGCCACGGGGTAGCAGCCGTCGGTGAGGTCGATCACGTCGTCCTCGCGGCCGATCGTGTCGACGATCACGATGTGGCCGGCGAAGTCGTCGTCGAGCCAGCCGACCGAGAAGCCGGACCACTCCTCGTCGGTGCGCCCGTCGCAGTCGTTGTCCTTGCCGTCCCCCTCCTCCTCCGGCAGCGCGGGCGACACGCGGAAGTCGGTGTCGTCGCAGTCCCCCTCCTCGGGGGTGTACCCGTCGTCGTCGAGGTCGCCGTCGGTGTCGGCGGTGTCGACCGTGTCGGTGTCCGTGTCGGTGTCGGCGGTGTCGCCCGTGTCCTCGTCGCGCGGCTTCTGGAAGCCCGTGTCGATGGGGGTGCACGCGGCGGCGACGAGGAGGAGCGGGAGGAGGCGCATGCCGCATCTTAGCCGGCCCCTGGTAGGCTGCCGCGATGTCCGCCGTCCTCCGCCTCCTGCTCCGCGGCGCGCTCGCGCTCCCCGGCGGCCTCGCGCGGCTGCGCACCGGGGATCCGCCCCGCAACGACCGCGGCGTGGCGCTCGACGGCGCCACGTGGCGCATGGTGTGGCTCAACCACCGCGTGTTCGGCTCGCTCACGAAGGGGGAGCCGGCCGCCGCCCGCGCCGCGATGCGCCGCTCCGTCGCCATCGTGGCGTCGCGACCGTCCGCGGCGCTCGACGTGCGCGACGACCACGTCCCCGGCGGGCCGCCCGTGCGGATCTACCGGCCCGCGCAGGCCCGGGCGCTCCTCGTGTACCTGCACGGCGGCGGCTGGGTGCAGGGCGACCTCGACACCCACGACGCCTCCTGCCGCCGGCTCGCCGGAGAGGCCGACCGCGTCGTCGTCTCCGTCGACTACCGCCTCGCGCCCGAGCACCCGTACCCTGCGGCCGTCGAGGACACGCTCGCGGCGCTGCGCTGGGCGCGGTCGATCGCCGGCGGGCTCCCGATCGAGGTGGGCGGCGACAGCGCGGGCGGCAACCTCGCGGCTGCGGCGTGTGTCGCGCTCCGCGACGCGGGGGAGCAGTTGCCCGCCTTGCAGCTGCTCATCTACCCGGGCCTCGACCAGACGCGCGCGCTCCCGAGCCACCGCACCTTCGCGGAGGGCTTCCTCCTCACCTCTGCCGACATCGACTGGTTCCAGCGCCACTACGCCGCCCCGCCCCGCGATCCCCTCGCCTCCCCGCTGCTCGCGGAGGATCACCGCGGCCTCCCGCCGGCGATCGTGACGACCGCCGGCTTCGACCCGCTCCGCGAC
The DNA here is from genome assembly GCA_964457335.1 of uncultured Enterobacteriaceae bacterium. Classification (GTDB taxonomy): domain Bacteria; phylum Myxococcota_A; class UBA796; order UBA796; family SXON01; genus CAJBVW01. Next base: position 10,042 of record CAYWGD010000092.1, on the reverse strand, counting down.
GAGGGCGAGGCCTACGTGGAGCGCCTGCGCGCCGCGGGCGTCCCCGTCACGCACCTCGACGAGGCCGACCTCGTGCACGGGTACACCGCGATGGACGGGGTGATCCCCGCCGCGGACCGCGCGGTGGGGCGCATCGTCGAGGCGTTGAGACGGGTGTAGGGCTACTCCTCCGCCGATCCGAGCACGGACACGTCGAGCGTGCCGGAGACGACCGCGCCGTCCGTCGTGTCGACGGTGTCGAAGCGGAGCTCGCCGAAGCCGAGCCACGCCGCCGTCTGCCACGCGCCGTTCGTGTCCGGGGAGTTGACCATGAGCAGGGCCTGCGCGATCGACCCGTCGATGGGCACGCCGCCCGGCCCGAGCGCCTCGGGCTTGAGCACCACGTAGGGGGCGATGTACACCCCCTCCGCGATGGTGCTGATCGTGATCCAGATGGCCGTGCCGTCGCCGGCCCAGCCGATGGTCGTGCCGTCCGCGATGGAGGGGTACGGCACGCCGCGGATCGTGTAGGCCGCCGTGACGTCGCCCGCGCCGAGCAGATCGCCGCCCGGGTAGCTGCCCCACGTGGTCGAGAAGTCCACCCGCACGGTGCCGATGCTCGTCCAGCAGGGGTTCGCGCGCAGGTCGGGCGGGCTCACGGGCTCGCCGAGGGCGTCCGCCACGTCGTCTCCGCGGGCCTCCACGATGTCCCGCAGGTCGTTGATGGCCTGCCGCTGGTCGCGGTCGGAGACCGGCTGCACGAGGTCCTTCCAGCTGTCGACGCGCGCGAGGCGGGCTTCCTCGTCCCAGCGCTCCTCCAGGAGCGTCCGGAGCGCCCCCTCGTAGCGCTCCTTCCCTTCGTCGTGCTGGATCAGCCGGTTCCCGAGGGCGCTCACCGTGGCGACCCACACGGGCTGGCCCGCGCCGAAGGGCTCGCGGCTGTCGAAGGTGGCGTCGGGCCCGCTCGCGACGAACTCGAGCCGGCCGTCCTCCGGCGCCGCGTACACGTAGAAGTTGTTGGTGTTCCCGTTGTAGCCGTCCCAGTGGCCGGCCAGGGACTCGGCGGCCCAGAACACGAAGAAGGCGTCGAGGTCGATCACCGCGTCGAGCGCGTCGAGGAGCGTGTCGTCGTCGGCCTCCAGGGCGTCCATCACCGCGGCGGGCTCGGCGCCGGTGCTCGCGTCGGTCTCCGGCTCGAAGGTGGTGATCCACTCCTCCCGGAAGTCGGAGAGCGCCCCCTCGTACATCGCGAGCGGCGGCGCGCCGCGCACGCGCTCGACCAGCGCCTCGTCGATGGCCTCGGTGTGGTCGTACACGCCGAGATCCTCCCCGTTGACCGTGACGTGCGCGAGCGAGCAGCGGGGGGCGACGAGCCCGGCGTCCGCGAACCAGGCGTGCGCGAGGCAGGTGCGCAGCCGGCTGGGGTCCTGGTTGTTGTTGTTGAACACGAGCTTCTCGAGCCCGTGGAAGCGCGCGCCCTCGACGTAACGGTCGGTGTCGATCCGCAGGCTCGGGCGCTCCTCGGAGAGCGAGCCGATGAGCCCCTTCTTGCGGACGCCCACCGCGCCCAGCGGCTCGCCGTCGAAGCTGACCTCGGCCGAGAACCACGTGTACGGGCTCTCGAAGGGCTCCTCCAGGCAGCCTTCGCCCAGCAGGTCGTAGTAGGTGCGCGTCTGCTCGCGCAGCGCGTCCCAGTCGTCGGGGTCGAGCTCGATGACGACCTCGTGGAGCACCTCGGGGTCGTAGAGCGCGGCGGCGGCGTCGGTCGGCGCGGTGTCGCCCGGCGCGGTGTCCGCGGGGATCGTCGTCGTGGCCGTGCAGGCGATGAGCAGGGGGAGGAGCATGCGGTCCGTCGGACACACGAGTGGGGGCGGGGTGAAAGCCGTTTAGCGCGACCCCTGCGGGCGAGGCGGACAGAATTCGTCCGGGTCGAACTGGCGGACAGAAATTGTCCGGAGGGCACGGCTCACACTGAACATCCGTTTCCGCCGCGATAGAGGGGGGCGTTGCCGGGGGACCCCCCCCGGCCCCGCGCGCCCACCAAGAACCCGACGACCCGAGGGACGCAGATGCCCCCCTTCCGCCTCGCGACCGACATGAAGCCCGCCGGGGACCAGCCGACGGCGATCGCGCAGCTCACCGCGGGATTGCGGGACGGCATGCCGCACCAGGTGCTCCTCGGCGCCACGGGCACGGGCAAGACCTTCACCATCGCGAACGTGATCCAGGCCTACAACCGGCCGACGCTCGTGATGGCGCACAACAAGACGCTCGCGGCGCAGCTCTTCGGCGAGCTCAAGTCGCTCTTCCCCGACAACGCGGTCGAGTACTTCGTCAGCTACTTCGACTACTACCAGCCCGAGGCCTACGTCCCCTCGTCGGACACCTACATCGAGAAGGACAGCCTCATCAACGAGCACATCGACAAGCTGCGCCACTCGGCCACGCGGTCCCTGCTCGAGCGGACCGACGTGATCATCGTCGCGTCGGTGTCGTGCATCTACGGCCTCGGGAGCCCGGAGGCGTACGACGACATGGTGCTGCCCATCGAGGTGGGCGACACGATCCCGCGCCGGAAGCTCCTGTCGAAGCTCGTGGAGCTGCAGTACCAGCGCAACGAGCAGGACCTGCACCGCGGCACCTTCCGCGCGCGGGGCGACGTGATCGAGATCGTGCTGGCCCACGAGTCCGAGAAGGCCGTCCGCATCGAGCTCTTCGGCGACGAGGTGGAGGCCATCTCGGAGTTCGACCCGCTGCGGAACGTGAAGCTCGGGAAGCTCGACAAGATCTGCGTCTACCCGGCGAGCCACTACGTCACGCCGAAGGAGAAGATCCAGCGCGCGATCGACTCGATCCGGACCGAGCTCCAGGAGCGGCTGGAGGAGCTGCGGGAGAAGGGGCTCCTGCTCGAGGCGCAGCGGCTCGAGCAGCGCACCACCTTCGACCTCGAGATGATCGAGCAGCTGGGCTTCTGCAACGGCATCGAGAACTACAGCCGGCACCTGACCGGGCGCCCCCCCGGCGAGCCGCCCCCCACCCTGCTCGAGTACCTGCGCGGCGACTGGCTCCTCGTCATCGACGAGAGCCACGTGACCGTCCCGCAGATCGGCGGGATGTTCCGCGGCGACCGCGCGCGCAAGGAGACGCTCGTGAAGTACGGCTTCCGGCTCCCGAGCGCGCTCGACAACCGGCCGCTCACCTTCGAGGAGTTCACCGGGCACGTCAAGCACGCCATCTACGTGAGCGCGACGCCGAGCAAGTGGGAGCTCGACCAGGCGATGGGCATCGTGGCGGAGCAGGTCATCCGCCCGACGGGGCTCCTCGATCCCGTCGTGGAGGTGCGGCCCGCCGCGTCGCAGGTGGACGACCTGCTCGGCGAGCTCCGGGACACCATCACGAAGGGCCACCGCTGCCTCGTCACGACGCTCACCAAGCGCATGGCCCAGGAGCTCACCGACTACTACCAGGAGCTCGGGCTCCGGGTGAAGTACCTCCACTCGGACATCGACACGCTCGAGCGCATGCAGATCCTGCGGGAGCTGCGGCTCGGCGAGTTCGACGTGCTCGTGGGCATCAACCTGCTGCGCGAAGGCCTCGACCTGCCCGAGGTCGCGCTCGTGGGCGTGCTCGACGCCGACAAGGAGGGCTTCCTGCGGAGCGACACCTCCCTCATCCAGACGATCGGCCGCGCGGCCCGCAACGTCGAGGGGCGCGTGATCCTCTACGCGGACACGATCACGCCGAGCATGCGGGCCGCGATGGACGAGACCACGCGGCGCCGCGCGAAGCAGGTCGCCTACAACGAGGCCCACGGCATCACGCCGACGACCATCAAGAAGAACATCGAGAGCCCGCTCGCGGCCCTCCTCGACGCCGACTACGTCAAGGTGCCGAAGGACGCGAAGGAGCTCGCCGGGATGCCGCAGGTGACGGTGGAGGCCATCCCCGGCCAGATCCGGCGGCTGCGCGCCGAGATGAAGGAGGCGGCGTCGAAGCTCGAGTTCGAGCGGGCCGCCGAGCTGCGCGACCGCATCCGGAAGCTCGAGGAGATGGCGCTCCAGATGGGGGAGATCGGCGCGTAGCACCACGGACCATCACGAGCCGTCACGGGAGCACGGCCCGCGGACGTGCTCGCGTTTAGACCCCGCGCACGATGCCCCATTCGCCGCCGGCCTACGCCTCCCTCCTCGACTACGTCACGGTCCTCCCCCGGGCGCACGTGCGGCTCGGGGACGTGCGCTGGCAGTACGCCCTCTACGACGTCTTCCACAGCGGCACGCCCTCCCGCCTCACCCACGCGCTCGGCATGACGCCCAACACGATGTTGTGGATGATGCTCGCGAGCCTCGTGGTCCCGGGTCCCCTCGACGGCGGGCTCCTGGTCGCGGCCCTGGTCGTGGCGCTGGGTGCCTGGTACGACCGCCTCGTCGGCGTGCTCCTGGTGGCGATCACGGCCGGGCTCTGGCTGCTCGGGCAGCACCTGATCGCGGGCTGGGGCGCGGCCGCGCTGGCGAACACGCTCCTCGCGGCCGCGGCGCTCGCGCTCTTCCAGGCCGGCGGGCACGCCTTCGAGCCGATCCCGCCGCCCTGGAGCGGCACCAACACGTTCGTGCCGCTCGGGACGTTCCTCCGGACGGCGTCCCTGCCGCGCATCCTCCTCTTGCCGAGCATGACGTTCTTCGGCGCGGCGCTGGAGTTCTGGGCGTCACCGCGCCTCCTGCAGGTGCAGCTCCTCAAGATCCTGGTGGCGCTCGGCTACCGCCCGGAGCTTCGGCGCGAGGTGGCCGTCCGCGAGGTCGCCTACCGCGCGGACATCCGCTACGCCGTGGAGGACCGGCTCCCCGCCTGACCGCGCTCGAAGTACACGCGCAGCCGCTCGGCCTGCTCCACGAGGAAGCCGGGCATGAAGACGTTCATCAGGGCGGCGGGGACCCGGCCGCCCTGGTCCTCGCGGTCCGGGTAGGACACGCGCGCGGCCCCGGGCGCGATGCCGGCCGCCGTCCGACGGCGGCGTCAGAGCCGCGCAGCGGCCTCGCGGAGGGCGTCGGCCGGCTGATCGAGCACCCGGCCGTGGCCGGGGATGATGCGCGCGAAGCCGTCGGTGGCGGCGAGGCGCTCCAGGTCGGCGCGCAGCACGCGCGCGTCCTTCACCAGGAACCAGCGCATGACGCGCGGCACCGCGAGCGTGCCCGTGGGGCCGAGGAGGAAGCTCATGGGGAAGCCCTGCGGCGCCATGTTCATGAGCGTGTCGCAGAACACGCCCGTGAGCGCGTCGCCGCTGCGCACCTCGAGCACGCCCTCGTTGTCCTTCATCCCGGAGAGGTGCCGGGCGCGCACGTTCGCGTCGGAGGGCACGTCGTCGTAGGTGCCGTCGACCGGGACGACCTGCGCGACCTTCTTCGCGCCGCCCCTCGGCGCGTACACCTTCGCGGCCGGGTAGCGGTCCTTCATGATGCGCGCATCCTGCCGGTGGAAGGCGTTGGGCACGATGAGCGCCGCCACCTCGCCCCAGGCCGCGATCTCGGCGAGGAGCTCGTCCTCCAGCGCGATCGGGTTGTGGAGCAGGATCCGCCCGTCGGAGAGCCGCGCGAGCACCATGCAGCGCTGGAGCTTGCCGTTGTTCATCGTGCCCGAGACGCGCCACAGGTTGTCGGCGTACTTCTCGACCGGGTCGTGGGGGTTGAGCGTCCAGGTCGTGTAGGCGGAGGGCACGCGGGCTCCAGGGTGCCGCCCTCTAACGCGGCGGGCGACGCCGCAGAAACGCGAGCGCCCCCACGAGCGCCCCGAGCGCGCTCCCGCCGCCCGTGCTCGCGCAGCCGCACCCGGCCTCGGTCACGGTGAACGCCGCTTCCAGCGTGTCGGCGGAGCCGTCGGGGTTGGTCACCACCACGTCGTGCGTGCCCACGGGCAGCGCCGAGGGGGTGGTCCCGGCGAGCGCCGTGTCCCCGTTCCGCGCCACGCTCGACACCGCGAGCCCGCCGATGAACACGGCGGCGCCCTCCTGGAAGCCCTCGCCGAGCACGGCCACGTCCACCGGGACGCCGAACACGGCCTCGCGGGGGGTGATGGAGCCGATCGCCACGGCGGCGTCGGCGTCGGTGTCCGTGTCGGTGTCCGTGTCCGAGTCGGTGTCGGCGTCCGTGTCGGCGTCGGTGTCCGTGTCGGCGTCGCCTTCCCCGGCGCGGATGATCCAGCTCCCGCGGACGAAGGTCGCGAGCGACTGCACGCTGTCGCGGTAGTAGAGCCAGCTGCCGGCGCTCGGGGAGCCGGTGTCGATGACGATGCCGGAGGTGTCCCGGTCGCTCGTGCGCGGCCACGCGCTGCCCGTGCTGGGGTCGGGCGCGCACACCCACACCGCCACGCGCCCGCCCGTGTAGTCGAGCGCGGTGAGCCCGCTCTCCTCGTCCACGAGCGGGAGCTCGTTGATCTGCTGGGAGGACACCGCCACGTAGAAGGACTCGGGGCCCCACTCCATGTGGGTGGGCGTGGGGTCCTCGCCGTCCGCGAGCAGCTGGAGGGACACGTCCACGTAGGTGCTCGTGCCGTCCTGGTTGCCCGTGTTGGACCCCAGGTAGACCCAGACCGTGTCGATGGCGAGCGGCAGGTCGCCGGACTGGGCCTCGAGCACGCTGATCGCGCACTCGGGGAACTCCAGCCAGGCCACCTGGTCGGACTCGTCGTAGGTGTCCGAGGTGTTCGTGTCGTTCCGGAGGACGACACCGGCGTTGGCGAGACTGGCGGCTAGGAGCACCATGTACGCCTCCGTAGATGAGGCTACCACCAAAGTCGCGGCAGCCGCGCGGCCGACCTCGCGCCGGCGCGTCACGAAAAGTCAGGTTTCGTCGTCACGAATGCCCGACACACCCGAATCGGCGGCCGTAAGCGGACCGTGCACGTGGAGCTCCGCCAGGGTCGACCCGAGGACGGGATCCTCGGGGTCTCCCCACTCGAGGCGGCGTCACGCCGACGCCGCGGCTCGGAGGCTGACCGGAAATCCGGACCGAGCACGCTGAGACGCATCGGGATGCCCGCTGCGTCCCCGGCCGAACGTCGCGCGGCACCGCGGAGCGGGGACGAGGCGACGTGGGCGAAAGCCCGTCGGGCGCCGGCAGGCGACCGACGGGACGTACGGTGCGCAGGCCCGAGGCCTGTAATCGAGGCCGGGGCGCGGCGGGCGCCCGAGGCGTCCAGCGGGCGACGGGAGGATTTCCGGTCAGCCTCTTCAGTCGCCGGCCCGCCGCCCGTCGCTGCAGAGCACGCGCACGTGGATGTGGTCCTGGTGGTGCGGCGCGTGGCGGAGGATGCCCGTGCTGCCCCACACCGCCCGCGAGCCCTCGGTCGGGAAGATGCGGGCGGCCTCCTCGTCCGTGAGGAGCCCCGCGGTGAGGACGTAGCTGCGCAGCCGGTTGATGTGGCTGCGGTCGAGCAGGATGAAGTCGACGTTGCCCGTGTTCAGCATCGTGCTGACGAGCGCCCAGGTCGCCTCGACGTCGAGCTCGGAGGGGGCGAGCGTGGTGAAGCCGCGCGCGTGCTGCCAGCCGCCCTTCTTGTAGATGCCCACGTCGACGTCGACGCCGCCGCGGTGCGAGAGGTGCCCGGCGAGGTAGCCGCCGTGCGGCGACGAGATGTCCCCCACCACGAACGGGGAGGCCTGGGGCATCAGCCAGCTCATGTGGCGGCCCGCGTCGACCAGGAGGTCGATCATCTCCTGGGTGCCGTACGCCGCGCCGGGCTGGGCGCGGACGTAGAACAGCGGGAGCTCGGGGAGCTGCACGCCGTCCCGGAGGTACTGGTCGGAGCAGCCCCCGCCGATCCCGGTGTCGCTGGCGGTGTCGGTGAGCGGGGCGGGCTCCGTCGCGAGGACCTCTCCCTCGAGCGTCGGACCATACTCCGCCGCAAACGCCGCCATCATCACCAGACCCAGGATCGTCAACCGTCTTTCTCCAGTACCGACCGCGACCTTAGCAATCGACCCCGGGGATGGAAAGCGCGCTGCGTAAGATTTTTCGCACCCCGCGTAGACACATTCCCCCAGAACGGGCTTGAGCCCGACCTCAGCGGCGAGGCGCTCTTGACGTGTCTTTTTGAGCCCCAACGATCGGGAGGGGGGCTCCCGGGTCGGGGGAGACCGGCGGGAGCGTCGCGAGCGAATCACAACCGTTCGACGCCGCGAGGCGCTCCAGCGCGAGCTTCAATCCCGACTCCTCGATCGCGCCCCACCGGCGCTCCACGACCAGGGTGCGCGCTTCGCGGCGCGCTTCGATCCGCCCCGCGAGCCGACCTTCCGCCAGGACCGGGCAGACGTAGTAGCCCCACGTCCGCGTCGCCTCCGGCTTGTAGATCTCCCAGACGTAGTCGAAGTCGAACACCTCGCGGACGAGCGCCCGGTCCCAGACCAGCGCGTCGAGCGGGCCCAGCACGCGCACCCGGCCGTCGTCGGGGAGCGGGCGCGCCGGGTCGGGCAACATCAGGTAGGGGCGGCGCCCCACGCGCACCTCCAGGAGCCGCCCCTCCGCGAGCAGGCGGTCGACGGTGCCGTCCGTGCGGGCGCCTTCGAGCATGGACCACGTGGGCCCGCCCGCCCGCGCGAGGAGGCCCGCCGTGCGCACGCGCTCGAGCAGCATCCGCTCGCCGAAGGCGCCTTCGGCGGGCGCGTCCGCGAGGTCGCCGAGGGCCGCGCGCGGCGAGAGGTACAGGCGCCGGCCGCGCGCGTCGCGGCCGCTGGCCACGACCTCGCAGCGGGTCCAGAGCACCTCCACGGCGAGCGAGGCGACGCTGGAGGTGCCCTTCCAGCCGTTCCAGTCCATCGCCTCCGTGGTCCCGCGCGGCGCGAGGTCCTGGGCGGCCACCGGGCCGCGCTCCGCCACCTCCGCGCGCACCTCGTCGAGCACCGAGGCCGGCACGCGCCGCATGCGGTCGTGGTGCCGCCACCACGGCGTCTCCACCGCCTGGCCGCGGTAGTGCGGGAAGTAGCGCGCGTGCAGGAGGCAGCGCTCCTTGGCGAAGTGCTCGAAGCCGACACCGCGGGCGTGGCGGTGCACGTCGCCGCGGACGAGCCCCTCGACGCGCGCGAAGGCGACGAGGTCGGTGCTGGTCCCGCACCGGTCGATGGGGTCGATCTGGATGGCGCCCACGCGGTCGAGCAGGGCGACCACGCCGTCGGAGCCGGCCCCGAGCGGCGTGCCGATCGCCGCCGCGCCGAAGAGCACGTCGCGGGCCTCGGCCGGCGAGAGCGTCGACATGCGCTACCCCACGGCCCCGGCGACCGAGAACGCCTGGGCGGCGTACGCCGAGCCGAGGAGCCCGAGGACGACCATGACCGCGAAGAACGCCCGCTTCAGCGCCGTCCCCTGCAGCACGAGCGCGATGGCGCCCAGGACGAGCGCGAGCTGCAGCCAGAGGGTCGCGCGGTCGAACACGTCACCGGCGGCCCCGAGGGTCGCGAGCGCGCGGTCCCAGCCCTTGGTCCCCACGATGCGCCCCTTCTCGCCGTCGACGTCGAGCACCTGCCCGGCCGGGCCGACGGCCTCGGACCCCTCCAGGATCTCGGTCTTCTCGAGCTCGTAGGTGGTCGCCTTCGCCTCCACCGCGGCGATGCGCGCCTCGATGCCGGGCGCCGCCGTCGGGGCGATCACCCCGCCGTCCAGGAGCGCGCGGAGGAGGTGCCCCTCCTGCTCCACGAGGCTCTGCTTGATGCTCTTGGCCTGGTACCAGGCGTAGAGGTTTGCGCGCTCGTTCGTGCCGATGATCTCGTCGTCGCCGTACTTGCCGCCGCCCAGGTCGGTGACGGCGAGCACGGCCGCGAACACGGCGAGCGTCAGCCCGGTGATGGTCTCGAAGCGGCGGGCCGCGGTCTCCTCGGCGTCGGGGGCGGCGGGGGCGGGGTCGGCGGGGGTGCGAGCGGGGTCGGACATGGCGACGGCCTATATCGGGCGCGAGGGCGGTCTGGGCGTGCCCCCCACCGGAGCGGCTCCCGCCGCTCCGGTGGGGGTCGGCGCCCTCCAGGCTCGCGGCGGAGCCGCTCGGTCGGCGCGGCCCGGGCCGCCTGCCGGCGCCCCGTCCC
>CAYWGD010000091.1:0-30059 GCA_964457335.1 uncultured Enterobacteriaceae bacterium | reverse complement strand
GGGGGGGGGGGGGGGGGGGGGGGGGGGGGGGGGGGGGGGGGGGGGGGGGGGCGGGGGGGGGGGGGGGGGGGGCGGCGGGGTGCGGGGGGGGGGGGGGGGGGGGGGGGGCGGGCCCCCCCCCCCCCCCGCCCCAAGATCAACCAACCCCGACTGCCGAGCAACTACCCCGCGAAGCCGTACTTCTCCGGCGCCAGGAGCGGCGGGAGCGCGTCGCGGGAGACCAGCGCCGAGCGGACGGCCCAGAGCTCGGGGAAGATGCGCTGCTGCGTCGTCTTGTCGAGGTACTCGACGCCGGCGGAGCCGCCGGTGCCGACGCGGCGGCCGATGGTGCGCTCGACCATGCGGGCGTGGCGGTGGCGCCAGAGGAGGAGCTGCTCCTCGAGCTCGACGACGGTGTCGAGCAGGAGCCGCGGCCAGGCGAGCAGCGGGAGCTCGCGGTAGGACTCGATGAAGAGGAGCCCGGCGCGCGCGCGACGCTCGGTGGGATCGTCGGCATGCAGGAACGCGCGGGTGGCCGCGAGCCCCATCTCGACGCGCTCGCTGATGCGGGCGCGCTCGGCCTCGCCGAGGGAGTCGACGACGCGCTCCATGGCCGCGCGCTGGTGCGCCTCGGCGCGGGCCATGTAGGCCTCCACGAAGGCGTCGACCGCGGCGGCGTCCCCGGCGTCCCCGGGGGAGGAGCCCTGGATGGGCGTGCGCGCGAGCCAGCGGATCAGGGCTTCGCGGAGCGTCGTCTCCTTCGCGGCGGCCTCGATGCGGGCGCGGCCGAGCAGGGCGGCGGGCGTGGCCTCGCCGAAGGAGCGGATGTGCTCGAGCGCGTCGACGTTGCCGTAGGGGATGCGCTGGGCGTGCGCGAGGCCGAGGATCGTCTCGACCTCCCGCATCTGGAAGCTCTGGAAGCCGCTCGCGGGCGTGAGCTTGTCGCGGAAGTCGAGGAAGTCCTGCGGCGGGAGCGTCTCCATCACCCGGAACTGGTCGACGCAGAGCTTGAGGATCTCGTTCACGCGGCCGAGGTGGTGCACGACGAAGGGCACGCGCTCCTCGGGGAGCTTCGGCGCGGCGAGGTGGTCACGCGCGAGGCGGAGCTGCGAGAGCACCAGCTTGAACCAGAGCTCGTAGGCCTGGTGGACGATGATGAAGTGCAGCTCGTCGGGCGAGACCTCGCCGCCCAGGCCGTCCTGGAGGTCGAGGAGCTTGTCGAGCCGGAGGTAGTCCCAGTAGGTCACTGCAGCCATGGGCCGGAAGTTATCGCGTGATAGCGCGAGCCGGAGACGAAAAGGCGACGCGCGCGCGGTGTAGGATGGCGCCCCCGCGGAGAACCCGATGCTCCTCCTCTCTTTGCTCGCCTGCGCCGACCCCTGGGGCACCTGGATGTTCACGAAGGAGGTCACGCTCCCGACCGGCGACGAGTGCCTCGACGACGTGCTCCACAACTTCGTCGGCGCGTACACGCCCATCGAGGCGGGCGACGACCCCTCGTGGACCGCCGAGGAGACCGGCGAGCAGTCCGCCGAGGTGTTGTTCGGGCGCGTCGAGGGCACGGACGACGGCGCGGTGCTCGTGCTCGGGACCGAGGCGCTGCCGGGGTCGCGGCAGGACGACGGGAGCTGGCTCTTCTACTGGACCAACTCGTCGAGCGGCGCCGACGGGCTCGACCACGTGACCGGCTACACCTTCGACCACAGCTACGACTCCAACGCCACGCTGCGGGTGCAGGGCACCTTCGAGGGGGGCGTGTTCACCGGCACCTGGGAGTCCGAGACCTCCGACGTCGACGCCTGGGTCGAGTCCGACACCTGGTCCGCCGAGGCTGCGGTCGGCGTGGGTGGCACCGGCGAGATCCCGTCCGGCGACTACCTGCTCCGCATCGACGCCACGAGCGGCGCGGAGACGACCGCGACCAACACCCAGGAGGCGTTCGACTGCGGCGAGGCCGGGTGCACGCTCACCGTGAGCGAGTCCTGCGCGTGGCGCTACACGCTCACGGGCGTGGCCACCGAGCTCACGCCCGACGACGCGCGCTGGGTCGAGGACGCCGGCCAGCCCGCCGGGAACTGACGCCCGCCGTGGTATGACAGGGGAGCCGCCCCAGGTTCCCTCCCGATGCTCTGGCTCCTCGCCGCCCCCGCGTTCGCCTCCGGCTACTACTACATCGACTCGGGCACACGGGCGATCGGGCGCGGTGGCGCCTTCGTGATCGGCGCCGACGACCTCTCCGCGCAGTACTACAACCCGGCCGCGCTCGCGAACATCGACCGCCCCATGCTCAACCTCCAGGGTTGGGCGGCCAACCAGGCCGTGACGTTCGACCGCGCCGACGAGGAAGGGCTCGCCTTCGACCCGGTGGAGAACGAGTCGCCGCCGATCTACGAGCCATCCGGGGGCTTCGCCACGCACCTGGGCGGGATCCACCCGGCCCTGAAGAACACGCACGTCGCCGTCGGCCTCTACGTGCCGACCGCGCCCTACCTCGCCTACCCGGAGGAGGGGCCGCAGCGCTACCAGCTCAAGGACTCGCTGATCTGGCAGGTGTACGCGGGGCCGAGCGTGGCCCAGGAGATCACGCCGTGGCTCACCGTCGGCGCGGGGCTCCAGTACACGTTCCTGCGCGTGGAGCAGCGCCAGGACGCGGTCGTGTGCCTGCGGGAGCAGGAGGACTGCGACGAGGTGGGCGAGGACCCCGCGAACGACCTCGCGCTCTCGGTGAGCAACTGGGACCCCTTCCAACTCTCGTGGAACGCGGGGTTCATCGTCACGCCCCACCCGATGGTCGAGATCGGCGCCTCCGTGCAGCCGCCCATCTCCTACGCCGCGCCGGGCTCGCTCTCCGTGGAGTTCAGCGAGGACTTCGCCCTCGCGGACCAGATCGACGGCACGTCGTTCACCGACAGCGAGACGACGCTCCAGGTCACCGTGCCGCTGATCGTGCGCGCGGGCGTGCAGGTGAAGCCGATCGACAAGGTGCGGGTCGAGGTGGACGGCACGTGGACCCAGTGGTCCACGATGAGCGAGTTCCGCATCACCGACATGAACATGACGGTGCCGCACGACCCCGACTCGCTGGTGCTCCAGGAGGACATCGTCGTCACGGAGGACGTCGTGTTCCCGACCGGTTTCGTCGACGCCTTCTCGGTGCGCCTCGGCGGAGACTGGCAGATCACGGACTGGGCGCAGGTGCGGCTCGGCGGCCACTACGAGACGAGCGCGCTCCCCGAGGCCACCGTGGGCGTGAACCTGCCCGAGGGGAACAAGTTCGGGATCGGCGCCGGCGGCACCTTCACCATCGCGAAGCGCGTCGCGTTGGACGTGGGGTTCGCGCAGCAGTTCCTCGGCACGCAGACGCTCACGGAGTCGCAGGCGACGCAGCAGGCGTTGTGGACCGACGCCCAGGACCCTTCGAGCTCGGCGGTCGTCCCCGGAAAGGTGGTCGGGAACGGGGACCTCACGTCCTCGGTGACCTATGTCGCGGTCGGCGCGAGTGTGTATTTCGGTGGAACCAACTCGCGCCCCGATTGACACGACCCCGGTGCGGGTGCGTCGGGCCACGGAGCCCGCGCCCGTCACCGTCCGGGGGGAATTGCTCGAGCTCTGGCGCGCCCGCCAGCTGCTCTGGGCCTTCGTGTGGAACGACCTGCGCGCCCGCTACGTCGGGAGCTCGATCGGCTTCTTCTGGACGGTGGTGAACCCGATCCTCGAGCTGGTCACGTTCACCTTCGTGTTCCACGTGCTCATCGGCATCAAGTTCCACCCCACGGGGAGCACCACCCAGTACGTGCTCTTCCTCTTCTGCGGGATGGTGTCCTGGAACGCCTTCGCGGACGGGATCACCCGCGCCACGACCTCCATCCGCGCGCACGCGCACCTCGTGCGGAAGATCCACTTCCCACCCATCGTCCTGCCCGCGCACGTGGTGCTCTCGGCGGTGGTGAACCAGCTGTTCCGCCTCCTGATCCTGCTCTTCGGGATGTTGCTCCTCGGCGACGGCATCTCCTGGCACGTCGCGTTGTTGCCCCCTTTCCTCCTCCTCCAGGCGTGCTTCACGCTCGGCGTCGGGCTCATCGTCGCGACGTTGAACGTGTACTTCCGCGACATGGGGCACTGGGTCGAGGCCGCGCTGCGCATCGGGATGTTCGTGACGCCGGTGTTCTACCCGGCGTCGGCCTACCCCCGGGAGTTCGTGCTCCTGCTCTACCCCAACCCGATGGCGCAGTTCGTCGGCATCTCCCAGGGGCTCCTGCTCAACCAGCACATCCCCTACGTGAACTCGATGTTGTGGGCCGCCCTCACGTCGATCGCGGCGCTGATCGCGGGAGTGTGGGTGTTCGCCCACAACCGCCGCCAGTTCGCCGACCTGGTGTAGATGCGCGCGACAATCCTGGTCGCCCTCGCGGCGGCGCTCTCCTGGGGACACGCCGTGGCGACCGCGGGGGAGGGGCTGCCCGGCGCGGCGCACGCCCGGGGCTACGTGGCCGCGTTGGACGCGGCGCGCGCGTTGGGAGGCGGGGATCTCACGGGCGCCGCAGGCGGCGGGGTCCTGGCCGCGTGGGCCGGTGGATGGCTGGCGCTGCTCGGGGCGTCGCCCGCGGCGTTCGCCTCCTCCTACCTGCCGTTTCACGCCATCGCGGCGGTCGGGCTCTGGTGGGGCGGGCGCGCGCTCGGGGGGGCGGCCGGGGGGACCTTGTCGCTGACGGCCGGGCTCGCGGCGGCGGGCGTGCTCACCGCCGCGACGCAGGCGACGCCGGCGTTTCCGGTGCTCGCGTGCTTCGCGTACGCGGCGGGCGCGAAGATGGCGGGCCGCCCGGGTGGCCCCGCGATGAGCACGCTGGGCGCGATGCTCCTCGGGTTCGGGTTCCCCGGCGCCTCCCTGGGGCAGGCCTGGCCGGTCGCGCCCGTCGAGGGGCTCGTCGCGTGGGCCCAGCCGGCGCTGCTGGCGGGCGTGATCGCCGCGCTCCTGCTCCGTGGCGACGCGAAGGTGCTGCGGCTCCTGGGCGTCGCCGCGGTGGTGTTCGGCGCCGGGGCCTGGGCGGGCCTCCCGTCGCTCGGGTTGGCCGCGGTGCCGGCGCTCGCCATCGCGACGGCCGGCGTGTCCGGTCACCGCGCCGCGCTCGGTTGCATCGGCGTGCTCGCGCTCGTCCAGCTCGGCGGCTTCCACGCCGACCGGGAGGGCTGGCCCGGTCGCCCAGTCGCCACGCGCCCCGTCGCGGCCGACCCGAGCGACGCCGAGACCGTCGCGAGGACGCTCGACTGGCTGGCCGCGCACGGGGCGGGCGACGTCGCCGCCTACAGCCTCCACGCGCGGCTCGACGCGAGCGTGTTCGCCGTGGCCGCGGCCGAGCGCGGCCTCGCGCTCCGCTTCGTCGCCATCGACGCCGCGAACAGCGATCTCGGGTTGGTCCTCCGCAAGCGCGCGGGCGCCACGCCGCGCGAAGGCTGGCGCACACAACTCCCACCCGCGGCACACACCGGGGAGGCGCCCGGCGGCTACGTCGTGGAGCTCTGGGACCGCGGCCTCCCGCCCGAGTCCCTCCTCGGCTCCCCGGAGGAGGCCGAGGCGCGCAACCACCCCGCCGAGCAGACCCTGTGGGCGCTCGTCGGCGGCGAAGAGCGCGGGCCGCTCCTCGACCACGCCTCGAGCGTCGAGATCGTCGAGGTCCCGCGCGGGTTCGAGGCCGTGTTCGTCCGCAAGCAGGCGCTCTGGCGGGCGGCGAGCGCCGACGGCCTCTCCTTCGGCCTCGCCCGCCCGCTGCGCGACGAGCGCGGCCCCATCGAGGCCTTCGACCCCGCGGTCCTCCGGCTCCCCGACGGGCGGCTGCGGCTCTACGCGGCGGAGCTCGCCGGCGACGACCGCGCCGTCGACCCCGCCACGCACGCCACGCGCATCGTGAGCTGGACCGGCCCCGACCTCGACACCCTCCTGCGCGATCCGGGCGTGCGCTTCGAGGGCATCGGCCTCGTCGACCCCTTCGTCGCGCCCCCGGGGGCCGGCGATCCGCGCTGGGCGCTCTACGTCACCGAGGCGCGGAGCCGCATCGTGCGCGCGACCTCTCCCGACGGCGACCGCTTCGCCGCCGACCCCACCTTCCGCGCCGACGGGCTCACCGTACCCCTGGTCGTCGACGGCGGGCTCGTCGCCCAGCTCCAGGTGATGGGCTGGAGCGTGCTGGCCTGGCGCCCCCTCCCCGACGGCGCGACGCGGCTCCTGGAGGTGTGCGGCACCGGCCCCGCGCTCGCGGCCGGCCGCCTCTACTACACCCGCGCCGCCGAGCCCTGCCCGGAGCCCATCGCGCTCCCGGCCCGTCGCCCGGCGCTCGGGACGTTGCTGCGCTCGGGCGCCACCTCCGGCCGGGACCACGCGTCGGAAGGCGCGCGTTCGGCCGACGCGCCCGCGCCGCGGTAGGAGGGGACCGTGCGCTCTCGTCCCGTCGTCGCCGTGCTCGCCGTCGCGCTCGCCGTCGCGGGGCTCGCGCGCGTCGCGGAGGCCGAGATCGTCGGGCACGCGGAGACGCGGGCGTCCGACGCGCTTCCGCTCTACCTCTCGGGCGGGGCGGTGGCCGCCGGGCTCGACCCCACGTTGGAGCAATCGCTCGCGCGGGTGTACGACGAGCGCGATCTCTCCGTCGGCGCCGCCACCTTCTCCACGCTCTACCCCGCGACCACCGGCGTGCTGCTCCGGCCGCTGGCGGCGCTCGACTGGGCGTCGTTCACCACCATGTGGCGGTGGATCCTGCTCGCGGCCGTGGCCGGCTTCGGCGTGGCCGCGGCGGGCCTCGCGACCGGCGACCGCTGGAGCCGGGCCGCATGGGGGGGCGCGGTGGCGGCCGCGATCGCGTGGCACCCCGTCACCGCGGAGTGTGTGCGGCTCGGGCAGATCAACATGGTGCTCGGCGCTCTCTGCGCGTTGGCCATGGCCGCGGTGGGCGGATCTTTTTCTTGGGGCGGGGGGCGGGCCCCCCGCAACGCCCCCCCTCCGTGGCGGTGGGGCCCCTCGCTCCTGGCCGGCGCGCTCCTCGGGCTCGGCGGCGCGCTCAAGCTCGTGCCCGCCGCGCTGCTCCTGCCGCTCCTGGCCGCGCGGCGCTGGCGACCCGCCGTGGGCGTGGCCGCGGTCGGGCTGACCGCGCTGGCGCTCGCGCTCACCGTCACGCCGCTCCCGCAGCTCGTCGACGCCGTGCTCGGCACGCTCCGCTTCCAGGCGAGCATCGACCCCGACTGGCTCGTCGGCAAGGACCCGGCGCCCGCGTGGATGCGTGCCTTCGGCTGGATCCGCCACGAGCCGCTCCAGTGGGTCACCCTCGGGGCCGCCCTGCTCGTGCCGGCGGCCCGCCCCTCCACGCGCACGGCGTTGGCGGGCATGGCGCTCCTCACCGCCTGGCTCGGCGCCGACGCCGCGGGCTTCCACGTGCTCTACGCCCCGCTCGCGTACCCGGTGCTCGTGCTGCTGGTCGGGCGGCCGGCGCTGTTCGGCGCGCTCGTGGCCGCGTTCTACGCGCTCGCGCAGTGGCCGGCGTCCATCGGCCCCGAGCCGCGCATGGTGCTCTTCGGCTTCGTCGCCTGGGGCGCCGCCGCGCTCACGCTCGCGCGTGCCGCCGCCGTGGTGCGCCCCGGCGCCCTCGAGGCCGACCCGGAGGCGCGCCAGGCCGGCCTCGCCGCGGCGGGCGTCGCCACCGGCGTGCTGCTGGTCGGGGCCATGCCCGGCGAGGGGCCGATGGCCGCGCCGCTCCCCGAGGGGCAGGAGATCCCCGAGGGGCCGGGCTTCATCCACCCGAACGACCGCGTCCCCGGCGAGGTCCGCGCGCTCGGCGGCGGGCTCGACCGCCCGGCCTCGACCCTCGCGAAGCCGGGCACCATCCGCGCGGTGCAGCTCTACATGCGCGGGGCGCCGGTGTCCTGGCGCGCGCTGGCGGAGCGCTACCCTGCCCGGGCGGCGCTGCTCGAGGGGCGCGCGTCGGCCGTGCCGGGCGGCGACCTCCGGGACCACTCGGGCCGGGCGATCGCGGCGTGGCTCACCGAGGAGGCGTCCGTCGTGACGCGGCTCCAGGCCGAGGGGCTGGATCTCGGGGATCTGCCCCCGCAGCTGACGGCGGCCCTGGCGTCGGGCCTCACCGACCCGGGGCTGGAGGCGCGGATCCCGGAGTGAGGGGCCCGGCCGGCGGCGCGGTCGGCGGCGGATCGGTGAACGTCGCCGTCGCGGGCTCCCCGGGCGTGGCCGTCGCGCGCGGAGCCGGCGTCGCGGGGCTCGTTCGCGGCCTGTCGAAGCGCCACACGGCGACGGCCCCGTCGTCCCACGCCGGCTCGCCCAGGCAGGCGCGCAGGCCGCCGAGCTCGCGGAGCGCGCCCTCACGGCGGGCCACCACCGTCCGGAAGCCGACGGCGCCAGGGTCCGCGCAGCCCCCGGTCGAGAGCGCGGCGGCGAGGTCGGACACCTCGCCGGTGACGAGCCCGTCGACATCCGCCGCGACGGGCTGGCCGTGCCGGGCCTGGAACCAGAGCCCCCGCCGGATGGCGCCGCGCGTGGCTGGCAGGTCGAGCACCGGCCCCTCCGCGATCTCCTCGACGGGGGCGGGTTCGGCGAGCGTCGCCGTGGCCAGCGGCACGGGCGTGGCCACGCCCTTCCAGCCCTCGCCGACGAGCGCCGTGGCGGCCCACACCGCTGCGGCCGGGCCCCACGCGGGGGCCAGGGTCCGCAGCGAGCCCAGCCCGGCGATCGCCGCGGCGAGCGGCACGAGGTGGAGGAAGCGCTCGGGCGGGACGGGCGCCGTCACCACGGACCCCGCGAGCGCCGCGAGGCCGAGCCCGGCGACGCGCCGCGTGGCGCCCGGGCGCGCGAGCCCGGCGAGGAGCAGCGCGACCGCCGCGAAGCCCACGTAGACCTCGTTCACGCGCTCGGGCGCGGGCGCGGCCTCGAGCAGCGCGAACCAGGCGTCGTACGACGCGCGGCTCTCGATCGCGGGCCATCCCACCGCGGAGCGGGCGGCGACCGCGAGCGCCCAGCCGACGAGCGGCCACCAGCGGCCCCGCCCCTCGCCGGTCCACGTGGCCCAGGCGGCCGGGAGGAACGCGGCCGGGAGCATCGTGGGCGCAAAGAGCGCCGCGGCCAGCCCCACGCCGAGCGCGGCGGGGCCCGCCGTGAGCGGGAGGGCGAGCAGGGCCCAGCCCTGCCAGGCCTCGAGGTCGCCGCTCGCGACCCCCGCGACGACCGCCGGCGACGCCGTGAACGCCGCGGTGGCGGCCGCGGCCGTCCACCCGTCCGCGAAGCGGCGGGTGTACCGCCACGTGACGGCGAGCGTCGCGCCCAGGCCGGCCAGCGCCACGAGCGAAAACGTGGCCGGGGCGCCCACCGCGCCCGTCAGCGGCGAGAGGAGCGTGGCGAGCACGTCCGCGGGGGCCTGGGCGCCCGGCTCCGGGAAGCGCGGGGGCGCGCCGTCCACCGCCGCCCAGAGGCGGTGGAGGAGCGGGTAGATGCCCGCGGAGGGCACGCCGGGGACCACCCCGGGACGGAGGAGCGGCGGGAGCAGGAGCCACGCCGCCGGCCCCGCGGCGAGCCCCACGAGGAGGGCGCGACGCGCGAAGCGGGCGCTCGCGGGGAGCGCGGCGGAGGCTGCGTCCGGGGGGGCCGACACGGCTACTTCGGCGCCGGCGCCCCGCCCGCCTTGGGGCCGCCCGGGATCTTGCCCTTGGGCGGGCGCATCATCATGTCGACCTGGAGCGAGAGGTCGGCGACGTCCATCCCGGCCGCGCTCATCCGGTCGAGGAGCACGCGGCTCGTGGCGAGGTAGCCCGCCACCTCCTGCATCGGCGGCATGTGGTCCCCGATGGGCGGCACGTTCTGCGCGTGGATCTCGATGTCCCCGGCGAGGGCGCGGATGGCCTCCTTCGAGGACGCCTTCGCGACGTCGGCCTGCGCCTGCCACACGGAGGTGGCGATGCGGAGGTGCTTCTCGAGTCGGCTCCCGGACTGCTGCACGGCCCCGGGCGGCGCGGCCGGGATCTCGTCGGGGGGCGGGCCCTCGGCGGCGTCCGGCGACGGGAGGTTCGGGTCCGGCATCGGGACGACGCCGGTGGCCGCGGCGCCGACCGGCTGCGTGCCCGGAGCGCCCGCGGTGGGCGCGCCCGCTCCTGGCGCACCCTCGCCGGGCATGCCCGCGCCCGCCTCGCCGGGCTTGCCCATCGTGCCGGCGGGGCCGGCCTGCCCCATCGCGCCCGGCTGACCGGCCGCACCCGGCTGACCGGGGGCGCCGCCCGGCGGGCCGCCCTGGCCTTCCGGCAGCGGCGGCAGGAGCGGCGTCGCGGCGCCCGGCGGCGAAGCCGAGGTCGTGCCGCGGTTCGGAGGGGAGAAGTACACCGCGCTGCCCCCCACGAGGACGCCGGCGATGAAGGTTGCGACGGTTCGGACCCGATCCATCGGCGCGGCGTATCGCGGGGCGCGGAGAGCGTCCGCCCGTGGCGCGCGTTCCAGGCCGGATTCCGGCTCCTCGCGGGGCCGCGGGGCGGCAGCTCGGCCGTGGGGAGGCGCCTCGTGCGCGCGCCTGTCCCAAAAAGCCGAAAGCCGCGCCGACCCGAGCAGGATCGACGCGGCTTCCAGAAGGGTGCAGGGGCAGAGGGACTCGAACCCACGACCTGGCGATTTGGAATCGCCTGCTCTACCAACTGAGCTATACCCCTACGGGTTCCACCATGTAGCGCGACGGCTTCCGCCGCGCCAGCCGTCGCCAGCGCGGTCCGCCCGACTACCCGGCGGGCAGCACGCCGGACGCCAGCAGCGCCGCCACGACCGCGGCGAGCGCGAGGCGCCACACCGCGAAGATCTCGAGCCCGCGCGACTGGAGCCAGCCGACGAGCCACTTCACGGAGACGGCCGCGGAGACCCCCGAGGTGACGAAGCCGACGAGGAGCGGGACGGCGCCGTACTCCGCGAGCATCACGTCCCCGTGCTTGAGCGCCGAGTACGAGGTGGCGGCGCCCAGGGTCAATAGCCCGAGCAGGAAGGAGAACTCGACCGCCGCGGGCAGCGACGCGCCGAGGAGCACCCCGCCGAGGATCGTCGCGAGGCTCCGGCTCGTGCCGGGCCACAACGCGAGGCACTGCGCGCACCCGATCAGGAACGCGGTGCGCATGTCGAGCTCCTCGATGGCCCGCCCGCCCCGCGGCCCGCGTAGGAGCAGGATGGCGACGCCGCCGACCGCCCACGCGAACACCACCGGCCAGAGGCCGAACAGGTAGGCGTCGATGGCGTCGTCGAACAGGAACCCGAGCACGGCCGCCGGCAGGAACGCGACGACGAGCTGCACGAACAGCCGCCGGCCGGCGGGGTCCACGCCGAGGAGGCCGCGCACCATCTGCGCGACGCGCGCGCGGTAGAGCCCCAGCACGGCCAGGATGGCGCCGGCCTGGATGCAGATGGCGTAGGCGTCGGCCGCGTCGCTCCGCTCCATTCCGAGCGCCCGCTCGGCGAGGAGCAGGTGCCCCGTGGAGCTCACGGGCAGGTACTCGGTCACGCCCTCGACGATGCCGAGGACGAGCGCCTGGAGCCAGCTCAAGGGGACTTCGCGAACGTGCGGAGGTAGGCCACGAGGTCGGCCGCTTCGGCGTCCGTGAGCTCGGTGAACGGCGTCATCGCCGTCCCCGGGCGGCCCGCGCGGATCGCCGTGATCAGCTGCGCGTCGGACCTGCCGGCGAACCAGCCGGCCGCCGTGAAGTCGGTGGGCTTCGGCTTGAGCGCGACGGCGGCGGGGCCCTTGCCGTCCCCCGCGGCGCCGTGGCACGCGGTGCAGCTGGCCGCGTAGAGCGCCCTGCCCGCGGCGGGATCCGCGGCGAGGGCCAGCGGGACGAGCATCCAGGAGAGCATGTGCGCGACGTATCGCGACCCCGGCCTACTGGCCCTCGCCCGCGGGCTCCTCGTCCTTCTCCTTGTCCTCCGACGGCGGGGGGGGCTTCCCCTCCATCACGTCGCGGAGGTACTGGAGGATGCGGCGGGAGTCGTGCTGGTCGATGTTCTCGCTGTACGCGGGCATCCTCCCGCGCCCGTCCTGCACGACCTTCACGAGCGCGTCGAAGTCCTCGCCCCGCACCTTGCCCTCGAGGCTCGGCACCCCGCCAGGGAGCGCGGCGGCGGCGGGGCCGTCCCCCTTGCCCGCCTCGCCGTGGCACTGCCAGCAGGATTGCGCCCAGAGGCGCTTCCCGACCTCGTAGTCGGGGGCCCGCTTGGTCGGCATCTTGCTGGTGCCGTCGGGCTTCGCGAAGGCCACGCCGGCCGAGGCGCCGACCGCGAGCGCGACCAGCGCGACCACGGCGGCTCGGAGCATCGAGTGGAGCATGCGCCGCCTCATAGCCTGGAGCGGCACGTACGGGGCAGGGAGCCGCCGAGGACGGCCCGCGCGCCGGCGTCGCCGCAGCGCGGAGCGGCTGCCCCGAACCCGGCCGTGGCGCGCGCCCTCGTGGTGCTGCGCGCGATCCTCCGCCGACCGGCTTCACCCCGACCGCGTGCGCTCCCACGCCACGAGGAGGCGACGCGCCCGCTCGGAGGCCTCCCGGCGGGCCGCCAGCGCGTCGCGGATCGCCGCGTACGCGGCGTGCGCCTCCCGGGCCGCGACCCCCATCCGGTGGGCGCCGCGCACCTTCGTGTAGAACGCCGCGAGCCCGGACGGGAAGGCCGGGATCGGCGGGCCGGCGACCGTGAGCCCCGCCGCGAGCAGCTCCCGGTGCAGCTGCTCGGCCTCCTCCAGGCTGCGCCGAGCGTCGTGGACGTGGGCCTGGAAGGTGTCGCCGGGTCGGTTCGACGTGTACGTCAACGACGAGTCCCCGAGCGGCGCGATGGCCACGAGGTGCGCGGACGCGCGCTCCAGCGCGGCGACCAGCTGCCCGGCCACGCCGACGGCGTCGCGCAGCGGTTCGGCGGCCTCCTCCGGCGGCGGGGGGCGCGTGGCGAGCGCGGCGGCCTCCGGCAGGAGCGCCCGGATGGCCTGCTCCTCCAACGCGGCCTCGCGCTCCGCCAGCAACGCCTGGAGCCTCGCTTCGGCGGCCTCCCAGGCGGCCTTCTCCGCAGCCAGCCCGTCGGCGATGCGCTCCGAGAAGCCCGCCACGAGCCGGGCGAGGTTGGTCCCAACGTCCGTCGCCTCTTCACGAGCGCGGACGAGCGCGTCCGAGGCCGCTTCGATGTCGGCGTCGATCGCCGCGATGGGCCGGAGGATGGTCGACATACGGCCCACCTGGTGCCCGGGGGCCCTATCCAGGGCAGCCGCTCCGCGCTGCGGCGACGGCGTTGCCTCCGGGGGGGCGGCGGCGGCTCCGGTGGCCTGGCGTCGCCATCAGGGGGCCAGGCGCCAGATCCGCACGGCGCGGCCGAAGTCCGAACGCTCGATCGACGCGAGGACGCGCCCGTCCGAGGAGAGCGCGAGCGACCCGTTCCGCGCCGAGAGCGCCGCGGGCCAGCCGGGCGGGGGCGGCATCGGGTTCTCGGGCTCCGTCGGGTGGGCGGGGAGGTAGCCGAGGACCCGTGCATCCGCGCCGTCGTGGACGGCCACGCCGAGGCGCCGTCCGACGCGGTAGAGCCGCGATCCGTCGGGCGCCCACGCCACGTCGCCGCTCCCGCGGTTCCCGGGGTCGGCGTCGTAGACGTGCTCCGCGAGCACGGCGCCCGTGGCGGCGTCGCGGATCTGGAGGCCGAAGTACGGGTGGCTCACCGCGAGGCGCGTCCCGTCGGGCGAGATCGCCGCGTCCTCGTAGCGCTGGTCGAGCGCGATCGTCCGCACCAGCGCGCCGTCGGGCAGGGACCGGAGCTCCAGCCAGGGGCGCGGCTCCGCGGAGAAGTCGTCCGTGGACCCGACGACCACGAGCGTCCGCGCGTCCGCGGAGAGCGCGAGGTCCGTGACCGTCACGTAGCCTTCGGTGACGCCGGGCCGCGCGAGCGGGATCGTGCGCGCGCCGGTCTCCGTGTCCAGCAGCAACACCGGCACCCCGGTGCCGCAGCGCGCCGCGATCGTCGACCCGCCCCACACGAGCTGCCACGGGCTCGCGCAGTCGTCCAGCGGCGCGCCGGCCGGGGCGTCCAGCGAGAGCGAGCGCGCCTCGCCTCCGTCGAGCGGGACGAGGTCGACCCGGTCGTACCGCGCGACCGCGATCCGCGTGCCGTCCGGCGACACGGCCACGGCGCTCGCGGTGCCCGGCTCGCGCGCGAGGTCGGCGCGTGGTCCGGGCCCGCCGTCGACGGCGCGGAACCGCACCCCGCCGTACTCCGTGGTGAAGCCGCCCTCCGGTCGCTCGAGCGTCTTCACGGTGGCGGCGAACGCGCCCCCGGGCAGAAGCGCGAGCCCGGTGGGACGCTCTTCGTCCGGCAGGTCCACCAGCGCGAGCGGCTCGGCGGGCCAGGCCGGGACCTCCTCCTCCGCGGCCGGGGCCGGCGTCCCCCCGGCGCAGGCCAGGAGCGAGAGCGCGATCGTGGAGGCAAACAGGGCGCGGGCGTGCGTGCGCCGGAGGCGCGGCACGAGGCGGGCGGGAGTGGGGGGCATGGCGCGGCGATTGTACGCGGCCCGCCGCCCCGGATGAACGCCGGCCCCGGGCTGACCCGCACGACTGGCCCCGCCGGGTCGCGCCGACGCCCTCGGCGGGAGCAAAAACGAGGAGAGGCCGCGCCTCCCCCAGGGGGAAGACGCGGCCTCTCGAGATGGCGGGGTGTACTGGAACAGGCTCGAAAAGTCTCCGCCGTGCCCGAGGGCCCCGGGCGCGTGCAGTTCAGTCAGTTCGAGGCAACATTTGCGGGCTCGGACGTCCTCGCGAAGATCATGGGAGCTCGCTCGACCGAATGAGCGCGAGCACCTGCTCCTCGAATTCCCGCGCGTACGCGAGGATGGCCGCCTCGGAGTCGACCTCGACGTGACCGCAGACGGGCTCCTCGCCGCCACCCCACCGAATGGCGGTCGTGTCGATGCAGCCGCTGGGCCATGCGAGGAGCTCGGCCGCCACTCCAGCCGTCGCGTCCCCCCTCAAGAACCTGACACCCGACCCCGAACCCGGATGCTCGCTGCCTGGAAGGAACTCGATCTCCCAGTCCGCGAACTGGCCGCCCGCAAGCACGCTCTCGTACCACCCGCGCAGCACGCGCTGCGTGTTTCCCAAGTGCCCGGCGATCACCCTACGATCCGCAGCCCCAGCGACGAGTAGGCGCCGAGCCGCCCGTCCCCCGTCAGCATCGACACCCCTTCGACGAGCGCCTGAGCAACGAGCATGCGATCGAACGGATCCCGGTGGTCCCGGTCGACGTAGGGTAGTTCGGCCGCTCGCTCCGCGTGGGCGCGCTTCACGTCGAGGACGACGTACCCCCGCGTCGCGATCTCGCGCGCGAAGAAGTCTCGCGCGGACACGGGGAGCGGCAGCTTGCCGAGCGCGTGCTTGATGCCGATCTCCCAGAGCGTCGCGGCGCTGACCAGCAGCAGGTTCTCCGGATCCACGAAGGCCGCGCGCACCACCCCCTTCAGGCGAGGATCATCGATGGCCGCCCATAGCAGCACGTGGCTGTCGACGAGGAGCGTCACCGCCAGTCCGCGAAGTCGTCGAGCGGCGCGTCCCACCCCTCGGGAAGCTCGAACGACCAGCCGCCCACGGGGCGCAGCGCCTGGCCGGACCGCCCACTCACGATCTCCCGCGCGCGCTTGACGAGCACGTCGACAACGAACCCCGACACCGACTGGTGCTGCGCGGCGGCCGCCTCTTCAATCAGTCGCTTCTGCTCGGGGTCGATCCGGAGCTCCAGCCGTGCCGCGGCCGCCATCACGCCTCCACGATGTACGGCATGTACGGCACGTATAGGAGGACGTCAAGCTACGGCCGGTACGGGACGCGCGAACTCCGGCGAGTGTCCGCCGACCGCCAAAACGGGCGAAGGCCCCTTCCCGCACCAGGCGAAAAGGGGCCTTCTTCGATGGCGGAGCGGACGGGACTTGAACCCGCGGCCTCCGGCGTGACAGGCCGGCGTTATAACCGACTTAACTACCGCTCCTCAATGCCAGCTCAGAACGGGGGGTGGTAGGCGGAACAGGGCTCGAACCTGCGACCCGTACCTTGTAAGGGTACTGCTCTACCCGCTGAGCTATCCGCCCGCGGTCCCCGCCGAAGCAAGCCCCCACCTATTAACCGGGATGGCCGGGGTGTCAAACCCGCCCGCCCGGACGCGGGGCACTTTTTTCAGCGCCCCGCCCCCCCTCAGGACGGCATGGGGCCTTGTTCCCCGGCCTCGGAGGCCGGCTGCTCCGTGGCGCGGGCGCGCGCGAGGCCCTTGAAGATGTCGTCCGTGCCGCGAACGGCCAGCGCCAGCTTCAACACCTCGTCCATGTGCTCCACGGGCAGGATCTCGAGCCGCTCCTTGACCATCTTGGGGATGTCGCGGAGGTCCTTCTCGTTCTCCCGCGGGATGAGCACGCGGCGCACGCCCGCCTGCACCGCGGCCAGGAGCTTCTCCTTGAGCCCGCCGATGGGGCGCACGTTCCCCCGCAGGGTGATCTCGCCGGTCATGGCGACGTCCCGGCGCACCGGGAGCCGACAGACGGCGCTGACCACCGCGGTTGCGAGGGTGATGCCCGCGCTCGGCCCGTCCACGCCCCAGAGATCCGGCACGTGCACGTGCACGTCGAGGCGGTTCCAGAAGTCCTTCTCCAGGCCGAGCGGCTCGCTGCGGCTGCGCATGTACGTGATCGCCGCCTCGCAGCTCTCCCGGAACACGCTCCCCAGCTGGCCGGTCATGGTCGTCTTGCCGTTGCCCGGCACGACCATCGCCTCGATCGGCACCATCACGCCGCCCGCGCTCGTCCACGCGAGGCCGTTCACGAAGCCGTACTCGTCGGTGGTGCCGATCCGCCCGAAGCGGAATCGGGGCACGCCCAGGAGCCTCTCGACCGCCGCGCTGTCGATGCGCACGCGCGTCTCCGGCCCCTTCGTGACCACCTGGCGCGCGACCTTCCGGCAGATGCTCGCGAGCTCGCGCTCCAGGTTCCGGACGCCCGCCTCCCGCGTGTACTCGCGGACCACGCGCGACACGGCCTCCTTCGACACCCGGATGTTGGTGGGCTTGAGCCCGTTCGCCTCCATCTGCTTCGGGATGAGGTAGCGCCGGGCGATCGCGAGCTTCTCGGCCTCGGTGTACCCGGCGAGCCGCACGATCTCGAGCCGGTCGAGGAGCGGGGTCGGGATGCCCGAGAGCGAATTCGCGGTGCACACGAACATGACCCGCGAGAGGTCGTAGTCGAGGTCGAGGTAGTGGTCGTTGAAGGCGTGGTTCTGCTCGGGGTCGAGGACCTCGAGGAGCGCGGCCGAGGGGTCGCCCCGGAAGTCCGAGCTCATCTTGTCGATCTCGTCGAGCAGGAACACGGGGTTCGACGAGCCCGCCTTCTTCAGGCCGTGGGCGATCTTCCCGGGCATCGCGCCGATGTAGGTGCGCCGGTGCCCGCGGATCTCGGCCTCGTCCCGCACGCCGCCCAGGGCGACGCGCACGAACTTCCGGTTCGTCGCCGTGGCGATCGACCGCGCCAGCGAGGTCTTGCCCACGCCCGGCGGGCCCACGAGGCAGAGGATCGGCCCGTTGATCTTCTGCACGAGCGACACGACCGAGAGGTACTCGAGGATGCGCTGCTTGACCTTCTTGAGCCCGAAGTGGTCCGCGTCCAGGACCCGCTTCGCCTCGTTCACGTCGATGCGGTCCTCGGTGTAGACCTCCCAGGGCATCGACACGATCCAGTCGATGTAGTTCCGGACGACCGCCGCCTCGGCGCTCATCGGGTTCATCATCTTGAGCTTGCGGAGCTCGCGCCCGACGCGCTCCTGCGCCTCGGGGGAGAGCTCGCGCTCGGCGATGCGGGCTTCGAGCTCCTGGAGCTCGAGCCGGAACTCGTCCTTCTCGCCGAGCTCGCGCTGGATCGCCTGCATCTGCTCGTTGAGGTAGTGCTCCTTCTGGGAGCGCTCCATCTGCTTCTGCACGCGGGTCTTGATCTTGCGTTCGACCTGGAGGATCTCGATCTCGGCCTGGAGCTGCTTCTGGACCCGCTCGAGCCGCTGGACGGGGTCCTCGGTCTCGAGGACCTCCTGGCAGAGCTCGGTCTTGAGGTTCATGTGCCGGGCGAGCGTGTCGGCCAGCTTGCCCGCGTCGTCGATCGCCCCCACGGCGAGCAGCGTCTCGGGTGGGATGGCCTTGTTGAGGCGCGCGTACTCCTCGAAGCTCGCGCGCACCGACCGGAGCAGCGCCTCGACCTCCGGCCCCGTGGCCGGCGCGTCGGGGAGCTCCTCCACCTCGACCCGGTAGCACTCCTCCTCGGCGTGGAAGCGCACCACCCGCCCGCGGCGCCGTCCATCGACGAGCACCTTGAGCTTCGCGTCCGGCAGGCGCATGACCTGCACGACGGTGGCGATGGTGCCGACCACGTGCACGTCATCCGGCCCGGGCTCGGACGTGAGCGCCTCCCGCTGGGCGGCGAGGAAGATCTCCTTGTCGGTCCGGACCGCCTCGTTCAGCGCCGCGATCGACTTCTCGCGGCCGACGATGAAGGAGACCGCAGAGTGCGGAAAAACCACCAGTTCCCGCAAGGGGAGAAGCGGCAGCTTTCGGACACCCCCCAGGTTCCCGCTGTTGCGCCGCTCACGAAAGAACATCCACGCC
Organism: uncultured Enterobacteriaceae bacterium; assembly: GCA_964457335.1. Classification (GTDB taxonomy): domain Bacteria; phylum Myxococcota_A; class UBA796; order UBA796; family SXON01; genus CAJBVW01. The sequence goes on along the minus strand of CAYWGD010000091.1, from coordinate 11,425 downwards.
CTCCGCTATCGGGCCCACTCGCCCTCGTTCTCATAGACCAGGATGGGGTCCTTCTTGCGACCAACCACCTCGTCGGTGATGACACATTCGCGGACGTTGCTCTTCCCAGGAAGTTCGTACATCACGTCCAACATCAACTCTTCGAGGATCGCGCGCAGGCCGCGGGCCCCGGTCTTCCGCTTGACCGCCTCCCGGGCGATCGCGTTGAGCGCCGGGTCCGTCAGCTTGAGGTTGACGTTCTCCATCTCGAAGAGCTTCTGGTACTGCTTGACCAGCGCGTTCCGCGGGCGGGTGAGGATGTCGATGAGGGCCGCCTCGTCGAGCTCGTCGAGGGTGGCCACCACGGGGAGGCGCCCGATGAACTCCGGGATCATGCCGAAGCGGAGGAGGTCCTCCGTCTCCGCGAGGCCCAAAAGCTCGCCGGTACGGAGCTTCTCCTGGGACTTCACGCTCGCGCCGAAGCCCACGCCGCCCTTGTTGATGCGCTGCTCGACGATCTTGTCCAGCCCGACGAACGCGCCGCCGCAGATGAACAGGATGTTCGAGGTGTCGATCTGCAGGAACTCCTGCTGGGGGTGCTTGCGGCCGCCCTTCGGCGGCACGTTCGCGACCGTGCCCTCGATGATCTTGAGCAGGGCCTGCTGCACGCCCTCACCCGACACGTCGCGGGTGATGGACGGGTTCTCGCCCTTGCGCGCGATCTTGTCGATCTCGTCGATGTAGATGATGCCCTTGACCGCGCGCTCGACGTTGTACTCGGCCGCCTGGAAGAGCGAGAGCACGACGTTCTCCACGTCCTCGCCGACGTACCCGGCCTCGGTCAGCGAGGTCGCGTCGCAGATCGTGAAGGGCACGTTGAGGAAGCGCGCGAGCGTCTGCGCGAGCAGCGTCTTGCCCGTGCCCGTGGGCCCGATCAGCAGGATGTTGCTCTTCTGGAGCTCGACGTCGTCCCGCGTGGAGCGGCTGTCGATGCGCTTGTAGTGGTTGTGCACCGCCACGGAGAGGATCTTCTTCGCGCGCTCCTGGCCGACCACGTAGTCGTCCAGGTGCCGCTTGATCTCGATGGGCTTCGGCACCATCGCGCGGGTGGCGTAGTAGTCCTCCCGCTCGTACTCCTCGGTGATGATGTCGTTGCAAAGCTCGACGCATTCGTCGCAGATGTACACGGACGGCCCTGCGATGAGCTTGCGCACGTCCTTCTGCGACTTGCCGCAGAAGGAGCAGGTGAGGTCCTTGTCGCGCGTCTTCCGGTTCACGGCCGGCCTCCGGGCCTGGTGGCGAATCTCTGAAATTGTAGCTTGGAGGAAGGTCGGCCGTGTCCGCTACGCGCGGGGGGCGCCGGCCTTCGGCGTGATGATCTCGTCGACGATCCCGTACTTGACGGCCTCGTCCGCGGTCATGATGTAGTCGCGCTCGAGGTCCTTCGCGATGCGCTCGCGATCCTGGCCGGTGTGATGCGCGAGGATGTCGTTCAGCTCACGCTTCACGCGGATGATCTCCTTGGCCTGGATCTCGATGTCGGTGGCCTGCCCCTGCGCGCCGCCGAGCGGCTGGTGGATGAGCACCCGGCCGTGCGGGAGGATGCGCCGCTTGCCCTTCGCGCCCGCCGCGAGGAGCACCGCGCCCATCGACGCCGCCTGCCCCATGCAGATCGTGTTCACGTCGCACTTGATGTAGTTCATGGTGTCGTAGATCGCCATGCCCGCGGTGATCACGCCGCCCGGGCTGTGGATGTACAGGAACACGTCCCGCTCCGGGTCCTGGGACTCGAGGAACAGGAGCTGGGCGACGATCACGTTGGCGACCTGGTCGTTGACGGCCGACCCGAGGAAGATGATCCGGTCCTTGAGCAGCATCGAGTAGATGTCCCAGGCCCGCTCTCCGCGGTGGGTCTGCTCGATGACGGTGGGGATGAGGTAGCTGGCGACAGGATCGATGGGCATGCGTTTCCTTGAATCCCGGGAACGTAACGCCCTTGCTTCCGAGACCGCCACGAACCGGCCCCGGAGTCCCGCCGCCGGGCGCGGACGGGGAGCGTCTGCCGAAAAAACCCCGGAGCCCGCGCGCCATGCCCCGACCTGAGCGAAACGCGGTCCGAGCGGCGTCAAAAACACGACCGGCGCGTACGAGACGCGCCGGCGTGGGGGGCCCGAGAGGGGGGCGGGCCTTACTCGGCCGCGCTCTCCTCGGCCTTCTTCTTGGTGGACTTGCGCTTCGGCTTGGCCGGGGCCTCGGCCTCCGCGGCCTCGGGGGCGGCCGCCTCGGCGGCCGGCGCCTCGGGGGCGGCCGTCTCGGCGGGGGCGGCCTCGGCGGCGGGCGCCGTGTCGTTGTCGGTGCCCGTCACGTCCACGAGCTCGGCGCGCTCGAGCAGCCACTCGAGGGTGCGCTCCTCGAGGAGGCGCTTCTTGAGCTCGCCCACCGCGTTGTCCTTGGCGAAGTAGCCGCGGATGGCCTCGACGCGCTGGCCGCGCATGTCGGCGATCTCCTGGTACTTGGCCTCGAGGTCGGCCTCGGTCACGTCGATGCCCTCCTGCCGGGCGACCGCCTCGAGCAGGAGCGAGGCGCGCGCCGCGAACTCCGCGCGCTGGCGGAGGTCGGCCATCTGGGCCTCGGAGTAGCGGATCGAGCGCGGGTCGCGGCCGCGGTAGGCGGCCTGGATCCGGAGCTCCTCGAGGAGGAGCTGGAGGTGGCTGTCGACCATGGCCGGGGGCACGTCGAAGGCGTGCGCGGCGATGAGCTTCTGGAGCAGGTTCACGCGGGCGACGTTGCGGGACGCCTCGTTCGCGCGGCTCTCCTCCTCCATGCGGAGCGCGGCCTTCATGGCCTCGACACCGCCCTCGTAGCCGAGCTCCTCGGCCACCGCGTCGGTCAGCTCGGGCACCTGGGAGACCTGGATGCCGAGGACCGTGACCTTCAGCTCGACGGTCTTGCCGCGCAGCGACTCGATGCCGGCGTTCGCGCCGATCGTGACGGTGCCGGTCTTGGACTGGCCCTTCGAGAGGCCGACCACCAGCTCCTCGACGCCCGGGTAGTACCGGTCGCCGGCGGTGTTGATCATCGTGCCGCTCTCGATCGTCTTCTCCTCGCCGTTCTCGACGAGGACGATCTCGGTGAGCGCGAGGTCGCCGCGGGACACCGGGCGGTCGTCCTCGACCTCGACGAGGCGGGACTGGCCGGCGAGGCGGCGCTGCACGAGCCCCTCGACCTGCGCGTCGGTGACGGTCGGGACGGGGAAGTCGACCTTGACGCCCGTGTAGTCCTTGGCCTCGACCGAGGGCTTCACCTGGACGGTGATCGCGAAGGTGAAGTCCGTGCCCTCGTGGAGGTCGGCGCGATCCACCTCGGGCTGCCCGAGGAAGTCGAGATCCACGGCGGCCATGCGGAACTGGTTGTTGATCAGGTCGGCCGCGACGTCGGCGCGAACCTGGCGCCCGTAGCGCTGGTCCAGCACCTTGCGGGGGACCTTGCCGCGGCGGAAGCCCGGGATGTTGACCCGGTTGGACAGGACCCGGAACGCCTCGGAGATCTTCTTGTCGACCTCCGTCGCGGGGACCGTGAACTGAAGACGCTTCTGGAACGCGGAGATCTGGTCCACCTGGTGGGACATGGGGCCTCGCTGGGCGGAGAAGGGAGGGGGTGCGAGAAGGGGGGGTCGAACCCCCACGGGTTTCCCCACCGGATCCTAAGTCCGGCGCGTCTGCCGATTCCGCCATTCTCGCGGGGCGATCCGTACGGACCCGGACGGTGTGGCGACCGTAAACGGGCTCGCGCCGCGCGAGGCACCCGGACCCGCCTCTCGGCGCGGGTGCGCCGTGCGGCGCGACGTGGGGAGGGAAGTGGTGGGCCCCCCGGGGCTTGAACCCGGAACCTGCGGATTAAGAGTCCGATGCTCTACCAATTGAGCTAGAGGCCCGTATAGGAGAAAGATGAAGTGGGGTGGATGAAGGGATTTGAACCCTCGACACCCGGAGCCACAATCCGGTGCTCTACCAACTGAGCTACACCCACCGTGAAGGGCGCCGCAATATACTTCGGTCCCAAAAACGCGCAAGCCGAGGAGGTCGATTTGAAGGGCAGGTGGCGCTATCCGGCCTTGGTCCTCGGCTTGATGGCGTGCGTGCGCCCCGCCTCGACGCCCGGGCCCTCGGCGCAGGCCGACGCGGCGCTCGCGCCCCCGGAGGACGAACGCGCAGGCTACGCCCGCCTCGTGGACGAATTGCGGCAGGTCTGGCTCGACAAGGACACCGTCCCCTCCCCCATCGTCTCCTACGCGCCGCAGACGCGCACGGACGGCGGCGTCGCCGTCACCGTCGCGCCCGCGCTGCCGGAGGCCGAGGCGTGGAACGCCTGGCCCGACGGCACCGCGCGCCTCTTCAACGACGGCATCGGGTACCTCTGGCGCGTGCAGGTCACCTCGGACCGGCCCGTACGCTGGAGCCCGCCGCACACGCAGCTCGCGGTGAACGACACCGAGCAGACCTTCGTCGCCGCCGTGGAGCCGGACGATCTCCTCGTCCCGCTGCTGCGCGGCGCCGCCCTGGAGACGCGCGCCGGCGGCCCCCCCGACCTCGCGCTCCGCATGCGGAACGCCGACGACTTCCGCAAGGCCTACCTGGGCGTGGATCCGCGCACCGGGACGCGGGAGGGCGTGCTCGTGTTCCCGGCCCCCGCGCGCAACCTGCAGGCCGTCGCGATGGAGCTCACGCTCGGCCTCGTCGTGGAGGGCGAGGGCGTGCGGCAGTACCGGTTCTTGTTCGAGTAGGTCCCGCGCGAGGGGCCCGGAGGGCGCCGCGGGCGCGGGAGGGCGCGGGGCGGAGCCCGAGGAGGCGCTCGAGAGCCCGCGGCGGTCGGCCGGCACGCGGCCGGCCGACCGAGTGCGCATGCACGAGCCCGGAAGGGGCCCGGCCCGCGGCCGTCCGCGGCCGCGGGACGCGCCCTACCGCTCCGCGGGCCCCCGGAGCTCCGGTGGCAGGGCGGGCACGAGGCCCGGGGGAAGCGACCACCACGGCTCCAGCGCCGCGCCGAGCAGCACGGACGTCACGTCGGACGGGGCGGGCGCGCGCGTGGGGGCGGACGCGAGGGCGACGATCCACGCGACGAGCGGCTCGTCCTCGGTGGGGAGCGCGAAGGGGTCGGGCACGGGCGCGGGGCGGACCGGGGCGAAGGAGCCCGGCAACCAGGGGAGCCCGGGCGCCGAGGCGGCGCGCGGGCCGCCGTCGGGCAATTCGCCGAGGGCCACCAGCAGCGCGAGCGGATCGGCCCAGGGCGAGCCGGGCGCCCACGGGGCGTCGTCCCAGGGCACGTCCGCGGCGGCGTCGGGGTCGGGCCACGGCGAGGGGGCCGGGCGGGCCTCCCAGGCGCGCGGGGCCCATGGCCACGCGATCGTGGGGCCGAGCGGCTGCCCCGAGGCCGGGTCGACGGCGTCGAGGAGCCCGAGGGCCGGGAGGCCGAGCCCGGCGGCGTAGCGGCCCCCCGCGGCGGCGTCCCCCATGGCGGGCGGGCCCTGCGGCGCCCACTCGAAGACCCCGCCGTGTACGGCGAGGAGCGGGAGGCCCCCGGGCCCGAGCAGCGTGCCGCCGCCCGGCTCCGCGATGCCCACCCCGGGAACGGCGGCGCGGACGGCCCCGTCGCGGGTCAGGAGCGCGCCCCAGCCCTCGAGCGCGGTCCGGCCCACGCTCACGAGGCGCCCGAGCGCGTCGCGGCGCACGCTCCCTTCGCCGGCGGTGCCGCGCCACGCGACGAGCCGGCCGAGGCCGTCGTAGGCGAGGTCCACGCGACCGCCGGGCCCGGCGACCGCGCCGATCGCGCCGTCGTCGCCGACCTCGTAGCGGAGCTCGCCCTCGCCGAGCCCCCACGCGCCGCCCCAACCCGCGGGGAGCTGCGCCGCGGCGGGCCGGCCGCGCGCGTCGTACCGCACGAACGCGCCGCCCGGGCCCTCCACGCCGTCGGGCGCGCTGGACCACACGGCCTCGCCGGCCTCGGCGGCGACGAGCTCGTCGAGGGGATCGCGGCGCAACAGCCAGGTGAGGCCCGCGCGCAGGCGCTCCAGCGCGCCCGAGGGGCCCCGCGCCCAGCCGACCTCGGCCTGGATGCGGCCGTCGCGGTCCTCCAGGGCGACGGCGACGGCGTCCCCGTCGCGGGTGAAGCGCGCGAGCGCGTTGGTGGGGAAGCGGACGAGGCGCGGGAGGCCCGCGGGGTCGCGGTCCACGCCGAGGCGCAGGCCGCCGGGCCCCTCGAAGGACACGACGCGGCCGGCGCCGTCGCGGCCGACGGTCCACGCGCGCCCGGCCGCGCCGCCGGAGAGCGTGAGGCGGGCCGGGAGCCCGCGCACGTCCCGGGCGATCTGCAGCGTCACGCCCTGCCGCTCGATCGCGCCGATGCGGCCGGCCGCGTCGCGGGTGATGACGACGGCACCCTCCCCCTCGGCGCGCACCACTCGGCCCTGCGCGTCCCTCCCGAGGCGCACCGGCGCGCTTCCCCCGACGCGCACCTCGCGGACGGCCCCGCCGGGCTCCCGCGCAAGCGCGACCGTGACCCCGGGCCCGGTCACCCCGACGACGCGGCCGCCGGGATCGCGGTCCCAGGCGAGGCCGAGGTCGACGGACATCGGGCGCCCGGCGGCGTCGCGGGCGACGCGGACCTCGCCGACGCGGACGAGATCGCCGGCGGCGTCCCGGTCGAGCGGGAGCGCGCCCCCGTCGGCGCGGTGGACGGCCCGCGCGCGGCCGAGCGCGTCCCGCGACCAGCCGGTGACGCGGCCGCGCGGGTCGCGGACGCCCCCGAGCGCGCCGGCCGCGGTCCAGAGCAGCTCCCAGGCGTGGCGGCCTGCGACGACGACGCGGCCGGGGAGCCCGTCCTCGCGCAGGGTCCAGCGGGTGCGGGCGCCGGTCGGGTCGGTGACGGCGACGGCGCGCCCGAGCCCGTCGCGCGTGATGGCCCAGGCGCCGCCGCCGGGGTCCACCACCGACGTGATCGCGCCGCGCGCGTCCCGCCCGATGATCCACGCGCCGCCGCCGCCGTCGCGCACGCGGGACACGCGGCCGTCCCCGCCGCGGACGAGCTCCACGCGGGAGCCGGCGGGGTCCTCCACGGCGGTGGGGCGCCCGGCGCGGTCGCGCGCGACGGTCCAGAACGCCGCGCCCACCCCGACGGCGCGCACGCCGCCGCGGTCCAACTCCCACCGGGCGCTCCGGCCCGAGGGCTCGGCGAGCGAGGCGACGGCGCCCGCGGCGTCGCGCGTGAGCGTCCACGCGGCGGTGTCGGGCCCGGTGACGCCGAGGAGGCCGGCGTCGCCCCAGGTGAGGCCCCAGCGCGCGCCGGAGGGGTCGGTGACCTCGGTGACGCGGCCGCGGTCGTCGCGCACGAGCCGCGTCTCGCCGCCGCGCGGGTCGGTCCAGGCGATGACGCGGCCGTCCCGGCGCCGCGCGCGCGTGGTGGAGCCGGTGGGGTCGGTGACGACCTCGGCGGCGCCGTCGTCCTGGACGAGCCACGCCCCGGCGGGGGCGTCGAAGGCGACCCGCCCGGCGGACTGGACCACGCACCGCCACCGCCCGCCGACGCCGGAGGTGCCGGTCCGTCGCGCGTCGGTCCCGGTGGGCGCGTCGATCGCGAGCGCGGCGGCGTCGTCCCAGGTCACGCGGGCGAGGCGGCCGTCCTCGTAGCCGTACATCGCCAGGAGCCCGCCGGCGTCCGTGACGCTGCGGAGCTCGCCGCCCTCGCGTCGCCAGCGCACCTCGCGGCCGTCGGACGCGACGCCACGGTCGCCGTCGACGCGCACCTCCACGGGCCCGCTCCGCATGCCCACGAACGCGCCGGCGGCGTCCCGGAGCACCTCGACGGTGCGGCCGGCGCGCGCGCGGGACACCACGCGGCCGGCGGCGTCGACGCCGAGCACCTCGTCGCCGAAGCGCAGCCCGTCGAGCGCGGCGGGGGCGCGACCGGGGCGGCGCAGGGTGCCGTCCACCACCTGCCAGTCGTCGGCCCAGCGCCAGGCGCCGTCGGCCCACACGCGGGCGAGGCGCACGTCGCGATGGCCGGGACCGCCGTCGAGGTCGACGGCCCGCACGAGCACGGTGCAGTCGTCGGGGTCGAAGACGACCGACCCGCGCGGGCCTTCGTCGGGGACGGGGCCGAGCCACGTCCAGCCGTCGGGGCCGAGGACGGGCTCGGCGGCGAGCGCGGCCGTCAGGAGGAGGAGCACGTCGGCCGCGGTGCAGGGGCGGCCGCGATCAGGGCCGGCCCGCCACGAAGTAGCCGGCCCAGCTCCCGGGCAGGCGCGCGGGGTCGCCGACCTCGCGGATGGCGAGCGTGCGCGCCTCGGAGAGCGAGCGGCTGGCGCTGTAGCGGCGGTTGATGCCCTCCCAGAAGTGCAGGAGCAGGCTCTCGCGGAGGGCGGGGTCGCCCGCCCAGCCCTCGACGAGCACGTCGTTCGCGCCCGCGCGGCGGAGCGCGGCGATGCGCCCGGCGATGACCTCGGGCTCCTGCCCGCCCTGGATGACGACGCCGTTCGCGCCGATGGGCGTGCCGGCGATCTCGCCGAGGCTCAGCGCGCCGTCGGCGAGCAGGAAGCCGCCGTCGGCGGAGGCGGGGAAGCCGCCGATGTGGAGGAAGCGGGACTTGGCGGCCTTCTCGCGGAAGGAGGCGACCGTGGCGGCCTGCCCCTCGAGGATCGTCGCGTCCGGGTAGATGCGCCGGATCACGCTGGCCTCGATCGGGTCGGCGCAGAGCGCGAGCATCGTGACGGTGGGCTCGAACTCGGGGCGCGTGGCCGGGAGGATCGCGTCGAGGTCGGGCAGGTAGCCGACGTGGCGGATGGACGCGAGGAAGCGGAGCCCGTCGGCCTGCTCGGGCAGCGCCGCGACCGGGAGGAGCCCGAGCGGCGTGGGGCCGACGACGATGTAGCGGCCCACGCCGATGAGCACGTCCATCGCGGGGTCGATGACGACGCTGCGGACGCGATCGCCCGCGGCGACCGGCGACTGCCCGAGGCGGAGGTCCGCGAGCAGCGCGGCGGTGTCGCGGGTGAGCGAGTCCGGCAGCATCGCGACGCGCGCCTTGTCCTCGCCCACGTAGAGGGCCTCGATGCCGTTGCCGGTGGGGCGGAAGGACAGGAGCGCGTCGCCGTCGAGGGTGCTGCGGAGCGACGCGAGCGACGGCGGGGGGAAGCGGCCGAGGCCCGCGGCCTTCTCGGCCTCGTCGAGCGCGGTGACGGCCGCGGCGGGCCAGGGCTCGGCGCCGGCGGCCCAGGCGAGCGTGCCCGCCCGGAGCGTCGCGACGGCGTCCCACACGGCGGCGCGCTGCTCGGCCGTGGCGCCGGCCGGGAAGGGCGCGATGCCGTGCCGCCAGAGCTGCTCGCTGCTGGCGACCCGCGCGGCCCAGCCGTGGTGCGCGACGGTGAAGGGCACGGGGTCGGCGGAGCGGCGGTTTCCGGCGGCGTCGCCGTCGAGGTCGCCGGGGAGCGGGCCGTCGAGGGCGAGCAGCGGCGCCCAGGGCCCGGACCGCCACGCGGGGACGACCGTGGCGAGCGCGCCGACCTCGCGCGCGGCCGCGGCGCTGTCGCCGGCGGAGAGCGCGGCGCGGGCGCGGGCCCAGGCGGCGACGCCGGGGGCGTCGGCAGCGGCGGGGGAGCCGCCCAGAAGCGCGCTCCAGCCGGCGAGGTTCGGGTGGTCGAGGTCGGCCGGGAACGCCGCCGTGGCGCCGGAGGCGAGCCACGCGCGTACGTCGCGCTCCGCGCGGAGCCCTGAGGCGGGCGCGGCGTCCGCGGGGAGCGCCGGCGGCGCCCGGGTGCCCGCGAGGGAGGCCCAGGACGCGAGATCGGGCGCGGCGGTGCCGGCGGCCGCGGCGGCCGCGGCGTAGGCGGCCTTCCCGTCGGCGAGCCAGCCCGCGCCGAGGAGCGCCTGGAGCGCGGCGTCGGGGCCTTCGAGGCCGGGGGTCGGGAGCGTGGGCGACTGGCCGCGGAGCGCCTTCACGAGGTCGCGGGCGGCGCCGGCGCGGGGCTCGGCGAGCGAGGCCGCGGCGGCCTCGACGTCCGCGGGGCTCCCGACGGCGGCACCCGCGAGCGCGAGCGTCCAGCTGGCGCGCACCTTCGTGGCCGGGAGCTCGGCGGCGAGCTTCGCGGCCTCGCGCGCCCGCAGCGGGAGCCCGGCCCGCAGGGCGGCCTCGGCCTCGATGACGGCGACGCGCGCGGCGCCGTCGGTGTTGCCCGCCTCGCTCAGCTTGCCGCGGAGCTCGCCCGCGAGGTCCGCGAGCGGCCGCGCCTTCCAGCTGCCCAGCGCCGCCGGGAGCACGGCGTCGAGCACCTCGGCGGCGCCCACGCCGTCGCCGGCCCCGAGCGCGGCGCGGGCCGCGGGATCCGCGGCGGACCACGCCTCGCTCCCCGAGGACGCCGCGCGCACCCGGATGATGGCCGCGAGCGCACGGGCCCGCGCGCCGCCGGCGTCGGCCGTCGCGGCTTCGAGCGCGGCGCCGGCGCGATCGCCCCGCGCGAGGCGGGCCTCCGCGCGCACGAGGGCCGCGCGCCAGCCGGGCAGCGCCTCGGCGGCGGGATCGATGGCGACCGCGGGATCCCGGGCCGCGACGAGCGCGGCGGCGCCGGAGCCCAGGCCCTCGGGGACGGGCGCGCCGCGCGCGACGGCGAGCGCGACGACCGCCGCGGCGTCCCCGGGGGCGGTCGTCTCCAGGGCCTTCGCGGCGTTCAGCGCGTCGCCGAGCCGGTTGGCCTCGACCGCGAGCACGCCCCGCAGCAGGTGGTGCCGCTCGGGGCGGTTTCCGATGGCCTGATCCGCGGAGAGGCGGTCCACCAGCGCGCCCGCCGCGCCCGCGCGGATGGCGGCGAGTTCGACGAGGTCCCAGAGCCCGTCGTCCTCGGGGTGCGCGGCGAGGAGCCTCTCGGCCCCCTCGAGCGCCTTGTCCGCCTTGCCGGCGAGGAGGAGCTTGCGCACGTCGCCGGTCTGCGCGGCGAGGTCCTTCGGCGGCGGGGCGGCCGGGGCCGCGGGGGGCGGCGGCTCGGTGCCGAGGAGCGCGGTGACCTGGTCGCAGCCGGTCAGCGAGAGGAGCAGGAGCGGGAGCAGCATGGCGTCCTCTACTTGCAGGAAGGAGCGCGCCCGCCGAAGCAGGTGTAGCTCCGATCGGCGATCACGGTCACCATCGCGATCAGCGGCGCGTCGCCGCCGCGGCCGGTGACGCGGCAGTTGCCCTTGGGGACCTGTTCCAGGACCACGGTCGAGCCGCTCGAGGAGCCCTGGGTGCACTTCACCTCGAGGGTGGTCACGGAGGGATCGCCGGGGAGGAACTCGACACGGAAGAACGCGGGCTCGGCGGCGGCCGGGGCGGCGACGGGCTCCGGCGGCGCGGCGGGGGCCGGGGTGGGCGTCGGCGCGGGCGCGGTCGGGGCGGCGGCCGGCTCGGTGCGCGGCGCGATGCGGAC
>CAYWGD010000090.1:0-31094 GCA_964457335.1 uncultured Enterobacteriaceae bacterium | reverse complement strand
GGGGGGGGGGGGGGGGGGGGGGGGGGGGGGGGGCGGGGGGGGGGGGGGGGGGGGCCGGGGGGGGGGGGAGGGCCGGCGCCGTTGCCGCCGGGGCGGCCGAGGGTGCGGCTGGGGCCGCCGAGGGTGCGGCCGGGGCCGCCGAGGGTGCGGCCGGGGTCGGTTCCGCCGGGGCCGCCGAGGGTGCGGCTGGGGCCGCCGAGGGTGCGGCTGGGGCCGCCGAGGGTGCGGCTGGGGTCGGTTCCGCCGGAGCGGGCGCGGCACGTCGGGCCGCCGCGCCCGCCCCGCTCCTCCCCTCGCAGCAGACCTTCCTGGTCCAGCGCGCCTATTTCCCCGACGTGCCCGGCAACGTGCTGCTCGCGTGCACGGTCGACCCGCCGCTCCCGCGCGACGCGCTCGCCGCGGCGCTCGCCCGCCTCGCCGAGCGGCACCCGATGCTCGCGACGGTCTTCGCGGGCGTGGGGGCCGGCGCCCACGAGCGGCCCGGGCCGGCGCCGGCGCTGCGGTGGGGCCCCGTCGCGCTGGACGCGGTGCACGCCGAGCCCTTCGATCTCGCCCGCGGCCCGCTCGTCCGCGTGTGCTCCGACGGCGCGCGCATCGCCATCGATGCGCACCACGCGGTGCTCGACGCGTGGAGCCTCCAGATCGTGCTCCGCGAGCTCGTCGCCACCGCGGCCGCGCTTGCCGCCGGTACCGAGCCCGACCTCCCGCCGCTCGCCGCCGGGTGGACCGAAGCCGCCGCGGCCCTGCGCGTGGCCGGGGGAGGGGACGTCGGCTGGTGGAGCCGGCGTTACGCCGACGGCGTGGCGCCCCTGCCGCTGCCCTGGTCGGGCGCGCCGGACGCCGTTCCCCACACGCCCCGCGTGGTGCGGACCGTGCTCTCGGCGGAGGGGACCGCCCGCCTCGTCGCGCGCGCCCGCGCCGCCGACGTGAGTCTCCCCGCCTACGTCCTCGCCACGTACCTGGAGCGGCTCTGGCGCTGGAGCGGGCAGCACGACCTGGTCGTGCGCGTGGCGCAGGGGCGGCGCGAGGTGCGCGTGCCGGACGCGACGCGCATCGCGGGGCCGTTCGCGGACAGCCTGCCCGTGCGCGCCGAGGTGCGCCCGGGCGAGCCGATCGAGGCGCTCGCGCGGCGGGTCGCGGACGAGCTCGCCGCCGTCGGCGCGCAGGCCGGAGCCTCGGCGCTCGGGCTCGCGGCCCTCGGCAGCCGCGTCGCCGGGCCGAACGGCGTGAGCCCCGCGGGCTTCAGCTTCCCGCTCCTCCCCGCGGATGCGACGGTGGCGGACCGTCGTGTCTCCGACGTGCACGGGGCCTCCGCGTCGGGGTTCACGCGGCTCGGGCTCGTCGCGTGGGTGTTCGACGGGCGGCTCCACTGCGCCTGGAACTTCCTCGCGAGCCACCTCGCCGAGGACCGCGTCGCGGCGTGGGCGCACGAGCACGCGCGCCTCCTGGACGACGCCGGAGCGCCCGCGCGCCCCGACCAGCTGCACCTGCGCGTGCTCGCCACCGCCGCGCGGCTCCCCGACCGCGTCGCCGTCCGCGACCCCGCCGGCGACCTCACCTACGGCGCCCTCGCCCGCCGGACCGCGGCCCTCGCCGCCCGCATCGACGCCGTCGCGCCGGCCGCGCGCGCGCCCGATCCCGTGGCCCAGCCCGCCGCGCCCACCCCCGAGCCCCCGCGGATCGCCGTCCTCGCCTACCCCGGCGTGGACGCCGTCGTCGGCGTGCTCGCCGCCCTCCGCACCGGCGCCGCGTGGGTCGGCGTCGATCCCTCCTGGCCCGACGCGCGCGTCGCGCAGGTCCTCGACATCGCGGCCCCCACCGTGCTCCTCGCGGCCCCCTCGCTCGCCGCGCGCGCCGGCGCCTTCGGCGTGCCGGTCGTCCCCATCGGCGCCGACGAGGCCGACGGCGGGCCCGCGCGCCCCGGCCCGCTCGCGCACGTCATGTTCACGTCGGGGAGCACCGGGCGACCCAAGGGCGTGGCCGTCCCGCACGCCGCCGTGCTCGCGTTCCTCGACTGGGTCGAGGCCGTCCTCGGCGTCACCGACGCCGACCGCTTCGTCCAGACCTCCTCGCTCTCCTTCGGCGGCTGCATCCGGCAGATGTTCGCGCCGCTGACCACGGGGGGCGTCGTCGTCCCCGCGCCGCCCCACGCCATGCGCGACCCCGACGCGCTCCTCGACCTGCTCGAGCGCGAGCGCGTCACGGTGTTCAACGCCGTCCCCTCCGTCTGGATGCACCTCCTCGACGCCGCCGAGCGCCGCCCCGAGACCGGGCACGACGTGCTCCCCGACGTGCGCTGGGTGCTGATCGGCGGCGAGGCCGTGCCCGCGGCCTACACCCGCCGCTGGCGCGCCCGCTTCGGCGACCGCCACCGCCTCGCCAACCTCTACGGCTCCACCGAGACCGTCGTGAACGCCACCTGGCACGAGGTCGTCGGCGACCCCGAGCCCGACGAGCCCCTGACGCCCATCGGGCGGGCGCGCGCCGGCGTTGCCGTCCGCCTGCTCGCGCCCGGTGGCACCACCCCGACCGCGCCCGGCGACGTGGGGGAGATCGTCGTCAGCGGCGCCATCGCCGCGGGTTATCTGCGCGACCCCGAGCAGACCGCGCGCGCCTTCGTCGAGCTGCCGGGCGTCGGGCGCGCGTACCGGACCGGCGACCTCGCCCGCCGCCGCGCCGACGGCGCCCTCGTCTACGTCGGCCGCGCCGACAGCCAGGTGCAGGTGCGCGGCAACCGCGTGGAGCTCGGCGAGGTCGAGGCCGTGCTCGCGGGGTTCCCCGGGGTCGCGCGCGCGGTCGTCGTCGAGGACGGCGGCCGGCTCCTCGCGGCCGTCGAGCCGCGCGACGGCGCCGTCGAGCTGCGCGACGGCGCCGTCGTCGCCGGGGAGGCCGTCCGTGCCTGGCTCGCCGAGCGCCTGCCCGCGTGGATGGTGCCCGCGCGCGTCGTCGTCGGGCCCATCCCGCGCAACGCGGCGGGCAAGATCGACCGGCGTGCGTGCGGCGAGGCGCTGGCGCGGTCGCCCGGGGCTTCGGACTCGGGTGGAGCCGGCACGGCTCGCGGAGCGGGCGACCCGAGGGGTGCGAGGGGTGGGGACGGGGGGCCGAGCGAGGGCGGGGCGCCCGCGGAGGCGAGGCGAGCCGTGAAGGGGGGCACTGCCCCCGCAGCGCCCCCGCCACCGGGGCAGGCCCCCCGGGATCCCTCGGCGGGCACCTCCGCGAGCCCGGCACCCACGGCTCCCGCGCCCGCCGAGCTCGTCACGCTGGTCGCCGACGTGTGGCGCGTGGTCCTCCGCCTCGACGCGCGGCCGGGCCCGGGCGACGACTTCTTCGCCCTCGGCGGCGACTCGGTCGACGTGCTCGACGCCGTGGCCAGGCTGCGGGAGCGCGGCGTGGAGCCCCCCTCGCCGCTCGCGTTCTACCGGGCCCGCACCGTCGAGGCCGTCGCCGCCACGTGCGCGTGGGGCGTGGCGGCGCCGGCCGCGGTCGAAGGAGGGGGTCAGGAACTGACAATTGACACCTACGGCGCGGCGGCCGCCGCGGGGCGAAAATCGTCCTCCCCGTTGCACAACGTGGAGGGTGAGGCGTCACCCGGCGAGTTGTGCAACGCCGCTCCCGCCGCCGCCCCCGCCCCCGCCGCCGCCCCCGCCGCCCCCGTCGTGTGGCCGCTCTCGCCGGTGCAGCGCGGCTTCTGGCTCGCCGAGCAGGCCGGGATCTCCCCGGCATGGACGGCCCGCGTGCCGCTCCGCGGCCCGCTCGACCCCGACGCCCTCGCCACCGCGCTCGCCGCCCTGGTCGAGCGCCACCCGCTCCTTCGGGCCGTGATCGTCGACGGCGCGCAGCACGTCCTCCCGACCCGCGCCGTCACCGTGGTGTGGGAGGATCTCTCGAGCGCCGCCGACCCCGGGCCGCTGCTCGACGCCCGCTGGGAGGAGGCGCGGCGCGTCCGGTGGGACCTCGCCCGCGGGCCGCTGTTCCGCGTCCGCGTGGTGCGCCTCGGCCCGGCGTCCCACGTGGTGCTGCTCGCCGCGCACCACATCGTCGCGGACGCCTGGAGCGCCTGGCTCCTGGCCGCCGAGCTGCTGGAGCTCCACGACGCCGCCGCGGCCGGCCGCGACGCCACGCTCCCGCCGCTCCGGGCCGACTTCTCCGCGGAGGTCCGCCGCGCGCTCGCCGAGCGCCCCGACCCGTGGTGGGAGGGCGCGCTCGCCGGCCTCGCGCAGGCGCCGGCGCCTCCGCACCCGCGGACCGCCGAGGCGCGCGTATGGCTCGACCCGATCGCGTGGGGGCGCCTGCGCCGGCACGCCCGCCGGCACGCGCGCACGCCCTTCGTGGTGGTGCTCGCCGCCCTCGCGGAGGCGCTCCTCGAGGTCGCGCCGAGCCCCGATCTGCTCGTGTCCATCGCGCTCGCGGGGCGCGACGATCCCGCGCTCGCGGGCGTGGTGGGGCCGTTCGCTGCCGGGCTCCCCGTCCGGGTGGGCGCCGTCGCGACCGAGGAGCGCGTCGCCGCCGCGCTCGACGCGGCCCTGGCGCACCCCTCCGTGGCGGGCGTCGCCGCCGCCGCGGGCGGGCTCGCGCGGCTCGCGCGCTACTTCCTCACGTGGCTCGACCCGGCCATGCTGCCCGCCGCCGCGGGCCGCCTCGACTGGGCCGCCGGCCGCTACCGCTTCGAGGCCGGCGGCACGAACACCGAGGTGCTCGCGGCCGCGCTCGTCGGCGACGGGCTGCGCGTCGACCTCGTCGGCGGCCCGGTGGTCGAGCGCCTCGCGCCGGCCCTGGAGCGGCGCCTCCGCGCCCGCTGCCGGCCCGACGCCGCGCTGATCGTGTACCTCCCCGACGAGGTGCCGGCAGAGGTGCCCGTGGCGGCCCTCGCGGCCGCGTTCGGAGGGGGCGCCGCCGAACCCCACGATCCGCGCGCCGCCAGCCCTCTCCGCGTCGAGACCGTCGACGCCGCCCTCGGCACCTCCGAGCTCGTCCTGCTGCCGATCCGCGCGTCGGAGCTCGCCGCCGCGGACCTCCCGGCCGCCGTCGCCCGGGCCGCCGCGGCCACGGACGCCCGCGTGGTCGCGCTCGCCGGCATGTTGCCCGCGCTGACCGGGCTCGGCCTGCGCCCGCTCTGGGAGGGCGGCCCGACCTTCACCACCGGGCACGGCGCCACGGTCGTCGCGATGCTGCTCACGCTCGAGGAGGCCCTCCGCCGCACGGGTCGCGACTGGCGGACCCTCACGGTCGGCTGGCTCGGCCTCGGCGCCATCGGGGCGGCCGTGCGCGGCCTCGCGCTGCACGTGCTCGGGCCGCCGGGCGCCGAGCGGCTCCACGACCCGCGCCTCGGCCACACCGAGGATCTGCGCGACGCCGACTTCGTCCTCGCGGCCACGAGCGGCGGCCGCACGCTCGAGGTGGCCGCGCTCCGCCCCGGCACCGTCGTCATCGACGACAGCTTCCCGCGCGCGTTCGACGACGCCGACGCGCGCGCCCGCATGGAGCGCGATCGCGACGTGCTCCTCGTGGGCGGCGGCATGCTCGACCTCGGGCCGCTCGACCGCCGCTCGCCCTTCCCCGGCGCGGACCTCCTGCGCGCGCGGTACGGCGGGTCCTGGCTTCCCGGCTGCCACGCCGAGGCCCTCCTCGTCGCCACCGACCCCGCGATCGGACCCACCGTCGGCCCCGTCGACGTGCCGCGCGCGCTCGCGGTCCGCGACGCCGTCGAGCGGGCGGGGCTCCGCGCCGCGCCGCTCCACCTCGGCGGGTGGGTGGTCCCCGACGAGGTGGTCGACGGCGTGCGCGCGCGACGCGCGTAGCGCCCCGCCCCGCCCGCGCTACCCTCCCGCGATGGACCTCGCCGACCTCCACCGCCACCTCGACGGCTCGATCCGGCCCGCCACCCTCGCCGAGCTCGCCGCGCGCGTGGGCACGCGCGTCCCCGACGACCTCGCCTTCTCCCCGGGTCTGGGCCTCCACGCCGCGCTCGCGCGCTTCGCGTTCACGCTCTCGCTCCTGCAGGCGCCGGCGACCGTCCGCCGCGTGGCCGCCGAGATCTGCGAGGACGCCGCCGCCGAGGGCGTGGCCACGCTCGAGATCCGCTTCGCGCCGCAGCTGCACGGCGGCGCCGCCCCCGAGGCCGTCGTGGACGCCGCCCTCGACGGCATCGCCGGCCGCGCGGGCCTGATCCTGTGCGGGCTGTACGGCGAGCGGCCGGCCTTGCTCGACCGCCTCGTCCAGATCGCCATCCCCCGCCCCGGCGTCGTCGGGATCGACCTCGCGGGCGGGCCCGCCCCCACACACGCCCACCACCTCGCGGACTACGCGCCGGCCTTCCGCCGCGCCGCGGACCACGGCATCGGCCGCACGGTGCACGCGGGGGAGGGCCGGCCGCCCGCCGAGATCCGCGTCGCCGTCGAGGCGCTCCTGGCCCAGCGGATCGGCCACGGCACGACCCTGCTCGACGACCCCGCGGTGGTCGACCTCGTCCTCGCGCGCGAGGTCACGATCGAAGCCTGCCCCACCAGCAACGTGCACACCGGCGTCCTCGCGTCCGTGGACGCGCACCCCCTGCCGCGCTGGCTCGCGCTGGGCGTCCGCGCCACCGTGAACACCGACAACACGCTGCTCTCCGCCGTCGACGCCCCCGAGGAGCTCCGCCGCGCCCGCGCCATCCCCGGCATGGACGACGCGCTGCTCGCGCGCGCCGTCAACAACGCGCACGCCGCCGCGTTCCGGCGCTGACCCCGCGCGAGGCGACCGGAGGGCGGGGCGGGCGCGCCGGGCCCGCGGGCCGGAGGCCACGCCGCCGTGTACGGCCCGCCCCGGTCGGCCGGCGCGCAGCCGGACGACGGAGGCCCTTTGGGCCGACCCCGCAGGGCGCCGACCCCGGCGTCCGCGCCGGGGGCGCGCCCCGTCAGAACCCCCGCCGCTCCTTCTCGAACGTGCCCCACTTGAACACGCGGAAGAGATAGGCGAGCCCTGGGAAGATGACGAGCGACCCGACGAGGAGCGCGCCCAGCAGGGCCCGCAGCGTGGCCTCGGGCGCCGCGGCCGCCGGGAAGGTGATGGCGCCGTCCGCGAGCCGCACGGCGACCGGGTATTGAACGGCGTACCACCCGAGCAGCACCAGCGTGACGATCGCGGCGCCGAGCACCCGCGCTGCGGTGCGACCCCGCCCCAGCGCGCGCCAGAAGGGCACCAGCAGCGCCGTCGCCGTCGCGAACGCCGCCACGCTCGCCGGCGTGCCGAAGAACGCCGCGATGAGCGGGAGCCCCGCGAGCTCGGCCGTCGCGAACACGGCGGCGCCCGCCGCGACGAGGACCACGGCGGCGACGCGCGCCTTGCCGCGAAAGATGGCGCGCAGGCCGTCGTCGTCGGCCTCCCCGACGAGGAATACGGCCGCGAGCAGCGCGAAGAGCGCGGTCGTGAACACGGCCATGGCGATGCAGAAGGGGTTCCACCAGGGGGCCACGTAGAGCGTCCAGGTGTCCGCGCCGGCGGGGTCGATGCGGCCGAGGACGAGCGCGCCGGCGACGACGCCGAGCCACGCCGAGGTCCAGAGGCTCCCGAGCGCGAAGGCCGCGGTGTAGGCGCGGTGCCAGTCTTTGGTGAGCGTGTCGTAGTGGCGGAAGGTGAACGCGGTGCCGCGCGCGACGATGCCGACCAGCACGGCCGTCATCGGCGCGAACAGGAACACCGACAGCGTCGTGTAGACCGTGGGGAACGCCATGAACAGGATGACCACGGCGAGGACCAGCCACATGTGGTTGGCCTCCCAGACGGGCGCCATCGCGCGTGACACGAGCGCGCGCTGCTCGGCGCGGCGCTCCTTGCCGACGAAGAGCTCCAGCACGCCGGCGCCGAAGTCGGCCCCGCCGAACAGGACGTAGAAGAGCACCGACGCGCCCAGGAAGAACAGGACTCCGGCGAGCGTCACGCGGCCCCCTCGGCGCGGTGGAGCGCCTGGATCTGCCGCGCGAGCAGCACGGTCACGACCCCGGACAGGAACAGGTAGAGCACCGCGTAGGTCGCGAACGTGAGCCCGATGCCCGGGCGCGGCGTCACGGCGTCGGCGGTGCGCAGGTAGCCGTAGATGATCCACGGTTGCCGGCCCACCTCCGTGACCACCCAGCCCGCCTCGACGGCCAGGAAGCCGAGGGGCGTGCACAGGGCCAGGAGCTTCAGGAACGCGGGTCGCTCCAGCCACGCGGGGCGCCTCCACGTGGCGAGCAGGCCGAGCGCGCCGACCGCGGCGAGCAGCGTGCCGATGCCGACCATCACCTGGAACGCGACGTGCACCACGAGCACCGGCGGCCACTCGTCGCGCGGGATGCGGTCGAGGCCGATCACCTCGGCGTCGGGGTCGCCGTGGGCGAGGACGCTCAGCATCTTCGGGATGTGGACGGCGTAGCGGACGGTGCGCGCCTCCTCGTCGGGGATGCCGCCGAGCAGGAGCGGCGCGCCGGGCTGGGTCTCGAAGAGCGCCTCCATCGCGGCGAGCTTTGCGGGCTGGCGCACCGCGACGCTCTTGGCCGCGAAGTCGCCCACGAGCGGCTGGGCCAGGGCTGCGAGCGCCCCGACGACGATCGCGATGCGAACCGCCGCGGCGTGGATCGGGAGGCGCGTGCGCAGGAACAGGAGCGCGTGCAGCCCGGCGACCGCGAAGCCCACCGCCTCGAACGCCGCCACCACCATGTGCACGCCCTCGATCAGCGCCGCGTCGTTGAACATCGCGGCCCAGGGGTCGATGTTCGTGGGGTTCCCGCCGTTCCAGTCGAAGCCGGCCGGGCTGTTCATCCAGGCGTTCGCGCACACCACGAACATCGCGGAGGCCACGCCGGAGAGGCCGACCACCAGCCCGCTCGCCCAGTGGATCCAGGGCGGCACCCGCTCCCAGCCGTACAGGAACACGCCCAGCGCGATGGCCTCGAGGAAGAACGCGGCGCCCTCCCACGAGAACGGCATCCCGATGATCGGCCCGGCGTGCTCCATGAAGCCCGGCCAGAGCAGGCCGAGCTCGAAGGAGAGCGCGGTCCCGGACACGGCGCCCACCGCGAAGAAGATCGCGACGCCCTTCGACCACGCCTTCGTGAGCGTGCGGTACGTCGCGTCGCCCGTCCGCAGCCACCGCCAGTGCGCCGCCGCCATCAGGAACGGCATGGCGACGCCGATGCACGCGAACACGATGTGGAAGCCGAGGCTGAGCGCCATCTGGGCGCGCGCCGCCAGGAGTTCGGTCATTCACGTCTCCGGAGCGGGCGAATGGCTGTAACCCGGCGTCGGGAGCGGAGCGATTGGGCCTCGGAGGCTGACCGGGAATCGCGGACCGAGCCCGCTGAGGCGCATCGGGATGCCCGCCGCGTCCCCGGGCGAGTGCGCAGGCCCGAGGCCTGTAATCGAGGCCGGGGCGCGGCGGGCGCCCGAGGCGTCCAGCGGGCGACGGGAGGACTTCCGGCCAGCCACTCGGCTGCCCTCAGCGCAGGTGCGGCGTGACCCGGGCCTGCAGCAGCGCGACGAGCTCCGGCTGCATGAACGTGTACTCGTCGGGGATGTCGAGGCACACGACCCGGGCGCGCAGCTGCTCGCGGAAGCGTCGCGCGAGCTTCGCGCGGTGGGCCTTCTCCATGACGAAGATCAGGTCGGCCCACGCGACGAGCTCGGGGGTGAGCGGCTCGTCGGCGTCGCCCGCGAGGCCGGCGGAGGCGACCTCCAGGTCCCGCCGCGCGGCGAAGACCTGCTCCGCGGTGGGGCTGCGCAGGCGGTTCTTGCCGCAGACGAACAGGACGCGGGTCATGGCGGAACCGTGTAGCCGGTTCGGGGGGAGGGGGGCGGACAGTTTCTGACCGGCCCCTTGTCCGGCGTGGCGCCGGTGACGACGGTAGGCGCGTCATGGAGCCGCTCGCCTTCCACCTCGTGTTCCGGTCGGTCGACGGCCGCGTGCTCGCCCCGGACGTGCGCGCGCAGCGGGCCGTCGCGGAGGTGTGTCACGCCGTCGGGGAGCCGCGCGGCCTGCTCGCGTTCCGGGCCTCGGGCGATCACCTGCACCTGCAGGCGGCGTGCGAGCGCGAGGAGGCGGGCAAGCTCGCGCGGGTCGTGGCGGGCACGCTGACGAGGCGGCTGGACCTGCCGGGCTTCGCGCCGGCGCATCTCACCGCCTGCGCGGACCAGCGCCACCTGGAGGAGGCGTTCTACTACGTGCTGCGGAACGCGGAGAAGCACGGCGTCACGGGTGATCCGCTGCACGAGGCGTCGAGCATCGGCGCGCTCCTCGGCCTCCGGATGGCGCCGGGCTCGTTCCTCGCGCGGGTGCGGCGCGCCGTGCCGACGCTGGACCGGTCGGTCCTCCTGGCGGTGCTCGGGGTGCGTGTCCTCGACGAGGCCTTCCAGCTGGAGCAGCTCGCGGACGCCGCCGCGGGCGCGGTGGGCCTCGCCGCGCTCGACCAGTCGGCCCTGGCGGTCGAAGCCCGCGGCGCGGCGACGCGGGTGGGCGGCCGCTTCCTGTCCCTGGAGGCGGTGGCCGACGTGCTCGGGATCAGCGCGCGCACGGCGCGCCGCTGTCGCGCCGCGCCCGCCACCCCCTTGCTCGAGCGCGCCATCGGCTTGCGGATGGGCCTGCGCGCCGCGCTCGGCGACCGCGCCCGGCTCGACCTCCCTGTGGCGGCGCGGGCGCCGTACCGCCGCGGCCGGGCAGGCCTGCTCGCGTCCGCGGGGCTGCAGCGCGCGAGGGGTGCCGCGGTCACCGAGCGGGGGTCATCCGGAATGACCCCGCCTGGATGGCCGGAACGCGGTCACCGAGCGGGGGTCATCCGGAATGACCCCGCCTGGATGGCCGGAACGCGGTCACCGAGCGGGGATCATCCGGGATGATCCCGCCTGGATGGCCGGAACGCGGCCACCGAGCGGGGGTCATCCGGGATGAACCCGCCTGGATGGCCGCGCGGCGGGCACGGACCCGCCGGTACCCGCCCGGCGACCCCCGCAGCCCCGCGCACTGCGGCGGCACGTCCGCGCGGCGACGCCCGCCGACCCCAGCAGCCCCGCGCGCCACCCGAGACCGTCGGGCCGCGACCCCGGCGACCCCGCAGCCCCGCGTGCCCCAGCGCCGCCGCCCCGAGAGCTACTTCCCCCCGAGCGGGTACTGCAGGCTGTCGAGCAGCCACTCCTTGTTGTCGCGCACCTGGTCGAGCAGCGCGCCCACGAGCCGGTCGCGCTTCTCGAAGAGGCGGTAGCCGTCGCGCGGGCGCAGGTAGCCGCGCGCCTTGGGGTGCTTGGCGAAGAGCTCGTCCTCGCCCATGCGCTCGGCCCAGCGGGCGTAGCGCTCGCGGTTGTCGAGCAGCGCCTTCACGAGGAAGGGCATGACCATCGAGTAGTCGCCCTGCATCGACTCGGTGGTCTGGATGTAGGTCTCGCGGTCGACCTTGCCCCAGGTCACGGCCTCCGCGGGGGGGCAGGACGAGAGCGAGCCGTCGGTGACGGGCGCGCTGACGATCTGCACGTCGAAGGTGTACCCCGAGACGTTCGGGAGCCCGAGCACCTGCCCCAGCGCGGGCTCGGGCTGCAGGTTGTAGTTCTTCGGCACGCCGCCGCCGAGGATGACGGTGGCGAGCGCGCCGACCGGGTTCTCGTGCAGGCCCCACCAGTGGTAGGCGCAGGCCTCGAAGACCTCGGCGTGCAGGTCGAGGTCCAGCGCGTAGCTCGGGATCAACCCGGCCTTCTGCATGGCCCAGAGCTTCATGGAGTTGAGGAACACGCTCCCGTCCCCGGGGGCGCCGACGAAGATCGGCACGCCGAGGCGGTTGCAGCAGGCGAGGAGCCCCTCGCGCGTGCCGTTCTTCTTCTCCTGCTCGGCGTACAGGGCGCCCAGGAGGTAGCGCAGCTCGGTGCCCGTCATCTTCTTCTGGAACTCGGGCCGCTGCAGCGCCATCGAGATGAGCTTGTCCTGGTGCAGCAGCACGTCCTCGTCGAACGCCATGTCCGTGACGCGGATGGTGCGCTCGTCGCGGAGCTGCCCGTCGTCCCCGAAGATGGGCACCTCGTGGATCGGGTCGGTGAACCCGTCGAGGCTGCGGTGGCCGTCGTGGTAGCAGACCGCGTCGGTCGTGGAGAGGTACGCGACCCAGCCGGTCTCGAGCAGCGGGTTCAGCCAGGTGTGGTGCTGCCCGGACACGGTGGCCGGGCCCGCGATCGACAACGTGATCGGGCAGCCGGCGCCCACCGCCTCGTCGAGGATCTTGTAGGTGCGCCGGAGCAGCGCGCCGCCGAAGGCGGGCAGGCACCAGGTGAAGAGCTCGTCCAGCGTGGCGCACTCGTCCACGCGCTTCACGCGGACGGTGCGGCGCTCGGGAACGGCGCCTTCTTCCTGGGTGGTTCCGGTGGGGGAGGGGTCCTTGCAGGGGTAGCGGGTAGCCATGGCGCGATCTACCCCGGCGCAGGGGCGGGGGCGACGGCGGAATCGTCTCCCACGCGTGTCGCCCGGGGTCGCCCGCCCGTCCCGGGATCGGCCCCCCGTCGAGCGCGCAGCCGGGCGGCGGGATTGTTGGATTGTGTCGCCCCGAGTCGGACCCAGGTGGCTCCGGGTGCGTAGCCGGGGGTGGCGGGGCGGGGCCCCGATCAGGGAGGAGCCATGTACGTTCTTGCCAGGAAGTTCCTGCTGTTGCTCGTCGGCGCGGTCGTCCCGGCCGGGGCCCGCGCGGCGGCGCCCGACTTCCCCGCGGACATGCCGGACGGCCGGGTCCGGACGCCCGACGGGGCGACGAAGTACCTCCTCGTGGTCGAGGAGGGCTTCCAGCCCGGGGCGCTCGAGGCCATCGGGGGAACGCTCGCGTGGGACTGGCCCGAGGCGAAGCTCGTCGCCGCCACCTCGTCCAGCGAGACCTTCCTCGAGGACGCGCGCACCACGCCGGGGCTCGGGATCACGACCGTCGTGCCGGCGGTGCTCGTCCTGTCCGAGGAGCAGTTGAAGCCCACGGGCCCGTCCGGGCCGCCCGACCGCGGCGACGGTGGGGACAAGCACGACGCGTACCTCGAGAACCGCCAGTGGCCGCTGCAGGCCATCGGCGCCGTCCGCCACCCCGACGGCCGCACCCCCGAGTGGCAGCTCGACGACATCGAGGGGCACGACTACCGCGGCGCCGGCACCACCGTCTGCTTCGCCGACTCCGGCATGCCCGTGATGGACGTCGGCCAGGGCCGCCTCCACGAGGACTACACCTGGTACCGCGAGGACGCCGTCGGCACGCCCGAGGAGGGCGGCATCGTGCCCGTGTTCCGCTCCGACGACGAGCTCGAGGCCTACTACCGGAAGTTCGGGGAGGCCGAGGGGATGGACCCCTCGACCGCCATCATCGACGCGGAGCTGGGAGGCTTCGACTGGGACGGCCACTCCACCTCGGGCAGCGCCATCTTCAACGTGCGCTACAAGCCGGGGAAGGACTGGGCCCTGCGGGGCATCGCCCCCGGCGCGAAGGCCATCAGCTACGCGACGAAGACCGGCTTCGGCGGCTGGCAGGACATCAGCAAGGTGCTCGCCGCCTTCCGTCGCGCGGACGACGACGGCTGCCAGGTCCTCGCGCACGCCTTCGGCTTCTTCTTCGCCAAGGACGAGCTCTTCCCCTTCGGCGAGGAGTACCGCCAGATCCTGATGCACGCCCTCCAGGCGCTCGACCGGCAGGGCATCCTGGTGACGACCCCCGCGGGCAACTGGGGCGTCGGCGTGCACGAGCTGCACCAGAGCGCGGGCGGCCCCTGGTGGGTGCTCCCGCAGTGGTACCCGCCCAACGTCCTGGCCATCAGCGGGAGCGGGCCCCGCGACTACGACCCCGACGCCCCCGACCTGCGCGTGTACGACCCCGCGCCGGGCGCCGGCAAGGGGACCGAGCACAACCTCGATCGCCCCGGCGTGTTCGAGCCGCCGATCTACTCGACGGGCTTCGGCCGCGAGCGTGGCGGCGTGGACCTGGCCGCGCCCTCTGGGAGCGCCCCGGATCTCAACGCCTACTTCACGCCGAGCTCGAAGCGCTCCCCGGACTACGGCTACCACGCGTACCACTCGGCCACGAGCCAGGCGATGCCCACGGCCGCCGGCGTCGCCGCGCTCGCGATCGAGGCCTACACGCTCGCCCACGGGCAGCCGCCGACCGTGCCGCAGCTGAAGAGCATCCTCACGACCTCCGCCGACGACGGCGTCGGGCCCGCGCGCGACACCATCTACTGGTGGAACCCCGAGCGCAGCAAGACGGGGAGCTTCGTCCTGGACCTGTTCGGCGGGGCCCTCGAGAGCTGGGAGCTCGTCGAGGTGCAGGTCGAGCAGCCGGGCCGCGACGACTTCCTGGGCTTCGGGCGCATCAACGCCTACGAGGCGATCGTAGAGGCCAGGAAGTAGGGGGCGCGTCCCCCGCGGAGACGCGGGGGCCGGGCTGCTCTGGGCTCGGCCTCCGGCCTCGGTCGTCCGGCCAGGGGCCGGCCGACCCGCCGCCCGAGGCGGCGGCCCGCCGCATCCCTCGCGCGGTCGCGCCGTCAGCGCCCGAACCAGGTCTCAATCGAGAAGCGGATGTCGAGGGGCTCCGCGTAGAAGGGGAGGTCCTCGGCGGCGAGGGGGAACACGCTGGCGCCCATCTCGTAGCGGAGGCCGATCAGGGCGCCGAGGCGGACGTCCACCGCCACGGCGCCGCGCGCGCCCACGTAGGGCTCGGAGCCGTCGGCCCAGTAGCGGCCCTCCGCGAGCCAGAAGGCGGGGCCGGCCGCGAGGTCGACGTGCCAGCGGCCGGAGCCGAGCGGCTGCGAGGTCAGGGCGTACACCCCGAAGCGCGGCCCGCGCACGTCGAGGTCGTTGGCGGTGGCGCCCCAGGGCGCCCCGCCGTCCACGCGCAGGGCGAGCCGGTCGAACAGCGGCACGCGGCCGGCGAAGACGTAGCCGTTGACGGGCACGGCGGTGTCGCCCATCCGCTGCACGAACGTGACGTTCCCGACGGAGAGCGCCCACTGATCGCGGCGGTAGGGGGCGAGGTGCCGGTGCACGACCCGCTCCGCCTCGCGGAGGCGCTCCGCGGGCAACGGGGACGCGCCCGGCTCGAGCGCCAGCCCCGCGAGCGTCTCGGCGCCCTCGTCCCGGCGTTTCATCTTCAGGAGCGCGTACCCGGCGAGCATGCGGGCGGGCGTGAGCTCGGGGTCGAGCGTGAGCGACTCCGAGGCGAGCCACCACGCGCGCTTCCAGCGCCGCTGCTTCCAGGAGTCGAGGGCCTGGAGGTACAGCCGGGCGGCCTCCCGGCGCCGCGCCTCCACGCTCAGGTCCCGGCTCTCGGCGGGCGGGGGTGTCGCGGTCGCCGGCGCGGGCGTCGGTGCGGGCGCCGCCCCGGGCTCCTCGGGCGCCGGCTCCCCTCCTGGCGCCCCGTCCTCCGCGGTCCCGGGCGGGATCGGGATGTCGCGCTCGGCGGTGTCCGGTTCGGCCGCCAGCGCCAGTGAAAGGAGGAACATGCCCATCCGTGCACATTATCCGGAGCGGGACCATCCCTTGCATGGCAGAATGCCGCACGAGGTAGGACATGAACCGGCTTCTCCTCCTTCTTCTCCCTTCGCTCCTGGGCGGCTGCTCGTCGGCGCTTCGCGACGCCACGTTCCCCACCGGCAGCCAGACGCTCATCCCGAGCGCCGACCACGCCGCGCTCTACGTCGTGGACACGGACGCAGGCATGGTCGTCCGGCACGACCCCGCGACCGGCAAGAGCACCTCCGTCGAGGTCGGGCTCGAGCCGACGCGGCTCGCCCGTGCCGGCGGGCGCGTGTTCGTCACCCTCCGCGGCGAGCGCGCGCTTGCCGTGCTCGAGGACCAGGGCGGCACCCTCGTCAAGGTCGACACCGTCGAGGTCGGCGCGGAGCCCTACGGCATCGTCGCCCGCGAGGACGGCACGAAGCTCTACGTCGCGCTGTCCGCGCAGGAGCAGGTCGTCGAGCTCGACGCCACCACGCTCGCCGTGTCCCGCACCTGGGACGTGGGCGGCCACCCCTCCTGGGTCGCGCTGCACCCGAGCGGCAACGCGCTCTACGTCGGCTCCTCCATCGGCGGCGCCGTCAGCTGGGTGGACCTCGACGACGGTGGTGTCGCCGAGCTCGACCTCCCCGCGATCTACGGCGCGGGCGAGGACGGCTCGCGGCAGTTCACCCGCCGCATCACGGGCGACCTCTCGGTCTCCCCCGACGGCAAGTCCTTCGCCGCGCCGGCGCTCTACCTGGACAACACGAACCCGGTCGCCGACCCCGGCGAGACCGAGGTCCAGTCCGACGGCTACGGCTCCGTCGGCGTCGGCGTGAGCCGCTTCAACCCCTCGGTGGTCATCGTCCCGGTCGAAGACAACGGCAACCCCGCGCCCGACGAGGCCGCGACCGTGCTCGTGGCCGGCTTCGCGCAGCTCGGGACCGACGAGGAGGAGGTCACCGCCGTCCGCAGCTACGTGTCGAGCACCGCGTACTCGCCCGACGCCGGGCTCATCTACGCGACGATGGAGTCCTCGCAGGTGGTCGCCGTGGTCTCCGCGACGCCGATCTACCCGGCCGAGACCGAGCAGGACGACGTGGAGATCATGTTCGACACCGGCGGCGGGGTCTTCGTCTCGGCGGACCAGGCCGGCTTCGCGTCCAGCACGCTCGTGTTCGTCGGGACCGACGCCGGGCCGCGCGGCGTGGCCTTCCTCGGCGAGGACGAGGGCTACGTGCACTCCTTCCTCGACCGGAGCGTCGCCAGCATCCGGGCGAAGCGCGCCGCGGACGCCTTCGACGCGCAGGTCTCCGAGGGCTTCGTCTCCTCCGACACCTTCCGCACCGACGTGGGCGCCGAGGTCATGGCGAGCGTGCTCGACCCCGACGTCGAGGCCGGTCGCCGCCTCTTCTACTCCGCGACCTCCTCGCAGATGGCCGCCTCCGGGGCCGGCATCTCCTGCTCCACCTGCCACCTCGACGGCCGCAACGACGGCATCACCTGGACCTTCGAGCACGGCGTCCGCCAGACGCCATCGCTCGCGGGCGCGGTGTCGGTGACGGCGCCGTTCACCTGGACCGACCAGGTGGACACCGTCGGCGACGAGGCCCAGATCACGAGCTCCGGGCGCATGGGCGGCAACGGCCTCTCCTACGCCGAGGCCGCGCAGATCAGCGCGTTCGTCGACTCCATCCGCGCCGTCGACCTCCCGGAGAAGGGCTCCACGGACGCCGCCGTGCTCCGCGGCAAGGCCCTCTTCGAGCGCGAGGACGTGGCCTGCGCGAGCTGCCACACCGGCGAGCGCCTCACGGACAACGGCCACTACGCGATGTACGGGCTCGAGGCCGTCAACACCCCCACGCTCGTGGGCATCGCGGCGACCGCGCCCTACCTGCACGACGGCTCCGCGGCCACGCTCGAGGCGGTGCTCGAGTCCTCGCGCAGCGGCGCGATGGGCGACACCTCGATGCTCTCCGACGCCGAGCTGTCCGACCTCGCGGCCTACCTGCGCTCGCTCTGATCCAGGGTGGCGCGCCCGCTCGCGGGCGCGCGCTCCTCCGCGCGCGGCGCCGCGGGGGGTCTCAGGGGCAGGCCCCGCCCACCGGGCTCTGGCACCACTGCACCGGCGCCTCCGGGTCCTCGATCGCCGGTCCGACGTAGGACGCTGGGGCGGTCGCCCACTCGTAGAGCGCCTCGGCGTACGTGGTGCTCTCGACGTCGATCGGCTCGCGGAGCCGCAGGCCGAAGCTCTGGTAGTCGTGGAGGATGCCCTCGTGCGTCGAGGTGTCCGGCGCGAACACGCCGATCGGCACGCCGTGGCTCGTGGGACCGTCGGGATCGAGGCCCTGCTCCATCTCGGAGGCCGTCCCCCAGGTGTCGAGCGTCGTGAGCTGCTTGACCACGCGCTCGTGGTACTCGGCGGCGGTGAACCCGTCCTGGATCGGGGGCTGGTCGTACCCGCAGTCCGGGCCCTCGCACAACCAGGCCGTGGGGTTGCCCGAGTGGTTGCCGTCCTCGAGCGCGTTCCGGATGAAGAACGGCGTGGAGACGTGGTTCATCAACACGTGTGTCTCGGAGTGGCAGCGCCCCCAGGCGGATGCGTGGGTGGCCTGACACGAGGCGTCCAGCGGGGCGCCCCACTCCTCGTGGGCGTACCGCGCGGCGCCGGTGGATTGCAGCGCGTCCGCGATCCGGTAGGTGCCGGCGTCGTAGGGGAGGACGCCGGCGACGAGGTCGGCGGAGCCCGAGACCGCGAAGTCGTAGGCGTCGCAGGTGCTGCCCCCGGGCACGGTGGCGCAGGCCAGCGGACCGGCGGCGTCCTCCGCGTCGGTGTCGAACGCGGCCTCGTTCTCGAGCCCGGGCGCGAAGCGCGCGTCGACGACGAGCCGCACGTCCAGGTCGGCGACGGAGCGCGCGCGCACCTCCTCGGCCATCCAGTCCCCGTTCAGGATGACGCCCGCAGCACCCCCGCTGTGGCCCGCGAGCAGGACGAGGCTCGCGTCCTCCAGCGGCGGCATCGTCACGTCCTCCTCGTTGGCGGGGCTCACCGGCACGCCGTCCGCGAGGTCGGCGAACACCGCTTCCACGATGCGGCGCCCGTGGAAGTAGAGGGAGAACGTGCTGCCCGAGGGCGAGGTGGCGGACACCGTCGCCGTCCCCAGCCAGCGGTCGTAGGAGCACTTCGAGATGATCACGCGGTTGAAGTTCCTGAACAGGGCGGCGTTGGCGGCCTTGTCGGGGTCGAGCATGCCGGTCGCGTTCTGGGAGCCGTGGTTGTCGACCGAGCTCATCTCGTCGCGCTCGCTGGCGACGGCGTAGTCGCCCCAGCAGGCCTCCCCGACGGTCTCGCCGCCGACCCCCGCGCACGACCCGCCGCCCTGGAAGAAGAACAACCAGTTGGCGTCGTTCCCGTCGGCGGCGGGGTCGACGTAGTACATCGGCCGGGTGCCGTCGATGCAGCGGATGGGCTCCTCGCCGCCCGCCGGCTCCGTGTCCGTGCCGTCCGAGTAGAGCGGCACCCAGTTGCCCACGTAGTCGCCGGGGATGCCCGTCGGGCTGATCGCGGGGGTGGGCGGGTTGTAGATGTCGTAGGTGCCACACACGCCGCCCGACGCGGTCGCCATCGTGTACATGTCGGGGCAGGCCTGGGCGTGCGCGCTCGTCGTCGCGAGCGAGAGGATGGCGAGGATGGACATTCGTGCTCCTGGGAAGGACGGTGTCGGCCGGAGGGGTCGGCGGTCGCACCGTAGGCCGGGCGTGCCGCGCGCCACTGACTCCCAGCGCCAGGGCGGCTGACCTTGCGTGCCAACGCCCCGGGCGCTCGCCGCGTCGAGCCGGCCCGCCCCCCGCGTTAGCAAGAGCCTCCCATGCGCTTCCCGATCCCCGCCTCGCCCGCGCTCCGTGACGCCCTCACCACCGCGGCCGGCCTGCGGCGCTGGTGGGATCCCGACGCCGCCGTGGCCGACGGCCGTGCGACCCCCGGCGTGGACGCGCCCGCGATGGCCGTCACCGTCCGCGGCGACACCGTGACCTGGTCGGGCGAGGTCGTGACCGCGATCTTCGACCTCGCCGCGGGCACACTCGCGGTCGACGTCGCCTCCGACGTGCACGCCGACGAGCGCGCCGAGCTCGCGCTCGCGTGGGAGCTGGCCGTGGCGGCGCTGCGGTGGGCCGCGGCGCGCCCGGGGCCCGTCACGTGGACGCGACGGACGCTGCCCCTCGCGCTCGCCTACACGGACGCCTGGGGCCGTATCGACGGCGCCGAGGGCCTCGCCGGGCCGGGCGAGCAGGGCGTCGCGCGTGTCGCGGGCGAGCCCGTGGTGGTGCGCCGCGTCCTGGCGCGCCCGCCGCGCGCCGTGGCGATCGAGGCCGGCGACGCGTTGCTCCGCGTGTGGTTCGGTCCCGGCGACTCCGTGAACGCCGCCCGCATCGATCTCCTGGACGTCGGCGGGGGCCTCCCGGCGGGCTGGGAGGCCTGGATCGCCCGCCGCCTCGGCATGACCTGGGTCGCCCAGCTGGGCGAGGAGGGATGATGGATCCGAAGTTCTGGCTCGAGGCGTGGGACGCCGGCCGCACCGGCTTCCACAAGGACGAGGTGCACCCGAGCCTCCGGCGCTTCGCGCCGCGCTTCCTCGACGGCACGCACCGCGTGCTGGTGCCGCTCTGCGGCAAGACGCTCGACCTCGCGTGGCTCGTGGACCAGGGCCACGAGGTGGTGGGCGTCGAGCTCGCCGACAAGGCCGTGCGCGCGCTGCACGCGCGCGAGGGCTCCACCCCCACGATCGCGCCCCTGGGCCCGTTCCAGGCGTTCTCCACGCCCGGGCGGACCGTGCTGCAGGGCGACGTGTTCGCGCTCTCGCCGGCGCTGGTCGGCACCTTCGACCGGGTGTGGGACCGCGCCGCGCTCATCGCGCTCGATCCCGCGCAGCGGGCCCGGTACGTCGCGACGCTCCGCACGGTCCTGCGCCCGGGCGCCGTCGTGCTCCTCGTGACGATGGACTACGACCAGGCGAAGAAGCCCGGGCCGCCCCAGGCCGTCCCGGAGGACGAGGTCCGGCGGCTCTGGGCGGGCGCGCGGATCGAGCGCCTCGAGGAGGCCGACATCCTCCACGAGGCGCGCGAGCGGGGCTGGAACCTCGATCGGCTGGTCGAGACCGTCTGGCGCGTCGAGCTGCCGTAGCGACGCCCGGCCCTACCGCACCAGGTCGACCTCGTAGACGCCGTAGTCGCTCGTGGCCGTGCCCGTGACCTCGGTGCTCTCCTCGACGCGGCGCACGCCGTCGGCGCCGTCGCTCTCGATGTCGCCGCTCATCGTGAGGGAGAGCTCGACGGGGCCCTCGAGCGCGCCGTCCATGACGAACACGCCCGCGAGCGTGCCGGAGAACGTGCCGTCCGGCATGTCCCGGAGCTGCAGGTCGAGCGAGGGGAGCGCGTCGGGGTCGGTGTCGTAGACGAGGTCGGGCTCGCCGTCGTCGCCGAGGGTGTCGGAGTACTCGGTCAGCGAGAGGAAGAGGCGCAGGCCCTTGTTGTCGGAGCTGCCCTGGTCCACCTGCCCGGACACGACCATGGTGCCGTGCGTCTCGCCCGCCTCTTCCTGGTCCGCGATGTTGGCGCTCGACGCCTCGCTGTAGCCCTGGAGCCCCAGCGCGAGCGCGCGCTCGACGGCCCGATCGAGGCCCAGGTAGGCGCGCTCGGCGTCTTCTTCACTGGCGACCCCGCTGCAGGCCAGGGGGAGGAGGAGCCACATGTTCGTCTCCGACAGTCGCCCGGAACGTACCCGTGCGCCGCCGTGCGGGGAACCACGCACCCCTTACGCCGGCCGTCGGCCGGGCGATCGGACCCCGCCCCGAACGCTGCCGATTCACGGCGTAGGCCCAGGTTGATCGGAGGGTCGACCTGCGTAGGTTTCGAGGGCAGACGGAGGACCCGATGGCCGACCTCACGATTCGCCGCGGTGGCGGCGGAGCGCTTCAACAGACCGATCCCTTCAACATGGTGCGCGAGTCGATGCGCCGGATGCAGGACCTGTTCCGGCAGCCCGCGTTCGAGCTCGATCCGCTCACCTACTTCCAGGAGGCCGCGCAGCTCCAGTTCGTGCCCGACTTCGAGGTGCGGGAGACCAAGGACGGGCTCGTGTTCCAGGCGGACCTTCCGGGCGTGAAGGAGGAGGACCTCGATCTCACGATCGTCGGCAACCGGCTCCGGATCAGCGGCAAGCGCGAGTTCCAGCAGGAGACCCGCGGCGACACCTGGTACGCGGCGGAGCGCTCCTACGGGAGCTTCACCCGCTCGTTCATCCTGCCGGAGGGCTGCGACACCAACAACGTGGACGCGAACCTCGAGAACGGCGTGCTCACCGTGAAGCTCGGGAAGCGCCAGGAGGCCCAGCCGCGTCGCATCAGCCTCGGCGGGGGCCGGCAGGCGATCGAGGGGCAGTACAGCCAGGGCCCCTTCCACCAGAGCCAGACGGCGGGCCAGCAGACCGTCGGGCAGCAGCCGGCCGGCGGGCAGCAGCCGGCCGGGCAGGCGGGCCAGCAGGCCGGCGGCACGGGCTACGGCGGGATGTACGGCAAGACGCCCGAGGCGGCGCGCGGCGCGGAGTACGGCGCGGCCGCGGGCGGCTTCGAGCACGGCGAGCAGGCGGGGAACGTCCAGGCGGGCTCGCAGCAGTCCGGCTTCGGCGCGGACGTGTCGAAGAAGACCGGCGGGAAGGAACCCGACAAGGGCTGATCGTCGGGGTCGGCCGGGCGCGCGGGCGTGTCCGGCGGACCGCGAGTCGGCGGCTCAATCCTCGGGGAGCGGCTGCGGCCCGGGGACGATGCCGGCGATGTCGGGGTCCTCGCCGGGCATGCCGGGCGCGCGCTGGGCCTTGTCGGTGCGGCGCAGCGCCCGCTTGGCCTCCTTCTCCTTGGCGCGCTCCATCTGGGCGATCTCCTTCTGGCGCTTTGCGAACGTGCTACCGGACCTTCCCACATTGACCTCCCGTTTCGGGGTTAAGCACGCTTTGACCTTTGAAACCCGGAAGCTTCCGAGGGTAGGCGCGCGGGGCGGCGCGAGACCGCCTGTTTCTTGATAGGAGCCGAACCCGCAAGGAGCCCCCCATGATCCGCCTCTCGTCCTACGTCGCCGACCGCTGGTTCACCGGCGAGGGCCGCTTCGCCACCCTGGTCGACCCGTCCACCGAGGAGCCGCTCGCAGAGGCGTCCAGCGAAGGGCTCGACTTCGCCGCGGCCCTTTATCATGCCAGGACCGTCGGCGCCCCCGCGCTGCGTGCCCTCACGTTCGGGGAGCGCGCCACCCTGCTCAAGGACCTGTCGAAGATCCTGCACGCCAATCGCGAGGAATTGCTCGACCTCGCGCAGAAGAACGGCGGGAACACCCGCGGGGACGCGAAGTTCGACGTCGACGGCGCCATCGGCACGCTCTCCGCCTACGCATATTTCGGCGAGGCGCTCGCGAAGCGCGTCGGCGACCGCCGCTTCCTCACCGACGGCGACATGTTCCCGCTCACGCGCTCGCCGCGCTTCGTCGGCCAGCACGTGTGGGTGCCGCGCACCGGCGTGGCCGTGCACATCAACGCCTTCAACTTCCCGGCCTGGGGCACCTTCGAGAAGGCGGCGGTCGCGTTCCTCGCGGGCTTCCCGATGATCACGAAGCCGGCCACGGCCACGGCGCTCCTGACCTGGCGCATGACGCAGGTGCTCGTCGACAGCGGGCGGCTCCCGGCCGGGTCGTTCCAGCTCGTCGTGGGCTCCACGGGGGACCTCCTGTCGCGCCTCGGCCCGCAGGACCACCTCGCCTTCACCGGCAGCAACGCCACCGGCGCCATGCTGCGCGGAACGCCGGGCTTCGCGGAGAAGGGCGTGCGCGTCACGGTCGAGGCCGACTCGCTCAACGCGGCGGTGCTCGGGCCGGACGTCGGGCCGGGCTCCGACCTGTGGAGCACCATGGTCCGGAACGTCGTCACCGACATGACGCAGAAGACGGGCCAGAAGTGCACGGCCATCCGCCGCGTGTTCGTGCCCGCCGAGGTCGCGGACGACTTCCAGGAGGCGCTGGTCGAGGCGCTGTCCGGCGTGGTCGTGGGCAACCCGCTCGCGGACGGCGTGACGATGGGCCCGGTCAGCACGGCCTCGCAGCTGCGGGACGTGCTCGGCGGCATCCGCAAGCTCTCCGAGAGCGCCAAGATCGTGCTCGGCGGCCCGGAGCGCGTCGACGGCCGCGGGGCGCCCGCGGGCAAGGGCTACTTCGTGGCGCCCACGGTCCTGCGCGCGGCCGACGCGCGCGCGGCCGGCGCGGTGCACGACCACGAGGTGTTCGGCCCCTGCGTCACCATCCTGCCGTACGACGGCGAGGCCGAGACCGCCGCCGAGCTCGTGGCGCTCGGCCAGGGCAGCCTCGTCAGCTCCGCGGCCTCCGACGACCGCGCCTGGGTCGAGCGCTTCGCCCTCGGGGCCGCGCCGTCGCTCGGGCGGCTCCTGCTGCTCTCCTCCAAGGTCGCGGACCAGGCCACCGCGCCCGGCATGGTGCTCCCGTCGCTCGTGCACGGCGGCCCCGGCCGCGCCGGCGGCGGCGAGGAGCTCGGCGGCGAGCGCGGGCTCCTGTTCTACATGCAGCGCACCGCGCTCCAGGGCGACTCGGCCGTGATCGGCAAGGCCTTCGCGGCCAAGGACCCCGCGGCGAGCTGAACCGTCCGGGCGCAGCGCGAGCAGGATCGCCCGCGGCCAGCCGCGCTCTCCGTCCGAAGTCGGAGGATGTCCGCGCATCCCCCGACCTTGGACGGTATTTCCGTCCGAACTCGGAGGATGTAGGCTCATCCCCCGACCTTGGACGGTATTTCCGTCCGAAGTCGGAGGATGTAGGCTCATCCCCCGACCTTGGACGGTATTTCCGTCCGAACTCGGAGGATGTCCGCCCATCCCCAGACCTTGGACGGCCGCCGCCTCGCCGCCGCCGCCTCGCCGCCCGAACGCCGGCGCCGTCCCTCGCCCCCCACCCCTGCCGCCGCCGGGGGCCGGCCTCCGGGCGTGTCCGGAGGTAGGCTGCCTTCATGCTCCTCCTCTCCCTCCTCGCCTGCTGGGGCCGGCAGACGGTCGGCTGCCCCGACTACGACGCGGCGAAGTGCGCGTCGTACGACGGCTGCGCCGTCATCAGCGGCTTCCCGCTCACCTGGAACGACGAGACGGCCTGCTACGACATCGCCGAGGCCGAGGACGTGGGCTGCATGTCCGCCGAGCTCGACTGCGACGCCGTGATCACCTACGCGAGCCCCGGGGACGGCCTCTGCTACGAGTTCTCCGACGGCTGCGTACCCGACGGCTGGACGAGCTGCGCGCCCGACCCGAACGAGGTCGGGCTCTGCGCGGCGTCGTAGCGCTCGACGACGACCCAGGCGTCGCCCTGGTGCCAGAGGCCGAGCCCGGTCACGGCGCGCCCGATGTGGGCGGAGGCCACCCGCGCGGCGAGGCGCGTCTGGAACGCCAGCTTCTCGCGCCTCCGCTTCGACGTCGTCTTGCAGTTCTTGCGTGACCGACCCGAGCCGACGATGGCCGGCGCCTCCTTCACTTCGACGGCGCACCACCGGGTGCCCTCGGCGTCGGTGAGGAGGAGGTCGAACCGGCCGCCGCCCCAGCTCGCGTCGTAGAGCAGCGGCGTCTCGTTCAGGGGGGGGGGGAGCTCTCGGAGCAGCTCCAGGAAGAGCAGGCGTTCGGGGTCGGCGATCGTGCCTCGGTACAGCGCCTCGAGCAGGCGATGGTGGCGGTCGGCGTAGGTCTCCGCCCACGCAGAAATTGCGTCCATTGTTGCACCTCGATGGGGAAGCGGAGCCGCGGAGGCTCCGCGTGGTCGTCCACGAGGTGAGGCGCCAACATCGGACGACGGTGGGCTGCCCCGTCGGCCGATGTTGAGGTCTCAACGCCTGGGGGGCGGCCACGGGCGCCGGTCGGCGAGGGGGCAGGCCAGATGGCCGACTGGCTTGCCGCATCGACGACCGGCGCACGTGGACACCGCGCAGGATTCGCTTGCGTATCCGAAGGTGAAACGCGGCGCCGCCGCCGAGGGTCGCACCAAAGCCCCACCCAGGCACCCGAACCACCCCCCGCTCCGGACGGCACCCACGCCGCCGCAGCGCGCAGCGGCTGCCCTGATCGAGCTCTCCGAGCCGTGTAAGGCCGCCCGGCGACCGGGCGTTGCTACACTCCGCGGCTCCGGAGACGCCATGCGCAAGCTTCCGTGGAAGACCCTGCTGGTCGTGCTCGTCGGCGGGGCGATGGGGCTCGCGCTCCTGTGCGCGGGGCTCGTCGGGCCGTGCTGGTCGGGGTGGATCGGCGACGGCGTGCTGCTCGACCGCTGCCCCGTCGGGGAGGTGCGCCCCGTCGCGCTCGTGGAGGCGGACGGGCTCGGGCGGAAGGACGAAGGCCGGGTCACGGTCGGCGTGACGGGGCACTACGTCGACGAGTGGGGCGGCTTCGGCACGACGCCCGTGCGCCGCTTCGACGCGACGCTCACGCTGGTCACGCCCGACGGGAAGGAGCTCCCGCTCGAGCCGATCGACGGCTGGGACGCGTCCTGGGGCTTCCGGCATCAGGCGCGGGTGAAGCTCCCGGAGCTGCCCGACGGCGACTACACGCTCCGGGTCGCGACCGGGTCGCCGGCCGGCGAGGCCGCGGTCGAGGCGCCGCTGCCGCTCTACCAGCCGGCGCTCGCCCACGTGCTCACCGACGCCCCGCTCTACAAGCCCGGGCAGGAGATCCGCTTCCGCGGCGTGCTCCTCGGCGCCGCGGACCTCGCGCCGCTCGACGGGCGGCCCGCGGTCTGGAAGGTGTACGACCCCGCCGGCGAGCTCCTCCTCGAGGAGAAGGTGAAGGCGGGCGCGTTCGGGGTGGCGGCGGGGAGCTTCCCGCTCGCGCCCGACGCGGAGAGCGGGGCGTGGGCCGTGGAGCTCGTGTCCGGCGCGGCGAGCGACCGCGTGGCCGTCGAGGTGAAGCCATTCCAGCTGCCGCGCTTCACGGTCGACGCGACGAGCCCGGCGCCCGCGTGGAAGGTGGGCGAGACGCCGGTCGTGGCGGGGGTGGTGCGCTACACGTCGGGGGCGCCGGTGGGGAACGCGCCGCTCCGCGTGACGGCGCGGTCCGACGGCGCGTGGCCGCCGCCGCGCGAGTGGCTCGCGGAGCGCACGCTCGTGACGGACACGAAGGGCGGATTCCGCTTCGAGGTGGGCGAGGTGCCCGCGGACCTGCGCGGTCGCGCCACGGTGCGCTTCACGGTCACGGCCACCGACCCCACGGGCGACACCGCCGTCGGCGGCGCGAGCGTGCTCCTGGCCGAGGACGCCATCGCGGCGGAGGCGGTCACCGAGCTCGCGGGCGGGTTGGTGCCCTCCGCCAACAACCGCGTGTATGTGCGCGTGACGACGCCGGAGGGCCGCATCCTGCCCGGCGCGTCGGTGCGCGTGACGCGGGAGTGGGACCCGGCGGACCCCGGCATGGTCGCGGAGGCCGACGCCGACGGCGTGGCGCGCTTCCAGCTCGATCCCGGCGAGCCCATCACGGTTGTGGTGCCCCCGATGCCGGTGCGGCCGCGGCCACGCGCGGCGGTCGTCGCGGCGCGGCTCACCGGCGCCACGGACGTGCTCACCGACGAGCCGCTCGACCTCGAGGGGCAGGTGGCGCTCGACCGCTGGACCGCGCGCGTGCGGGGCTGCGCCGACCGCGTGGTGGGCGAGGCGCGCGCCGTGGAGGTCTCGGCGCTCCTGGGATCGGACGGGCGCCCGCGGATGGTCGAGGCGCTCGTGGGCGGGGAGCGGACGCCCCTGTCCCGTTGTGTCGCCTCGGCGCTCGCCGGCGAGACGGGCCCCCGCGGGCGCGACCGCCTCTGGTCGCTCGGCTGGGAGGTGTCCGACCCGGGCGCGCCGTGGGTCGAGGTCGACGTGGAGGGGCACGTCGGCTCGGTCGAGGGCGTGGCCGAGTCGGCCGAGGCGCGGATGGTGGACGCGCGGCGCTGCGTCGCGGGCGCGAAGGAGGCCGCCGGCTTCCCGCGCGCGTGGCGCGTGGCGGTGCGGGAGGGCGAGCGCGGGGTGGGGCTCACGCCGCTCGCGGACCCGTCGCTCGACGGGCGCGTGGACGCCGGGACGGCGGCGTGCGTGGAGCGCTCCCTGGCCGGGTTGAGCCTGGACGAGGCCGCCGATGCCGACGGCGTCGGGCTCCTGCGGCTCTCGCTGGGCATCCCGGGCGCCGAGGAGGTGGAGAAGCCGGAGCCGACCACCTTCCCGGGGTTCTCGCTGCGGGTCGAGGCCTCGCGTGGCGACGAGAAGCTCGGCCAGACGATGCTCCGGCTGCCCGTCGGGGCGGTGCCGGACCTGCGGCTGCGCTTCTCGGAGGTGATCGTCGACCCGGGCGCGACCGTCGAGCTCACCGCCGTGCGTGGCCCGAACTTCTCGGGCTCCTTCCCTGAGAAGATGTGGCTCCACCAGGGCGACCGCTCGCTGGTCGAGTTCCCCTTCGACACCAAGGCGCGCAAGGCCACGGTGAAGGTGCCCGACGACGCGAGCGGGTTCGTGCACGTGCAGCACGGCGACGCGCGCGCGGTCCTCTACGTGCGCCCGAAGGCCGACCTCGCGCTCGCGCTGAGCACGGACCGTCCGACCTACCGCCCCGGCGAGACCGCGCAGCTCACCGTCACCGCGCGCGACGGGGAGAAGCCGGTCGGGGCGGGCGTGACGCTCACCGGCGTGGACAGCACGCTCGCGACGCTGGCCGCGCTCCCGAACCCCGACGACTTCGCCCGGGTGACGGTGCGCGCGCTCTCCGCCACGCCCGCGTTCGGGGTCCTCGACGCCCGCGCGCTCCAGACGGGCCAGATCGCCGGCCAGAACGCCGCGCAGGCGGCCGTCCTGCGCGTCACGACGCTCCCGAGCGTGCCGCCGGGCGCCGACCGCGTGCACGTCGCCGAGACGCGCGGCACCTTCACCCCCGACGCCGAGCTGACCGACGCCTTCTACGGGCTCTACCGCCACGCGCGCGCCCAGGTGCGCGCCTGGGAGGAGGAGGCGCCCGCGGAGGAGCTCCTCACCGCGAAGCGGATGATCGAGCTCTGGGAGGCGGCGCTCGCCGCGAACCCCGCCACCGACCCCTTCGGCCGGCCGCTCCACCTCTCGGTGTTGCCGACCGACCTGCTCGCCCTCACCGATCCCCGCTTCATGGCCTCCGACGGCGCGCGCCTGCCGGAGGACGTGGAGAACTGGCCCCAGTTCGTCGCCGCGGAGGCCCCATGATCCTGTCGTTGTTCGCGGCGTGTGCGGATCGCGCCGCCGAGGCGCCCGCGCCCGTGATGCAGAAGGAAGACGCGTACGGGCTCGAGTCCGGGGTCGGCGCGAGGGGGGGCGGCGCCGCGCCCGGGTCCCCCGCGGACGAGCCGATGCCGATGGAGGAGAAGGCCGGGCGCGCGGACGGGATGATGAAGCGGCGCCCGGAAGGGGTGGCCGCCGCCTTCGGCGAGGCCGCGCCCGGGCTCGTCGACGCCTCCACCCTCGGCGCGCTCGCCGCGATCGTCGGGGAGCAGGCGCCGACGCCGCGCGCGTGGTTCCCCGAGAGCTTCCTCTGGCAGCCGCTGGTCGAGGTGCCGGAGAGCGGCTCCGTGACGGTGCCCGTGCCCGTCCCGGACACGCTCACGACGTGGCGGGTCCTCGCGCTCGGCCAGACCCGCGCGGGCGCCCAGGGCGGCGCCGTCACCACCTTCGCCTCCACGCTCCCGGCCTACGTGGACCTCGTCACGCCGGCCTTCCTCTGGGCGGGCGACGTCGTCGCGCTCCCCGTGCAGGCCGTCAGCCAGCAGGCCGACCCCGTGAGCGCGCGGCTCGACGTGTCCGCGAACGAGCGGGCCGTCGGGGGCGGCGCCGTGTCGCTCGCGGCCTACGGGAGCCGCAGCGAGACCGTGACCGTGAAGGCCGAGCGCGCTGGCGACCTGCGCCTCGTGGCGCGCCTCGGCGAGCTCGACGCCGTCGAGAAGACCGTGCCCGTCCGGCCGGTGGGCCGCCCGGTCGACCAGGCGCGCGGCGGCACCCTCGCCGGGCCGCGGTCGTTCGGCCTGTCCGGCGCCGGCGGCGACGGCTCGCTCACCGTGACGGTGTTCCCGGGCGCGCTCGGCGTGGCGCGGGCCGAGCTCGAAGCGGCGCCCGCGCGCGGCGACGACCTCGGCGCCGCCGCCTACACCTACGCCGTCACCGGGCTCGCCGGGCCGCTCGCGGAGGAGGGCTCCGTGCGGCCGGACGTGCTCCGCGCGACCCAGCTCCGCGCGTGGCAGCGCATCGCGAAGGCCACCCGCGACCCCGGCGTCGAGGCCGCCTCCACCGCGCTCGTGGCCGTGCGCCTGTCCCCGGCCGACACCCTCGCCGGGCGGCTCGCGATCCGCCTCGCCGAGCGGCTGCGCGCCGCCCAGGCCGCCGACGGCTTGTGGGGGACCGCCGTCGGCACGTCGCTGGACGGCGCGCTCGTCCAGGCCGCGCGGGCCGTGTGGGCGCTCGGGCCGGACAACCAGGCGAACCGCCTGCGCGCCACCGGCGCCTTCGAGCGGCAGCGGGCCCGCCTGTCGTCGCCGTACGTGGCCGCCTGGGCGCTGACCGCCGACGTGGTCGACGCCGCGAGCGCCGACGCCCTCCGGAAGACCGTCCGCGAGGCGCTCCACGCGGGCGCCGACGGCGCGAAGACCCTCCGCGTCGACGCGCGCCGCCCCGACGGCAGCGCCGTCCCCGAGGCCGAGGCGACCGCGCTCGCCATCCTGGCGCTCCCCGCCGACGATCCGGCCCGCCCCGACCTCGCGGCCGGGCTCCTCGGGCTCTACGACCCGGCCGGCGGCTTCGGCGACGGCTGGACGGGCCTCGTGGCGCTCCGTGCCCTCGAGGCGGTCTTCGCGGGGGACGTGCCCCGCGAGGTGGCCGTCCGCGTGGAGGTCGACGGCGCCGAGGTCGGCCGCGCTGTGCTCGATCCCGCGCAGCCGCACGCGCCGGTGCGGATCGTGGCGCCGGGGCTCGCCGGGGCGGGGGAGCGCCGCGTCACCGTCACCTCCGAGCCCGCGGTGCCCGGCCTGGCGTTCACGGCGGTCGCGCGGTCGTACCTGCCATGGACCCAGGCGGCGCCCGCCGGCCTCGACCTCCAGGTGACGCGCCCCGCGCTGGTCGCCGGGGTGCGCGCGGAGCTGGGGGTCGCGGTGGCGGGGCCCGCCGGCCGCGAGCTCGACGTGTCGATCGGCGTCCCGGCCGGCGTGGAGCCCGACGCCGCCGCGCTCGACGAGGCGGTGCGCGGCGGCCGGTTCGTGTCCTGGCGCGCCGAAGAGGGCCGCGTCACGCTCCGCGGCGTGAGGACCGACGGCGGCGCGTGGTCGGGCACCGTCCCGGTCACGCCCACGCTGTCCGGCACGCTCCTCGCCGACGTCTCGCGGGTGTGGCCCGCGGGACAGCCGTCCGCGGTGTTCGAGCGCGTCCCCGAGCGGTGGGTCGTGCGGTAGCGAGCGCTCTTGGTTCGGGCAGCCGGCCGGCCGCGGACGGCCGCCGCTGCGGCGACGTCGGCGCGGGGGAGGGGCGGGGGGCGGTGGGGTGTCAGGAACTGATCATTGATTCCTGGGAAGAAACCTCCTAGCGAGCGCACTCCCC
>CAYWGD010000089.1:0-31307 GCA_964457335.1 uncultured Enterobacteriaceae bacterium | reverse complement strand
GCCCCCTGGC
The DNA here is from genome assembly GCA_964457335.1 of uncultured Enterobacteriaceae bacterium. Lineage (GTDB taxonomy): Bacteria > Myxococcota_A > UBA796 > UBA796 > SXON01 > CAJBVW01. Next base: position 31,297 of record CAYWGD010000089.1, on the reverse strand, counting down.
TCGCCCTCGCCCCCGGCGCCGTCTTCCGCCCCGGCATGGACCCCTCTGCCACCCTCACGCTCCACGGCGGCGCCGCGGTCGGCCCCTTCCACGTCGGGGCGCTCGTCGGCGCCGACAGCCTCGTGGCCGTCCCCGGCGCGGGTGACGGCGCGCGCCTCCGCGCCCTCCAGGCCGGCGCCGAGCTCGGCTGGCTCCCCGACCGCCGCGTGGCCCCCTGGCTCGGGGTGTCGGGCGGCGCGGCCTTCCGCCGCTACCTCGCGGGCGACGACGTGATCGACGACGTGACGATCGGCTGGGTCGCGGCGGGAGCCGGCGTCGCGCTCGCCGTGCGCGACCCCGTCGTCGTCGCCCTCGGCCCGACCGTCGCGGTCGATCTCGTGCCCAGCGCCGTGCGTCGCGGAAACACCGAAGAGGACCAGCCGATCCTGCGAGTCGGCGCCACGGTCGACGTGCGCCTGCGAATCCCGTGATCCTTCGGGACCCCTCCCCGTACTGATGGGGACGATGATGCCAGACGCGCCGTCCCCCGCGCTCCTCGCCGCCGTCCTCGCCGGGCGCCGGGATGCCCGCGGACAGCTGTTCGACGAGTGGCTGCCCGTCGTGATGCGCTGGTGCATGCGGCTCGGCGGTCCGGGGGTCGACGCGGAGGACGCCACCCACGACGTCTTCGTCCGCATGCTCGACCGCTTGCCGACCCTCCGCGATCCCGGCGCCTTCGTGCCCTGGCTCTTCGGCATCACCCGCCGCACGCTCGCGGTGCACCGGCGGCGCGCGTGGTGGCGCCGCTGGGTGCCGGGCCTGGAGCCCGAGCGGCCGGACCCCGGCGCCGACCCCGAGCGGGCGCGCGAGGAGGGCGAGCTCGTGGAGGCCGTCGAGCGCACCCTCGACGCGCTCCCCACCGACCTTCGCGAGATCCTCGTGCTCTGCGAGCTCGAAGAGCGCCCGGACACCGAGGTCGCGGCGATGCTCGGCATCCCCCGCGGCACCGTGAAGAGCCGCCTCCGCCGCGCCCGCGAGCGCTTCGAGGACCTCGCCCGGCGCGCGGGGCTCTCGGCCACCACCCTCGCGCTCGCCCCCGCGGAGGAGCGATGAGCCGCCTCCGTCGCGCCCTCGCCGCGTGGCTCCGCCGCACGGAGCCGCACCCCCCGGCCGTCGCGCGGGTGCGCGCCCGCCTCGACGCCACCCTGGTCGGCGACCCCACGTCGGCCGCCACCACTTCGGCCGAGCCCACCCTCACCAGAGGCCTCCTCCGCGTCCTCCCCGAGCCCGGCCCGCCGCAGCTCGCGCGCGCACGCCGCCGTCTCGACGAGCTCGCCCGCCACCCGACCGGAGCCCGCCCGACCCGCACCCGCGTCGGCTTCGCCCTCGGCGGCGCCGTCGCCCTCGCCGCCGCCGTCGTCGCCCTCGTGCTCGCCCCCTCCCGCCTGGACGTCGCCCTCGAGGGGGGCCGGCCGCAGGATCTCGGCCCGCTCGTGGTCGTCACGCCCGACGGGCGCGGCGCCGCCGTCGGCACCGAGCGGGCGCCGCGCCTCACCTGGGAGTCCGGCAGGCTCGACGTGAGCGTCCTCCCGGGCCAGGGCGCGGACGTGCGGATCGAGACCCCCGAGGCCCGCGTGCGCGTCGTCGGGACGGTGTTCTCCGTCACGCGCGACCGGCTGGGCACGGCGGTCGCCGTCGACCGCGGCGCCGTCGAGGTCGCCTGCATCGGAGAGGCCCCCCGCCGTCTCATCCCGGGCGACATGCACACCTGCCTCCCGACGCGCCCCGCGGGGCTCCTCGGCCGGGCCCAGGCGCTCCTCGAGGCCGGTGACCCCGACGCCGCCGTGATCGCGGCCGAGCGCGGCCTCGCCCTCGTCGACGCCGGCGCCACCCGCCGCGAGCTCGAGCTCGCGCGCCTCGAAGCGCTGGTCCGCGCGGGTCGGGCCGCCGAGGCCCTCGACCTCGCCGAGGCCCTCCTCGCGACCGAGGCCGCCCCCGTCGCTGCCGCCGACCTCGCGCCCGCGCGCACCCCCGAGATCCGCCGCCTCGCCGCCGCCGCCGCCCGCGTGTCGGAAGGCTGCGCCGGGGTCCGCCGCTGGCTCGACCCGCTCCCCGAAGACACCCGCGACGACGCCGACCTCGTCGCCCTCGCCGACTGCGAACCCGATCCGGTGCTCGCCCGCCGCCTGCTCGACCAGGCCGCGGCGCGCGCGACCGACCCCCGCCACGCGGAAGCCATCCGCGTGCGTCTCGACCAACTCACCCGAGGAGAAGACCGATGACCCTGGTTCGACTGACCCTGCTCACCCTGCTCGCCGCGTGCGGCCCCACGAAGGTCTACGTGGAGTACCCGGCCGACACCGGCGACCGCGCGGACACCGACTCCGACGCCGACACCGACGCGGACGCCGACGCCGACGCCGACGCCGACGCGGACGCCGACGCCGACGCCGACGCGGACGCCGACGCCGACACCGACACCGGCCGCGACACGGGCCCCGGCCGCGACACCGGCACGGTCTCCGACCGCTGCAGCGACGGCCTCGACAACGACACCGACGGCTGGTTCGACGCCGACGACCCCGACTGCGCCTGGGGCGACGAGGTCGGCGTGAGCATCTACACGTGCAACGACGGCATCGACAACGACGGCGACGGCACCGTCGACAGCGCCGACAGCGACTGCGCCCGGGCCGAGGACGACGAGGGCGGCATCTCCTCCGACCCGTGCGCCAACGGCATCGACGACGACGGCGACGGCTGGGCCGACAGCGACGATCCGGACTGCGCGAGCTCCGGCAACGAGGTCGGCACCGGCTTCTCCGAGTGCAACGACGGCCTCGACAACGACGGCGACGGCGCCATGGACGCCGCCGACCGGGACTGCCGCACCGCGAGCGACACCGAGTAGCGCACACGCGCCGTGACGCCGGCGACCGGGGGACGGACCCCGCGACGCCCGCGAAGCCGGAAGGGGAGGGGAGCCGAAGGCACGACCATGCCCGTTGGGCGAGGTGTGCCCAGGCTCCCCGTCTGTCCCGGGACCAGGGCGACCGTCCGGCGTCGGTGCCGGTGCGGTCGCCCCAGTCGCCCGCGGCGAAGACGCCGCGGCCACCCTCCTGCCCCGGAGGCGCGTCAGCCGGCCAGCGGCCTCAGCGCCTCCGCCACCGCGGGCGGCACCCGCGCGAGGAAGCCCTCCACGTCCGCGCCCGTCATCGCCGGGAGCATGAAGCCGAGCATCATGCGCTGGTCGGCGGGGGCCGTTCGCTCCACGGAGCGCTTCCCGAAGCCGACCAGCTCATCGACGGTCAGCGCCGCGCGCAGCTCGGCCTCGAGCGCCTCCTCGGCGCGCAGGTGGTCGAGGTAGCGGGCGGTGAACGCGCAGGCCTCCTCGTAGAGCGCGGCGACGGGCGCGTCGTCCACCCGCGCGATCAGCGCCCGCAGGGGCGCTTCGACGCGCGCGTGCTCCTCGGTCAGGCGCTCGAGCAGCGCGGGGGCGCGCCCCTCGAGGAGCGGGAGCAGCAGCAGGTCCTCGTTCTCGCCGTGGTGGGCGGTGAAGCGCAGCGCGTCGCGGAGCAGGCCGCGGGCGGCGGCGGCGCGGCCTTCGTCGTCGCCGGCGCGGCCGAGGGCCACGCAGGCCTCGAACAGCGCGCGGCGGATCCCCTTGTGGACGTTCGTGAACAGGTCGGGAGCAGGCATGGGATTGACCTCCGCCCCCAACGTCCCTCGGCGGCTCGCCCGGGACTTGGACGAACCCGACATCACCCGCGCAGGACGGCCCCCGGCGGCGCGCCGGCAAAGCGCCGGAACTCCCGCACGAAGTGCGACTGGTCGAAGTAGCCGGCCTCGATCGCCACGTCTGCGAGCGGGCGGCCGTCCCGCGCCAGGGCGCTCGCGCGCTCGAGCCGGCACAGGCTCGCGAAGCGCTTCGGGCTCACGCCCACACGCTCCAGGAAGCGCCGCTCGAGCTGCCGCTCGCTCATGCCCAGCTCCGCGGCCAGGGCCGCCACCCGCGCGTCGTCGCCGCCGCGCGCGAGCCGGTCCACGGCGTGGGCGACGCGCCGGTCGGCCACCAGCGGGAGGCCGGCCAGGAGCGCCTCGACCGCCGCGATGGCCTCCGCCGGCGTGTTGCCCGCGAGCCGCTCGGCGAGCCCTCGCGCCCTCGCCCCGAGCACGTCGTCGAGGGCCACGCTCGCGTCGGCGAGCGCGGAGGCGGGCACGCCCAGGCAGGCGGCGCCTTGCGGGGTGAAGCGAACCAGGACGGAGATCGCGTCGTCGACGTAGCCGTAGCGCCGCGCCGCCCCCTGGATGCCGGTCACGCCGGCGGGGGAGAGGAGCCCGCGAGCGGCCTGGACCCGCCCGCGGAGCTGCACCCCGAGCACGGCCCCCGGCGTCGGCAGCACCGTGACCTCGCCGCGCGCCGCCACGACCGTGATGGACACGACGCGGTCGCGCAGCGCCGGGGAGGGCGCGCGGACGAGCGGCGGGGTGGAGGGGCGCGCGGTCACGGGCCGCCAGTGTAGCCGCGGTCGAGCCGGACGATCCCGCGGTGTACGATGCCTCGATGGCACAGGACCCCTACGGCTTCCCCGAGACCTCGAGCGGCACCGCGCCCGCCGACGCGACGCTCGCGCTCTGGCTGGGCGTGGCGGCCGCGCTCCTCACCTCGCTCGGGATGTGCCTGATGTACATGCCCTACTTCATCGCGGCGCCGATGGGCGGGTACGCGGCCTACCGCGGCTACCGCGTCGTGAGCGGCGTCGCGCCGGGGGACCCGCGGGACCGCACGATGGCGACCGCGGGGATGGTCGCGGGCGGCGCGAGCGCGGTGGTGAGCTCGCTGTTCATCCTGTTCTTTCTGCTCTACCTCCTCTTCATCGTCGCGTACTTCGTCTTCATCATCGCGATCATCGGCGTGGGCGCGGCCAGTTCGCCCCCGCCCCCCATGTAGCGGTGGGGACCCTGCGCGCCCTCGCGGCGGCCGCCGCTCTCGCGCTCGCGACGCTCGTCGTGGCGCCCCTCGGCGGGTGCGTCGCGCCGCCGCCCGTCGATCCCGTGGAAGCCCCGGACCGCGCCGCGCCCGTCGGCCTCGACGAGACGGGCGACCCCGCGCACACCGGCGACCACACCGGCGAGTCCGGCCACACGGGCGAGACCGGCGAGACCGGCGCGGCGGAGGGGCCACCCGTGCTCGTCGTGGTCCTCTCCGACGACCTCGGCGACAACTACCTCTGGGCCATGGACGCGGTGACGACGCGGCTCGAGCCCGCGAGCGTCCGCTTCACGCGCGCGTACTCCACCGTCCCGCTCTGCTGCCCGGTGCGCGCGAGCTTCCTGCAGGGCGGCTTCTACCCGGGCCAGACGGGGGTCCTCTCGAACGACCTGCCCAACGGGGGCATCGCCCGCTTCCACGACGCCGACACGCTCGCCACGCGGCTCCAGGCGAACGGCTGGGCCACCGCGCTCGTGGGCAAGTACCTCAACGGCTACGAGGACGGCGTCTACCCCTACGTGCCGCCGGGCTGGGACCTCTTCCTCGTGCCCGCCTCGCTCGGCGACTTCACCGACGCCCAGCTCGTCCGCGGGTCGAGCGGCCCGGACGCCGCCGGCGAGGGCGTCATGGAGGACACGTCCGGGGCGCACCTGACCGGCTGGCTCTTCGACGAGGCGCTCGCGTTCGTGGACGCCCACCCGGACGAGCCCGTCTTCGTCCTGCTCACGCCGCAGTCGCCGCACATCTACGGCACGCCCGCCGCCGAGGATCTCGGCACCTGGGACGGCTACTCCCCGCGCCCGCCGGCCTTCGACGAGGAGGACGTCTCCGACAAGCCCGCCTTCGTCCGGCGCATCGAGGTCGACGACGTGGAGATCGCGTCGTGGGACGCCGAGACGCAGCTGATGATGGAGAACCTCGCGTCGCTCGACCGCGCGATGGGCGCGCTGCTCGACGGGCTGGAGGCGCGCGGCCTCGCCGGGCGCACGACGCTCGTGTTCACGGGCGACAACGGGCACCTCCACGGCGAGCACCGGCTCACGTCGAAGGGCGTCCCCTACGAGGAGGCCGTCCGCGTGCCGCTGCTCGTGCGCGCGCCGGGCCTCGCCCCGCGGTCGGACGCCCGGCTCGTGGCCATGAACCTCGACCTCCCGGCCACCGTCGCGGAGCTCGCGGGGCTCCCGCCTGCGGGGGAGGGGGCCAGCCTCGTGCCGGCGCTGGCCGACCCCACCCTCGCGCTGCGCGACCACGTCTACGTCGACGGCAGCTCCGGCTCGCACCCCGTGTGGGCCGGCGTGGTCACGGAGCGCTGGAAGTACGTGGAGTGGGGCAACGGCGACCGGGAGCTCTACGACCTCGCGGCCGACCCCTGGGAGCTGGAGAGCGTGCACGCGGCGCCGCCCGAGGACGTCGACGTCGCCGCGCTGGCCGCGTGGGTCGACGAGCACCGGCCGCTCAACGTCACCACCACGCAGGTGCCCGTCGGCACGCTCGGCGAGCCCTACGAGGCCACGCTGGAGGCGTGGGGCGGCACACCTCCGCTGAGCTGGGCGCTCGAGTCGGGGCTCCTGCCCGCCGGGCTCACGCTCTCGGCCGAGGGCGTCGTGAGCGGGGCGCCCGCGGAGGTCGGCAGCTACATCGTCCAGGTGCGCGTCACGGACGCCGGGGTCTCCCCGGCGACCGGCGCGGCCCAGACCTTCGGGCAGTCGCTCCGCTTCACGATCGGCGCCGGCGCGACGGGCGGTCGGGCCCCGGCCGCGCGCGACGCGACCGCCGCGCGGGACGGCGGCGACGCGCTGTTCGTGCTCCCCGCGCGCCCCGGCGCGCGCGTGGGCGTGCGCCTCCACCTCGACGACACACGCGACACTCCGCCCCTCCGCGTCGCCGCGGGCGTCGCGGGCGAGGACGGGGTCGCGCGCGTGCGGATCGCCGGGGTCGAGCCCGGCCGGCCGTGGCGCTGGTCCTGGACCGTCGACGGGGTCGTCGTTCCCGGCGGAGCCCTGCCGGTGCGGTAGCCGATCCGCCTCAGAACGCGCCGGTGTCTTCCCCTTCCTCTTCGAAGCAGCCCGTGTTGTCGGCCTGGTCCTGCGTCTGGAGCGCGACCAGCTCCGTCTCGCACTCGTCCTGCAGCTCGGGGTCGCTGGAGGCGTACTCGGCGAGGCACTGGTCGCAGTCGAACTCCTCCTCGCCCTCGTGGCAGGTGCAGATGTAGTCGCAGTAGTCCTGGCAGGGGTCCCCGGAGGGGACGCCGAAGCAGCCGGGGAGGAGCGCCAGGAGCGCCGGGAGGACGACGGAACGCGCGAGCATGCGTGCCCGTATCGGCGGCGGGCCCGCGCGGCAAAGCCTCGCGGAGCGCGAGCGCGGTCGGAGCGCCGCCGCGTGTCGGTGGTCGCGGGCGCGTTAGCAGCGCTGGATGAACGGGACGTTCGCGGATCGGGTGGTGGTCGTCACGGGCGCCACGAGCGGGATCGGGCGCGCCACGGCGCGTCGCTTCGTGGAGGCGGGCGCCAAGGTGGTGGCGACCGGGCGCGACCAGCGGCGCCTCGCGGAGCTGGCCGGCGAGGTCGACTGCGCGCTCACGCTGGACGTGACCGACCGCGAGAGCGTCGCCATCTTCGCGGCGGCCGTCCTCGATCGCCACGGCGGCGTCGACGTGCTCGTGAACAACGCCGGCGTGGGCCTGTTCCGCGGCTGGCAGGACACCGACGACGCCGCGCTCCGCCGCGTGATGGACGTGGACTTCTTCGGGCAGGTCGCCGTCGCCACCGCGCTCCTCCCGAGCCTGGTCGAGCGCAAGGGCGTGCTCGTGCAGGTGGCGAGCGTGGCCGGCAAGCGCGGCTACGCGAAGCACACCGCCTACTGCGCGGCCAAACACGCGCTCGTCGGCTGGTCGGAGGGCCTCCGCAACGACCTGCGCGGGACGGGCTGCGACGTGGTCGTCGTCTGCCCGCCCGCCGTGCGCACGCCGTTCTTCGAGAACGCCGGCTACCTCACCTTCGACGAGGACCACCCCGGGCTCGTCCCGATGACCGCGGACGCCGTGGCGGACGGCATCCTCGACGCGACGCGCGCGCGCCGCCGCACGGTCATCCTCTCGCCGCGCGCCAAGGTGCTGTTCGGGCTGTCGGTCGCGGCGCCCTGGCTCCTGGAGCGCATCCAGGCCCGGAAGTAGCGCTCAGACGATGTCCTCGTCGAGCGTCCCGCGGCCCCCCGCGATGAACTCCCGGACGTAGCGGATCTCGGAGTGTTCGGTCTCGTTCGCGGTCCCCACGAACGCGATGCGCTTGTTGTAGAGCATCGCGATGCGGTCGGTGACGGTGAAGCAGCTGTCCATGTCGTGCGTGACGACGATGCTGGTCACGCCGAGCCGCTTCTGGAGCGAGAGGATGAGCCCGTTGATGCGCCGGACGTTGATCGGGTCGAGCCCGGTGGTGGGCTCGTCGTAGAGGATGACCTCGGGCTTCATCGCGATCGCGCGGGCGAGCCCGACGCGCTTGCGCATGCCGCCGGAGAGCGCCGCCGGCTTGAGGTTCTCGGTGCCGGGGAGGCCGACCATGTCGAGCACCTCGGCGACGCGGTCGTCCATCTGCTTCTCGGTGCCCCAGCGGTGCTCGCGCAAGGGGTACTTGATGTTCTGCGAGACGGTGAGCGAGTCGAAGAGCGCGCCCGACTGGAAGAGGAAGCCGATGCGCTTCCGGAGCGGGAGGAGGCCGCGCTCGTCGAGCTTCGTGACCTCCTGGCCGAAGGCCTGGATGCTGCCGGCGTCCGTGGAGAGGAGCCCCGTCAGCATCTTGAGCAGCACGCTCTTCCCGGTGCCCGAGCCGCCGATGATCGTGATCGTCTCGCCCGGGAAGATGTCGAGCGTGCAGTCCTCGTAGATGACCTTCGGGCCGAAGGCCTTCTTCACGCCCTCGAAGCGGATGATGGGATCAGCCATACAGCGCCAGGAACAGCTTCGTGAGGAAGAAGTTCGAGACCAAAAGCCCGATGGCGCCGACGACCACCGCCTGGGTGGTCGAGTGGCCGACCCCTTCGGTGCCGCCGTGCGTGTTGAGCCCGATGAAGCAGCCCACGATGCCGATGATGTAGCCGAACGCGACGGACTTCATGAGCCCGTGCATGAGATCGACCACCCAGAGCGTGTCGAGGATCTGGGAGTAGAAGAACTTGGGCGTGACGCCCACCTCGCGCACCGTGATGATCATCGCGCCGAGGATGCCGATCGCGTCCGCCAGCATCGTGAGCAGCGGGAGCATCACGACGCAGGCGAACACCCGCGGCGCCACGAGCTTCTTGATGGGGTCGGCCCCGAGCGCGCGGATGGCGTCCACCTGCTCGGTCACCACCATCGAGCCGAGCTCCGCCGCGAAGCCGCTGCCCACGCGCCCGCCGACCAGGAGCGCGGTCAGCATCGGCCCGAGCTCGCGGACGATGCCGAGGGACGCGAGCTTGCCGGTGTACATGCTGGCGCCGTAGGGCTCGAGCCCCGTCGCGAACTGGAGCGCGAGCACCATGCCGGTGAACACCGCGGTGAGCACGGTGATCGACCAGCTCTGGATGCCGGCCACGTCGAGCTGGTGGATGAGGGGCCGCACCTCGATGGGCCAGCGCCAGAACGACACGAAGGTGGCCAGCGTGAGCCGGGCCACGGCGCCGAAGTTGTGGAGGAAGGTGCGGAAGCCGTTCATGGTCCCATCGGGGAGAAGCCGGCGAGCATGCGCTCGTAGGCCTCCCAGCCGCTCGCGAAGCGCTCGGGCGGGGCGATGAGGGTGAGGTCGTAGGTGCAGGCGCCGCGGTTGACGACGCCGAGCCCGAGCGTCACGGGCACGCCGTCGAGCTTCCCGCTGTGCACCCGCAGGATGCCCTCGCGGCCGCCGATGACGCGGAGCTCGTCGCGCTCGGTCGTGACCTCGCGCAGGCCGGCGACAAGCTCGGTGGCGAGGTCCTCGGGGCGCGCCTCGGCGTAGCGGGGGCCGCAGTTGGAGTCGGTGTAGATCGCGGCCTGCAGCGCCTTGTTGTACCAGGCGTGGTCGGCGCCGCCGGGGTCGACCACGCTCCAGCCGTCCCCCGGGGGAGGGAGCGTGTAGCGGCCCTCCAGCCGCTTGGCCCGGACGTGGCTCGACGGCATGCAGCCCGCCACGACGAGCACGAGCGCGAGGACAGCCCGCTTCACGCGGCCCCCGTGACGCGCAGGAAGAGGTCCTCGAGCCGCTCGCCGGGCCCGACGATCTCTTCGAGGGTGCCGAGCACGGCGATGCGCCCCTTGTGGACGATCGCGATGCGGTCGCACACCTCGGCGGCGTCGTCCATCGTGTGCGTGGAGAGGAACACCGTGCGTCCCTCCGCGGCGAGGTCGCGGAACACGCGCTTGATCTGCCGCGCGCCGCGCGGATCGAGCCCGACCATGGGCTCGTCCACGATGAGGAGCCGCGGCTCCGTGAGGAGCGCGCCGGCCAGGGTGAGCCGCTGCTTCATGCCGTGCGAGAAGCTCTCGACCAGCGCGTCGGCCTGGTCGAGCAGGAGCTGCTCGTCGAGCCGGGCGTCGATGCGGTCGTCCAGACCCGCGCGGGGCATCTCGTAGATTTCGGCGAGGAAGCGCAGCGTCTCGCGGGCCGTGAGCTTGTCGTAGAGGTACGGCCGGTCGGGGATGAAGCTCATCCGGCGGCGCGCCTCGACCGGGTCCTTCGCGAGCGAGACCCCGTCGATGTCGATCGCGCCGGCGGTGGGCGGCAGCACCCCGCCGAGCATGCGCAGGGTCGTCGTCTTGCCGGCGCCGTTGAGCCCCAAAAAACCGAACACCTCGCCATCGCGGACCTCGAGGTCCATGGGCCACACCGCCTGGAAGGAGCCGTAGCGCTTCTCGATCTGGCGGGCGCGGATCATCCGAGGCCGCACCTAACGCGGGAGGGGCCGCCGTCGCATGCACGTGGCTCTCTCGCGCGCCTGCGGCCTCGGCCCGGCGTCAGTCGGTGATCCCGAGGTCGCGACGCGTGCGCGCGAGGTCCCCGCGGTTGTCCGTGACGGCGGCACCCAGGATCGCGGCGTTGAAAGCCACGGCGAGGCGGGGGCGCGCGCCGCGGTACACGTCCACGAAGTGCTGGAGGTAGCCCGGGAACACGAGCAGGAGCCCCGGCAACGGGTCGTACGCGATCGTGGCGTCGGCCCAGCTCACCGCCGCCGAGCCGGTGCGCGCGGCGCCCGGGGCGGGGGACAGGACGTGGAAGCGGCCCCCGACCTCGTCGGGGTCTCCGCCCGGGTCGACGTAGTACACGCCCGACCAGAGCGCGTCGGCGTGGGCGTGCGGCAGGACCATGTTGCCGGGCACCACCCGGCTGAGCCACATCTCGCGGACGTGCACGCGGTCGAGCCAGTCGGGCCCGTCGAGCGCCGAGAGCCCCCGCGCCTCGACCTTCTCCACCGCCGTGACGTGCGCGACCGCCTGCTCCACGAAGGCGCGGAGCTCCTGCACGGCGGGATCGGGATCCAGGTGGAGGTCGTGGGGCGTCGAGCCGCCGTCCTCCAGCGAGCCCGCCACGTGCCCCTGCTCGCGCACCACGCGGTCGGCCACCGCGACGAGCCGCGGGTTCAGGGCCTCGAAGCGCGCGTACACGCAGTTGAGGATGGGAGTCGGGAAGCGGAACTCGACCTGCGCGACCCGGAGGCCCCGCGAGAGGTCGACGCGCTCGTCCAACTAGCGGGCGCGGCGCGAGCGGGCGCCCGTCCCGTTGTTCTGGCTGTCGAACAGGCGGTTGCTGCCGGCTTGCACGCCGGTCCGCACGGCCAGCGCGGGGCGGGCGGCGGGCGCGGGCGGCGGGGTGGGCGCCGGCTGGGCCGGGAGCACGAGGGAGAGGAAGCGCACGGGGACCTCCGGGGTTGGCCCATCCTACCCCACGCCCGGCGGGACCGGGGCGAAAACGGGCCGTCGCTCGTCGCTATCTCCGGTCGCGTTGGTCCCGCGTAAGTGGGGCGCCCGCCCTCGCGTGCTACTCCACGAGGGCGTCGTTTCGAGCCCATACGAACCGGAGTCCGCTAGATGCCTCCCCCGCCCCGGTACCGAGTCCTCCTGGTGGACCCGGTCAAGCTCCGTCGCGATCGCGTGGCGGAGGCCACCCGGCTCCGCTTCGACATCGTCGGGGCGGGCACCGCCGGCGAGGCGCTCTCGGTCACCACCGGCACGGTGCACGCGATCGTCATCACGCTGAAGCAGATCGAGGACAACGGGCTCGTCCTGGCGAAGCGGCTCCGCGACAAGTTCGGCACCATGCCGTACATCGTGGTGCACGGCTCGCCGGTGCCGGCGCGCTCCCCAGAGGAGCGGGCGTACCTCACCCTGCGGCACAAGGTCGACATGTGGCTCGTGAACTCGCTCGAGCCCGAGGGCTACGAGGTCGCGCTCTGGAGCGAGCTCTACCGCCGCTTCCCGCCCGAGCGCCCCGCGAGGGAGGAGGCGGTCGACTCCGCCGACGACGAGCCGAGCTGGAGCGAGCTCCTGCGGGCCCCGCCCACGATCGAGAACATGAAGAAGCTCCTCACGAAGGAGATCGGGCCGCCGAAGAGGCGGTAGACCCCGTCAGCGCGCCTCGAGCAGCTCCAGGCGGATCCGCCCCATCAGGGCCATGATCTGCACCTGCTGGTCGAGGTCGCCGGTCACGATCTTGAGGTGCGTGGCGTCGGCGGGGAACTCGCCGAAGGTGGGGTCGACGGGGACCCAGCCCGTGGGGCCCCCGAGCTCGACCTCCGGCCAGGCGTGGTAGTAGAAGGCGTCGCCGAGGCGGTCGCTGTAGACGAGGCCGGCGGCGATGCGCGCGGGCACGCCGGCGGCGCGGGCGAGGGACACGAAGAGCGCGGTGTGCTCGTTGCAGTCGCCGCGGCCCCCGCGGAGCACGGTGAGGCCGTCGGGCACGCCGATGGTGGGGATCTTCTCGAGGTAGCCGTGCACGAAGTCGTGGATGCGGCGGGCCGCCTCGAGCCGGTCCGTCGCGTCGCCCACCACGGCCCGGGCGCGCGCGATGATCTCGGGGTGCGTCGCGGGTAGCGACAACGTGGGCGCGAGATCCGGGTGGTCGGTCGCGAGCGGGAGCTTCGGGAGCTCGGCGAGGAGCGGCACGGAGATCCGCACGGTGTCGCCCTCGCGCACCTGCAGCGGCGGCTCCGACGGGATGCGCTCGGGGTCGACGCCGGAGACACGGAGCGCGACGACCTTCGTGTCGCGCGCGTTCTCCAGCGTGCCGGTGAGCGGCGCCGCGGAGAGCGCGACGAGGTCGGGCGGATCGCCGCCGTCGATGGCCATGGCCTCCTCGCGGGTCATCCGCTGGGTCCGAAGCCCCATCGCGGACTCCTCGCGGAGGGTCTCGCCCGCGGCGTCCACGAGGCGGCGCGCCTCGACGCCGCCGAAGCGCGTGCGAACCCAGTACGCGGTCTCGCCGTTGCCCAGCGGCTCCGTGGACTCGACCTCGAGCGTGGCCGTGGCGTTCGTCATCGTGAGCGGGTCGAAGTAGGGCACCTCGAAGCTCGCGCCCGGCGCCAGGGGCTTGCCGCGGAGCTGCGCCGCGAGGGTGATCGAGAGCGCCGGGGGCTCCTGGATCGGCACCTCGAGCGCGCGCACCTCGCCGTCCTGCGCGATCTCGAGGTGGATGGCGCCGTCGCGCACCTCGCCCCGGCCGGAGAGCCGCGTCGGGGCGGAGAGCAGGAAGTCGAAGGTGCGGAGCTTCCCGTCGGGGCCGGTGACGGCGGTGCCCGCCGTGACCACCTGCTGGGCGCTCCCGAGCGCCGCGATGCGGAACGCGGACTGGCCGGAGAACACGCGCCCGCCCTCGGCCGTGGCGGCCTCGCGCGTGACCGCGTAGCCGACGTGCGTGTCCTGCACGAAGATGCCCTGCCAGCGCTCCTCCGTCGGCCCGACCGCGAGCGCGGCCGCGTCGATCGGGGCGAGCGGCGGCTCGGCCTGGAAGAGCGCCACCCCCGCGAGCGTCGCGAAGGCAGCCACGAACACGAGCTCCAGCGCGAGGAGTCGACCCACCGATGACCGGTAACGCGGCTATGATGCTGCGCGCGAGGACGATGGCATGAACGGTGTCGCGATGTGGACCCTCCTGGCCTGCACCGCCCCTTCCGGGGATGGGGAGGACACCTCCGCGCCCGTGGACGACACGGGCCGGGACACCGACACCGAGGTCATCGACGACACGGGCCCGGACGACACGGACACCGACACCGGCGAGACCGACACCGGTCCCGACGACGAGCTCGCCTACGAGGCCTTCTTCGACCCGCTCGAGGTCCAGCGCATCGACCTGGAGCTGACCGACGAGGCGATCGCGGCCCTGCGCGAGGAGCCCGAGGAGTACGTCGAGGGCGTGTTCGTCCACGACGGGTATCGCCACGAGTCCATCGGCGTGCGCCTGAAGGGCGGCAGCTCCACCTTCGACACCATCGACGGCAAGCCCTCGTTCAAGCTCAAGCTCGACGAGTACGACGACGGGCAGGACTACGGCGGGCTCGACCGGATCAACCTCCACAACATGAAGGCCGACGCCGCCCAGGCGCGCGAGGTCGTGGCCTACGCGGTGTGGGCCGCCGCCGGCTTCGCCGCCCCGCGCGCGAACTACGCCGAGGTCTACGTGAACGGCGTGAGCTACGGCGTGTACGCCAACGTGGAGGAGGTCGACGACGCCTTCCTCGAGCGCCGCTACGAGGACGCCGCGGGCGACCTCTGGGAGGCGGCCGACGAGGCCGACCTGACCCCGGGCGGCGTGGACAACTTCCAGCTCGTCTCCGGCGAAGGCGACACCGACGCGCTCGACTACGCCCGCTACCAGGTCCAGACGGGGGAGGGCGCGTTCTACGACGTGGCCGACGGCGTGCTCGACATGTCGCAGTTCCTCGACTTCTGGGCCTGGCAGATCGCGACCGGCAACGAGGACGGCTACCCCTACGAGCTCGACGACTACTCGATCTACGCGGACCCCGCCAAGGGCGGCCGCTACGTATGGCAGCCCTGGGGCCTCGACGAGACCTGGAACACCGAAGCCGAGTGGGACGACTACACCGGCACCGTCGCGGTCCACTGCGCGTACGACGACGCCTGCGAGGCGCTGCTCCGCGAGCGCGTGGCCGCGGCGCTGACCACCTACGAGTCGCTCGACGTCGACGCGATCGCGCAGGCGGCGCTCACGGTGTCCGAGTCCGCGGTGCAGGTCGACACCAGGCGCGAGGCGTCGCTCTCCGACGTGATGGCCGCGCGGAGCCAGCTCCTCACGATCGTGGCGGGGCGGCCGGCGGCGGTTCGGGGGCAGATGGGGATGTGACCGGGGGCGTTACCGAAACGGTAACGATACTAAATGTTTGCAGGGCGGTATGGTCGCGATAGGGGTGGCACAGCCGCCCCCGTGCCTCCGCGTCGAGCGCATCACCCGCGAGCACCGCGCCCTGTTCGCGGACTTCGACTGTGGTGAGCCGGAGCTGAACGAGTACCTCCGCCGCTTGGCGCTCCAGAACGACGAGAAGCACGGCATCGCGAACACGTGGCCTGCTCGTGGATCATGACCAGCCGCGCGTCGTCGGGTTCTACAGCCTCGCCAGCCAGAGCGTCGAGCGCGCCGATCTCGCGGTGGTATCAACGCTCGCGGTGCGCCCTCGTTACCCCGTCCCGGCCGTCCTCCTGGCTCGGTTGGCCGTCGATGCCGATGTCCAGCGCCAGGGGGTGGGCGGCGCCTTGTCGCTGATGCCCTGCGTCGAGCGCTCGCTTCCGGTCGGGACGGGCCCGCTGCACGAATCCTCGTCACGGACGCCAAGAACGAAGCTGCGCTCCGTTTCTACCTCCGCCAGCAGCTCGTCGCCCTGAAGGACACAGGCTGGCCTCGGCGCATGGTGCTCGACCTGCGCCCCCTCCGGGACCGCGCGCGCTAACTACTTGGCGGACGCGCGACGCCACTGCGGCTTCGGGAACTCCCGCGCCAGGATGCGCTTCATCTCCGCGACCCACTCCTCGCTCGGCGGCGTGTTCAGGATCTCCTCGAGCCGGTCGGCCTCCTCCGCGCGGAGTACGATGCGCTGGGGTTGGCCCCGCGGCATGGCGACCGGGTGCCGGAGGGGCTCCACGCCGTCGTCCCCGACCGCCTGAACAGTGCGGCCGGCCGCGGCCTGATCGACGACCCACGCCGCGATGGCCACGAGCTCCCGAAGCAGCTCCGCCTTCTGGTTCTCCCGGAGCCCCATCTCCTCCCGGAGGCGGTCGAGCTCCTGGTCGAGGATCGGGGTCGTGATCGCCTGGAAGCGGGCCATGAGTAGAACTTTACTCACATCGGCGCCGAGAAGCCACCCGAGCCACCGACGCCCCCCGGAGGCACCGCGGCCGACGCAGCGCGGAGCGGCTGCCCGACTCCTCAGTGCAAAACCGTCCCAATCCGGTCCAACCGAACCTTCAACGCGCCGCTCTGCGGCCCGTCGCAGTTGTCGAGCGAGAGCCACACGAACACGGCCTTGCCCTTGATGTAGTCGCGCGGGACGAAGCCCCAGACGCGGCTGTCCGCGCTGTTGTCGCGGTTGTCGCCCATCATGAAGTACTCGCCCTCGGGCACGGTCTTGGGCCCGAAGTCGGCCATGCGCTGGGCGTAGCTCGTGCTCTGGAGGACGGGGTGCGGCTTGCCGTCCAGCACCTCCTCGAACAGCCGCATGTCGTCCTGGCGGCAGAACTGGTCGGTGTAGCTGTAGCCTTCCTGGAAGGTGCGGGGCTGCTCCTTCCCGTTGACGTACACGATGTCGTCCCGGACCTCGATCGTGTCCCCCGGGAGGCCCACCACGCGCTTGATGTAGTCGGTGGTGCAGGCCTCCTGCGGCATGGCGCCGAAGGTCAGGAAGTGCCGCGCGCGCTTCACCGGGCACATCGGGTCGTCGTTCACGGTGGGCGGGTGGATGAACACCACGATGTCGCCGCGCTCGGGCTCGCCGCGCGGGATGACCTCGATGTCGGTGAACGGCACGCGCAGGCCGTACGCGAGCTTGGAGACGACGATGAAGTCGCCGATCGCGAGCGTCGGCACCATCGAGCCCGACGGGATCTGGAACGGCTCGATCAGGATCGACCGGATCACGAGCACGATGAGGATCGCCGGACCCCACGACTGCACGAGGTCCCAGATCCAGGCGAGCGCGCGCTTCCAGCCCGGCCGGTCGTCGGGCTTGTGCTCACCCGCGTCCTTGCGGAGGTCGATGTCGAGTCCGTCTGTCAAGCATCCTCCGCAGAGCGGCCGATTCCGCGCCGGCCTCGCCCGGGGCGCCGGCCCGGCCTCCTAGCATGGATCGCGCTACGTCGTCACGGTGCCTGTCCTGGAACGCCTGAACCTCCCCGCCTCGTTCCCCGATCCCGAGCCGCTCGTCCGCCGCGCCGCCGTGGCCGTGATCCTGGGCCCCGACGACGAGCTCTTGTTCATCCGCCGCGCCGAGCGCCCGGGTGATCCCTGGAGCGGCGACATGGCCTTCCCCGGAGGCCGCGAGGAGCCGCACGACCCGCACCCGCGCGCCACCGCCGAGCGCGAGACCTTCGAGGAGGTCGGCCTCGATCTCTCGGGCGCCCGCTTCGTCGGCGCGCTCACGCCCATGGTCTCGCCGCTCCGGACGCCCACCAAGGGCTTCGCGATCCACCCCTACGTGTACCGGGTCGGCGGCTGGCCGGACTTCCGCCCCAGCGAGGAGGTCGCCGCGGTCCACCGCTTCGGGCTCGACCGTCTCTTGACGGGCGAAGGACGCGAGGAGTTCACCTGGCGCGGCTACGGGATGGAGCGCGTGCTCCCGTGCGTGCGCCTCGACGGCACGTTCGTGTGGGGCCTCACGTTGCGCGTGGTGGACGATCTGCTGGAGCGGTTACGCGCGGCGGGCTGAAAGGTGGCCCGTGCTCTGGCTCCTCGCGCCGTTCATCCACACGCCGCCTCACGACCCGCCGCCCGGCAGGTGGGAGGTCACCTACGTCCGCGCGGAGGCGATGACGCCGGCGGGCACGTTCTGCGCGTGGGAGGCCGAGTCGCTCGTCTACGACGGCAAGGCCATCTGGGCCTCCGACCCGCCGGAGGACGAGTCCTTCTGCAAGGCGCCGTTCGAGGCCGCGCGCACCGTGGACGTGCTCGGGGAGGACGGCCCGTTCCTCTCCGTGCGCTTCTCCGACTGGGGTTGCTGCCCCGAGCGCGAGCAGGTGACACGTTGTGTCACGTACGACCTGCGCACCGGCGCGCCGACGACGCTCGAGGCCTACGACCCGAAGCGCTACGCGTGGCGGTCCAAGAAGCTGGCCCGGGTGCTGGAGAAGAAGCACGGCGGCGGATGGTCGGTCGAACCCGGGGCCTTCGTGGTCGGGGGCGGGCACGTGAAGGTGTGCGCCACGCGCGACGGGGAGACGCTCGAGGTGCCCATCCGCTAGCGCGCGGCCGGCCTCCCCGGGCCCGGGCTATGCTTCCGCCGTGGAACGAAACCTCGCCCAGGAGATCAAGGTCGGCCTCTTCGTCCTGATCTTCCTCAGCCTCATCGCGATCGCCTCGTTCATCCTCGGTGGCGGCGAAGACATCTTCGCCCGGGAGTACCTGCTCCACACGAGCTACCAGGACGTGAAGGGCATGAAGGTGGGGGCCGTCGTGCGCCTCGCCGGCATGGACGTGGGCGAGGTGTCCCGCGTCGAGTTCTCCTCGGACGAGTCGGTGAAGGAGATCGAGGTGGATCTCCGCATCCGCGAGGAGTTCAAGCCGCGCATCCGCGGGGACTCCGTCGCGACCATCCAGCAGATCGGCGTGCTCGGCGACATGTACGTCAGCATCACCGTCGGCTCGGTCGACCAGGACATCCTCGAGCACGACGCCCACATCGTCGGCGTCGCGCCGCTCGACGTGCTCTCCTACGCCGACAAGGCGACCGAGATCGTCGCCAACGCCTCGAGCATCTCGAAGAAGGTCGACCTCATGCTCGGGAGCGACGAGGCCGCGAGCCGCGCCGAGATCGCCAAGAGCATCGAGAACATCGGGCTGCTCCTCGCCGACGCGAAGGAAGGCAAGGGCATCGTCCACACGCTCGTGTACGACAAGGAGGCGGCCGCGAAGATCAAGGGGATCATCGCGAACGTCGAGGGCATCACGGCCGACGTGCACGACATCACGTCGGAGCTCAAGAACGGCGACGGCATCGCCGGCGAGCTCATCTACGGCAATGGCGGCAAGGCGCTCACCACCCGCATCGGGGACGCGCTCGGGGCGGTGGAAGGCCTGCTCACGGACGTGCGCACGAAGGACTCGATGGCGCACTCGCTCCTCTACGATCCCGAGGGCGCGCGCATCGTGAAGGAGCTCGACGCCGCGGCGGTCTCGCTCCGCCAGATCACCGACGCGGTGAACAACGGCGAGGGCACGGCCGGCCTGCTCGTGCGCGATCCGCAGCTCTACGAGGATCTCCGCGTGCTCATGGGCGGCGCCCAGCGCAACGCGCTTCTCCGCGCCTACATCCGGTCCACGGTCGAGAAGGGCCGCGAGGAGAACGGCGGCGGCTGGAAGGCCCCGTCCGACGACCCGAGCCTGGGCGGTCGTTGAACGCGCTGCGGACCCTCCTCGCGCCGCGCGTCATGGGGGTCCGCAACACCCTGGCGCGCAGCGAGCGCCGTGGCCTGTTCGGGGCCCTCGGGCTCGTCGGCGTCGCGTTCTGGCTCTCGCTCTTCGGGCTCATGTACTTCCTGGTCGGGCAGTTCTGGGTCGTGGAGGGCTTCGGCCCCTTCCTCGCCCGCAAGCTGCTCGAGATGCTGCTCGCGAGCCTCTTCGTGATGCTCGCCTTCAGCAACGTCATCACCGCGCTCTCGACCTACTTCCTCGCCGACGACCTCGAGCTCGTGCTCGGCCTCCCCGTGAGCCGCACGACCTTCCACTACGCCCGCTTCGTCGACACGCTCGCCCAGTCGAGCTGGATGATGGCGCTCTTCGGGCTGCCGGTCTTCCTGGCCTACGGCATCCGCATGGACGCCGGCCTCGCCTACTTCGGCACGCTGCTCGTGGCGGTCCCGGCGCTGCTCGTCATCGCGACCAACTTCGGCATCGTCTTCGCGACCGTGCTCGTGAACGTGTTCCCCGCGCGCAAGACGCGCGAGCTGATGGTGCTGCTCGGGCTCGTGCTCGTGGCGGCGCTCTTCATCGTCGTGCGGTCGCTCCGCCCGGAGCGTCTCGTGAACGCGCAGGAGTTCGCGTCCCTCGCGAGCTACCTCTCCGAGCTCCAGATCCCGGCGCCGACGCTCTTCCCGCCGCGCTGGGCGAGCGAGGTGCTGGCCGCGACGCTGCTCTACAGCCCCTTCCCGTGGGTGGAGGGCGGGCTCCTGCTCACCGGCGCCGTCGCGAGCAGCGCGGTGGCCCGCTGGACGGTCGCGTGGGGCTTCGAGGGCGGCTGGTCGCGCGCCCAGGAGGCCCGCGCCGCGCGCTTCTACCGCTCGCGCACCTTCGACTGGCTCGTCCGCCCGCTCCCCTCCGCCTGGCGCGCCATGGCGGGCAAGGAGCTCCGCGTCTTCGCGCGCGACCCCTCGCAGTGGTCGCAGGTGTTCCTGCTCGTCGGGGTGTGCGGCATCTACCTCGTGAGCGTGCAGTCGCTCCCGATGAGCGCGTTCCAGGGGCAGGTGCTCCAGTGGATGAAGCGCGCCGTCGCCTTCCTGAACCTCGGCATGGGCGGCTTCGTCATGGCCGCCATCGCCGCGCGCTTCCAGTTCACGGCGGTGAGCCGCGAGGGCCGCGCATGGTGGATCCTCCGCGGCGCCCCGGTCCAGCCCGCCATCATGCTGCGCGCCAAGTCGGTGCTCGGGCTCGCGCCGATGGTGATCGTCGGCATGATCGTGGTGGTCGGGAGCGGCGTCCTCCTCGAAGCGCCGCTCTCGCTCCTCGCGCTCGAAGCCGTCACCACGCTGCTCCTCGCCTACGCCATCTCCGGGCTCGCCGTCGCGATGGGCGCGGTGTGGCCGGACTTCCGCGCCGACACCGCCGCCCGCGCGGCTTCCAGCCCCGCGGCCGTCTTCTTCATGGTCGTCGCGTTGATGCTCGTGTTCGTGGTGCTTAGCCTCGAAGCCGTGGGCGTGTGGCTCTACCTCCGGAACGGCACCCTCGCGCTCGCGGCCCTCCCCGTGGCGCTGGCGGCCGTCCTGTGCGTGGTCGCCGGGCGCTGGCCGGTGTCGCGCGCCGCGGAGATCCTGTGGTCGCGCGGCTTGTAGGAGGGCTGGGCGCGCCCCCGCCGCGGACGGCGGGGTCGGTGCCCTCCGGGGTCGCGGCGGAGCCGCTCCGTCGGGCCGCTCCGCGCGGCCCGACCGGGCCGGGCTCTGCACGATCGCGTGGCCTCCGGCCCGCCGCGCCCGCGCGCCCGGCCCGCCCTCCGGTCCCCTCGCGCGGGTGTGGCTGGTGAGGCTCTTCCCGCTGATCCTCGCGCTCGCGGGCTGCGGCGGCGTCCTCGCGCAGATCGCGCCCCCGCCCACGCCTGCGACCGCCGCGGAGGCCGGCGTCTCCGCGCGGGCGCGCTACCAGTTCCTCGTCGGGCGGCTCGCGATCGAGGAGGGCGACTGGGAGGAGGCCGAGCAGGCGCTCCGCACCGCGCTGCTGCACGACCCGTCGTCGCCGTGGATCTGGCTCTCGCTCGCCGACGTCGCGGCCGGCGAGGGCGAGGAGCTCGAGGAGCGGCGGCGCGTGCAGGAGGCCGTGAAGCTCGGCCCGGAGCTCCCCGAGGCGTGGACGCGGCTCGGCCGCGTGGCCGAGCGCGCGGGGGACGCCCGCGTGGCGCTCGAGGCCTACCGCGAGGCCGTGGACCACGGCGCGGGCACCGAGGCCTGGCTGCCGCTCTGCCGGATGTTGCTCAAGCGCGACGACCCGCTCGCGCCCAGCGCGGTGCGGTCCTGGGGCGCCCTCCCGCTGAGGGAGCCCGAGGCGCTCCGCACGCGCGGCTACATGCGGCTCCAGGTCGGGGACCTCCCCGGCGCCGTGGCCGACCTCGGCGAGGTCCTCGTGCGCTCCCCGGGCGACGCGCGGCTCCTCGACGAGTTCCTCACCGCGGTGACCGGGAGCGGGCTCTATCGGCAGGGGCTCGCGCGGCTCGCCATGCTCCACCGGGTCGCGCCGCGGGACACCGACGTGCTGCTCCGCACCTACCACCTCGCGGCGCAGGCCCGCGACCAGGTGCGCGCCGCCGAGGCCCTGGAGGCCCTCGACGCGCTCCTGGGCGGGCGCGAGGCCCAGGTCAAGCTCTGGCTCGCGGAGGCCTACAGCGCCCTCGGCCGCCACGACGAGGCGCGCGCCGCCGTCGAGGCCGGCACGCGCACGAGCCCGCCGCTCGCCGACGCGGGCTACCACCGCGCCCGCATCCTGCGCGCCGCCGGCCGCAGCGCCGAGGCCCTCCGGGCCCTCGACGTCCCCGAGGGCGGCGCCAACCGCCCCGACGCGCTCGCGCTCCACGCGCGGCTCCTCGTCGAGGTGGGGCGCCCCGCCGAAGGCCGCGCCGCGATCGAGGCCGCGCTCCGCGATCTCCCCGACGACTACGTGCTCCTCGGCGCGCTCGTCTCGGTGTGCGGCGCCCAGGGCGACAAGGAGGCGGTGCTCGCCGCCGTCGACCGCATGGCGATGCTCGACCCCGAGGCCCGCGCCCGCACGCGCGCGCGCTCGCTCGCGGGGCTCGGGGACGTGGAGGGCGCGCTCACCGCGCTCCGTGCCACCGGCCCGGCGCAGCCCGAGAGCTGGATCGTCGGCGGCACCGTGCTCCGCGAGGCGGGGCGCGCGTCCGAGGCCGTCGACTGGCTCGCGAAGGGCGTCGACCGCTTCCCCAGGAGCGCGCCGCTCCGCGCCGAGCTCGGCCTCGCCCAGGCCGCCGCCGACCAGGCCGAGGCCGCGCTGCTCGCCATGCGCGAGGCGCTCGCGCTCGACCCCGCCGAGCCCCGCGCCGCCCGCTTCTACGCGCGCGCCGTGGACCTCGACGGTCCCGCCGACCGCCTCCGGCAGGCGCGCGGCTACGTGCTCGCGGCGCTGGAGCGCCAGCCCGGCGACGCCGAGCTCCTCGCCACCCTCGGGCGCGTCGAGTACGCCCTCCACCAGCCGCTCCGCGCGGTCGAGGCGTGGGAGGAGGCGTGCCGCTACGCGCGCCCCGACGCCGACCTGCTCGCGCGGCTCGCCGCCACCTACCGCGAGGTCGGCCGCCCGGAGCAGGCCCGCCTCCTCGAGGAGCGCTACCGCCCATGAGCGTCGCCCGTGCCGCCTCTCTCGTCGCGCTCGCCGCGCTCCTCGCGGGCTGCCCGCCCAAGGCGCCGCCCGAGCTCCCGCCGCTCGAGGTCGATCCGATGGAGCTGCTCGGCCGCGCGCTCGCCGAGCCGCCGCCCGGGCCGTCCGCCGCCACGTTCGACCTCCGCCTCGTCACGCCCGAGCAGAGCGTGTCCGCCAACGGCGCGCTCGTCGTGGCGCCGCCGAACCGCTTCCGGGTGGAGGTGCGCGGCCCCATCGGGCCGCCCCAGCTCGTCATCGTGAGCGACGGCACCGGCATCACCGCGTGGCTCGCCGGCAAGAACGAGATCGTCACCGCCGCCGACGCCGACGCGCGCATCCGCGAGATCACGGGCGGCGAGGTCGGGCTCGAAGCGCTCGCGTCGCTGCTCTTCGGCCGGCTCCCGGCGTTGGGGCAGCCGGACTTCGTGAAGCCGGAGCGGCCGCCCGCCTACCGCTGGGCCGGCCCCGACCAGAGCCACCTCGACGTGACGCTCGACACGCGCACCGCGCACCTCGCGGCGCTCACGCTCTCGGACGCGATGGGCGCGTCGCTCCTCGAAGCCGACGTGGCCGGCAAGGCCTGGCCCGAGCGGCTCGACGTGCGCATCCCGACGAAGGGCGTCGTGGCCCAGCTCACGTTCGACGAGTGGCGGCCCGCCGAGCCGCCCGACGCGGCCTTCACGCTGCCGATCCCCCCCGGCGCCACCGTGCGGCCGCTCGACCTCGGCGGGGCCGCGCCGGCCGCGCCCGAAACGCCGGAGGCGCCGGCGACGCCGGGCGGATAGCGGGGGGGCATGGCACGCCTCCCCGAACTCCGCCGCGAACGCCCGGGTGCTCGCGCCGCGGGCCCCCACCCCGGCTCCCCCGCCCTCCTGGGCCCCGCCCTCCTCGCGGCCGGGCTCCTCGCCGGCTGTGACGGCCCCGCGGCCGAGGGTCCCTTCGCGCTCGGCTTCGAGGGCGGCGAGGACTGCGTCGAGGCCGACGTCACCGGCGTCGAGCCCGCGTCCGCCTGGACCGTCGAGGCCTGGGTCCGCGGCGACCCCGCGGAGTCCGACCGCGCCCGCCCCCTCGTCGAGTGGAAGGGCGTGCTCACGCTCGGCGCGGCCGCCGGCGGCGACAGCACCTTCGTGGTCGGCGACACCGACGGCGTCTCCTGGTCCGGCACGGTGATGGACGGCGTGCTCCACCACGTCGCCGGCACCTTCGACGGCGAGAAGGCCACGCTGTTCGTCGACGGCGAGAAGCAGGCCTTCGCGGACGGCGCGGCCCCGGCCGAGGTCACCAAGACCCTCCGGATCGGCTGCAACGCCGCCGCCGAGGCCTACGCGGGCCTGCTCGACGAGCTCCGCTTCTCCTCGGTCGTGCGCTACGAGGACGACTTCGACCGCCCCGTCGGCCCCTTCGAGAAGGACGACGACACCACGCTCCTCTTCCACTTCGACGAGGGCGACGGCGAGGAGTCGGTCGACGCGGCCGCGGGTATCGTCGCCGGCGTGTTCGGCCCCGACTGGATCCAGTTCGACCTGGCGGAGGGGGGATGATCCTGCTCCTCCTCGCGTGCGCCTCCGACCCCGCGCCGCCCTCGCCGCTCACGGCGGGCGCCATGGTCGCCGGCGACGGCGCCACCGCCCCGGCGCAGGCTCCGGCGCAGGCTCCGGCGCAGCCCGCGGGCACCGGCGGCGGGGCGGTCCCCGTGGACCCGAACGCCCCCAAGGTCGACACCATGCTCGGCGAGGTCCCGGGCGTGAAGTTCATCGGCGACTGGACGAGCCCCGGCTGCGAGGGGCGCGCCTACGCGCGCAACCTCACCTTCTTCGAGCACGGCGAGTACGCCGGCATCGACCTCGTCTCGCCCTGCCCCCCGAACGTGCAGTGCATGTGGTCGGGCATCGTCGCCTACGCCGGCATCTGGAAGCAGGAGGGCAACAAGCTCCTCCTGCGCGAGATCGGCGGGCCCACGGCCCCCGGCAACCCGCATCCCACCGAGGTCGTCGCCACCTACGACGGCAAGCTCGTGGAGAACGGCTGCTTCTACACGCCGGGGATCACCGTGCCGGACGGCTACACCGAGGAGCAGGTGCGGCCGAAGCTGCCGGGGGGGCGTTAGCGGGTTCGCCGCGGCGGGTGGCGTTGGTCATCCGGCTCCTGGCCTCGCGCGGCGCGCATCGCGGCGCGCAGCGCGCCACGCGGCTCGACGCGGACATCGGCGCCCTGCAGCCGTGCGGTCGCGCGGCCGCGACGAATGGTGACCGGACCGCGTCGGAACGCGCGTTGCTCGACGCGCGTGTCATCCGGTGCTCCGACCCGGAGCGCTCGCCCTATGATTCGTCCGCACGCCGGAGCCCCGATGCGCCTCCTCCTCCTCGTCCTCGGTGTCCTCGCCTGCCAACGGACGTCCGACCCGGACAAGTCCGAGACCGGCGATCCGGCCCCCACCTGGGACGCCTGCGCCGACACGCCGACGTGGTCGACCGGGCCAGAGCTGCCGGAGCCGCGCGACCACCACGCCACCTTCGTGGTGCCGCACGCGGACGGGGCTACGCTCTGGGTCGCGGGCGGCAACGACTACACGGACATCCTGCGCGACACCTGGAGCCTGGAGCTCGGCGCCGACGGCCCGACGGGGGAGTGGGAGGAGGGCCCGCGGCTGCCGATGCCGCGCGCGGGCGCGGCCGTCGCGGAGGTCGACGGGCGCGTGATCCTCGTGGCCGGGCGGAGCGCCACGGCCTTCCTCGACTCGGTGCTCGTCTCCGAGCACGACGCCGACGGGCGGCTCACGGGGTGGACGGACGGGCCCGAGGTCCCGATCGCGCGCTTCCACGCCAACGCCGCGGTGATCGGGCGCACGATCCTGGTGACGGGCGGGGTCGACAGCGACGGCGAGGCCACCGACACCGTGATGGCCGCGACCCTCGGCGAAGACGGGACGCTCTCCGGGTGGACCGAGCTCGACCCGCTCCCGGCGCCGCGCAGCCACCACGCGAGCTTCGCGGCGGACGGGCGGCTCTACCTGTCCTTCGGCTTCTCCGGCAACGCCTTCACCGACGACACGACCGCCCACCACGACGTGATCGCGGCCCCGCTGAACGACGACGGCACGCTCGGCGCGTGGGAGACCGTGCTCACGTACGACGTCGACCTCTCGACCCACGCCGCCACGGTCGCGGACGGCTGCGTGCTGATCGCGGGCGGGCTCGTGCACCACGGCGGCGACTACGAGTACAGCGGCGACCTCCGGCGGCTCGATCTCACCGACGGTGTCGGCGCGCCGGAGCTGCTCGACGGCCCCACGATCGGGCGCAGCCACCTGCACCAGGCGCCGCTCGTGGACGGGCGGCTCTACCTCGTGGGTGGCAGCGAGGACATGCAGTCCGTCACCGGCGCGCTCGAGATCGGCGCGTTCTGACGGTTGCCTTCACGGGCAGGGCGCCGGCAGCACGAGCGTGTTCGCGTCGTCGCAGGTGTCGCCCTCCTCGACGGAGAGCTCGACGCCGTCCGCGGCGAGCGTGGCGTCGAACTTCACGTCCAGGCCGGGGCTCGCCTCGCCGGGCGCGAGCTCGATCTCGGTCACGACGGTGGCGAGCTCGTTCCGGCGGTCTCCGGCGAGGCCCACGACCCTCAGCGTGACGCCCGCGGGCAGCGGGGCGGTCCCCGCGTTCCCGACCGCCACGACGACGGTGGCCAGGCCCTCGGTGCACGCGCCGTCGCAGCCGTCCGCCGCGAGCGGCACGGCGTCGGGCTGGACCGGCCCGACCTCGCCGGCCCCGCGCAACACGTTCGGCGCCCCCGGGAGCGGCGCGCCGGGCACGCGGAGGTCGGCGGTGCGCAGCCCGGGGTTCCAGGCGTGCTCCGCCCACACCGGCGCCGCGTCGCGCCAGCTGTCGGCGGCGTCCTCGAGCGCGACGACGCCGGGGCCGCCCTCGTAGTCGCAGTTCACGAAGACGATCTCGGCGTGGTCGTCGGCGTCGAGGTCGGCCACCACCGGGTAGTCGCCGTACGCGAAGCCGACGTGCTCCCAGGTGGACCACCGGAGCGCCCCGGTCACGCCGTCCAGGATGCGCAGCGAGGTCTCGTCGGCGTAGAGCACCTCGCGGAGGCCGTCGCCGTCGAGGTCGGCGAGGGAGGGGGGCGAGATGCCGCTCGTCACGGCGCCCACGGTGTGGCGCCAGCGCTCCTCGCCGCGCGCGTCCAGCGCCACGAGCGCCTGGGGGCCGCTCACGACGATCTCGGCGACGCCGTCGCCGTCGAGGTCCCCGACGGCGGCGGGGCTCGTCGCCTCGCCCGCGATGCCAGGCCGCTCCCAGAGCACGCTCCCGTCGGCGTCCTGGAGGCGCAGCCCCTCGTGCGTGGCCACGACCACCTCGCGGGCCGCGTCGCCGTCGAGCTCCGCGGGGGAGGGGGTGCCGTCGAGGGCGCCGTTCGTCCACACGGGCTCGCCTGCGTCGTCGTACGCGGCGTTCCCGACGAGCGCCTCGGCGCGCCCGTCCCCGTCGAGGTCGGTCACCACGCCGATGGGCTCGGTGCCGCCGGCGCCGTAGCCGACGCCCGCGTCGCCCGTCCGCCGGTGCCCGCCGGTCCGCGGGTCGAAGATCACGTTGCCCCACACCGCCTCGGCCGCGCCGTCGCCGTCGAGGTCGGCGAGCGCGAAGCCCCCCGCCCCGAGGCACTCGCCGCTGATCGGATTCGCCGTCCAGCGGACCGCGCCGGTGGCGGCGTCGAGCAGCTTCAGCTCCTTGCAGCCGCCGACGAGCAGCTCGACGGCGCCGTCGCCGTCCACGTCCCCGACGGCGGGCGCGTGGGGGTAGGCGTTCGCCTCGGGGCCGGGGGCGTGCCAGATGCGCGCGCCCGTGTCCCCGTCGAGCGCGTACGTGCCGCCGTGCTCGTCGACGACGAAGACCATCGCGCGGTCGGTGGCCCCGACCAGGCCGTCGCCGTCGGTGTCCCGGGCGGGGGCGACCACGGGCGTCACGTAGGAGCACACGCCGGGCTCGGCGCGCCACTTCACCACCGGGTCGAGGCCGCCGGGCGTGACCTCGGCGAGCGGCTCGGAGCAGGTGTGGTCGATGCCCGGGCCCTCCACGTCGCAGGTCGAGGGCTCGGGCCTGGCGTCGCCGAGCTCGTAGTCGCTACACGCGGCGAGCAGCGCGAGGGGGATCATCCGCATGGGTCGCTCTCCGCGAGGGTGTCGTTGTCGGGGTTGCAGTCGGGGGTGTCGGCGACGACACGGAGCGTGAACCCGCCGGTCAGCGCGGCGGCGTCAAGCCACACGGGCACCGGCGGCGAGACGCGCCCGCCGGGCACCGCGGTGGGAATCTCGACGATGACGAGCTCGCCGGCGGCGCCGTCGACCGCCACGAGCGCGCCGGGGAGGATGCGCCCGGTGCCCGCGTTGCCCACGGCCACCCCGAGGCGCACCTCGCCGGCGGCGCAGGCGGCGCACACGTCTGCGAGCACGGGCACGGCGTCGGGCACGCCGGGCTGCGCGGGGACCAGCTCGGCGGTGCGGAAGGTGTTGTACGTGATCCAGCTCGGCGCGGGGCTCGCCGGCACCGCGAGGCTGTCGTCGGCGGCGGTCGGGGTCCACGCGACCTGGGACCAGGTGGGGCGGGTCGAGGCGGCGCCCGGCACGTCGAGCACGCGCACGCCGGTGTAGGTCTCGCCGTAGACGGCGCTCGCGTAGACGATCTCCGCGTCGCCGTCGCCGTCCACGTCGGCCACCGCCGGCGCCTCCGCCGCCGTGCCCGAGGCGTGCTCGCGGCTCTCCAGCCGGATGGCACCCGTGCGCCCGTCGAACACGCGCACCGCCTGCTCGTCGGCGTGGACGATCTCGTGGGCGCCGTCCCCGTCGAAGTCGAACGCCACCGAGCCGGTGTGGCCGCTCGACGCCTCGTCCACGGGCGCGCGCCAGAGGATCGACCCGTCGCCGTCGAGCACCACGTAGTGGGTGCGGCCCACCGAGCCGATCTCGGGCAGGCCGTCCCCGTCGAAGTCCGCCACCACCGGCGCGCCGGCCACGCCGTCGTCGCCCTCGGTCCCGGCGTCGTCGGTCCGGACGGTCCAGCGCACCGTCCCGTCGGCGGCCTGGAGCCGCACCTCCCCGTCGTGGACCACCACCACGATCTCGGGGGCGCCGTCGGCGTCGAAGTCGGCGACGGCCACGCGGCCGTCGGCCTCGCCGTTGTGCCACGCCGCCGTCCCGTCGACGGCGTAGGCGGCGTTCCCCACGACGACCTCCTGGGTGCCGTCCCCGTCGAGATCGGCGGCCGCGGGCCAGGCCACCCCGCCCTCCTCGCCCACGCCGCCGGTCCCGTAGGGGCCCTCGCCGCGGAGCGCGCCCGTGTCGCCGCGCAGGATGCGGCGCCCGAGGATCACCTCGGGCACGCCGTCGGCGTCGAGATCGGCGAGCACGGGCCCGCCGATGTCGCCGTGCCCCGGGGTGGGGGAGGGGGCTTCCCAGAGAACGCTGCCATCCTGCCCACGAAGGGCGAAGACGCCGTCCGCGCCGGCGACCACCACCTCGGGGAGCCCGTCGCCGTCGAGGTCGCCGAGGGCGGGCATCGCGCCGGTGCCCCCGACGCCGGGGGCGACGCTCCACGTGACCTCGCCGGTCGCACCCTCGAGCAGCCACACCCGCCCCTCCACGCCGACGGCCGCCACACGGGCGCGGTCGCCGTCTCCGATGGCACCGTCGCCGTCGTCGTCGACGAGCCGGCCCACCGCGGGCGGGGCGTAGCTGTCGCCGACCTGCTCGGCCGCCCACCGCACGGTCGCGCCGCTCCAGTCGACCACCCCGGGTGCGGGGGAGCCGCACGCCGGGTCGGCCTCGATCTCGCCGGCCGCCGGATCGAGCTCCGGGCACTCGGAGGGATCGTCCACGACGTCCTCCGGCTTGGGCGAGACGCCGTAGTCCGAGCAGGCGAGGGCGAGCAGCGTGTACAGGGGGGCTCCGAGGGGGCCCCGGCACCGGATGCACGGGCCGTGCCGGCCGCCGCTCGTGCCCGCGGAGAGCGGCTCGGGGCGCGGATCTCCGCGGTGCCCGATCCGTCCTGCGCGCCCGTCTACGGACGTCCGTGTCGCGGGCTACCCGCCGAGCCGCCGCAGCCCCAGCGCGACGAGCAGCGCCTGCGCGATCAGCGCGCCGAAGGCGAGGATGGTCGGCGTCATCGACTCGCCCAGGCCGGTCAGCACGATGAGCCCCACCTGCGGGTCGTTCGCCCACTCCGGAGTGGACGGCACCCGGAGCGCCACGGTCATGAGGTCGACCGCGGTCCCGCCGAGCCCCGCGAAGAGGATCGCGGCGCCGAGCGCCACCTGGTACGGCACGCGGCCGGGGCCCGGCGCCCACGCGAAGCGGGCCGCGTTGACGAGCGCCACGGCGCCGAACACCACGATGACGAACATCGGGAAGCCGCCCATGCGGAAGAACTCCATCGAACACCTCCGACCGGTGCAACGAAGCAGGGGGGCGAGCGTGACGAAAAAGAAATCGCGTCACGCGGCCGGGCTTCGTGCGTTGATCCGCGCATGGACGAGCCGGCGATCGATCCCGCGACGGAGCTGGCGTCCCTGCGCCGCCTCGATCCCGCCGCGATCGACCGCGTGTTCGACGACTACAGCCCGCGCCTGAACGGCTTCTTGCGGCGCATGGGCGCGAGCGTCGAGGTGTCCGAGGAGCTCGTGCAGGAGACCTTCGTGCGCCTCGTCCGGCACGCGCCGCGCCTCGCGGACGGCACGCGCGTGGGCGCGTGGCTCTTCACCGTCGCGCGGAACCTGTGGATCTCGCACCGCCGCTGGGCGTGGGTCGACGGCACGCGGCTCCTCGAGCTCGCGTGGTCGCCCCGCCGCCACCCGCCGACGCCCGCGGACCAGGCCGCGGCGAACGAGGCGCAGGCCCGCGTCGAGCGCGCCGTCGCCGCGTTGCCCGCGGTCCAGCGCGAGGTGTTCCTGCTCGTCGTGGGCGAGGGCCTCGACCCCGCCGAGGCCGCCGCGGTCCTCGGCATCACTCCGGAGGCCGCGCGCCAGCGGCTCGCCCGCGCCCGCCGCGCGGTAGAGGAAGGCCTGTCATGATCGACCCCATCCCGCTCGC
>CAYWGD010000088.1:0-32227 GCA_964457335.1 uncultured Enterobacteriaceae bacterium | reverse complement strand
CGGCGCGCGCGCCGAGACCCGCGGGGCCGGCGAGGCGGGCGGAGCACGCGCGACCGGGGCGACCGGCGCGAAGGCCGGGGCGACCGGCGCGCGGGCCGGGACGACCCCTGCGAGGGCCGGGACGACCGGCGGGACGACGGCACCCACCACGGCGCGCGCCGGCGGACGCGAGGCGCCCAAGGGCGGCGCGAAGGCCGAGACCACGCGCGGCCGGGAGAAGGAGGCCGAGCCCGCGCGGAAGAGCGGCGCGGCGGCGCGCCCGAAGGGCAAGACCCGCGGCGAAGAGGAGCTGGCGAACGTCCCGCCGGTCGTGCAGGGCGGCGCCGTCGCGGCGGCGCTCGAGGCCGACGTGAAGAAGCCGGAGACGCGCCCGCCCCAGCCGCCGAAGGGGCGCGGGAAGGGCTAGGGCTCGGGCGTCCGGGCGACGCGGAACCATCGGCGGCGGCGCGTGACACAACGCGACGCCGGCGCGATGATCCGCGGGCCCACCATGGGCGTAGGTTCCCGCGAGGAGTCCCCCATGACCTTCCGCTCCGCCCTGTTCGCCGTCCTCGCCCTCGCCGGGTGCTCCGCCGCCGTCGGCGGCTCCCCGGCCGCGCCCACCCGCACCTACGAGGTGACCAGGACCGAGGCGGAGTGGAAGGCCCAGCTCACGCCGGAGCAGTACCGGATCCTCCGGGAGAAAGGCACGGAGCGCGCGTTCTCGGGGGCGTACTGGGACAACCACGAGGACGGCGTGTACGCCTGCGCCGGGTGCGGGCTCCCGCTCTTCTCGTCGAAGGACAAGTTCGACTCGGGGACCGGGTGGCCGAGCTACACGCGGCCGATCGAGCCGGGCGCCGTGCACGTGGACGTGGACAAGAGCCTCGGCATGGTGCGCGAGGAGGTGCTCTGCGAGCGCTGCGGCGGGCACCTCGGCCACGTGTTCGACGACGGGCCGCCGCCCACCGGCAAGCGCTACTGCATCAACTCCGCCGCGCTGACGTTCACGCCCGCGAAGTGAGTCAGTACACGTCCGTCAGGTAGGTCGTCCCGAGGCACATCTCGTCGCCCGTGTTCTCGCCCCAGTCGAGGTCCGCGTCCCCGGGGTTGTCCCAGGTGCAGGTGAGCAGCACGGTGTCGCCCGGGGACACCGTGTAGGCCCCCTCGAAGTAGTAGGTGCGCTGCCAGCCGAAGTCGTAGCGGTCCACGGACAGGAGGCAGTCCTCCTCGCCGTCCGCGCCCAACACGGCCAGGCTCGCGCTGCGGCCGAAGGTGTGCATGTGGACGGACGCCGAGTGGAGGAAGAAGCTCCCGTCGTCCTCGGTGACGTCGTAGGCGAAGCTGTGTGTCACCCCGTCCGTGCGGGCCGGGATGTCCATGCCGCCGCCCAAGACCCACGCGATGTCGGTCCAGGGCTGCAGATCCGCCGCGTGCTCCACCTCGGAGGCGAGCTGGAAGTCGATCGTGGTGCGGTCGGCGCCCGAGCCGTTGGCCACGTTGTAGTGCATCTGGAGCGCCACGACGGAGCCGGGCTCCACGCGGATGCCGGTGCCCGCGGGGAACACCGCGGTGCCGCCGCCGGGGGCCCACGCGCCGAGCCAGCGGGTGCTCAGGAGCGACGCGGGATCCTGGTCGCCGGGGGCGCCGTAGCAGGTGTAGCCCGGCGCGGGATCGGCCTCGTCGAGCGCCCGGTAGGCCTCGACGCGGTCGGACGCGACGAGGAAGGGGATGGCGTGGTGCACGGTGCCGTTGTTGCCCGGGTTCACCTGGAAGCCGGTGACGTAGGCGCGCTCAGTCAGCGGCCAGTCGAGGAGGAAGCAGCGGTAGTCGTCGGGCGACGCGGTGGGTGTGTAGGCCTCCGGCATCTCCAACGTGAGGTCCACGGAGTCGAGGACGGGCTCGGCGATCGGCTCGGTGACGACCGCGTCGGCGGCGTCCCCCTCCGGCGCGCCCCCTTCGGCCCACGCGACGATGGTGTCGATCTCGGCGTCCGTGAGCGAGCGGTCGCCCTGGTAGGTGTGGCAGCCGGGCGACGCGCCCCACGGCGGCATCGTCCGGCGCTCGACGGCGCTCGCGATGGCGTCCTTCCACGCGGCGGCCTCGGCGTAGCTCGTGAGCGGGACCGGCGCGTTGCCCCCCTCGACGTGACAGCCCGTGCAGTTGCGCGTCACGATCGGCGCCACGTCGGCGTGCCAGGTGGGAGGGTCGGCCGCGGGCGAGGCGGGGGGGCTCGAGCAGGCGAGGAGGAGGAGCACGCGGGTCCCGTGGAGGACGAGGCGGTATCTCGCCGGGGAGGTCGGCTTCAACTCCGCGCGCGCCATCGCCGCGTTCGCGCCCCTCCCGGCCCGATTTGCGGGACGGTCGCCCCGGAGACACCGGGGGCGCGGGGCCCGTGACGTTTGGGAGCGTTCCTGGCGTCGAGACGGTGCTTGGACCCCGGGAACGCGACTGCCACACTCCGGCCGCACCCGTGCCCCGGAGCTCCAAATGTACGAGATCCTCCTCGTCCCTGCCCTCCTCGCCGCCTCTGCCCTCGCCGACGACGGCACCGGCAACGAGACCTGCGACTTCGACGTCGCCGACCTCCCCGAGTGTCCCGTCTCCGAGACCGACCTGTTGCCCGACCTGATGACCGTGGTGCCGAAGCACCTCAGCATCCAGAACGAGCACCAGGAGGAGATGCTCCGCTTCTCCAACGGCATCGCCAACGTCGGCGTGGGGCCCTGGTGGCTCGAGCCCGACTTCCCGAGCGACGAGTCCACCACCCACTGCCAGGGCGCCTACCAGGTGATCGTCGGGGGCGACCAGTTCCCGGACCGCCAGCTCCAGACCGACGGCTACACGATCCCGGCGCCCGCGGGCAGCTACTCGGTGCGGTGCCAGAAGGGCAACTTCGACTACCACGAGACGCACAACCACTGGCACATCGACAACGTGGGCGAGTTCAAGGTGTGCGCGGAGGACGCCTTCGACGCCTTCGGCGCGGACTGCGATCCCGCCACGACGAGCAGCGGCGAGCCCACGGTGGGCATCAAGTACACCTTCTGCCTCATCGACTGGTACAAGCTCGCGGACAACACCGCCTCGTCCGACGACACCCGCAACTTCTTCGAGTGCAACTCGGGGATGCAGGGCATCACGCCGGGCTGGGTGGACCAGTACCACCAGGCGACGGACGGCCAGGAGATCGACATCACCGGGCTCCCCGGGGGGGCCTACGTGCTCGTCAGCACCGTGAACGGCGGCACCTTGGACGGCACGCCCGTATACGAGGAGTCCAACCTCGCCAACAACACGTCCTACGTGCGCTTCGAGCTCGACCGGAGCAGCAGCGGCAACGCCCAGATCCGCGACGAGGTCGGCTCCTGCGACGACGACCCCGACTACCTCGCGTCGGTCGCGGCGGCCGCCGAGAGCTTCACCACCACCTACGAGGGCGGCGAGGCGATCTTCGAGGCGGAGCTCGTCGAGGACCTCTGCGGCGGGAAGCCGGCGAACCGCTGATCGGTCTCGTGCCGGTCCCCGCGCAAAGGCCGGCTACTCCTCGCCGAGGTCCTGGAGCTCGTAGGCCTCGAACAGCGGCGTCCCCTGCCCTTCCTCGTGCGTCGGCAGGTCCAGCTCCTCCTTCGCCTCGCCCGGGCGGCGCTTGCGGCGGTACTGGACGCGGAGCGGCGAGCCGAAGAAGCCGAACTGGTCGCGCAGGCGGTTCTGCAGGTAGCGGTCGTAGCCCTCGCCGATGCCGTCCGGCGTGTTGCAGAAGATCGTGAACGTGGGCGGGCGCACCCGCACCTGCGTCATGTAGTTGAGCCGCACCGGGTGGTGGTAGCGCTGGGGCGGCGAGTAGGCCGCCACCGCGCCGCGCAGGAACTCGTTGAGCTTGGCGGTCGGGACGCGCTGGTTGAAGGCCGCGAACACGTCGCGCGCCACGGTGAGCACCTTCTGGGTCCCCTTCCCCGTGAGCGCCGAGATGTAGAGCACCGGGGCGAACGCGACGTGCGGCAGCTTGCGGCTGAACTCGTCCTCGACGGTGCGGATGTTGCGGTCCTCCATGTCGCGGACCTGGTCCCACTTGTTCACGAGCACGACGAGCCCGCGGCCGCGCTCCTCCACGAGCGCCGCGAGGTGCGCGTCCTGCTCGGTGACGCCCTCGGCGCCGTCGATGATGAGCATGACGACGTGGCAGCGCTCGATCGTGCGGATCGAGGCGCCCACCATGAGCGTCTCCAGCGGGTCGTCGATGCGCGCGCGGCGGCGGATGCCCGCGGTGTCGACGAGGCGGAACTTCGTGCCCTCGTACTCCATCACCGAGTCGGTCGTGTCGACGGTGGTGCCCGGCGCGTCGTCCACGACGTGCCGATCTTCGCCGATCAGCCGGTTGAGCAGCGTGGACTTGCCCACGTTGGGCCGCCCGAGCACCGCGATGCGGATCTCGCGCTCGTCCTCCTCCTCGGGCTCGGGGACCTCCTCGGGGAAGTGGGCGGTCACCGCCTCCATGAGCTCGAACACGCCGCGGCCGTGCTCCGCGGAGACCGGCACGAGCTCGTCGAAGCCGAGCTCCCAGAACTCGTGCGCCTCGTCGTCGTGCGTCGCGACGTCGCACTTGTTGACGGCCACGACGACGGGCTTGCCGGCCGCGCGCACCATCTCCGCGATCTGCTTGTCGTCCGGCGTCGTCCCGGCCGTGCGGTCGACGAGCAGCACGACGACGTCGGCCTCCTCGACCGCCGCCTGGGACTGCGCGCGCATGGCGGCGAACAACGTCTCGCCCGGCGTGGCCGCGAGGCCGCCGCCCAGGTGCGGCCGGGTGCTCGTCTTGACGTCGCCCCCGGGCTTCGCGTCGGGCTCGAGCCCGCCCGTGTCGACCAGGAGGTAGCTCCGGTCCTGCCACGCGGCGGTCTCGTAGTTGCGGTCCCGCGTCACCCCCGGGCGGTCGTGGACGAGCGCCTTCCGGGTGCCGGTGAGGCGGTTGAAGAGGGTGGACTTGCCGACATTGGGTCGGCCGACGATGGCGACGACGGGGAGCACGGCGCCGGCTAATCCGGCGCGGCCGTCCCGGCTATGCGTACCCGAGCCCCCGCAGCACCCGCGGGCTCCTCGTCCAGTCCTTCTCGACCACCACGAAAAGGTCGAGCCGAACGCGGCAATCGAGCAGATTCGCGATCTGCGCGCGGGCCTCCGTCCCGATCTTCTTGATCATCGCGCCGCCCTTCCCGATGAGGATCGCCTTCTGGCTCGGCTTCTCCACGATGATGCGGGCGTGGATGCGCACGATCCCCTCCGTGTCGCGCGCGGACTCGTCGAACTGCTCGATCTCAACGGCGGTGGCGTAGGGCACCTCCTGCCCCGTGTTCTCGAACACCCGCTCGCGCACGAGCTCCGCGCAGATCTGCCGCTCGAGCGCGTCGGTGACGTGCTCCGGCGGGTAGAGCGCGGGCTGCTCGGGCAACAGCTTCGTCCACTCGGCCACGAGCTGGTCGAGCCCGTCCCGCTTCGACGCGCTGATCGGCACGATCGGCGCCTCGGCCTGCCCGAGCGCCGCGATGACCGGGAGGAGCCACTGCTTGTCGACCGCGTCGACCTTGTTGAGCGCGATGACGAGCTTCCGGCCCTTCACCCGGTCGAGCACCGAGAGGAGCCCCGGGTCGAGCACGTCGGTCCCCTTCTCAGCGTTCCGCGCGAGCGGCAGCGCGTCGACGATCCAGCACACGGCGTCGACCTCGTCGAGCACCTGCTCCGCCTCGCGCACCATGTGCGTGTTCAGCGGCGTGAACGCCTCGTGGATGCCCGGGGTGTCCCAGAGGACCACCTGGACGCTGTCCGTGGTGTAGACGCCCGCCACGCGGTTGCGCGTGGTCTGCGGGCGCCGGGAGACGGCGCTGATCTTGGCGCCGACGAGCGCGTTGAGGAGCGTGGACTTGCCCGCGTTGGGGCGACCGACGAGGCCGACGGTGCCGGCATGGAACGACATCGGCGGCGTCTAACGCGCTCGTCCGCGCGGGGCCGGCCCGAGCGCGACGGAAGGCGGGCGCCTACTCGCCTTCGTCCGGCAGGCTCGCCCCGCGCTCCTTGAGCCACTTCCGCATCTCGTCCTTCTCGAGCGCCTTCTCGAGCGCCGCGTGCGGCTCGATGACGTCGCGCTCCACGAGCGAGCGCAGGCTGTCGTCCATCGCGATCATGCCCTGCGACTTGCCCTGGCCGATGAGCCCCGCGATCTGGTGCGTCTTCCCCTCGCGGATGAGCGAGGAGAGCGCGGGCGTGCCGAAGAGGATTTCGAGCGCCGCCACGCGGCCGCCGCCCTTCCGGCGCAGGAGCTGCTGCGCCAGCACGCCCTTGATGACGCCGGAGAGGATGCCGCGCACGCCCTCCTGCTGATCGGTCGGGAACACGTTGATGATGCGGTCGATGGTCTTGGCGGCCGAGTTGGTGTGTAGCGTGCCGAACACCAGGAGCCCCGTCTCCGCGGCCTTGAGCGCCATCTCGATGGTCTCGAGGTCGCGCATCTCGCCGACGAGGATGCAGTCCGGGTCCTCACGCACGGCCGCGCGCAGCGCCGCGGAGAAGCTCTTGGAGTGCGGCCCGATCTCGCGTTGCGACACGAGCGACGTGCGGTTCTGGTGCACGAACTCGATCGGATCCTCGATCGTCACGAAGTGCATGGCCCGGGTCATGTTCATCTCGTGGATGATCGCCGAGAGCGTGGTGCTCTTCCCCGACCCGGTGGGGCCCGTCACGAGCACGAGCCCGCCGTCGAGCGACGTGAGCTTCTTGACGCTCGGCGGCAGCCCCAGCTGCTCGATCGTCATGAGCTTGGTCGGGATGATGCGGAACACCGCGCCCATCCCGCGCTGCTGCTTGAACATGTTGACACGGAAACGTGCCAGGCCGGGCACCTCGTAGGCGTAGTCGGCGTCGCCCTCGCGGACGTACTGGTCCCAGAGGTGCGGCGGCGAGATCGGCTTGAGGAAGCTCTCGAAGTCGCGATCGTCGAGCACGCGGTAGCGGATGGGCTCCATGCGGCCGGAGAGCCGGAAGATGGGCGGACGGCCGACCGAGAGGTGCAGGTCCGACGCGCCGCGGTCGTTCATCAGCTTGAGGAAGCGGTCGATCTTGTTCACGTTCACGCGCTCACTCCCCGCTCGCGAAGGAACGCGGCGTCGCACAAGGGCTCGAAGGTCTCGGGCTTCTCGGCGCGGCGCCAGGCGGCCTCCGCGCTGATGAGCCCGGCGTCGACGAGGTCCATCAGCGCCACGTCGACGGTCTGCATGCCCACGCTCCGGCCGATCTGCATCATGCTCGGGAGCTGGAAGGTCTTGTTGTCACGGATGAGGTTGCCCACGGGCATCGTGCCCTTGAGCACCTCGTACACGGCCACGCGCCCCTTGCCGTCCTTGCGTGGCAACAACGATTGGCTCACGACGTACTTGAGCGACTCCGAGAGCGCCATCCGCACCTGCGGCTGCTCCTCGGGCGGGAAGCTCTTCACGAGGCGGTCGATCGTCGCGACCGCGCTCGTGGTGTGGAGCGTGCCGATGACGAGGTGGCCGGTCTCCGCGGCGGTGAGCGCCAGCCGCACCGTCTCCGTGTCGCGCATCTCCCCGACCACGATCACGTCGGGGTCCTCGCGGAGGGCGGCGCGGAGCGCGCGGGAGAAGCTCACCGTGTGCGTGCCCACCTCGCGTTGGTTCACGAGCGCCGACTTCACCGGGTGCACGAACTCGATTGGATCTTCGAGCGTGATGACGTGGTCGGCCTTCGTCTCGTTGATGAGGTTCACGATCGCCGCGAGCGTCGTGCTCTTGCCGCTGCCCGCGGGCCCGCTGATGAGGATGATGCCCTGGTGGTAGTCGAGCAATTCGGTCAACCGGCCGGGGAGGCGCAGATCCGCGAAGGTCGGCGGCAGGTTGGGGATCACGCGGAACGACGCGCACCACCCGCGGCGCTGGTGGAAGGCGTTGACACGGTAGCGCCCCACCTCGGGGATGGCGTGGCAGAAGTCGATCTCGCCGGTGGCCTCCAGGGCGGCGCGCTGCTTCTCCGACAGGATCGAGAAGATCGACTCCTTCGTCACGTGCGCGGGCAAGGGCCCGATGCCGCCCATGCGCTCGAGCTTCCCGGCGCGGCGCACGAACGGCGGCTCCTCGACGGTGAAGTGCAGGTCACTCGCCCCCTGCTCGCGGATCTGCGCGAGGAGCTTGTCGATGGGCCGGGCGAGCTTGGTCGAGGAGGTCACGGCGGTGCCGCGCTCCGCCTCGTCGATCGTCACCTCGAGCCGCGTCTGCATGTCGCGGAGCACCTCGGAGGCGCGGGTGCGGACCTCGGAGGACGGGTCCTTCTCCTTGACCTGCTCGAGCAGCGTCAGGAGGCGCTGGTCCGTGAAGCGCGAGAACGCGCGGATGACCTCGATGCGCACCTCGGGCCGCGGGTCGCGGAGCATGCCCGCGAGCGGCTTGAGCGACGACGGCGACGCGATCTGCGCGAGGGCGTCGATGGCGGCCCAGCGCGCGTCGTCGTCCTCGAGCGCCTTCACGAGGTGCGGCACCGCGCGCTCGTCCTTCAGCCGGCCGAGCGTGTCGCACGCGGTGATGCGGAGCCACCAGTCGCCGTCGGTGAGGAGCCGCGCGATCGGCTCGACCAGCCGCGGGTCGGCGAGGTTCTCGGCGAGCACCAGCGCGGCGGTCCGGACCTCCTCCTCGGGGTGCGACAGGAGCGACACCGCGGGCCGCACGATGGGCTCGCCGAAGGTGCGGAGCGTCTCCAGGATGCGCGTGCGGAGCCAGCCCACGAGGTCGCGGCAGAAGAGCAGCACGTCGCGGAGCACCTCGTCGGCGGGGCCCGTCGCGAGCAGGATCTCGACGCACACGTGGCGGGTCGCGTCCTCGCCGGAGCCGAGGAGCTCCATCATGCGCTTGCGCATGCCCGCGGGGTCGACGCGCGCGGCCTCGGCGAGCCAGGCGCGCGCCAGGTCCCGGCTCGTCGCGTCGCCGTTCTGCATGCGGTCGAGCATGAGATCGAGCACGCGCGGGTCCTGCACCTTCACGACCGTCTCGAGCGCGATGCCCGCGACCTTCGGCTCGGGGTCCCGGGCGAGCGCGAGCAGGAGGTCCAGGATCTGCGGGGGCTGCCGCTCCTGCACGAGCCGCTGGAGCGCCGGCACCCGGAACACCGGCGGCGCCTCCTTCACCGCGCGCTCGAGGTACTTCCCGCGCAGCTCCCCGCCGAGCGAGAGCGCCACCTCCCAGCCGAGGCGCTTCTTCTGCGTGGTCTTGTCGGCGAGCAGGTCGTCGACCACCTTGGCCATCGTGTCGGCCGGCACGCGCGCGAAGAGCCGCGTGACGTAGCCGCGCACGTGCTGGGGCTGCTCGCCCATCTTGTCGACGAGCTCGAGCACCGCGGGGGCGTCCGGGCGCTGGAGGAAGAGGTCCACGCCCACCTGCCGCGCGCCCGGGTCGGCGTGCCAGAGGAGCGGGATGGCCTCGGCGGGCCGGAGCCCGGCCTCCCGCACCTGCGCGAGCACCTGCTCCTTCTCCTCGGGCGTGCGCCACCCCGACGTGAGAGCCTTGTCCAGAACACTCTTGCGACCGACCCCAAAAAACGCCATGCGCGGAGGATACGACGTGGCGCAGCCCGCGGTCACGGATCGTTCGGACCGCCGGGCGTTCGGGTGGCGGTCGGACCGCCCCCGTCGAGCAGCTCGAGCGCCATGCGCGCGGCCTCGGCCTCGGCGCGCTGCTTGCGCCGCCCGGTCCCGACGGCGAGCAGGCGGCCGTCCACGTGGACCTCCACCGTGAACGTCCGATCGTGGTCGGGCCCGGACTGCCCCGTCAGCGTGTACACGGGACGCGGCCGCCCCCGCGCCTCCAGGTGCTCCTGCAGCGCCGACTTGGCGTCCTTGAGCTGGTCGTGCGCGAGGCCGTCGATCGCCGGCGCGAGCAGCGGCGCCACCACGGCGCGGGCGCGCTCCACGCCGGCGTCGAGGTACACCGCCGCGACCCAGGCCTCGAACACGTCGGCCAGGATCTTCCCGCCGCGGGCGATCTCGTTGGAGATCCGCCGGCCGCCGCGCAGCGACGCGGGCAGGCCCAGCGACTCCGAGATCCGGGCGAGGTTCACGGTGTCGACCACGCGCGCGCGGGCCTTGGAGAGGTCGCCCTCGTTCCACTCGGGGTGGCGCCGCGTGAGGAGCTCGCTCACGAGGAGCTGCAGGACGGCGTCGCCCAAGAACTCCAGGCGCTGGTTGTCGACCGCGCCCGGGTGCTCGTGGTTGTACGACGGGTGCGTCAGCGCCTGCTCGAGGAGCGCGGGGGACGCGAAGGTGTGGAGATCGGCGTAGTTCATCGGTCCTCTGCTCTTGGGGCGGGGGCGCCGCCCCCGCAACGCCCCCGCCGGGGGGCCGGGGCCCCCCGGACCCCCCGGGACGCCGCGCGCTCAGGCCGTCGCGGCGCCTCGCTCGGCCGGCGCGAGCGCGCGGCGGATGTAGCCGCCGCCGAGCACCTCGTCCCCCGCGTACAGCACGACCGACTGGCCCGGCGCCACGGCGCGCGCGGGCGCGTGGAAGCGGAGCGTGAGGGGGTCGAGAGCGTCGATGTCGCAGGGCAGGAGCGCGCCGCGGTGGCGGATGCGCGCCGCGACGGGCTCGCCCGGGCTCGGGCGGCGGAGCCAGCTCACGCCGGTCGCGACGAGGCCCTGCTCCACGAGGCGGTCGGCGGGGCCCACGACCACCCGGCGGGTGTCGGCCTCGATGCGGAGCACGTACAGCGGGGTCGGGGCGGGGACGCCCAGCCCGCGGCGCTGCCCCACCGTGAAGCGCCAGTAGCCGTCGTGCCGGCCGAGCACCCGCCCCGCCTCGTCGACGATCTCGCCGGCGCCGTCGAGCTCCGGGCGCTGCTCGCGGACGAAGCGCGCGTGGTCGTCGTCGGGGAGGAAGCACACCTCCATCGACTCCGCCTTCTGCGCCGTGACGAGGCCCAGCCGCGCGGCGTGGGCGCGCACCTCGGGCTTGGTCATCCCGCCGAGCGGGAAGCGCGTGCGCGCGAGCGCCTCGGGCCGAATGGGCCAGAGGAAGTAGGACTGGTCCTTCTCGGCGTCGACCGCGGTGAAGAGCCGGGCGCCGTCGGTGCGCGCGTAGTGGCCGGTGGCGAGCGCCTCGGCGCCGAGCGCCCGCGCGCGGGCGAGCAGCACCTGGAACTTGAGCACGCCGTTGCATTGCACACAGGGGTTCGGCGTGAGGCCCTGGGCGTAGCGGTCGGCGAGGTCGTCCATCACCGCGGCCTTGAAGGCCTCGCGGAGGTTCATGACGTAGAACGGGATGCCGAGCGTCTCCGCGACCCGACGGGCGTCGAGCGCGTCGTCGAGGCCGCAGCAGGCGCCGCCGCCGCCCGGCGCGGTGGAGGCCGCGGGCGCGTCGTGCAGCTTCATGTGCACGCCGACGACGTCGTGGCCCTCCTCCCGGAGGAGCGCGGCGGCCACCGACGAGTCGACCCCGCCGGACATCGCGACGACGATGCGCATCCCGTCCGGCTAACCCGCGACGCGGGCCAACACGCGCGCGACCGCGGCGGCGGTGGCGTCGACCTCCACGTCGGTCGTGGACGGCCCGAGCGAGAAGCGCACGGCGCTCCCCGGAAAGCCCATGGCGCGCAGCACGTGGGACGGCTCCGGCGACCCGGACGCGCACGCGCTGCCCACCGACACCGCCACCCCCTCCAGGTCGAGCGCCATCACGAGGTCGCCCGCCTCGACGGCGTCGAACGCGACGCAGGTGGTGTTGGGGAGCCGGTCCGCGCCGGCCCCCGCGACGCGCCCGCCCAGCGCGACCAGCTGCCGCTCGAGGCGGTCGCGCCGGGTCGCGGACATCGCGGCGTAGATGGCCGCCGCCGCGGCGCCCATGCCCACGATGCCGGCCACGTTGGGCGTGCCGGCGCGGAAGCCCCGCTCCTGCGGCCCGCCGCGCAACAGCGGCGCCACGTCGAGCCCCGGGCGCACGAGCAGGGCGCCCACGCCCTGCGGCCCGCCGAACTTGTGGGCGGAGATCGTGATCAGGTCGGCGTCGATGCGCATCGGGATGCGGCCGGGGGCCTGGCTCGCGTCCACGTGGAGCAGCACGTGCGCGCGGCGTGTCGACGCGGCGACCTCCACGATGGGCTGGAGCACGCCCGTCTCGTTGTTCGCGAGCATCACGGAGACGCCCGTGAACTCGTCGAGCGCGCCGGGCTCGCCGAGCACGTCGAGCCGCACGCGGCCGGCGGCGTCGACCGGGACGGTGTGGTCGCTCCACGCGAGCACCGAGGGGTGCTCCACGGCGCTCACCTTCCAGCGGCCGAAGTGCAGCGCGGTCGCGTTCGCCTCGGTGGCGCCGGACGTGAAGATCACGCCCTCGCGGTGCCACCCGGCGAGCGCGGCGACCTGGGCGCGCGCGCGGTCGACCGCGGCGGCGGCGGCGCGTCCGAGCCCGTGCGCCGAGAACGGGTTGGCCGCGACGCCGAACCAGGGCTGCATGGCCTCGAAGGCCCCCGGGAGGAGCGGCGTGG
Source organism: uncultured Enterobacteriaceae bacterium (assembly GCA_964457335.1). GTDB lineage: Bacteria > Myxococcota_A > UBA796 > UBA796 > SXON01 > CAJBVW01. Next base: position 19,718 of record CAYWGD010000088.1, on the reverse strand, counting down.
TGGCGTTGTGGTCGAGGTAGATCACGGCGCGACCAGCGGCGCGAGCGCGGCCAGCTTCTTCGGGCCGATGCCCTTCACCCGGTCGAGGTCCTCGACGCGCCGGTAGGGCCGGCCCGCCACGATGCGCGCCGCGAGCGCGGGCCCGACGCCCGGGAGGGCCTCGAGCTCCGCGGAGCTCGCGGTGTTGAGCGAGGTGCGGCCGCCGAAGGCCCGCGTGGTGAGCGGACCGGGGGTGCGCGCCGGGAGCGCCCACCCGTCGTGGAGGCGCACCGTGTCGCCGTCGCGGATCTCGTCGGACGCGAGCCACGCGGGCTCCGCACCGGCGGCGCGAGCGGCCGCGGCGAGGTCGTCCGCCTCGTAGAAGCCGGGGCGCGGCACGTCCACGAGGCGGACCACGCGCGCGTCCACCCGCGCGGCGCCGCCGAGGAGGAGCGCGCCCGCGAAGAGGAGCCCCACGAGGGCGGACGCCCGGGCCGGGTGGTCCGCGGCGCGCGGCGCGGCGTGGCCTGGGCCGCCGAGGATCGGGAAGGTGGGGGCGGCGTTCACGGCGTCGCCGCGTCGAAGGCGGCGAGCAGCGCCGTGTGCCGGGGACCCGTCGCGACGGCGTCGATCCGGCGCCCGGCGGGGTCGTGCGTGAACCGCAGCTCCAGCCGATCGTCGGGCCAGAGGTCGGGGAAGCGGTCGGCCCACTCGATCACCCAGGCGCCGTCGTAGCCTACCCGCTCCTCGAGCCCGAGCGCGAGCGCCTCCACCTCGCGGTCGAGACGGTAGAGGTCGGCGTGACGCAGCGGCACCCGGGCTTCCGGGTACTCCTGCACGAGCACGAAGGTCGGGCTCTGGATGGGCCCGCGCACGCCGAGCGCGCGCGCGAGGCCCTGCGTGAAGCAGGTCTTTCCCGCGCCGAGGTCCCCCGAGAGCAGGAGCACGGCCCCGTCGAACAGGCGCGCGCCCACCCGCGCGCCGAGCGCGGCGGTGGATTCGGGGTCCGGCGAGACGAGGCTCGGCATGGCGCCATCAGATGCGCATCGGGACGAGGATCGTCAAGGCGTGCGGCCGCGGCCGTCGTCACTCCGCCATGTCCCGGAACGTGAGGTTCACGCGGGGTCCGACGGGCGCGGACACCTTCGGCAGGCGGTGCCGCCACGCCCGCTGCGTCCCCTCGCCCATCACCAGCAGGCTCGCGTGCGGGAGCACGATCGAGACGCGCGCGTCGCCCTCCCGCGCGCGCAGGTCGAAGCGCCGCGGCGCCCCGAGCGACACCGACGCGATCGTGGTGGTGGACCGGGGCGTGTAGTCGTCGTCTGCGTGCCAGCCCATCGCGTCCGTGCCGGAGCGGTACAGGTTGATGAGGACGGTGTTGAAGGAGTAGCCCGTAAGCTCCCGCACCCGCTCACGGATCACCTCGACGCGCGGTGGCATCGGCGCGGGCGGGTGGGTCAGGCCCGAGTAGCTGTAGGGCACGGTCCCGAACCACGCGATGCGCCGCGGCATGGGCACCACGCGCCCGAAGATGCGGAACACGTGGTCCTCCCACGGCACCTCCGCGATCAGCGCGGCGAGCTGCGCGTCCGCGTCCGGGATCGCGTCGGGCAGGAGCTGGAAGCCCGGCGGGAGCGTCTCGGGCCCGCCCAACGGGGAGCGCGCCACCCCTACCCCCGGGCGCGCGGGATCGCGTCGGCCACGTCGGCCGCGCCGATGCCGACCCCACCCGCGAGGACGCCCGCGCGCTGGTGGATCCACGCCGCCTCGAGCGCGATCGCCTCGAGGGCCTCGCGCGTGTTCGGCTTCGCGCGGGCCAGGAGCGCGCCGCAGAGGCCGGCGAGCACGTCGCCGGTGCCGCCCGTGGCGATCTGCGGGTTCCAGCCCTCGATCACGCGGAGCGGGGCGCCCGTCACGACGGGGCACCCGCCCTTGTAGATGGCGGGCGCGATGGCGCGGAGGCGCGCGGCCGTCCCGAGGCGGTCCCCTTCGAGCTCGCGCCACGGGGTCTGCAGGAGCCGCCCGGCCTCGCCGGGGTGCGGGGTGATGAGGCGCGGGTGCTGCGACGGCGTGCCGTCGAGCGCGTTGACGCCGTCGGCGTCGAACACGCAGGGGACCGGCACCTCCGCCCAGATGCGCCGCACCTCGAAGTCGTCGCCGCGCCCGAGGCCCGGGCCCACGACGAGCGCGTCGTAGCGGTGCAGGTCCACCCGCTCGCGCACCATGACCTCGGGCGGCAGGTTCCCGAGGCGGCCCCACGCCGAGCGCGGCACGAGCAGCGTGACGAGGCCCGCCCCGGCGCGCATCGCCCCGCGCGCGGCCAGCGCGCCCGCGCCCGCGAGCTCCTCCGACCCGGCGTACACGCCCACGTGGCCGCGCGACCACTTCGTCTCGTCGAGCGCGAACGGCGTGGGCGTGAGCGTGTCGACGAGCACCGCCTCGGGCGTGTCGGCGCGCGTGTCCGCGACGAGCTCCTGCCCGATGTCCACGAGATCCCAGGGGACGGGCGCGGCGAAGAGGAAGGGCTTGAGCCGCCCGATGGTCACGACGCGCTCGGGGGACGGGAACTCGCCCACCCGCGCGCCGGTGTCGGCGTCGATGCCGGTGGGCACGTCGAGCGCCACGAGCGGGGCGTCCAGCGGCCGCAGCGTCGGCAGCCGGACGGGGGCGCGCTGCCCCGTGCCGAAGATCGCGTCGACGAAGAGGTCCGGGGTGCCCCCGCACAGGACCTCCCAGGGCGTCTCCGGGCTCGGCGGGGGCACGACGAGCCCGAGGCGCTCGGCGATCCCCGCGTGGAGCACGCAGTCCGCGGTGCGCGCCTCCAGGATGGGCACCGCGCGCACGGCGAGCCCGGCGATCGCGAGGTGGCGCGCCACGGCGTACCCGTCTCCGCCGTTGTTCCCGGGCCCGCACAACACCACCACGCGCCGCGCCTGCGGGTAGCGGCGGCGCAGGAGGTCGGCCACGAGGTGCGCGGCGTGCTCCATGAGGACGGGGCTCGGGATCCCGACCTCCTCGATCAGGCGGCGGTCGAGCTCACGGATGACGGCGGCGCGGGAGATGGGGCGGTGCACCGGGAGAACGTATCCGGGGCGCGCCGGAGGCACGGGGGCCGCCGACGCCCCGGGACGGCGCCGTCGCTGACGCACCGCGGAGCGGGTGCCCCGAAGAACTAGGCGGCGTGGCCCGCGCAGAGCGCCTTGTACCGCCGCACCGACTCCTCGAGCCCGAGGAACATGGCGTCGCCCATGAGCGCGTGGCCGATGTTGTACTCCTCGATGTGCGGCACGTGCGCGACCAGGGGCGGCAGGTTGTGCAGCGTGAGGCCGTGCCCGGCCGCGACCTCGAGCGACGCCTCGCGCGCGTACACGCAGGCGCGCAGGAGCCGGTGGAGCTGGGGCTCGCCGCCGTGCTCGGCGTAGGCCGCGGTGTTGAGCTCGACCGCGACGACGCCCGGCAGCAGGGACGCGCGCACCTGGTGATCCTCGGGGTCGATGAACAGGGACACCTGGATGCCGCCGTTCGCGAGCGCGTCGACGAACCGGGCCACCTCGTCGCGCTGCCCGTGCACGTCGAGCCCGCCCTCGGTCGTGACCTCGCCGGGCCGCTCGGCCACGAGCGTCACGCGGCGCGGGCGCACCTCCAGGAGGATGTCGCGCATCTCGTCGGTGCAGGCGGCCTCGACGTTGAGGAAGGTCTGGACGGAGGCCTGGAGCCGGAAGAGGTCGTCGTCCTGGATGTGCCGGCGGTCCCCGCGCAGGTGCACGGTGATCTGGTCGGCGCCGGCGCGCTCGGCGACCAGCGCCGCGGCCAGCGGATCGGGGTAGCGGGCGCGGCGGGCCTGCCGCAGCGTGGCCACGTGGTCGACGTTCACACCGAGACGACGGATCAAGCTCCCTCCAGGGCAGCCCGCAGCCTATCCAGCCCGGACCGCGCGACGTCGGGGTCGATGTGCTCGACCATGAGCCGGACTACCGGCTCGGTGCCGCTCGCCCGCACGACCACCCGCGCCCCCTCCTCGCGCAGCGCGCTCGCGACCGGGGCGGTGGCCTGGATGCGGTCGGGCGGGACCCGCACGGCGACGTTGAGCTGGGCGTGCGGGACGAGCCCGACGAGGCGGTCGGGCACGGTGCGCGGGTCGGGGTGCAGCGCCCGGAGCGCGGTGAGCAGCCCGTCGGCGGTGGGGAGGCCGTCGGCGAACAACACGTGGCCGGAGGGCTCGCCGCCGAGCTGGGCGCCGGTCTCCTCCATCGCGGCGGCCACGTTGGCGTCGCCGACCTGGGCGCGGACGAGGCGGATGCCGCGCGCGGCGAGGGCGGCCACGAGCCCCCCGTTGCTCATGACGGTGCCCACGACCGGCGTGCCGCCCCAGGCCTCGGGCGCGCCCGTCGAGGTGGCGCAGAGCCAGAGCATCGCGTCGCCGTCGAGCACGCGGCCGTCGGGGAGCAGGACGTGGCCGCGGTCGCCGTCGCCGTCGAGCGCGATGCCGGCGTCCGCGCCGTGCGCCCGCACCGCGTCGAGCGCGTTGGCGGGGTGGAGCGCGCCGCAGCCGTCGTTGATGGCGCCGTCGCCGTCCGCGACGGCGATCACCCGCGCGCCGAGGGCGCCGAGGACGCGCCCCGCGAGCCCCGTCGACGCGCCGTTGGCCGTGTCGAGCACGATCGTGCGCCCGGCGAGCCAGCGCCCGCGCGGGAGCGCGTCGAGGACCGCGGCGACGTAGCGCTCGGCCGCGTCGGGGGCCGTCGTGACCGGGCCGGGCTCGGCGTGCACGAGCGGGGCGTCCAGCGCGGCCTCGATCCGCTTGCGGGCGACATCGTCGAGCTTCTCGCCGGTCGCGTCCACGGCCTTGAGCCCGTTGTCCGCGGCGGGGTTGTGCGACGCCGTCACGATCACGCCGCCGTCGAGCTTCAGCAGCGGCACGAGCGCGGAGAGGCCGGGGGTCGGGAGCACGCCGAGGTCGACGGCCTCGCCGCCCGCGGCGCAGATGCCCGCGATGGTGGCGGCGGCGAGCATCGGGCCGCTCGGGCGGGTGTCGCGGGCCACGCCGATGCGCGGGCCGAGCGCTCCCACGAGCGCGTTGCCGAGCGCCATCGCGAGCTCGGGGGTGACGTCGACGTTTGCACGGCCACGGATGCCGTCGGTGCCGAACTTCATGGGCTCACTTCCGCATCACTGGAATCCGGTCGGGGCTCACGTCCACGACGGAGACGGCCTCGCCCGCGGGCTGGACGACCTCGTAGCGGAGCCCCTCGCCGCGGCCCCGGCGCGCGTCGCCTCCGGCCGCGGCGTACCCGTCGGGTACGTGCACGACGACGCTCACGTCGTCGGGATCGATGTCGTCGAGGCGGTCGAGCGGCCCGGCGAGCGTGACGCGCACCGCGGTGGCGGCGGCCGTGTAGGCGTCGGCGTCGCGCACCAGCACGGGCACCGCGTCGAACACGCGCTTCTCCAGGATGGGCTCGACCTTGACCGCCACGACGAAGCTCTCGGCGCGCGTGGGCGTGAGCTGCCCCTTCTTCACCGCGAGGCCGACCTCGAACTCGGCGTCCTCGCGGAGCCCGCTCACGTCGACCGTGTCGGTGGGCACCTCGGTGAGGCCGCGCAGGACGGACGAGGGCCCCGCGAGCTCGACACGGTCCGGCGAGACGGTGACCCCCGCGAGCTGGTAGCCCTCGGCGGGCTCGCCGCGGGTGTCGGCCGTGACGTTCACGCGGCGCTTGAGCACGCGGTCGAGCTGCACCTTGAGCGCGCTCGGCGAGACCGACACCACGCGCACCTGCCCGGGCATGCCCGACACGGCGCGCTCGGAGAGATCGAGGGAGACTTCGCCCTCCTTGGCGCGCGAGAGGTCCACGAGGATGGAGAGGTCCTTCTGGCGGACGGCGCGCACGAAGGCCTGGACGCCCTCGACGGTGACCGTGGCCGTCTCGAGCGGCGGCTCCACGAGCATCAGGCCCTCGGGGAGCCTCCAGTCCAGCCGGACGCGGGCGCGATCTTCGACGACCTGCTCCGACTGCACCCAGATCCACATCATGAGCGCGAACGCGAGCGCGAGCGCCTTGTAGGCGAGGTTGACCGTGAAGAGGTCGCGGACGTCGGCGAACAGCTGCCGGAGGCGGCTCATGCGCTCCTCCGGGCGCGCGGCTGGAAGCACTCGAGCAGCCGCTCGCGCATCTCGTTCTGGTCGGCCACCGGCTGCACCTCGCCGGAGACCACGAGGCTCACGGTGCCGCGCTCCTCCGACACGATCACCACGACGGCGTCGGTCTCCTCGGTGAGCCCGATGGCGGCGCGGTGGCGCGTGCCGTAAAACCGGCTCACGTCCTTCGAGAGCGAGAGCGGCAGGAACACCTTGGCCGCGAGCACCTTGTCCTTCCGGACGACGGCCGCGCCGTCGTGCAGCGGGCTCGTCGGGTGGAAGATCGCGAGGAAGAGCTCGCTGGACGCGCGCGCGTCGAGGCGGTTGCCGCTCTCGGCGTAGTCCTCGAGCGAGGCCTCGCGCTCGAGCGCGATGAGCGCCCCGATGCGCCGGCTCGCCATCACGAAGCTGGCGCGGACGATCTCCTCCATCGCGCTCTGCGCCGGCTGGGCCGCGAAGCTCGGGAAGAGCCGGCCGCCGGCGCCCGCGAGGCCGCGCTTGATGTCGCTCTGGAAGAGGATGATGACGGCCAGCACGATGTAGACGAAGAACTTCTCGAGCATCCAGTGCACGGCGTAGAGCTCGAGCCGGCCGGACAACACGTAGATGACGAGGGCGACGAGCAGCCCGAGCAGGCTCTGGAACGCGCGCGTGCCGCGCACGAGCATCAGCGCCCGGTAGACGACGTACCAGAGGAGCGCGATGTCGAGCAGATCGGTCCACCGGATGTTGGCGAACCAGGCCAGCAGCAGGCTCACCGGATCGCCTCCCACACGGCGAGCGCCCGCGCGGTGGCGGCCACGTCGTGCACGCGGAGGATCTCGACGCCCGCGTCCCGCGCGTGGAGCGCGACCGCGATCGAGCCCTCCACCCGATCGGCGGGGCGGGCCTGGCCGGTGAGCGCCCCGATGAAGGCCTTGCGGGAGGCGCCGAGCAGCACGCGCCGGCCCGCCGTGCGGCGCGGGAGGTCGCGAAGGAGCGCGAGGTTGTGATCGATCGTCTTGGCGAAGCCGATGCCCGGGTCGACGACGATGTGCTCCGGCGCGATGCCGGCGGCCCGCGCGGCCGCCACGCGCGCGTCGAGCGCGTCCCAGACCTCGGCGCAGACGTCGTCGTAGACGGCGAGGCGCTGCATGGTGGCCGGCTCTCCGCGCATGTGCATCAGGACGATGGCACATCCGGCCTCGGCCACGAGCGGGAGCATGTCGGGATCGGCGCCGCCGCTCACGTCGTTCACCAGCGTGGCGCCGGCCTCGATCGCGGCGCGCGCGACGCTCGCGCGGCGCGTGTCCACGCTGACCGGGCCGTGGGGGGCGAGGGCGCGCACGACGGGGACGACACGATCGGCCTCCTCCGCGGGGGCCACCGGCGCGGCGCCGGGGCGCGTGGACTCCCCGCCCACGTCCACCCAGGCGGCGCCCTCCGCGAAGAGCGCGCGGCCGTGCGCGACGGCGGCGGCCGTGTCGAAGTGCAGGCCCCCGTCGGAGAACGAGTCGGGGGTCACGTTCAGGATCCCCATGAGCTTCACGGGGGGCTCCCGGTCTGCCCGTCGGGGCGCGCCGGGCCGCCGTCGGCGGGGCGCGGGGGACCGCCGGTGGAGAGGCCGAGCCCGCCGAAGCCGCCGCCACCGGGCGGGCCGCCGGGGGCCCCGTTGCCGGGGCCGCCCAAACCCGGCCCGGCTCCGGGGCCGCCCGCGCCGGGGCCGCCCGCGCCGGGGCCTCCGCCGGGCCCACCGGGGCCGCCGATGCCGGGGCCACCGGGGCCGCCGATGCCGGGGCCTCCGCCGGGAGGTGGTTGCGTCATGTTCGGGGCGGGCACGCCGGCCGCGCCCGCGCCGCCCGGGCCGCCGCCCGGAGGCGGGCCGCCCAGACCTGGGCCGCCGATGCCGGGGCCACCGGGGCCACCGGGGCCGGAGCCCGGCGGCGGGCCGAGGTCGGGGCCACTTCCGGGTCCGCCCCGCGGGCCGCCGGGCGGGGGCCCGCCGGGAGGCGGACCGCCGCTCGCCGTGCTCGCCGCCTCGACCTCCCACAACGCGAAGAGGTCACCCTCCCAGCGGGGGACGCCGAGCGAGCGCTGCACGGCCACGCGGAGCTCGGCGTCGTCGCCCGCCACGAGGACGTGCGAGAAGCCGCCCTGGACGATCACGGGCTTGATGTCGAGCGACTCGCCGGTCCCCTCCCCGAGCCGCACGATCGCGCCGACGCCCGGGTCGTTGGCGGCGGCCCGCTCGAGCGCCGCGCGGGCCGGGCCGTCGGCCTGCTGGCCCGGCCCGCCGGAGACGACCTGGCGGTGGAAGGGCACGAGCCCCACGAGCCCGTCGTCCACGTCGAGCAGCGGCAGCTGCAGGATGGCGCCGGTGTACGGCGCCGCGCCGAGCGACGTGATCGCCTGCGGCACGGGCCAGGTGTCGCCCGTCCAGAGCGCGACGGGCTGGCCGAGCGCGGCCTGCGCGCGCGGCTCGGCGAGGGCCACCGCGGCGAGCGCGAGCTCGGCGACGCCGCCGAAGCGGGCGCGGGCGGCCGCCGCGAGCGCCGCGATCACGCCGACGACGAGGGCGCTGGAGACCAGCGCGTCGTCGAGCGCCGCGAAGCGGCCCGGATCGGGGGCGGTGGGGACGGCGAAGGTGCCGACGCGCACGAGCTCGCCGGCGGTGTCGTAGGCGAGCGGGCCGAAGGCCGCGACCGCGCCCAGGAGCGCGGCGACCGCGGCGACGCGGCCCGGCAGGGCGCGGTGGCGCCAGGCCGCCCCGAGCCCGAGCAGGAACACGAGCGGCAGCCCGGGCGCGATCCCGGCGGCCGGCCACGCGAGCGCGCCCGGCGGGAGCGCGAGCGCGCCGCCGTCGACCGCGGCGGGCCACAGGAGCGCGACGACGATCCCCGCGACCGCGGCCGGCAGGAGCCCGCCCCGGAGCCCCGCGCGCGGCAGGAGGACGCGCCCCGCGAGGAGCGCGGCCGCCGTGACGAGCGGCGCCCCGACGAGGCCCACGAGCGCCGCGAGCGCGAACGGGACCCGCCGGTTCGACCGCGCCGCCGCGAGCGCGGCGAGCCCCGGGCCCACCCACGCAGCCGCGAGCGCGCCCGCGCCCAGCTGCCACGTCCACCAGCCCGCCCCGGCGGCGACGGCCGCCGCGAGCAGGCCGCGCCGCCGCGGCCGCAGCGTCTCCCCGAGGGCCCACGCGCCCGCCACGTTGGTCGCCACGAGCAGGAGCAGGCCGAGGCCGTGGGCCAGGACCGGGTCCCCGAGCGCGTGGAGCGGCGCGAGGAACAGCGCCGTGCCGGGGTTCCCGACGAGGTCGAACAGCCCGGTCTCGCGTGCGGCGAGAAACCCCGACGTGTCGTTCACGCCGCGCCCGCTGACCACGTTCGCGTAGAGCTGCCACGGGAGCCAGAACGCGCGCTGGCTCCCGCCGGAGAGCCGCCCGCCGGGCAGGACCTCCCCGAGGTGGAGCACGAGCGGGAACGTGGCGGCGATCGCCATCGCCGCGCTGCCGGCGAGGATGCCGAGGGCGCGCCGCATCAGGCCCGACCCGAAAACGGGACGAGCCCGGCCGGGCGGCCGGGCTTGTCGGTGGACGCGGCCGCCCGACGGACGGCCGCTTCCGGCTCTTGGTTCGGCCCTCGGGCCGGACGCGGACTCACTCGTTCTCCCCGCGCGGCGGCGCCGCGCCCGGCTACGCGACGTTGCTGGTGGGCTCCGGGTAGATCGGGTTCATCTGCGCCACGATCCGCTCGAACTCCGGCCCGTCGATCGTCTCCTTCTCGAGCAGCACCTGCGCCACCTTGTGGAGGATGTGCAGGTTCTGCACGAGGATGGTCCGCGCGTTGTCGTAGCCGGAGGCCACGAGGCGCCGCACCTCGTCGTCGATGCGCATGGAGGTCGACTCGGAGTAGTCGCGCTCGCGGCGGGCGTAGTCCTTCCCGAGGAAGGGCTCGTCGCTGCGCTCACCCCACGCGACCGGCCCGAGCGCGTCGCTCATGCCGTACTCGCACACGATGGCGTTGGCGACGCGGGTGGCCTGCTTGATGTCCCCCGACGCGCCGGTCGAGTACTCGTTGAAGATGATCTCCTCCGCGGCGCGCCCGCCCATCGCGTAGGCCAGCATCGTGGTGAGCTGGGTGCGCGAGTAGCCGTAGCGATCCTCGGTGGGGACGTACTGGGTGAGGCCCAGCGCCATCCCGCGGGGGATGATCGTGATCTTGTTGACCGGGTCGGCCTCGGGCATGAGCCGCGCGACGATGGCGTGCCCCGCCTCGTGGTAGGCCGTGCGCTTCTTCTGCGCCTCGGACAGCACCAGCGACCGGCGCTCCCCGCCCATGGCGACCTTGTCCTTCGCCATCTCGAGGTCCTGCTGGTCGACCTTGCGCTTGTTGGCGCGGGCGGCGAGGAGCGCGGCCTCGTTGATCACGTTCTCGAGCTCGGCGCCGGAAAAGCCGGAGGTGCCCTTCGCGATGCGCTCGAGGTCGACGTTCTCGTCGAGCGGGGTGCGGCGCGCGTGCACCTGGAGGATGCCGAGGCGGCCGCGCACGTCCGGCGCCGGGACCACGACGCGGCGGTCGAAGCGGCCGGGCCGGAGGAGCGCCGGGTCGAGCACGTCGGGCCGGTTGGTCGCGGCGACGAGGATCACGCCCTCGGCGCTGTCGAAGCCGTCCATCTCCACGAGGAGCTGGTTCAGGGTCTGCTCGCGCTCGTCGTGCCCGCCGCCGAGGCCGGCGCCGCGGTGACGGCCCACCGCGTCGATCTCGTCGATGAAGATGATGCAGGGCGCCTGCTTCTTGGCCTGCTCGAAGAGGTCCCGGACGCGGCTCGCGCCGACGCCCACGAACATCTCGACGAACTCGGAGCCGGAGATGCTGAAGAACGGCACCCCCGCCTCGCCGGCCACCGCGCGGGCCAGGAGCGTCTTGCCGGTGCCCGGCGAGCCCATGAGCAGCACCCCCTTGGGGATGCGCCCGCCGAGCCGCTGGAACTTCCGGGGGTCCTTGAGGAACTGGATGATCTCCTCCAGCTCCTCCTTGGCCTCGTCCGCGCCCGCCACGTCCGCGAACGTGATGCGCTTGCCGGACTCCGAGAGCAGCTTGGCGCGCGACTTGCCGAAGCTCATCGCCTTGCCGCTGCCCATCTGGAGCTGGCGCATGAAGAGCATGAAGAGCACGAGGATGAGGACGATCATCAGCCCGTTGATGAGCCAGCTCACCCACAGGCTGTCCCCGACCTCCTGGAAGTCGGGCACGACGCCCTTCTTCGCGAAGTGCTCCAGGTAGTAGTCACTGTTGGTCGGTCCGGTCGTGTAGAACCGCGTCCCGTCCGCCAGGGTGCCCTCGACGCGAGAGCCCTTGATCGAGATCTTGGTGACGTCGCCTTCGTCCACGCCCGCGACGAGCTCGGAGAAGGTGATCTGTCGTTCCGGGACCATGGTCTTCCGTGCCTGGACCGCTACGGCCACCAGGACCACGATCACGAAGAAGACCATCATCCACATCTGCCGCGTGCGCATCCTTACGAGCTCCGCCTCGCCAGTATTGGCCACCTACCCGGATCCGGCCGGGTCTTCCACCCCCACCGAGCGCGAGGTCGTCGGCGTGGGTTCGAGGACTTCGAGCACCCCGGCGACGCCGACTATTCCCGGGCCGCCGCCCTTGCCGGACCCGTCGCCCGCGGGTGAACTTGCGGGATGCTCCTGCTCGTCGCGGCCCTCGCGTTCGCATCGGCGCCCGGCGCGGTGTCCGGCACACTCGACCTCCCGACGAAGGCGACGGGTGCCGTCGACGGCGTCCCGGCCGACGTGGCGCAGGCCATCTGGCAGATCGAGCTCCTCCGGCTCGACCCGGTGACATTGTCGGGGTTCGTCCGCAGCTCCGACGCGCGGGTGCGGGCCCGCGCTGCCGACGCTCTCGGGCGCCTCCGGAACCCCGAGTCCGCCGTGCCGCTCGCGACGCTCCTGGAGGATCCGGACCTCGACGTCCGCGAGAGAGCGGCGTTCGCCCTGGGTCAGACCCCAGGGGGCGACGTGCCGCTGGGCCGGCGCTGGCCCGCCGAGACGAATCGGGACGTACGCGCCCGGATCGCGGTCGCGCTGGGCAAGCAGGGCGGCGCCGCCGCGATCGACATGCTGCTCCCCGCCCTGCAAGGCCCGGTCGCGCTCGCCGCGGCCGACGGTCTCGGCCGGCTCGGCATGCGCAAGATCCCCGGCGCCGACCACGACCGCGTCGTGGCCGCGCTCCTCGACGCGACCACCTTCCCCGTCGGCGACACGCGCCGCCGCGCCGCCTGGGCCATCTCCCGCATGGGGCTCGCCACCACCTCCGACGAGAACGCCATGCGCCTGCGCGCGCTCGCGTTCGAGGACGGCGACGTGCTCGTGCGCGCGTGGGCGCTCCGGGCCTGGATGGGCGTGGCGACCGACGCCGCCCGCCTCGACGGGCTCGCGCAGGCGGTGCGTGACCCGGCCGTCGGCGTCCGCATCGCCGCCGCCCGCGCCGCCGGGAAGCACGGCAAGCCCGGCCTCACCCCGCTGCTCGCGGTCCTCCTCGCCGATCCCGACCTCTCCGTGCGGCTCGAGGCCGTCGCCGCGACGGGCGAGGCGCCGGGCGTCGACGCCGCCACGCTCCTCGCGCGCGCCTTCGGCTCGAAGATCGCGGTCGAGCGCGCCGCGGCGCTGCGGGCCCTCGCGAAGAAGAGCGCCCTGCCCGGCGATCCGTCGAAGTGGACCGGCGAAGCCGAGCCCCTCGCCGTGCGCGTCGCCGCCGTCGAGGTCTCGAAGGACCGCGCCGCGCTGCTCCGCTTCGCGCTGGAGGCCACCGAGGCGCCGATCCGGAGCGCCGCGGCCGGGGTGCTGCTGGAGAGCGCCCCGCCGCGGTCCGCCGAGCTGGTGCGGCTCCTCCAGGGGCCCGACACCACCATCGCGGAGGCCGCCGCGCAGACCCTCGCCGAGCACCCGGACCCCGCCACGGAGGCCCCGCTGCTCGCCTACGTGCAGCGCAAGGGCCTCGCCACCGAGCAGGCCATCGCCGGCGTCAAGGCGCTCAAGGCGCTCTACGACACCGGCCGCCTGCCGCGCCCCGGCCCGGACGCCGCCGCCGCGATCCGGCCCTGGCTGCGCCACCCCGCGATCGAGGCCGACGCCGAGCGCCTCGCGGGGCTGTTGGGCGTGGCCCCGCCCCCGCGTCGCCACCCCGCCCGGCGCCTCCCCCCGCTCGCCGACGTGATGCGAATCCGCTCGGCGCGCATCTTCACCACGCAGGGCGAGATCCGGGTCGCGCTCGCGGCCGAGGACGCGCCCTACACCGTGTGGAACTTCGCGCGGCTCGCGGAGGACGGCTACTACGACGGCCTCGCCTTCCACCGCGTCGTCCCCGACTTCGTCATCCAGACCGGCTGCCCGCGCGGCGACGGCTGGGGGGGCCCCGGCTACGAGATCCCCGACGAGATCAACCCGCTCCCCTACGGAGAAGGGGTCGTCGGCATGGCGCTCTCCGGCCCCGACACGGGCGGCAGCCAGTGGTTCGTCACGCTCTCGCCCCAGCCGCACCTCGACGGCACCTACACGGTCTTCGGCCGCGTGACCTACGGGATGCGCGCCGCCTCCGCCGTGCAGATGGGCGACACGATCGAGCGGATCGTGATCGAGCGGGTGCCGTAGGTCTTGGGGCGGGGGGGCCGAGCCCCCCCGCAACGCCCCCCCTTCGCTCCGGGAGGCATCGGCGCGGTGTCGAGCCCCTACGCCGACACCCCCGCGTACACGGCCGTCGTCCCCTCCACCATCCGCCGCGCCGAGAACGCCGCCGCCCGCGCGATCCCCTCCCCGGCCGGGCGGTCCAGCGCCGCGCGCATCGCGAGGGCCAGCCCCTTCGGGTCGCCGGGCGGCACCAGGAGCCCCGCGTCGCCGACCACCTCGGGGATGCCGCCCGCCGTGGTCGCGACGACGCGACAGCCGGCGCCCAGGGCCTCCACCAGCACCTGGCCCATCCCCTCCTCGACCGAGGGGTGCACGAAGGCGTCGATCGCGGAGAACAGCGCGCCGATCGCCGGCAGCTGCCCGACGAGCCGCACGCGGCCCTGGAGGCCGAGCGCCGCGATCCGGGCCTCCAGGGCGCCCCGGAGAGGTCCCTCGCCCGCGATGACCAGCGTGCCGGGCACGTCGACCATCGCGTCGACGAGGTGCACGTGCCCCTTGTGCGCGACCAGCGCGCCGGCCGCGCCCCAGTGGGGCCGCGGCCCGTCGATCACGAGCGGCGGCGCGGGCGGGACGGGCTCCACGCCGTCGTGGACGACGTGCACGCGCTCGACCCCCGCCCGGCCGAGGATCGCGGCGACCGCGTGGCTCACCGCGATGGTGGCGGCGGCGGGCCGGTACTTCCAGGGGTGTCGCGGCGCGAAGTCGACCCGGCGGTGCACGACGAGCGGTCGGCCCGCGAGGAGCGCGATCCCGTGCGCGTGCGGGGTGTGCGCCGCGACGAGGGTGAAGCCCCGGGCCGCCGCGCGGAGCGGGAGCACGTTGCGCGGGTCGCCGCCCGGCCGCAGCGCCACCGCGGGCGGCCCCACGAGCGCGGCGAGGGGCGAGCCGGGGACGCCCGCCCACGCATCGTTTGGCCGCCCGGCGAGCAGGTACGCGAGCTGACGCTGGCCCCCGCGGAGCTCGGTGGCGGTGTCGACGTGCAGGACGCTCGGGTGGGTGTCGTTCACGGGCGCGTCCTGGCCCGGGGCACGAGGGAGGTTCGCCGCCGAGGGCGCCACCGGCGTGGCGCCCGAACGGCGAATCCCCGGAGCGAAAAGCCGGCGCCGGGGCCCCGCGCGCGGCCCCGCCGCGCGTGGGGTTCAGCGCCGGGGGGGGCGTTGCGGGGGGCCCTGCCCCCCGCCCCAAGAAGACCCATCACTCGACCACGCGACGGATCAGCGTGGCGCGGACGGGGCCCGCGCGGGTGCGCACCTCGGCCACGAGCGGGACGCGATCGGCGTCGTCGCTCACCCACACGGTCATCTTCGGCTCGAGGTCGCCGCCCTTGTGCTCGGCCAGGACCTCGACGCGTAGCGCCGCGCGGCCGTCGATCGCCTCGGCGGCGGCTGTGTGGATCTGGACGCCGGCGGCCTTGCGGCCGGTCCAGACCACGTACCGGACGCGCTCCCCGACGGGCCCGGCCTCTTCGCGCAGCCGGTAGAACGCGGAGACCGGGTCCTCCACGCCGTCGACCGCGGCGTGGCGGTCCTCCCAGCTGCGCCAGCCCTCGTCGAAGCGCTGGCTGAGCGCGACGACGATGGGATCGCCGTCGAGGCGCATGTCCTGGTCCTGCTGGAAGTCGCCCTCGCGGAAGCGGGTGACGTAGCGGGCGGAGCCGCCGCCGGGCCGCCACTCGGAGCGCAGGCGGTCGTCGATCGGGTAGTGCCGGGCCAGCCACGGCAGGCTCGCGCAGCCGGCCTCGAACAGGAGCCCCGCGGCGGCGCTCGACGTGGTGGACCACGCCGTCCCGGCGTGGATGCCCATCCAGCTGACGGTCCACTCCAGGCGCTCGCCGGGCACGATCGGCGCGGCGGCCACGGACCCCGCGAGCAGGAGGGCGAGCATGCCCCCCATGGTAGCCGGTCAGAACCGGACGGGGCGGCTCGCCGGAGGGGCTTCGTCCATGCGGGGCGCGAGGCGCGGCCCGGCGGTCTCCATGGGCGCGGGGGCCGGGACCGCGGCGGGGGCCTGCGGGGCGGCCTGGGAGGGGCTCACGCCGCGCGCGCCGGGCGCCTCGGCCACCGGGCCGCCGCCGGGGACGACGGGCGTGGTCGCGTCCGCGGGGAAGAGCGGCTCGTCGTAGAAGGCCTCGCCTTCCGGTTGCGCGAGGGGCCCGGACACGGCCGGATCGGCGGCGACCGCCTCCTCGGCGAACGGCGCGTCCTCCACCGGCACCTCCACGGCCCAGCCCCCCTGCCCGGTCGTGTCGGCGACGTTCACGGCGTGGGTCCCCGGCTCGACCGCCCCGGCCGTCCGCCCGGCCGTGGCCCGCGAGGACTCCGTCGTGAGCCCGATGGGCACGGGCGTGCGCACGCTGGTCCGCACGAAGCTCTGCACCCGGTGACAGGGCACGATCACGATCACGCCGGAGAGATCGCCCTCCGTCACCGAGAGCTGGCAGTCGCCGCCGAACTCGTAGCGGGCGAGGTCGCCCTCCAGGGTGGCGCCCGTGTCGAGGGTGATGCTGTCGGCCAACGCGAGGGACGCGAGGAGCGGGAGGATCATGGGGTGGGGTCTCCGCGAGGATGGACACCGGTCCGCGAGCGAGGCGCTACCGCCACCGTCGATGGAGCCAGAGCCAGCCATGCGGATATTCACGAATCCGGGCCTCGTACCAGGCGTTCGTCGCGTCGGTGACGGCCTGGACGTCGGCGGTGCGGTCGCCGGTGAGCGCCGGGAGCGGCAGCGGACCGATCCGGAGGTGGTGGCGCCCCACACCTTCGCGCCACTGCCAGGCGGCCCAGATGGGGCGCCCGGTCTTGAGGTGGGCCGCCGCGATGCCCGCCGAGGTCCGGGCGGGCCGCCCGAAGAACGCGCTCGGGATCCCCTTCGCGTGGCGCTGGTCCTGGATGAACATCACCGCGCGGCCGGCGTCCAGGGCGGCGTAGGCGTCGTCCATCCGCGCGCCGGTCTGGAGCCCGAGCACGTCGTGCTTCACGCGGTGTCGCTCGAGGAAGTCGCGGGCCCAGCGGTCCGAGGGCGTGCGCAGGAAGATGGCGAGCGGGAAGGCGTCCGCCCACGCGAGCAGCGCGATGTCCCAGGAGCCGCCGTGCCCCGCGAGCACGAGGGCGCCGGGCGGCATCCCCTCCACGCCCTCGACGGTGATCCGCAGGCGCTCGAACTGGAGGATCTCGACGTAGCCGAGGGCGAGGTCGTGCATCATCCGGGTGAGCGTGCGCCGCGGGTGGGCGTCGGGGATGGCCGCGCGGAGCTGCTCGACGGCGTCGCGGCGCCGCACCGGGAGCACGAGCCACCAGAGCCAAGCGATGCCCCAGGCGAGCGCGTCCGCGAGGCGGAGCGGGAGGCGCGCCAGCACCGCGACCAGCAGATCGCGGGGGTCCATCAGGCCTCCGCGGCGACCGGCGCGACGCGGGCGACCACCTGGGCGAGCTTGGCCTCGAGCGCCTCGCGCCCGTGCACGATCTCAGGCTCGAGCAGGAGCGCGCGCACCTCGGCCGTGGGCGGCAGGCGCGCGGCGTCCTTCTCGGTGGTGAGCACGAGGTGGTCGTCGACCCAGGCCTCGAAACCGTGGAGGTCGCCCCACACGTACATGTGGTGGTCGGGAAACACCCAGGTGCGGTCGAGCTGCAGGCCGCCGCGCCGCAAGATGCGGAAGAAGCCCTCGGGGCGCGCGATGCCCGCGAACGCGACGCCCGGTTTTCGGGGGAGCGACGCGAGCGGGCGCCGCTCCCCGCGGTGGAGCCAGCCGACGGGGCGGTAGCGCGCCTCCACGACCGCGGCGTCCGGGCGGACGAAGGGCGCGAGCTCGGGCGGGAGCGGGCCGTGGTTCACCCACACCACGTCGGCGCGGCGCAGCCAGGAGCGCGGCACGCGGCCCGTCCCCACGGGGATCGGCCCCCCGCCGTAGGGCCAGCGGGCGTCGATCACGACGACCTCGAGGTCACGGGCGACGTCCCCGTACTGGAGCGCGTCGTCGAGCACCGCGAGCCGCGCGCCGAGGCGGCTGGCGGCGAAGATGCCGGCGAGGCGGTCGGGGGCGGACGCGACGCGGATGCCGCGCCGGGCGAGCATGGCGAGCTCGTCGCCGAGCTCGGCGGCCTCGCCGGCCATACGCACGCCGGGGCCGGGGCGGCGCCCGTAGCCGCGCGCGACCACCACCGGGTCGTGCTCGGCGAGGCGCTCCGCGAGCCAGGCCGCCACGGGCGTCTTCCCGCTCCCGCCGGCCGTCAGCGCCCCGACCGCGATGACGGGCATCGGCGCGGGGCGCAGGGGGCGGGGGCGGAGGGACGTGGCGAGCATCCAGAAGGGCACGAGCGGCCAGAGGAGCGGCCGGAGCGCCCGCTCCCGCGGCACCGGCCGGTCCAGGAGCGGGAGGACCGCGGCCGCCGCGCGCGCCGCCGCGCCCAGAGGCGGAGGCGCCGGTCGCGCCGCGAAGGCCTCCCGGAGCGCCCCCGCCAGGTCGTCCGGCGCGAGCGCCGGGAAGCTCGGCGTCTCGGCCCAGCGCGCGGCGTGGCCCTCGGTGAAGGGGCCGTGCACCACGGGGCAGCCCACCGCCTGCGCCTCCGCCGGGCTGTGCCCGCCCACCCGCGCGTCGAACGTGCCACCGATGAACGCGGCGCGCGCCTGCGGGTAGAGCCCGGCGAGCTCGCCGAGCGTGTCGAGCAGCACAACGTCGACGTCCTTGGGGACCCGGCCCGCGAGGTGGGTCCGCCGCGCCCAGCGCTCGCCGCGCGCCTCGAGCAGCGCCGCGACCGTGGCGAACCGGCGGGGATCCCGCGGCGCGAGCACGAGCAGCGGTCGGGGCTCGATGCGCCGGACGGCGTCGAGGAGCGCGGCCTCCTCGCCGTCCCAGGTGCAGCCGCCCACGACGGCGTCGCGGTCCCAGACGAGCGCCGGGGGCGGCCGGGGGGCCTCGCGCTTGAGCTCGCCGATGGGCTCGCCGCCCACGATCGCGGCCGCGGCGGCATCGCCGGGGAGGAAGCGAACGCCGCGCGTCACCGCGCCCCAGAGCCCGGGGACCGCGCGCAGGCGCCGCACGCCGGGCCCGACGCGGAGGCCGACGATCAGCACGGGGATCCGACGCCGCCGGCAGGCGGCGATCAGCGCCGGCCAGAGCTCCGCCTCGACGAGCACGAGCGCGCGGGGCCGCACCCGGTCGAGCCAGCTGCCCACCACGAACGGCACGTCGACGGGCAGGCAGGCGGACTGGTCCGCGCCGATACGCTGCGAGCGGGCGTTCGCGCTCGTGCAGGTGCGGATCACCTCGACGTCGGGGCGCCAGGCGCGGAGCGCCACGAGCAGCGCCTCCGCGGCCCGCCCCTCGCCGAGGGACGCCGCGTGGATCCAGAGGGCGCCCGGCTCCACCTCGGGCACGATCCGCCCGAGCCGCTCGGCGGTGTGGGCGCGCAGCCGCGGGTGGACCGCCACGAGGAGCGCCAGGATCGGCGCGAGCAGCGTGGACACGAGCTCGTAGAGGAGGATCACGTCGGGACCCACCCGAAGCGGTCCATCGGGACGCGGTCCCCCTCGAACACGACGCCCTCCTCCTCCAGCAGCGCGCGCTGGAGGATGCCACGCGACGGGTCGCCCTGGAGCGCGACCGTGCCGGAGCTGCGGATCACGCGGTGCCAGGGCACGTCCGTCCCGGCGGGCAGCGCCGCGAGCGCCCACCCCACCTGCCGCGCGAGCCGCGGGCTCCCGAGCGACGCGGCCACGTGGCCGTAGCCCATCACCCGCCCGGGGGGGATCCGCACGACGACGGCGTAGACGCGGGCGTGGAACGACACGTGCCCGTGTATCCGTCGGCTCCGCGGTCGGCATCGGGGTTCCTCGCGCCGAGGAGGGCACCGGTGGCGACGCGGGCGGCGGGGCGGCGGGGCGGCGTGGCGGCGGGGGCGCGGGGGCGCGGGGGCGGGGCGGCGGGGC
>CAYWGD010000087.1:0-32365 GCA_964457335.1 uncultured Enterobacteriaceae bacterium | reverse complement strand
GGGGGCGCGGCCGCGGCGGGGCCGGCGACCGCCTCGCCGCGGGGCGCGGCTCGCAGCCCGGGCGCGAGGTGGGGCGCGAGATCGTCCGTGTAGGCGATCGGCAGCGCGCGATAGGCGTCGGGCAGGAAGTTCGCGTGCACCCACGGCCCCACCACCGTGGCGAGCGCGACGGTCAGCGCCGTGAGCACGAAGACGAGCCAGCCCGCGCCGGTGGCCGCCGCGAGCGGCGGGAACGCGATCCACATGAGCGGGATCGCCACCCACCACCGCTGGATCAGCCAGGATCGCACGTCCGTGGGCTCCCGCTCCGGGTGGACCGACGCCTTCAGCTCGAGCGCGCGGGCCGCGTCCGCGACGCGGTCCGCGGTGGCGCGGTCGACGTGCGCGACCAGGCGGTAGCGGTCCCGGTCGAGCGCCGGCGTGGGCCGGATCGCGCCCGCGGGGAGGCCGGCCTCGGCGGCGACGGCGTCGGCCAGCCGCTCGTCGGTCGAGGGGCCGCCGCCGGCGATCCCCTCGATGGCGGTGGCGGCGGCCCCCACGAGCCGGGTCACGTCCGCGACGATGCCGCCGTGCTTCTCGGCGGCCGCGCGCGCGCGGGCCGCGCCCTTCCGGAGCGCCCGCTTCGCCTTGCGCGCGTCGCGCTTGTCGGTGGGCTCCTTCACGACGACGGTGAACCCGCCGTGCGGCAGCGCGGCGCGCACCAACCGCGTCCCCGCCGCGTCCCCGGGCGCGGCGTGATCGGCGCCCGACCGGCCTCGCGCGCGGTCCCCCGCCTTCGGCGCGCCGACGTCGGGCGCGCGGCCCTCCTCGAGCGCCGCCGTCACGGCCGCCGCGCCCTGGGGCCGCCGCGCCGGGTCCGGGTCGAGGAGCGACCGCACGAGCTGATCGAGCCACGGCGGCACCCCCGCGAGCGGCGGCACCTCGCCCGCGAGCTGCTTCTGGAGCGCCGCCTGGGGGTGTGCCGCCGCGAACGGCTCCGCCCCGCTCGCGGCCAGGTAGAGCACCGCGCCGAGCCCGTACAGGTCGGACCGCGGGTCGGCGCGCCCCCCGGCGAGGACCTCGGGCGCCACGAAGCCCGCGGTGCCGAGGAGCGCGGTGCTGCGCCCGGTCCCGCCCTCGCCGATCCGCGCGAGGCCGAGGTCGGTCAGCACGGGCGTGCCGCGCGCGTCCACCAGCACGTTCCGGGCGGACACGTCGCGGTGGAGCACCCCCGCGCGGTGCGCCGCCCCGAGCGCCTCGCCGAGGCGGAGCCCCAGCCGGACCACCTGCTCGGGCGAGAGCGGCCCCTCCATCGCGACGCGCTCCGCGAGGGTGCGCCCCGGGTGCAGCGGCAGCACGAGGCCGAGCGCGCCGTCGGCCTCGAACAGCTCCCGCGCGGTGAGGAGGCCGGGGTGGTCGAGGCGGCGCGCGGCCGCGACCTCGCGCTCCAGGCGCCGGCGGGCCGCGGGCTGCGCCGCGAGGTGCGGGTGAAGGAGCTTGAGCGCCACGCGCTCGCCGGTGCCGAGGTCCTCGGCGAGGTGCACGGTGGCCATCCCGCCCCGCCCCAGGACGCCCAGGATCCGGAACCGCCCGCCCAGCACCGCCCCGATCTCCGCCACGCGACCTCCGCCCGGCCCCATAAGGCGCCCGCGGGCACGCGCGCGAGGGTCACGCGCTCGCGCCGAAGAACCAGCGCTTGGCGGCCTCCGTCGCCGCGACGTAGGCGGCGGTGATCCCGAGGACGGCCGCCAGCAGGGTGGGCGGCATGGGCACGAGCCCGAAGAGGCGGCCGGGCCCGGTGTAGGGGAGCGCGAGGGTCGTCGCGGCGACGGCGAGCGTGGCGACGACGAGCGCGCCGCCCGGCCGGCTCCGCCACCACGCCCGCCGCGTCCGCATCACGAAGAGCACCAGGAGCTCGGTGAGCAGCGACTCGACGAACCAGCCCGTGCGGAACACCTCCGGGACCGCGCCGGAGAGCTCCAGCAGCACCACGAAGGTGAGCACGTCGAAGACCGATGAGAGCGCCCCGAACACGAACATGAACGAGCGGATCTCGGCGGTGCGCCAGCGGCCGGGCCGGGTGAGCGCGTCCGGGTCGACCCGGTCGGCGGCGATCGCCATGGCGGGGATGTCCGAGAGCAGGTTGTTCACGAGGATCTGCTTCGGGAGCAGCGGCAGGAACGGCAGGAAGGCCGACGCCAGCGCCATCGACAACATGTTCCCGAAGTTCGCGCTCGTGGTGTAGCGCACGTACGTCAGCGTGTTGGCCATCGTGCGCCGCCCCTCCAGGACGCCGCCCGCCACCACCGCGAGGTCCCGCCGCCCGAGCACCACGTCGGCGGCCGCGCGCGCCACGTCCGCGGCGCCCTCGACGGTGAGGCCCACGTCCGACGCGCGCAGGGCCGGCGCGTCGTTGATCCCGTCCCCCAGGTAGGCGACCACGTGCCCTGCATGGCGGAGCGCGAGCACCACGCGCTCCTTCTGCTCGGGATCGACCTCCGCGAACACGTCGACGGTGTCGACCCGGCGCGTGAGCGCCTCGGTGCCGAGCGCACGGAGCTCGCTGCCGACCAGGATGCGCGGGGGCTTGCCGTGGAGCGCCTGCCAGAGGTGGGTCGCCACGCGGTGGTCGTCGCCGGTGAGGACCCGCAGCGTGATGCCGAGGCGGGCGAGCTCGCCCAGGACCGCGGTTGCGTCGGCCTTCGGCGGATCGGTGAACGCGAGGACGCCCACGAACACGAGGTCACGCTCCAGCGAAGGGGCGGGGAGCTCGTCGGGGGCCAGCTCCCGCACCGCCACGCCCAGGGCCCGGAGCCCGTCCGCGGCCAGCCGCACGTGCAGCGCCCGGACGCCCTCCGCGACCTCCCCCAGCGGGACGACGCGCCCGCCGGGCAGCTCCGCCCGGTCGCACGTCTCCAGCACGCGGGCGAGCTGCCCCTTCGTCACCAGCCAGCGGCGGCCGTCGCGTTCGAGCATCACCGAGAGCCGCTTCCGCGCGAAGTCGTACGGGACCTCGCCGACGCGCGACCAGCCGGCGGGGGCGCCGGGGCAGGCGGCTCGGAGCGCCGCGTCGACGGGGTTCGCGTAGCCGCTCTCGAACACGGCGTTGAGCCAGCCGAGCTCCCGCGCCCGCGCGCTCGGCGCCCCGTCCACCCCGTAGGCCTCCGCGAGGCGGATCATGCCCTCCGTCAGCGTGCCGGTCTTGTCCGAGCAGAGCACGTCGACCGCCCCGAGGTCCTCGATGCTCGCGAGGCGCTTGACCACGACCTGCGAGCGGGCCATGCGCCGGGCGCCGCGCGCGAGGTTCGCCGAGACGATGGCGGGGAGCAGCTCGGGGACGAGCCCCACCGCCAGGGCGACCGCGAAGAGGAAGGACGACGCCGCCGGTCGGTGGAGCGCCACGTTGGTGGCGAAGATGACGAGGACGAGCACGGCGCTCACCCGCACGAGCAGGGTCCCGAAGCGGTGGAGTCCGAGGTCGAACGCGGTGGGGGGCCGCCGGTCCTCGAGCCGGTGCGCGATGCGTCCGAGCTCCGTGGCCCCGCCCACGTGGACGATCACCGCCTCGCCGGCGCCGCTCACGACGTGCGTGCCGAGGAACACCGCGGAGCGCCGCGCGCCCGGCGGCGCGTCGGCGGGGACCGCCTCGATCCGCTTCGCGGTGGGGAAGGACTCGCCGGTCAGCGCCGACTCGTCCACCTGGAGCCCGTTCACCGCGACGAGCCGCCCGTCCCCTGGCACGGTCGCGCCGGCGGTGAGCACGACCACGTCGCCCGGCACGACCTCCTCGAACGGGACCTCCCGCGCCTCGCCGTCGCGCCGCACGGTGGCGCGCGCGCGCACCCGGGCGGCGAGCTTCGCCACGGCGTCCTGCGCCGCGTACTCCTGGGCGAAGCCGAGCCCCCCCGAGAGCGCGACGATGACGAGGATCACCGCCGCGTCCTCGAGCGAGCCCGCCGGCACGGAGAGCGCCGCGGCGACGAGGAGGAGGAGCACGAGCGGGTTGAGGAACTGCCCGGCGAGGATGCGCAGGATCCCGCGCGCCCGGCCACCGAGCCGCGCGCCACGAACCCGCCCCAGGTGCCGCCGGGTGGCCTCCTCCGACGCGAGCCCGCCCCGCCCGCTCCGCTCTTGGGCGAGCACGTCGTCCGGGTCGCGGCTCCAGAAGGGGGTCACCGGGGCTGCGCGAGCCGCCGGCCGAGCCAGAGGCCGGGGAGGAGGGGCAACCAGAAGGAGAGGCCGCGGAACAGCAGCGTGGCGGCGAGCCCGGGCTCGATGGCGACCCCGAAGAGCGCGAGCCCGCCGAGCGTGCCGCCCTCGAAGGTCCCGAGCCCTCCCGGGACGAGGCCGAGCGTCCGCGCGAGGGTGCCCACCACACACGCCGCGAACGCCGCGGGCGCGGGGGTGCCCTCCCCGACGGCGCGCAGGCACGCCCAGAGCGTGAGCCCGTCGAGGGCGAAGTTGCCCGTGCGGAGGATCCCGGCGCGCAGGAGCAGCCGCGGGAGGCGCACGAGCGCGGGGTCGGCGGACGCCACGGCGTCGATCGCGCGCCGCGCCGCGGGCCACCTGCGGAACCACCGGGGCGGCTCGCGCCCGGGCGCGGCGATCCGGAGCGCGCTCACCGAGATCGCCGTCCCGAGCACGGCGATCCCCACGGCCATGCCGAGGACGATCGCCGGCAGGTCGTGGTGCGCCGCGAGCACTGCGATCGAGAGCCCGATCGCGACGGCGAAGGCGATGTAGTAGCCGATCAGGTCGACCAGCACGGCCGCGACCGCCGTGGAGCGCGGCACCCCCCGCCGCTCGAGCGCGAGGACGACCACGAAGGTGCCCGCCACGCCGGCGCTCGGGACCACCTGGTTCGTGAAGAGGGAGACGATGGCGAGCCCGTAGAGCTCGGCGAGCGGCCGCGCGGCCCTGCCGCGGCGCAGGACGCCCTGCCACGCGCCCGCTTCCGTCAGGTAGGTCGCGGCCTGCAGGAGCAGGGCGAGCGCGAGCCAGCGGGGATCGGCCCCGCGGACCGCGGCGAAGAAGCGCTCGGCTTCGCCGTAGCGCACGACCGCCCCGACGAGCACGCCGAGCGCGGCGAGGCCCAGCAGCGCTGCGAGCCAGCCGCGGCGCGCCGGCGTGGCTGCAGGGCCTCCGGGCCGTCCGCTGCTCCCCCGCGTGTCCGGCAACGGCCCCGTCACGTCCGTCCGCCCGGGACCGGCGCGACCGGGAGGACCGCGCGCCTCGACCGCGCGGGCCGTGGCCGCCACACGAGCGCCAGGGGCACCGCGACCGTCGCCGCGCTGGCCCCGCACACGATCAGGGCGTCGACCGGGTGGGGCGGAGCGAGGTGGAGGGCGCGCGCGAGCGGCGGCACCGTGAGCAGGGGGAGGGAGGCCGCGACCACGCCCGCCGTCACCCAGCGGGCGGCGGGCGTGCGGAGGCCGGAGAGGAGCGCGGCGGCGGTGGTGCTGCCGGTGAGCAGCGCCGCCATGGCCAGCGCCCGCGCGTGGGCCACCCCGGTCGGATCGTCGAGCCCGCGGAGCCAGCTGCCGGCGACCACCGCCGCGAGCCCCACCGCGACGGCGAGGACCGCCGCGATCCGCTCGGGCGGGAACAGCCGCACCGCGCCGCGGACCGGCGGCTCGCCGAGCCGATCGGCCGGCGCCGCCCCCTGGAACGCCAGGAGCGCGGTCGGGTGCATCACCGCCTCGAGCCAGACCACGTGCGCCGGCTCGTACACGAGGGGGTAGCCGAGCAGCGGGAGCAGCGTCGCGGTCGCGAAGAGCGGGAGGTGCACGAGGAGCAGGTACTCGAAGCTCCGGCGCAGGTTCCGGAGGAGCTGGCGGCCCTCGGCGATCGCGGCGACGATCGTGCGGAAGTCGTCGTCCGCGAGCACGATCGCCGCGGCCTCCCGGGCGGACCGCGTCCCGCGCTGCCCCATCGCGATGCCCACGTCCGCGGCCTGGAGCGCGGGCACGTCGTTCACGCCGTCGCCGGTGACGGCCACCACCTCGCCGCTCGCCCTGAGGCGGCGCACGATGTCGTGCTTGTGCGTGGGGAGCGCGCGCGCGATCACGTCGACGTCGTCGAGCGAGGGGAGCGCGGCGACCTCGTCGCCCTCGACGACCCGCGGCCGCCCGCGCCCCACGCCCAGCTCCGCGGCGATCGTCCGCGCGGTGGCGGGGTGGTCACCCGTCACCACGATCACGCGGATCCCCGCCCCGGCGCACGCCCGCACCGCGTCGGCCACGCCCCGCCGGACGGGATCCTCGAAGGCGAGCAGCCCCGCGAAGGTGTAGCCGTCCGCCGGCTCGAGGGGCGACTCCACGGACCGGGTCGCCACCGCGACGACCTTGTGCGCCGCCGCGGCGAGCCCGGCCGCCTCCGCGAGGAGCGCGTCGTGATCCCCCACGCAGCGCGCGAGCACGGTCTCGGGGGCGCCCTTGGTCACGGCGACGAGCCCGTCGGCCTCGCGGAGCACGCGCGTCTCCCGCCGCCGCGTCTCGGTGAACGGCCAGGTGGCCACCGCCTCCCGCTCCGACCCCGCCGCGTCGAGCACGGCGTCGTCGAGCGGATCCCCGGCCTCCCGCCGGCAGGCGTCCGCGGCCAGCCGGAGCAGCGCGTCCTCCGTCACGCCGCGCGCGGGCAGGATGTGCGCGAGCCGGAGCCGGCCCTCCGTGAGCGTCCCCGTCTTGTCCGTGCAGATGGTGGTGACGCGCCCGATCGCCTCCACGGCGACGGCCCGCCGCACCCACGCCTTCCGGCGGGCGAGCCGCGCCACGCCCACCCCGAGGAACACCGCGAGGGCCACGGGGAACTCGTCGGGCAGCGCAGCCAGCGCGAGGGTCGCCGCGCTGACGAAGGCGTCGAGCCAGCCGTGTCCCTGCCCGAGCCGGACCGCGAACAGGAGCGCGCAGAACGCGACCGCGAGGCCCACGAGCACCCCCACCAGCCGGGCGACCGCCGCCTGGAGCGGCGTCCGGGCCGGGCCCTCCGCGCGGGCCGCCCGCACGATGCCGCCGTACAGGGTCTCCCCGCCGGTGTACACCGCGCGCACCCGCGCCTCGCCGGTGAGCAGCCGCGTCCCGGCGGACGCCCAGCCCTCCGGCTCGATCCGCGGCCGCGGCCCGCGCCCCGACGGGTGCTTCCGGACGGGCATCGACTCCCCGGTCAGCGACGACTCGTCCGCCTGCGCCTCCGCGGCGCGGACGACGATCCCGTCCGCCGGGACGGCCTCGCCCGCGCGCACGACGAGGAGATCGCCCGGGACCACGTCGACCGCCGGCACCTCGCGCTCCTCGCCGTCCCGCACGACCCGCGCACGCGACGCGAGCCGCGCCCCCAGCCCACGGGTGGAGGCCGCCACGCGGAGGTGCAGCAGCGCGTCCATCGTCGCGAGCGGCACCGTCGCGCCGAGGAGCACCCACCCTTCCACCCGCTGCCCGACCACGAAGTAGATCGCGCTCGTGGCGACCAGGAACCACAACATCGGGTCGGCGGCCGTCTCCCGCAAGAGCGCCCGCCACGCCGGCTCCGCCCGCTCCAGGATGTCGTTCGGGCCGTAGCGCGCGCGCCGCTGCGCCACCTCGTGCGTGGCGAGCCCGACCTCGTCCGACGGGAGGGCCTCCCAACGCTCGGCGGGCACGTCGCGCATCCCTCGAATGTGCGCACCATGCGCGCATTTTTCGGCGTCAGTGCGCCTCGGCCCAGCTCCCGCCGACGCCCACGTTCACGACCAGCGGCACCTCCAGCGGCCAGGGGTGCTCCATCGCGTCCCGCACCAGCGCCACGACCCGCTCCACCTCGCCCTCCGGGGCCTCGAACACGAGCTCGTCGTGCACCTGGAGCAGCATCTTCGTGCGCATGCCCCGGAGCCCGGCGTGGATCTTCAGCATGGCCAGCTTGCACAGATCCGCCGCCGAGCCCTGGATCGGCGTGTTCGCGGCGATGCGCTCGCCGGCCTGCCGATCCTGCGGGTTGAGCCGCGAGAGCTCGGGGATGTACCGGCGGCGGCCGAGGAGCGTCGTGACGTAGCCCCGCTCGGACGCCTCCGCGATCGTGCGGTCGAGCCAGGTCCGGACGCCCGCGTAGGTCTCGAAGTAGCGGTCGATGGCCGCCTGGGCCTCCTTGCGGGGGATCCCCAGGATGCCCGCGAGCGCGGTGGCGCCCTGGCCGTAGATCGTCGCGAAGTTCACCGTCTTGCCGACGTTCCGCTGCTCGGCGGTCACCGCGTCGAGCGCCACGCCGTAGATCTCGGCCGCGGTGCGCCGGTGCACGTCCGCGCCGGTCCGGAAGGCCTCGACCAGCGCGGGGTCCCGCGAGAAGTGGGCGAGCACCCGCAGCTCGATCTGGCTCCAGTCCGCCGACACCAGCCGCGTGCCCGGCGGCGCCACGAACGCCTGCCGGATGCGACGCCCCTCGGGCGTGCGCACCGGCGTGCGCTGGAGGTCCGGGTCCGTGGAGATGAGGCGCCCCGACACGCCCGTGGTCTGCTGGAACGTGGCGTGGATGCGCCCCGTGCGCGGGTCCACCGAGCGCTGGAGCACCTCGGTGTAGGTGTTGACGAGCTTCGCGAGCATCCGCTGCTCCAGCAGGAGCCGCGCGATCTCGTGCATCGGGGCGAGCGCCTCGAGCACCTCCGCGTCGGTGGACCAGCCGGTCTTCGTCTTCTTGATGACCGGGAGCTTCAGCTCCTCGAACAGCACGGTGCCCAGCTGGGTGGTGCTCCCCACGTTGAACGTGCGCCCCGCGAGCGTGTAGATACGGGCCTCGACATCGGACTTTCGTGCTGCGAAGTCCTCGCCGAGCCGGGCGAGGTCCGCCGCGTCCACCGGGATGCCCGCCCGCTCCATGTCACCCAACACGAGCGCCAGGGGGAGCTCGACGGCGCGGTAGTGGTCGAGCTGGCCCTCGTCCTCCATCCGCGCGCGGAGCACGGGCCAGAGCCGCGCGGTCACATCCGCCCGGAGCTCGGGCGGCGCGTCGGCCGGGAGGGGCTCCTGGAGGTACGCGCGGCTCACCTGGTCGAGGCGGTGCGGCACGTTGGCGGTGGGATCGACGAGGAACGACGCGAGCATCGTGTCGTCGCAGCCGCGCAGCGGGATGCCGAGCCGGCCGAGCGCCTTCCAGAGTGCCTTCACGTCGTGTGTCACCTTCGGGCGCGCGGCGTCGGACAACCAATCCGAGAGCGTTGCTGGATCCTCGACGATGTGCGCGCGTCCCGGTGTGGCGCTCAGCGCCAGGCGCCCCAACACGCCGGCCCCACCCTCGGGCGGCCCGAGCACCGGGGCGATGGCGACGAGCCCGTCGAGGTCCGGGAGGCCGCCCACCACCTCCACGCGGGTCGCGGCCGCCGGACCGCCGTCGCCGAGCAGCGAGTGGAACTCGAGCTCGCGGTACAGCGCGTCGACCGCTTCGGCGTCTGGGGAGGGGATGGCGAGGTCCGCGACGGAGACCCCGATGGGGGCGTTGCGATCGATGGTGGCGAGCTCGCGCGAGAGCTCTGCCAGTCGCCGGTTGTCCGCGAGCGCCGTGCGCTGCCGCGTCGGCACCTCGTCGAGCCGCGCGTAGATGTCCGCCACGCCGCCGAACGTGGTGAGGAGCTGCACCGCGCCCTTCTCGCCGATGCCCGGCACGCCGGGGATGTTGTCCACGCTGTCCCCCAACAGCGCCAGGAGGTCCACGATGCGCTCGGGGGGCACGCCCCACTTCTTGCGCACGAGCTCGGCGTCGTAGGTGACCTCGCGCATGGGGTCGAACATGCGCACGCCGTCGCCCACGAGCTGCGCGAAGTCCTTGTCCCCGGCGACCACGATCACGTCGTGGCCGGCCTCCCGCGCCTGCCGCGCGAGCGTGCCGATCACGTCGTCCGCCTCCCACCCCGGCACGCGCAGGATCGGGAAGCCCTGCGCCTTCACCAGCCGGTCGATCCACGGGAGCTGCTCCCGGAGGATGTCCGCGATCGGCGGGCGCTCGGCCTTGTAGGCGGGGTAGGCCACCTCGCGCTGGGTGGGCCCCGGCGGGTCGAACACGACGGCGCCCAGCGCCGGCCGCTTGCCCGAAAACAGCCTCCGGAACATCGTCGCGAAGCCGTAGATCGCGTTGGTGTGCAGGCCCGCGGCGGTGCGGAAGTTGGACGGGATCGCGAAGAACGCGCGGAAGGTGAGCCAGGTGCCGTCGACGAGCACGACACGTTCGGATCGGGTGGCCATCCTCGGCTGCTAACCGGTCGAATCGGAGGTCGAGCGTCGCGTGTTCGTGCGTCTCTTCCGGGCAACCGCTCCGCGTTGCGGAGACGTCGGCGCGGGGGAGGGGGCGTCGGCGGTTCGTGTGCCCGGCCGAAGGCCGCTCGTGACCGCGATCATCAGAGCCCCAGGCCACCCCGGATCGTGTACACCGTGTCGGCCCCCGGCGCGCCTACGAGCACCTCGGCGTCGCCGTCGCCGTCGGCGTCCCCGAGGCCGATCACCGCGGCGCCGGCGCCGTCCCCGTCGGCCGCGCCGTGGAAGCGCGCGTCGGCCTCGTCCGAGCGCGCCTCGCCGCCCGGCGAGAACCACACCACGGCCTCGCCGCGGTCCACCCCGCCCGCCGCGCCGCCGGCCACGAGGTCGAGGCGCCCGTCGCCGTTCACGTCGGCGGCCGCGACGCTCCGGCCGAGGGCCTCGCCGGCGGTCGCGCCGCGCAGGATCCAGTCGGCCGCGCCGAGCTCGACGGTGCCGCCGACGGGCCCGCGCACGAGCCAGGCCGCGCCGGCGTCGGACCCGCCCTCGTCCACGGACGG
This sequence comes from uncultured Enterobacteriaceae bacterium, assembly GCA_964457335.1. Classification (GTDB taxonomy): domain Bacteria; phylum Myxococcota_A; class UBA796; order UBA796; family SXON01; genus CAJBVW01. The sequence continues at coordinate 21,615 of CAYWGD010000087.1, read as the reverse complement.
GCCGCCGACCAGCACGTCGGCATAGCCGTCGCCGTCCACGTCGCCGGGGGCGTCGACCACCATGCCGGTGCCGCCGTAGGCCTGCTCGCCGGCGAGCAACGTCGTGACCTCCGGGAGCGCGATCTCGCCGCTCAAGGGCCCCGGGAGCACGTAGACGACCCCCTGGCTCGTGAGCGTGACGCTGCCCGAGAAGTTCGTGAACGCGAGGTCGTCCACGCCGTCCCCGTCGGTGTCGCCGAGGCCCGCGGCCGTGGCGCCGAGGACGCGGCCGCCCGCGAGCGTCGCGACCGGCGCCGCCAGGTCCACCGTCCCGGTGGCGGTGCCGCCGATGACGTAGCCGGCGGTGCCGGTGGCGCCGGTCACGCCCACGAGCAGCTCGGCGAGGCCGTCGCCGTCGTGGTCGCCGACGAAGGCGAGGCCCCCGACCTCGCCGGACTCGAACGGCCCGACGGAGGCGTCGGCCTCGGCGAGGTCGCGGTCGGCGTCGAAGGGGCCGCGCAAGAGCCAGGCGCCCGCGCCGGCCCCGCCCGCGACGAGGAGGTCGACCGCGCCGTCCGCGTCGAGGTCCCCGGCGCCGAGGATCAGTCCGGCCCGCGCCTCTTCCGCGCCCCCGAGGCGGGCGACGCGCTCGAAGCGCTCGTCCGCCCAGGCCCACACGGAGACCTCGCCGGCGCCGTCGTCGGCGTCGGGGGCCCCCGCCGCGAAGGTCGCCGCGCCGCCGGGCGCGCCGAGGGCCGCCAGCGACTGCCCGAGGGCGCTCGCGTCGTCGCCCTCGACGAGCCAGGCGCCGTCCGGGAGCGTCGCGTCCCCGCCGGGGCCGCAGGCGTTCGGCGTGCCGTCGCAGTCCTGGTCGACGCCGTCGCCGCAGATCTCGAACTCGCCGGGGTTCACGCCGCCGTCGGCGTCGTCGCAGTCGGTCGCGTCCGCCACGTGCCCCACGGGCGCCCCGCACGCGGTCAGCGAGCTCGCGGCGTCGCCGTAGCCGTCGCCGTCCTCGTCCGCGTACCAGGGCGTCGACGTGGAGACGGTGGGATCGGTGTCGTCGCAGTCGCCCGCCGAGCCGACGTACCCGTCCCCGCGGGCGCAGGCGGTGACGGGGGAGAGGCCGTCGCCCACGCCGTCCCCGTCGGCGTCGGTGAACCACGTCGCGCCGTCGGTGAGGTCGGGATCCGCCTCGTCGACCAGCTCGTCGCAGTCGTTGTCGAGGCGGTCGCACTCCTCCTCGAGCCCGGGCGCGCGCCGCGGGTCGGCGTCGTCACAGTCGGCGCCTTCGGCGTGGCCGTCCGCGTCGCGATCGAGCGGCCCGGTGTCGGCATCTCCGGACGCACATGCGAGCAGGAGCCAGAGGGAAGCGAGCGCCGCCATCCGGCCCGGTTAACCGCTCCCGTCACGGGTGCGTGTCGATGGTCTTGTGGCTCCTCCTGCTCGCCTGCTCCGGCTCCGACACCCCCGGGGACCCCGACGGGGACGGGGCGCCGCGGGACGTGGACTGCGACGAGGGCGATCCCGACGTGTTCCCCGGCGCGCCCGAGTACTGCCGCGACGGGGTCGTGAACGACTGCGACACGACCGAGGCGGAGGCCCGCGCCTTCTGCGCGCTCTGGCGGGACGTCACGGCGGAGGAGGCCAGCGCGATGTTGCGCGGCGCCGACGGGGGACATCGGGCGGGGGCGGCGGTGGCCGGCCCGGGCGACGTGACGGGGGACGGCGTGCCCGACCTGGTTGTCGGCGCCCCCGGGGACGGCGACGGCGCCGTCTGGATCGTGAGCGGAGGCCTGCGCGGGCGCGAGGACGTCGACGAGGGCGGCGAGGCCGTGCTCCGCGGCGAGGACGACGCCCCCGAGGCCGGCTCCGCGATCGCCGGGGCCGGGGATCTCGACGGGGACGGCGTGCCGGACCTCGTCGTCACGGCGCCGGGCGCGCGGGCGTCGGACGACGCGCGGGTGTACGTCGCGCACGGGCCCTTCGAGGGCGAGCGGGACCTCGCGGACGGCCCGGCCTGGACCGCCGACCAGGGCGTCGGGGAGACGCTGGGCGTCGGCGACGTCGACGGTGACGGGACCGTCGACCTCCTCCTCGGGGCCCCGGACGTGGACGACGGCGCGGTGTACCTCGTGGCCGGGCCGCTCGAGGACGGCGGGGCGGTCGAAGAGGACGCGGCCTGGCTCGTCGGAGACGAGCCCGACGCGCTCCTCGCGCACGCCATCGCGGTCGGGGATCTCGACGGGGACGGCTTCGCGGACCTCGCGGCCGGGCTGCCCGGCGCGGATGGGGGGCGCGGCGCCGTCGCGATCGTGTGGGGGCCGCCCGGAGACTCGGTCCCCGCGACCTACGCCGACGTGACCCTCACCGGCGCGGACACCCAGTCGCAGGCGGGCACCGCGCTCGCGAGCGGTGGGGACGTCGACGGCGACGGCATCGAGGACCTCGTGGTGGGCGCGCCGCTCGTGGAGGGCCGGGGCGCGGCGTACCTCCTCACGCTCCCGGAGAGTGGGCAGCTCGACCTCGTAGCGCACGCCGTCCTCGGCTCGGTGCGCGCGGCGGACTACGCGGGCGCCGGCGTGGCCATCCTGGGGGACGTCGACGCCGACGGCTTCGCCGACATCGGCGTGGGCGCGCCGGAGGTCGGGAGCGCGTCGGGCGCGGCGTACGTGGTGTTCGGCCCCGTGCGGGGCGCCTTCGGGCTCGAGGACGCCGACATCGCCATCACCACGGCCTACGACGACGACGAGCTCGGGCGCGTGCTCGCCCCCGCCGGGGACATCGACGGGGACGGCCGCGGGGACTTCCTGGCCGGCTCGCCGCTGCACGCGGAGGGCGGCGACGAGGCGGGCGTCGCGTGGTTGTTCCTGGCGGCGCCGATCTGACGCTCAGTGCGCCCCGAGCGCACGCAGCACGGCCTCGGCCTTGAGCTCCATCTCCGCCACCTCGGCGTCGGGATCGGAGAGCGCGACGATCGCGCCGCCCACCCCGACCGACGCGACGCCGTCGGTGATCACGGCCGCGCGGATGAGCACGGAGAGGTCGGCCCCGCCGCAGCGGGAGAGGTAGCCGACGACGCCGGCGTAGGGGCCGCGCGGGCCGCCCTCGAGCTCCTCGAGGAGCGCCATGCTGCGCAACTTGGGCGCGCCGGTCATCGAGCCGGGCGGGAAGCTCGCGGCGAGCAGGTCGAGCACGTCGCGGTCGGCGCGGAGGCGGCCCTCGATGGTGCTCACGAGCTGGTGCACCGTGGCGTAGCGCTCCACCACGAACAGGCGCGGCACCCGCACGCTCCCCACCTCGCACACGCGGCCGAGGTCGTTGCGGAGGAGGTCGACGATCATCAGGTTCTCCGAGCGGTCCTTCTCGGAGGTGCGGAGCGACTCGGCGATCTCGGCGTCGGCGACCGGGTCGGCCGCGCGGCGGCGGGTGCCCTTGATCGGCGCGGCGGTGACGCGGCGGTCGCGGTCCACCCGGAGGAAGCGCTCGGGGGAAGAGGAGAGGATGTCGAGGCCGGGGAACCGGAGGAGCGCGGCGAAGGGGGCGGGGTTCAGCCGCCGGAGCGCGCGGTAGGTGGCGACGGGATCGGCGGCGTGCGGCACGCGCGCCTCGTTCGTGAGGCAGAGCTCGTAGCTCTCGCCCTCCGCGAGGAGCGCCTGCGCCGCCCCGATGCGCGCCCGGTAGGCGGCGTGGTCGTGGCGCCAGCGGACGGGGCCCGGCGCGGGGGGCACCACGGGCGGCGTTCCGGTCCGTGGATCGGCCGGCTCGTCCGGGAGGGTGGCGACGAGCGCCTCGGTGGCCGCGAGCCACGCGCGGTTCTCCGGGTGGTCGAGCGCCAGCAGGTGCGTGCGCCCCGCGGCGTGGTCGACCACGACGGCGCGGTCGAGGAACACGAGGTGCGCGTCCGCTGACACACTCGGATGTGTCAGGGGCGAGCCCAGCTCGGCGCGGAGCTCGTAGCCGAGGCTCCCGCAGAAGCCGAGCGCGAAGGGGAGGTCGAGCCCCTCGGGCGGGGCCGCGCGGGGGCCGAGGGCGCGGCGGACGTGGTCCCGGAGCGGCTCGGCGCGGCGCTCCACCCGGCCGTCCGGGTGAAACACCGTGAGCTCGCCGGGCCGATACGTGAGCCAGTGGGCGAGCGGCCCCGTCGCGTCGCCGAGGATGGAGAAGCGCGTGCCCTCGCGGGCGGCCGCCCCGTCGAGCCACACGGACGGGGTCGAGCCCGCGAACGCCGCGGCGTGGAGCTCCTCGGGGTCGATCGCGCGCGGGACGACGGCGTGGAGCAGCGGCGCAGCCGCACGGGGTGCCGGGGGCTCGGATGTGTCACGTGCCGCGAATGTATCAGGTGTATCAACCGCCGCGCCCCCGGCACCCCGTGGCCGCCCGCGCGCCCCCGCCGCCTCCGCGAGCGCGAGGAAGTTCGCCAGGACGCGCACCCCGTGGTCGCTCGCGACGGACTCGGGGTGGAATTGCACACCCCACTGTGGGAGATCGCGGTGCCGGAGCGCCATGAGCACGCCGTCCTCCGCCCAGGCGGTGGGGAGGAGCGTGTCCGGCAGGTCCACGCAGCACAACGAGTGGTAGCGGACCATCGGGGTGGGCGAGGGGATGCCGTCGAACAGGGCGTCCCCGGCGTGGCGGACGGCGCTGACGCGGCCGTGTCTCGGGGTCGGCGCGCGGACCACGCGCCCGCCCGCCGCGTGCGCGAGGAGCTGCATCCCGAGGCACACGCCGAGCACCGGGGGCCGCCCCGCCCGGAGCGCCTCCGCGGTGTAGAGCGTGTCGCCGGGGCGCCCGGGCCGCCCGGGGCCCGGGGAGAGCACCACCGCGTCGAACGCCGACCAGTCGAGCGCGAGGAGCGCCGGGTCGTCGTGCGCCACCACCCGCGGCATGGCGCCCGCCAGGCCGGCGAGGGCCTGCGCGAGGTTCCACGTGAACGAGTCGTGGTGGTCGATGAGCAGCGTCCGCACCCGTCGTCTCCGCGCGCGGTCCTAACTGCCTCGCCGGCGGGCTGGCGCCGCGAGGCGGGCTGATACATCGGCGGTGTATCAGCCGCGATCGGGCAGCCGGCCGCCCGTGTGCGGTCGATGGCACGTCGCGTGCTAAGTCCGTACGCATGACCGCCCTCGATCCGATCCTCGTCCCCTACGACGGCTCCGCGCACGCGCAGGCCGCCGCGCTCCTGGCCCGGCTCGTGGCGCGCGGCACCGGCGCGACCACGTGGCTCGTCCACGCCATCCCCGGCACCGGCGACCTCGGCGACCGCCTCACCCACGCGGCCCACGCCGACGAGATGCTCAACGAGGAGGCGCGCCGCTTCACCTCGCCGGTCCAGGTGCGGCTCGTGGACGGCGTGCCCGCGCCCACCGTGGCCGCCGAGGCGGAGCGTGCCGGGCTCGTGATCGTGGGGACCCGGGGCCGGAGCGTCGTCTCCGGGCTCCTGCTCGGGAGCGTCGCGCGCTACCTGCTGCGCAGCGTGAGCCGCCCCGTGCTCGCGGTGCACGGGCCCATCCCGGAGATCAAGCGCATCGTCGTCGGCGTGGACGAGTCGGCGGCCTCGGTCGCCGTCGTGTCGGCGGCCCGGGCGCTCGCCGACGCCACCGGCGCCTCGCTCACGCTCGTGCACGTCGTGGACACCGATCCCAGCGTGGCGAAGCACCCCGAGGCCTTCGGCGTCCCGGAGGACGTGTGGCAGGAGGCCCTCTCGGCGCACGGCGAGTCGGTGTTCCGCGCGCTGCGCCCCATCGCCGGCAACGCCGACGAGCGCCTCGAGTACGGCGTTCCCGCCGATCGCCTCCGGACGGTCGCGAAGGAGGAGCGCGCCGAGGTCATCGCGGTCGGGCGGAAGGGGAGCTCCGGCAAGGACGTGGACGCCTGGTTCAGCGTGGCGTTCGCCCTCGCGGTCAAGGGGCCGCAGGCCACGCTCGTCGTCTGACCGCCCCTACGACGGCGCGAGGATCGTGAGGAAGAGCGGCGCCGGGTTCGGGCAGGTGCCGCACGTGAGCGCGAGCGCCCAGACGCCGTCCGCGCCGAAGCCGGGGAAGGCCCCCTCGGAGAGCGCGCCCAGGTCCGCCGTGGCGCCGCCCGTGAGCGGGTACGCCCAGGTCTCCTCGGCGAGCGACTCGAGGTCGAGGAAGCTGGCCTGGAGCTCCTCGACCGTCTCGTCGAAGCGCGCCACCATCACCCCGTCGGCGCGGGTGGGCTCGAACGTGCCGCCCTGCCCGTTGCGGGTGAGCCGGGACCAGTCGAGGCGCCAGGGCCCGTCGCGCAGGACCGGCACCCGCGCGAGCGACACGAGGTCGGCGGAGAAGTCGAGCACGGCGCAGCCGTCGGTCACCTCGCCGACGGTGTCCGTCTCGCCCGCCGTCGGGCGCAGGAACGCGAGCATGCGCGCCCCCACGGCCACCTCGGTGCCCGTCGTGAGCAGGACCAGCCACGCGCCGCTGTCCGCCGTGAACTGGGCCTCGATCTCCGGGTCCGTCCCGAAGAAGCTCACCTGCGACAGGCTCACGGACGTCGCGTCGCCGGGCTCGTAGGAGAGGTAAACGCGGAGGTCGGACTGGTCGAGCGAGTCGTCGGACAGGCCCTGCTCCACCTCCTCCTCGGTCAGGTAGGGGAAGTTGAGCAGGGCGGTGTTGTCGATGTCGGCGACGGGGTCGAGCGCGTTGCAGCGAAGGTCCGTCGTGAGCCCCGACCAGTCCAGCGTCGCGTCGGACTGCTCGGCCATCCCGAACGAGGGCGCGTCGAGCGTGCCGACGTAGGAGAAGTTGTTCCCGTCGTGGAGCGTCACGTCGCCGTCGGCGTCGGGCGAAGGCGTGCCCCCGCCGCTCTCGACGGGGCCGCTGTCCTCGGGGCCCGCCGCGCCCTCCGCGCAGGCGGCGAGCAGGCTGAACCAAGCGAGACGTATCACCACTGGCTCGCGTACATCGACGGCACGTACTGCACGAACGTCATCGCCTGCCCGAGGTCGAGGTCGAGCTGCCAGATCACCTCCTTCTCGGCGGAGACGTTCTGGATCTGGCCCGCGCTCGACCAAACCACCTGCGTGACGCCGTCGTCGAAGCGCAACACGTCGCCCTTCGCGAACACGTAGAGCGGCGGGTCGGACGTGTAGCTCCAGATCTCCTGGACCGTGCGCGCGTCCTCGTCGTAGGCCACCTCGACCGCCCGGGACATGGCCCGGTCCGGGTCGCCGTTCTCGAAGAACAGGATGGTCCCGTCGAGCACCTCGAACTGGTGGTGCATCTGGATGGGCTCGGTGTCCACGTAGGTGAACTGGTTCGCGAAGCCGTTCATGGTCCAGGCGACCTCGCCGGTCGCGCGGTCGATCTTCGCGAGCGTGCCCATCGACTTCATCGAGAGGTAGTACACGTCCTCGTCGGCGTCGTAGTCGAGCGCGTTGCCGTGGGTCCAGTTGGGCTCGCGGTCGGGGATGCCGAGCTCCGCGGGGTCCCACGCGTCCCAGGCGCTGAAGACCTCGGTCTGCGTGCCGTCGGGCGCGAGCTCCACGATCTTGTCGGCCGAGCGGCCCTCGCGCGTCTCGACGACGATCGCGGCGATGGTCCCGTCGGGGAGCTCGACCATGTCGTGGTCGATGTAGGGGAAGGGGACCTCGGTGACCTCCGAGCCGTCGAGCGAGATCTTCACGATCTTCCCGTCCTGGAGCGCCTCCTGGGGCCCCGCGTGGCAGAGCAGCACGTGTTTTCCGTCCGCGGAGAGGAACGCCCGCATCAGGTTCCCCTCGGCCTCCACCTGGTGGTACCAGACGTAGTGCCCCTCGTTGTCGATGATGACGACGGCGTAGCCGGTGCCCTGCAGGGGGACGACCTGGTAGCCGCTCCACGGCGCGGTCCCGGTGGCGCGGGTCGGGAACAGCCCGGACGGGAGGCTGCCGGTGCGCGCGGACTGGTCGGGAGAGGTGGCGGAGCAGGTGCCGTTCTCGGACGACACGCGGAACGTCACGTCGGTGTCCGCCGGGACGCCGAGGAGCAGCACCTCGTGCTGGGTGCCCTCGTCGGTGGCGGGGGTGACGAGGTCGAGCGTGCCGCCCGTGGGGCCGAAGCTCACGTGGCCCGACGAGGGCGTGAAGGTGGACCAGCGCACGCGGAGCACCGTGGCGACCTCCGTGGCCTCAACGGTGATGTCGAGAGGCTCGCAGTCCGGGTCGGAGAGGCCCTCGGACGTGTCGTGCGTGTCCCCCGTGTCGGAGGCGGCCTCGTCGGTCGCCTCCGCGTCCTTGGGGGGCTCGGCCACGCAGCCGAGGAGCGGGAGCAGGAGGGGCAGGGCGGAAAACGCGCGCATCCCGCGAGGATACAGCCCTGCCGCGACCGACGCGAGCCCTACAGGAAGCCGAGCGCCTTCGCCTCGGCCGCCAGCGCGTCGCGGAAGCGCGGGTGCGCCAGCCCCAACAGCGCGCGCGCCCGCTGGCGGATCGACAGCCCGTGCAGGTTCGCGCGCCCGAACTCGGTGACGACCCAGTGCACGTCGCCGCGGCTCGTGACCACGCCGGCCCCCGGCGCGAGCGTCGGGACGATGCGGGACACGGTGCCCCCCTTCGCCGTGGACGGGATCACGATGATCGGCCGCCCGCCGGGCGAGCGCGCCGCGCCGCGCAGGAAGTCCACCTGCCCGCCGATGCCCGAGTAGAAGTGGGTCCCGATGCTGTCGCTGTTCACCTGGCCGGTGAGGTCGAGGGAGAGCGCAGCGTTGATGGCGACGAACCGGGAGTGGCGCGCGATCAGGGCGGGGTCGTTCGTGATGTCGGAGGGCTGCATCTCGATGACCGGGTTGTCGTCGACCCAGCGGTAGAGCGCCTCGCTGCCGAGCACGAAGGAGGTCACGGCCTTTCCGGGCCAGAGCTCCTTGCGCGCCCCCGTCGCGACGCCGGCCTCCACGAGCCGCATCATCCCGTCGGAGATGAGCTCGGTGTGGATCCCGAGGTCCTTGCGGTCCCCGAGGAGCCCCATCACCGCGTCGGGGATGGCGCCGATGCCCGCCTGGATCGTGCACCCGTCCTCGATGAGCTCGGCCACGTGCTTCGCGATCTGCCCGCGCACGGGGTCGGGCGACTCGACGGGGAGCGTGGGGAGCGCGTGGTCGACCTCCACGACGTAGTGGACGCGGGAGATGTGGATCGTCGACGCGCCGTGTGTGCGCGGCATGCGGGGGTTGATCTCCGCGATGACGAGCTTCGCGTTCTCGACCGCGGAGCGCATCACGTCGACCGTGACGCCCATGGAGCAGCAGCCGTGCGCGTCCGGCGGGGAGAGCTGGACGAGGGCCGCGTCGAGCGGCAGGGGCCCGCCGGGCCGGAAGAGCGCCGGGATCTCGGAGAGGAACACCGGGGTGTAGTCGGCGACGCGCTCGGCGACGGCCTCCCGCACAGCCGGGCCGATGAACAGCGCGTTCACGCGGAGGTGGCCGCGCGCCGCGGGCGCGACGAGCCGCTCCCCGGCGAAGGAGAGGAGGTGGGTGACCTCGAGGCCCTCGAAGCGGGGGGCCGCGTCCGCGAGCGCCGCCAGGAGCGTGGTTGGCTCCCCCGCGTTCGCGCCCACCGCGATCCGGCCCCGCGGCGGCAGCGCGGCGATGGCCTCCGCGGCGGTCACGCGGCGGGAGGCCAGGAGCTCGGCGGGGCGCACTAGCGCGTGACCAGTACGGGGACCGGCGCGGAGCGGAGCACCCGCTCGGTGACCGAGCCGAGGAACGCGCGTTGGAGCCCGCCGCGGCCGTGGGTCCCCATCACGATGACGTCGTGGCCGCCCTCGGTGGCCTGGGCGAGCACCTCCTCCGCCGCGGCGCCCTCGCGCGTGACGGCGCGCCAGGACACGTCCGCGGGGACCTCCTCGCGGCCGAGCTTCTGGAGCGCGTGCTCCTGCTCGCGGGCCGCCTCCTCGTGCAGCTGCACCAGGGTGTCGGGCACCGGGACGCCGTAGCCGCCGAGGTCGTAGGAGCCGACGCCCGGTGCGAGCCCGACGTGCAGCAGCGTGAGCGTCCCGCCGGAGGAGCGGGCGAGCTTCACGGCGAGCCGGAGGGCCTGGGTGGCGTGCTCCGAGAAGTCGAGGGGGACGAGGATGTTCTTGAACACGGGGGCTCCGGGTCGGGTGGGAACGAGGGGAAGGGGAGCAAGCGCCGTGCCAGCCCGGACGGTCCGTCCGGGCCGCGGCGCCGGGCCCGGGGTGTGGCGGGGCGCCCGATCGGGTGCGCCGAAACACACCGCTATCGGGCCGGGCCGTCGGGATCACCCCGGAAGCGCGGCGGCGTCCGTCCGTTCGGGCGGGGGTGCTCGTGGCACGTCCGCTGCATAGAACCCGAGTTCCCCACCGAGAGCAGCGTGTCCGTCCCTCCCGGTCTCAGCGCAGAAGAAGCCGCCCGTCGCCTCGGCGACAAGGGCCCCAACGAGATCCGGCGCGAGCACGCGACCCCCGTGTGGCGCGTGTTCGCGCGCCAGTTCGCGAGCCCGCTGGTGGCCCTGCTCGCCGTGGCGTGTGTCGTCTCCGCGGTGCTCGGCGACGTGGCGGACGCGGTGGCCATCGGCTTCATCGTGGTGGTGAACGGGGTGGTGGGCTTCGTCCAGGAGCACCGCGCCGAGCGCGCCGTACAAGCGTTGCGGGCGCTCACGGCGCCGCGCGCCCGCGTCCGCCGCGGGGGCCGCACCGTCGAGATCGCCGCCGCCGAGGTCGTCCCCGGGGACCTCCTGGTGCTCGACGCCGGCGACCTCGTGGCCGCGGATGCCCAGCTCGTGGAGGCGAGCGCGCTCGAGACGATGGAGGCCGCGCTCACCGGCGAGAGCGCCCCTGTCGTGAAGTCCACGACCCCCGCGCCCACCGACGCGCCGCTCGCCGAGCGCTCCGATCGGGTGCACGCCGGCACGGCGGTGTCCCGCGGGAGCGGCGTCGCCGAGGTGTTCGCGACGGGCATGGACACCGAGCTCGGGCGCATCGCCACGCTGCTCGCGGCCGGCGAGGACACGTCCACGCCGCTGAAGATGCGGCTGGAGCGCGTGAGCCGGACGCTGCTCGTGCTGTGCCTCGGGCTGGTCGCCGTCGTGGGCGCGGTCGGGCTGGCGCAGGGGCGGCCGTGGCTCGAGGTGCTGATGGGCGCCGTGTCGCTGGCTGTCGCGGCGGTGCCCGAGGGGCTGCCTGCCGTCGTCACGATCGCGCTCGCGGTCGGCGTGCAGCGCATGGCGGCGCGGAACGTCCTCGTGCGGCGGCTCCCCGCGGTCGAGGCGCTCGGCTCCGCGTCCGTCATCTGCACGGACAAGACCGGCACGCTCACGTCCGGCCGCATGGCGGTCCGCGAGCTCTGGGGCGCCGACGGCGAAAAGGCCGAGCGCGCGCTCCTGTACGCCGCGGCGGCCTGCTGCGACGCCGATCTGGACGGGAACGCCGGCGACCCGACCGAGCTCGCCATCCTCGCGGCGGCGCGCGAACGCGGCGTCGAGCGGGACGCCATCGAGCGCGACAACGGGCGGGTCGAGACCCGACCCTTCGACGCCACGACGATGCGCATGTCGATCCTGCGCGCGGACGGCCACCTCTACCTGAAGGGCGCGCCCGACCGCGTGTTCCCGCTCGTGCGCGACGGGCACGGCATGGAGGAGGCGAACGCGGCGATGGCCGCGCGCGGGCTCCGCGTCCTCGCGGTGGCCGTGGGGGACGGGCCCGCCGAGGCGGGGCTCACGCTGCGGGGCCTCGTCGGGCTGGCCGACCCGCCCCGTCCGGAGGCCGTCCGGGCCGTCGCGGAGGCCCGCGCCGCCGGCATCCGGACGGTGATGATCACCGGCGACCACCCCGTCACCGCCCGCGCGATCGCCATGGAGATGGGCATCCTCGCCCCCGGCGAGGATCCCGCGGAGCGCGTGCACGCGCGCGTCAGCCCCGAGGACAAGCTCCACATCGTGCGGGCGTGGAAGGACCGCGGCGAGGTGGTGGCGATGACCGGCGACGGCGTCAACGACGCGCCGGCGCTGCGCGAGGCCCACGTGGGCGTCGCGATGGGGCGCACCGGCACCGAGGTGACGCGCGAGGCGGCCGACATGGTCCTCGCGGACGACAACTTCGCCAGCATCGTGGCCGCCGTGCGCGAGGGCCGGGCCATCTTCGAGAACATCCGGAAGACGCTCGTGTACCTCCTCACCGGCAACGCCGGCGAGCTGCTCCTCGTGCTCGGCGCGACGCTGCTCGCGCTGCCGGTGCCGCTGCTCCCGCTCCAGCTGTTGTGGATCAACCTCGTCACCGACGGGCTCCCCGCGCTCGCGCTCGTGCTCGACCCGCCGAGCCCCGATGTCCTGAAGCACCCGCCTCGCCCCCTCTCCGAAGCCATGCTCGGCCCGCGCCAGTGGCGGCGCGTCGTGGTCGTGGGGGCGATCGAGGCGGCGCTCGCGCTCGGCGTCTACACGTTCCACCTGCGCGTCGACCACCTCGACCGCGCGCGGACGCTCGCCTTCTTCACGCTCGTGTTCTGCGAGCTGTTGCGCGCCTTCGCCGCCCGCCACCCCCGGCGCACCCTGTTCGAGGTCGGCGCCTTCACGAACGTGCGGCTGGTGGTCGTGGTGGTGGCGTCGATCGCGCTCCAGCTCGCCCTGCTCGCCGTCCCGGTGGTCCGCGAGCGCTTCGGCCTGGTCCCGCTGACGCTCCACGAGCTCGCGTTCGCGTTCGCGCTCGGGCTCGTGCCGGTCACGCTCCTCGAGCTCTACAAGCTCCTGCGGCGGCCCTTCGCGCGGGACGAGGGCCTCACTCCCCTCTGAACACGCGCTGCACCCGGCGGCTGTCGACCTTCACGAGCAGCTCGTAGGCGATCGTCCCGGCGCGCGCGGCCACCTCCTCGGGGCGGAGCACCTGCCCGTCGAGGGCGCCGAACAGGAGCACCTCGTCGCCGACGGCCGCGTCCGGCACCCCGGAGAGGTCGATCGCCATCGAGTCCATCGACACCCGGCCGAGGACCCGCGCGCGGTGGCCCTGGACCAGCACCTCGCCGACGTTGGAGAGGCGCCAGGGGACGCCGTCGTTGTACCCGGCCTCGACGATGCCCACGCGCTGCTCGGGGGCCTCGATGACGTAGGTCCCGTTGTACCCGACGCGCTGGCCGCGGGGCCACACCGCCACCTGGGCGAGCCGGCTCACGAAGGCGACGGCGAGCTGCAGCTCGATGGCCTCGGCGATCGCGGGGGAGGGGTGGATGCCGTAGAGCCCGAGGCCGAGCCGGACCATGTCGTAGCGGGCCTCCGGGAAGCGCACGGCCCCCGAGGTGGCGGAGGCGTGCACGACGAGCGGCTCGTCGCCCTCCGCGCGGATGGCGGCCACGGCCTCGTCGAAGCGCGCCAGCTGCGTGCGCGTGTGGTCGTCGGCCGCGGGATCGTCGGCGGAGGAGAGGTGGGTCATGACCCCGCGCAGCCGCATCACGCCCGATCCGCGGAGGAGGCGGGCCGCCGCGAGGGCTTCGCCGGGGGCCACGCCGAGCCGGCCCATGCCGGTGTCGATCTCCAGGTGGACGTCGCAGCTGGCGTTCATCGCCCGCAAGGTGTCGGCCAGCGCGCGCGCGAACGGCATCGAGTACACCACCGGGGTGAGGTGGTAGCGGACGGCCTTGTCCACCTCCTCGATGTCCATGAGCATCACCAGGATGGGCAGGTGCACCCCGGCGCGGCGGGCGAACGCGCCCTCGTCGGCCGCGGAGACGCCGATCCAGTCGACGCCGCTCTCCTGGAGCGCGGACGCCACCCGCGCGAGCTCCGTCCCGTACGCCCACGCCTTGAGCACCGCGAGGATCGCCACCTTCGGCCCGCACAGGGCGCGGAAGCGCGCGATGTTCTCGCGGATGGCGCCCAGGTCCACGAGGAAGCGCTTGGGCGACATCGACTCCCAGATCTCGCGCGCCGCCGCCGCGAGCCCCTCGTTGCGCGGGCCCTTCACGAGCAGGGTGTCCCCGGGCTCGGCGAGCTTCCGCACCACGTCGCGGAGCGCCTCCACGCCGGGCACCTCGAGCACCGGCGCGTCCGGCCGCGCCTGCCGCCAGGCGGCGGCGGTGTGGGCGAGCGAGGGGTGGGGCAAGAGCACGAGGTGGGTGAAGCCGCGCTCCGCCGCCAGCCGGCCGATCAGCGCGTGCTCCTGGGCGTCGCGCTCGCCGAGCTCGCGCATCCCCCCGAACACGAAGACGCGCTTTCCCCGGGCCTCGGGGCTCGATGCCACCGTCTCGATCGCCGCCTGGACGGACAACGGATCGGCGCTCGTGGCGTCGTTCACGATGGTGACACCGTCGGGTGTGCGCCAGGTCTCCATCCGCGTCGGGCCGAACGAGTAGTCGTGGAGCGCGGCCGCGATGTCGGTTGGTGACACGCCGAGGAGCGTCGCCGCGGTCATCGCCACCACGAGGTCGTCGATGAGCGGCGCGGCGCGGGTGCGCACCGGGAAGCGCACGCGCTCGCCGTCGAACTCGACGGTCAGGAGCGTGCCGGAGGGCGTGTGCGTCTGCTCCACCACGCGGGGCGGCGCGGCGCCGGGGTGGATGCGCCGGCAGGGCAGCGGCAGCGTGGCCACGACCGGGTCGTCGGGCGCGAGCACCCAGGCGCTCGCGGGTACGTCCCGGAAGAGCCGCATCTTCTCCCGGGCCGTCCCCTCGCGGGACCCGAAGGCCGCGACGTGCGCCAACCCGACGTTCACGAGGATGCCGAAGTCCGGGCGGAGGATGTCCGCGATGGCCGGCATCTCGCCGGGCGCCGACACGCCGGCCTCGAAGATGCCGATCTCCGTCTCCATCGGGGCGGCGAGCACGGCGAGCGGCACGCCCACCTGGCTGTTCCAGCTCCCCGGGCTCGCGGCCACGCGCCACCGCGTGGAGAGGAGCGCGGTCAGCGCGTCCTTCACGATCGTCTTGCCGTTGCTCCCGGTGATCGCGACGACCTGCCGCACGGCGCGCGCGCGGTGCCAGGCCGCGAGCCGCTGGAGCGCGGCCAGGGGGGCGTCCACCTCGATGCGGGGCGCGTCTCCGTCGCCCTGCCAGCCCCGCCGCACGACGGCCACGGCCGCGCCCGACGCGAGGGCGGCGCCGACGTAGGCGTGCCCGTCCACGTGGCGCCCGTCGAGCGCGAAGAAGGCCTCGCCGGGCCGGACGCGGCGGGAGTCGGTCGCGGCGCCCCGGAGCGGGTCGGGAGCGGGGCGGCCGCGGAGGTCGCCGTCGAGGAGCGCGGCGAGCGCGACGGGATCGGGGAGGGCCATGGCGCGGGGGTTCTAACCGGGGGCGCCGTCGGGGCGGGGCGCGCGGGGCGGCGGGGACCGTCAGTAGCTGAAGCCGTAGCTCGTCTCGAAGCTGTAGGGCGCGTCGTCGAAGCGCCGCGGCAGGCGCATGGCCCGCATGCCCTCGACCGTGCACCGCTGCACGACCTTGTTGGCCACCGTGCTCTCGAGGAGGTCGACCTCCTCCACCGACCCGTCGCCGCGCACGTGGAAGCGCACCTTGATGCTCCCGTACGGGTTCCCCACGAAGAAGGGGAAGGCCCTCCGCGCCCGGGTCTGCTTGATCCAGCAGGGGCGGATCAGGAAGTTGCCCTGCTCCGCGATCGGGCTCGCCCGCCGTCCCTCGGCGGTCACGCGCCCTTTCTCGTCCGCGGTCCCCCAGGACACCCTCGGCAGGGGCATCAGGTCGCCGACGAGCGTGGGCCCGCGCAGGCGGTCCAGCGACTCGCCGAAGGCCACCACCGGCCGCCCGAAGAGCCAACGGCGCGTCATGTCGTCCCGCGCGTGCTCGGGGCCCCGGAGCACGAAGTAGCGCTGCGTCCGCGTCACCAGCACGAGCTCGCAGGTGCCGCGGATGCACGACTCCTGGAAGAAGCGGATGTCGTCGACGTAGACGTGCACGGGCTCCATCCCGCTCGACGGCAGGAACTTGAGGGTGAAGTCGCCCTCCGGCGTGAGGATCACCTCGTCGGGCGCGCGGACGGGCAGCGACGACCAGTCCGCGAACACGCCCGCCTCGGGCTCGCGCGCGGTCCAGGCGTCCGCCGCGGTCGTGAGCGACACGCTCGCGTAGCCGGCCCGGGCGAGGTCCTCGACCCACTCGTCCACGGCGGCGGCGGACACGTCGGGCTCGACGTGCAGCACCACGATGCGGCGGGTGGAGTAGGTCTTCCGGTCCTCGACGAGGAGGCGCCGGAACATGTCGCGCTCGGTCGCCGGGAGCACGATCGCCTCGAGCGGCCACCGCGCGAAGTGGATCTTCCCGGCGGCGAGCCGCACCAACAGGGGGTGCTCGGTGAGCCACGCGGACTCGGACCCGCGCGTCGCGGCGAGGCTCGGGATCGTGGAGACGGCGGCGAGCTCGATCGCGGAGCTGCCGCCCGGCGCGGTGCGGCACACGGGCCCCCCGTGCGCGAGCAGGCGCGAGGCGAGGTCGTGAGCCGACAGGGCGGGGTCGCGGAGCGCCTCGGCGGCGCCCAGCGCGGCGGCGACACGCGCGGTCGGATCGGCGTCGTCGCACGCCCCGACCCGGGGGTGGAGGGTCGGGACCGGCCCCGCGGGGATCGGGGCGGCGGGCGCAGTCTTCCCGAGGGCCTCGTCGAGCGAGCCTCCCCACGACGGCGGGGTCGTCTCGGCGGCCGCGGGCGCCGCGCCGGTCCCGGACGTCGCGGCCGGAGCGGGCTCCTCCGCGCGCGCGGGGAGGGGGAGCGTCGCGAGGAGGGCGAGGACGAGCAGGGGCCGCAGCATCGGCGGAGCCTACGTTTCGGGCCCCGGCGCCACAACCCCCTGTGCGGGGGGCTGCCCGTCCGCGCCCCCCGGCGGGACCGTGGCCAACGCGGCTTCGACCTGCTCCGTCAGCGCGCGTCGGCGCTCCGCGACCGCGCGCGCGATCGACTCCCGGCGCGTCGCGAGCCAGCCCGCGTGCAGGGCCTCGCGGCGCAGCTCGAAGCGCTCCCCCCACCGCAGCGCCACCAGCCCGGTGAGCGGCCCCACGACGAGCATCGCGAGCCCCGGCACCAGCCCGAGCCACGCCCCCACGGCGGCCGCCTCCGCGATCCACGTGATCGCCAGCACCACGGTGCCCAGGAACACCTTGAACGTCCCGACGATGTCGGCGTGCCCGCCCGCGAGCCGGTGGGCCAGCGGCTTCACGAGCCGGTAGGGCGCCCAGGCGAGCAGCGCGCCCACCAGGGCGACGGGCGCGAGCACGAGCAGCGGCAGGAGCGCCCGGATGGGGGAAGGCGGCCGCGCCTCGAGCGCGAGGGGGTCCGAGACGCCCAGGGCCCCGAGCACCCGCACGAAGCGCCGCGTGGCGCCCACGATCGCCTCCACGCGCGCCGGATCGCGCGCGGAGAGCGCCCGGTAGGCGGCGGAGAGCTCGCGGGCGCGCCGGTCCACCGCCGCGAGGTCCCGCCCGCCGTCCGGGCTCGTCCACGCCGCCACCGCCACGAACCCGCGCCACAACTCGCGGTCCTCGGCCTGGAGCACGACCTCGCCGAGCTCGCGCTCGATGCGGGCCGTCAGCGCGCGGACGGCCTCCGGCGTGGCTTCCTGGGCGGGCACCGGGATGGGCGCGCCGAACGCGACGGCCACGCGGCTCCGGAAGATCTCCTTCTCCTCGTAGAGGAGCCCCACCGGGAGCACGCGCAGGCCCGGCGCCCCGCTCCCGAGCGCGATCCGCGCCGCGCCCGTCTTGAGCGGCTGCAGCGCGGCGTGGTCGTGGCTGATCCCCTCGGGGAAGAGCGCGAGCCAGCCGCCCTCGGCGAGCAGCGCCCGGCAGGCCGCGAACGTCTCCTCGTTCTTCGCCGTGTCCGCCTCCTTCGCGCGGTACACCGGGATCGCCGAGAAGGCCCGCAGGACGCGCCGGGCGATCGGGTTCACGAAGAGCGTGCTCTTCCCGAGGAACGCCACCGGGCGGCCGAGCGCGAGCCGCAGCACCACCGGGTCGAGCAGGCCGTTCGGGTGGTTCGCCACGAGGATCACCGGCCCTTCCTCCGGCGGCGCGCCCGTCGCGGCGATCGTCGGGTAGAAGAGCCGCACGATGCCGAGCCCCACGGCGCCGATCGCGCGGTCGAGGAGCGGGGCGGGCGGGCGGGTCGGCATGCGGGAACGTAGCGTCCCGCGGCGGCGCGCGGGGCCCGCACGTCGGGGGCGCGTGTGGGGGCGCGTGTGGGGCCTGCCCGCGGGGGCGCGACGCGCTACGGGGCGGGCGGCGCGCGGGCACCCGCGTCGCCCGGAGCCGAATCGTGACACCCGTCCTCTCCGTCCGGCCGCTCGGTTTCGTCTGGGAGACCGACGATCCCTTCCTCTTCTGCGTCCACCACGACGACGCCTACCCCGCCGGCAACGAGCGGCTCGGCCCCGCCGCGTCGCTCGCCGGCCGCGACATCGGGCAGGACTTCGCGGGGATCGACGGGTGGCGGATGTACCACGGCGACGTCGTGCCCGGCTTCCCCGCGCACCCGCACCGGGGGTTCGAGACGGTCACGCTCGTGCGCCGCGGGCTCATCGACCACTCCGACTCCCTGGGCGCCGCCGCGCGCTTCGGCCGCGGCGACGCGCAGTGGCTCACCGCGGGGGAGGGGATCGTGCACGCCGAGATGTTCCCGCTCCTCGATCGGTCGGGTCCCAATCCGTTGGAGCTGTTCCAGATCTGGCTCAACCTGCCACGCGCCGACAAGCTCGCGCCCGCGCACTTCTCGATGTCCTGGAGCGAGGACATCCCGACCGTCGGGCACCGTGACACGCAAGGCCGTGTCACCAACGTCACCGTCATCGCGGGCCCCCTCGGCGACGCCGTGCCGCCCCCGCCGCCGCCCCGCTCGTGGGCCGCCCGGCCCGACGCCGACGTGGCGATCTGGACCGTGCGCATGGAGCCCGGCGCGGAGTGGACCCTGCCCGCGGCCCGCCCCGGCACCAACCGGACGTTGTACTTCTTCGCCGGCGACACCATCCGGGTCGGGGACCGCGCCGTCTCGCGCGGCGTGGGCGTCCGGCTCAGCCCCGACGTGGACGTCCCGCTCGTGAACGGCGCCGCGCCGGCCGAGCTCCTCCTCCTCCAGGGGCGCCCCATCGGCGAGCCGGTCGTCCAGCACGGCCCCTTCGTCATGAACACCCCCACCGAGATCCACCAGGCCTTCGCCGACTACCGCCGCACCCGCTTCGGCGGCTGGCCCTGGCCGAGCGACGGACCGGTGCACGGCCGCGAAGAGGGGCGGTTCGCGCGGCACGCCGACGGGCGGGTGGAGCGGCGGGGGTAGGGCGCGACCCCGCCGAAGACGGCGGGGTCGGGTGTCCTCCGGGGTCGGCGCGGAGCGCCTCCGTCGGCCGGCTGCGTGCCGGCCGACTGCCGCGGGCGGTGGGCGGTCCGACGGCCTCCGGCCCCCGCTCCAGGGCGCCCGCGGCACCCTCCGGCCCCCCTCGCGCGGTGGCCGATCGAGACAGCGCGCGGACGATCGAGACACCGCGGCGCCTAGCGACGTCGGGACGTACCCGAGGTGTCCCGATGTTCGAGTCCATCCGTCGCCACGTCCCCCCGCCGGTCGAGACCATCGACCTCCGCGACCGCGTCGTCGTCCTCACGGGCGGCTCCCGCGGGCTCGGGCTCGAGCTCGCGCGCGTGTTCGCCGAGCAGGGCGCCCGCCTCGCGCTCCTCGCGCGCGACCCCGCCGAGCTCGATCGCGCCGCCGGGCTCGTCGGGCAGCCCGTCCTGCTCGTGCCCTGCGACGTGACCGACCTCGACCAGGTCCGCCACGCCGTGGCCCGGATCGTCGAGCGCCACGGCCACGTCGACGTGCTCGTGAACAACGCCGGCACCATCGAGGTCGGCCCCTTCGAGCACATGCGCGACGACGACTGGGAGGCGGCGATGGACCTCCACTTCCGCGCGCCGCTCGACATGGTGCGCGCGTGCCTCCCGCACATGGGGCGCGGCGGGCGCATCGCGAACGTGAGCTCGATCGGCGGGCTCGTCGGCCTCCCGCACCTCGCGCCCTACAGCGCCAGCAAGCATGCCCTGGTCGGACTCTCCGACTCGCTACGGGCGGAGCTCGCGCCGCGTGGCATCGCGGTCACCACGGTGTGCCCGTGGCTGATGCGGACGGGCTCGCCGCCGCACGTGCTGGTCAAGGGGCGGCACGAGGAGGAGTACCGCTGGTTCGTGACGGTCGACACGCTGCCGGTGTTCTCGCAGCGCGCGGAGCAGGCCGCCCGGCGCATCGTGCGCGCCATCCGGCGGGGGGACGCGCGCGTGGTCACCGCGTTCCAGGGGCGCGTCGCGGTCGCCCTCGACACCCTCGCGCCCGGCGTCTTCTCCTGGGCCATGCGCGCCTTCGAGACCTTCCTCCCGACCCCGGTCGCCGAGGGCGGCGACGAGGGCGTGCGGGGCGCGACGCTGCGTCCGCCCGGGTGGGCCGGGCCGCGCCTCGCGGCGGTCGGGCGCCGGAACAACGAAGTCTGATACATGCGATACATCACTGACACATTCGTGTGTTTCACGGTGTGTCAGCCGCGCCGGTCCCCCGGCGCTGAGGCGCGCACGGTGCGCCTCAGCGCTCCCCGCGGAACTCCTCGTGGCAGCCGATGCACCCGTCCCGGAGCTCGGTCGTCATCCGCCGGAGCGTCGCGAGGTCGTCCTTCCCGGCGGCCTCCGCGGTGGTCTCGAGCAGCGCGTGCAACGCCTCGTCGCGCGCGACGAACGCCTCGATCCGGTCGGCGTTCTTCGGCGGCCGCGCCGTCCCGGTGGCGAGGGCCGCCGCGGTCGCCTCCTTGCGGGCGTGCACCTGGTGGAACGCCTCCGCGACGCCGCGCGCGTCCCCGAGGATCACCCCGCGGTTCAGCGTGTCGTACGCCGCCTGGAGCGTGATCATCTCGGCGCGGATCGGGTTGTCGGCGAGCGTGCCGGCGGGCCCGGTCGGGGTGGCCGCTCCGTGGGCGGCGTGCGCGTCGTGCGCGGCCGGCTCGGCCGGCTCGGCCGGCGCGTGTGCGGGCGGCGCGTGGTGCGCGGCGTGCGCGTCCGAGGGGGCCTCGGGGTGCCCCGTCGCGTGGGACACGCCGAGGGCGAAACCGCCGCCGAGGACCGTCGGGACGACGAGGAGGTGGAACGCCCAGAAGCCCGGGCGCGGGTAGCGGAGGATCGGAGGGAGGGTGGGCATGGTCGCTCCTGTTCAGAGGGATCCGTGGGCGTGCGCCAGCCGGGCGCGGGCGGCGTCGAGGGCGAGGCGGGCGGAGACGCGGGCGGCGCGGGCGCGGGCGAGGTCCGCCTCGCGGTCGAGCACGTCCGACGAGGTCGCGGCCCCCGCGCCGAACGCGGCCGTGACGGCGTCGCGCGCGAGGCGGGCGGCGTCGTGGCGGGCGTCCGCCGCGGTCAGGGCGGCCTCCGCCGTCCGTACCGCCTGCGCCTCTTGCGCGACGCGCATGGCGACGCCCTCGGCCACGGCCCGCCGGCTCGCCTCGGCGCTCGAGGCCGCGGCCCGCGCGGCGCCGGCCTCGTTGAGCGCCACGCCGCCGTCGAGCGTCCAGGACAACACGACGGAGGCGTCCCAGCTGTCGTTCCACTCGGCTTCGACGGGGAAGTAGCGGGTGTTGGGGTTCTCGTACTGGTAGCCGGCCCGGAGGAGGAGGCGGGGCCACGGCGCCGCGGCGGCGGCCCCGGCGCGCGCCTCGGCCGCGCGGGCGGCACCGGCGGCGG
>CAYWGD010000086.1:0-32760 GCA_964457335.1 uncultured Enterobacteriaceae bacterium | reverse complement strand
GGCCACGGTGCCCTGCGTCGACGCCCTCGCGCGCCTCGGCGCCCCCGAGCTCGCCGCCTCCGTCCTGGCGGCCGACACCGCCGTGCCGACGCGGGCCCGCCTCGCGTCGCTCGCCCGCATCGCCGACACGCGCCCGGACCCCTACGCCGCGGCCGACGCCTGGGTGACCGCCGCCACCGCCGCGGCCTCCGACGCCGCGGTCCGGCGCGCGACGGCCCGGGCGCTGCTCGCGGTGGGGGACGGCGCGCGCGCCGCGCTCTGGGTCGACACCGGCGACGCCGCGCTGATGGAGGAGGTGCGCGCGGTGGCCATGGCCCGCGCCGCCACGGGGCCCGACGAGCTCGGGATCCTCGACGGCGCGTTGCGGCTCGCCCCCCACAACCTCCACCTCCGGCGCGCCCGGGCCGCCGCGCTCGCCGACGCCGGCCGCCTCGCCGAGGCGCTCGCGGCGCGCCAGGAGCTCCACGCCGAGCGCCCCGGCGACCGGCAGCGCCTCGGCGAGCTCCTCGCGGCGGCCTGGGCCCGGCGGACCCCCTCGCTCGCGGTGGAGCCCGTCCTGGTCGCGCTCGCGCGCGCCGAGCGCCCGGTGGACCGCGCGGCGCTCCTCCCCGAGCTCGCCTCGGTGATCCTCGGGGCCGCCGACGCCGCGGCCCGCGCGGGCGAGGAGGACGCCTCCGCGCGCCTCGCCCGCCTCGGCATCGCCGTCGCGCCGGCCTCCCCCGACGCCCTCGCGTTCCTCGCCGGGCGCGCGTGGTCCGTCGGGGCCACCGAGGAGGCCGCGCGGCTCTACGCCGAGGCCCACGCGCTCGCGCCGACCGACGCGGGCGTGCTCGCCTCCCGCACCCGCCTGCTCGCCCAGCTGGAGCGGTGGGACGAGGCCCGCGCCGCGCTCGTGCACGGCGGCATCCCGCCGTCGGCGCCCGCGTGGGAGCGCATCGCGCTGCTCGAAGCCCTCGCGGTCGTGCGCAAGGGCCCCGCGCTCGCGGACGAGGCCGCCGCGCCGCTGGTCGCCCGCGTCGCGGCGTTCCCCGGCGACGGCGAGCTCGCCCAGGCCCTCGGCGACTCGCTCCTCGCGGCCCAGCTCCCCACGCCGGCCATCGCCGCGTACGAGCGCGCCGCGTCGATCGAGCCCGAGAACCCCTGGCCGCTCGTCGGGCTCGCGAACGCGCTGGTCCTGCGGGGCACCGACGCGGATCGCGCCCGCGCGTCCACCATCGTGCCGACGCTGCTCGCCTCGCCGGAGGCCTCCGTTCGCCGGCGCGGCGCCGAGCTGCGCCTGCGCATCCTCCGCGCCGACGCCCTCGCCGCCGCCGACCGGGGCCTCGACGAGGCCGCGTTTGGGGCCTACGACGCGCTCGTCGCCGAGGACAGCGGCTCCGCCGTCCGCGCGCGCATCGGCGAGCTCTACCTGGCGCACTGGCAGTACGCCGAGGCGGAGGCCTGCTTCCGCGCCGCGCTCGAGCGCATCCCCGTCGACGAGACCGCGTGGGCCGGCCTCGCCCGCACGCTCCTCGCCACCGGCCGCTTCGACGAGGCCGCCGCGATCGTCGAGGACCAGGGGCTCGCCCACCTGGTCGGCGGCGACGGCCGCACGATGGGCCAGGAGCTGCTCGTGCGCCGCGCCCTCGCCGCCGCCACCGCCGACGAGGAGGCCGGGCGCGCCGCCGACGCCGAGGCGCGCCTCGCCGCGCTCCACGCCGCCTGGCCCGACGACCCCGAGGTCACCGTCGTCTACGGCGGCCTCCGCCTCCGCCGGGGCGCCGCCGGCGAGGCCCTCGACCTCGCCAAGGGCGTGCTGGACCGGCACCCGGCGCTCGCCGCGGCGCTCGGGCTCGCCCTGTCCGCGGGGTGGTCCACCGGGCGGCTCGCCGAGGTCGTGCCCTACCTCGACGCCGCCGCGCCCACGGCCGGCGCGTGGGTCGCCGAAGAGGCGCGGCTCGCGCGCTTCGCCGTGGAGCTCGACGGGTACGAGGCCGACTGGGCCGCGGGGCGCCGGAAGGCCGCGCGGCAGGCGCTCGCGGAGGTGGAGGTGCCCGAGCCCACCGCGCGCGCGTGGACCCTGCTGGGATCCAGCTGGCTCGCCGTGCAGGCCCCCGCCCGGGCCCGCGTCGCCTTCGCCGCCGCCCTCGCGCTCGCCCCCGACGACGTCGACGCCCTGCGCGGCCTCTCCGGCGCCCTGCGCGCCCTGCGCACGCCCCGCCGGGCCCTCCGCCTCCTCCGCGCCCGCTACGAGGCCACCGGCGACCCGCGCATCGGCCTCCTCCTCGCCGAGGTCCAGCTCGAGCTCGGGCTGCCCGCGGACGCCGACGCCACCCTCCGGCGCGTCGCCGCGAACCCGCTCCCGCCCGCCTCCACGCGCGCCGTGACGCCCCCCGAGGCGCTCCCGCCACTCCCCGAGCCCATCGGCGTGGTGGCCGCCTGGCGGGTGCGCGCGCCGGCCGCCCCGGCCGTGCCCGACGGGGCCGCCGCCGCCGGCGCCGCCCCGATCGACGCCGCCCCTGCCGACGCCGCCCCCGCCGACGCCGTGCCCGCCGACGCCGCCGCCGGCGACGCCGCGCCCGCCGACCCTGGAGCGACCGCCGGCGCCTCCGCCGGCGCCGTGCCCGTCCCCGACGACCTCCTCGCCGACCTCGCCGACCTCGACGGCGCGGACGCCGGTGAGCCCGTCGATCCCGGCGCGGCCACCACCCCCTCCACCCCCCCGGCTCCCCCCGCCGGCGGCTGGCTCGCCTGGCTGGCGGCCACCGACGCCGCCGCCCGCCCCGTCGACGTGGCCCCGCTCCGCGCCGCCCGCGCCGAGGCCGCCCGCCCCGCCGACCGCGCCGCGTTCACGACGATGTACCGCCAGGGCGTGCCCGGCCAGGAGCAGCTCTTCGCCGTCGCCACCCCCGTCGCCACCGACCGCGAGGTGCTCCGTGGCCCGCGCCTCGTGGTCGAGGCCCTCCCCGCCTACGCGGGCGACGGGGCCGATCGCGCCGTCGCCGTGGCCGCCGCCGTCGGGCTCCACGCCCCGCCGAAGGCGCCCTGGGCCTGGGACGCGCGCGCCGGCTTCTCCTCCGCCGCCTTCGCCACGATCGACGTCACCGGCCACCTCGGCGGCGCCGCCCGCCTCGGCCCCGCCGAGCTCTCCGTCTCCGCCACGCGCGCCCCCGCCACCCAGACCCGCTACTCCTGGCTCGGCACCTCCCCGGCGGCGCCCACCGACCTCCCCGTGCCGCCCACCACCTGGACCGGCCGCGTCGTCGACACCTGGGCCGAGGCCCGCGCGTCCGCGGCGGGGCCCGGCGGCGCGGGCGGCGGTGTCCTCGGGCGCGTCGGTTGGCTCGACGGCCCCGCGCTCGACACGCTGGGGTGGCGCCAGGCCGTCGGTTGGGGCCAGCTCCCCGTCACCTACGGCTCCTTCACCGTCCGCCCGGCCGTCGAGGGCCAGCTCCAGGGGCACGACCGCGCCGCCGAGCGCTTCCTCCCCGACGAGGCCGGCGTCTTCACCCCGCTGTTCGCCGCGAGCCTCCAGGGCCGCCTCGGCCTCACCTGGGCGCCGTCGAGCCGCCTCTCGGCGTGTCTGGCCGTCGCCGGCGGTGCGCAGTGGACGCGCGCCCAGGAGTGGTTCCTCGCGCCCGACCTGTTCGCCGTGTGGTCCGCGAGCGCGGGCGCCAGCTGGGAGCTCGTCCCGGGCTGGCGCCTCGCCGCCAACGCCGCCTACGACGAGGCCGGCCGCGGCTGGGACTCCGCCGTGCTGCAGCTCGGCATCTTCCACGGCGCGGTCGGCCCGGCCACGCCCGGACCGACGCTCTCGTCCGCCGCCCACGGCGCGCCGCTCCGTGATTTGGGCACCTGCGTGGAGGTGGCCGGATGATCCTCGCGCTCCTCGCCTGTGCCGCCCCCGAGGTCGGGCTGATCCGCGGTGACACCCCGCTCTGGGACCCCGACGCGCTCCCGGTCTTCCGTGTCACCTTCGAGGAGGCCGACTGGAGCGACATGCTCTGGTCCAACGTCGACGTCGAGGACGAGTGCCTCGAGCGCCCCTACACCGGCGCGACGGTGCACTTCGAGAACCCCGCCACCGGCGAGACCGAGGAGTACCTCGACGTGGGCGTGCGGCTGCGCGGCAACGCGTCGTTGAAGGCCGCCGCGCGCGGCGAGGAGCTGCCCGGCTACAAGCTCTCCTTCTCCGAGTTCGTCGAGGACCGTCGATTCCACGACGTGAAGAAGCTCAACCTCCTCGGCACCGAGGGCGACTTCACCTTCCTCCGCGAACACTTCGCGCTCCAGCTCGCGCGCGACGCCGGCCTCGCCGCGCCGTACAACGCCCACGCGCTCCTGTACGTGAACGACGAATTCCAGGGCGTCTTCCCCTACACCGAGGAGCCCGACGACGGCGCCTACACCGACGCCCACTTCCCGCTCACCGACGGCCACCTCTACAAGGCCCGCGGCTACTGCGGGAACGGCTACGCCTCGCTCGAGTACCGCGGCGACGCCGTCGAGGACTACGTCACCATCTACGAGCCCAAGGCCGGCACCGACGACGAGGACGTGCTCGACGACCTCGTCCCCATGTTGATCTGCGCCAGCGAGACGGGCGACGAGGCCTTCGTCGACTGCATCCGCGACTGGGTCGACGTCGACGCCTTCCTCGCGCTCATCGCGCTCGACGCGCTGCTCCCCGACGTCGACGGCATGGCCGGCCGCGCCCACAACTTCGTGCTCTTCTTCGACGAGGCCACGGAGCGCTTCACCGTGTACCCCTGGGACAAGGACCAGTCCTTCTACACCCACGATCTCGCCGACGGCAGCACGCTCTTCGACTTCGCGTTCGTCCGGGACGACGAGGTGCGTCCGGTGTTGGTCGACCGCCTCGTGCGGCTCTTCCCGAGTGAGTACTGCGCCGCCCTCCGCGACGCCGCCACGCGCGCCGATCCCGCCGTGTTCACCGCGCTCGTGGAGGCGCGCGGCCAGTTCCTCTGGGACCCCGTCGACGCCGACCCGCGTTTGGACCTCACCGATTGGAAGTACGGCGTGCAGGCGCTGATCGACGCGCACTACGACCGTTGGATCCGCGCCGATGTCGAGATCCGCGAGGCGTGCGGGATCTGAGCCTGGGCAGCCGGCCGGCCCGAGGACGGGCCGCCGCCGCGGCGGCGTGGGTGCCCGGGAGGGGCGTGGGCGGCTCGGGTTCCGGCACCACGCGCGGCGCCGGCCCGCTGGTGGAACCTCGGCTCCTCTCGTAGCGAGCACGCCCACCGATGGCTACCATGCGACGCCTCCCCCGGTGGACCCATGCGCGCCCGGCTCCTCGCCCTGTTCCTCCTGTCCGCCTGCTCGGGAGAGGAGCCCAAGCCCGACGACACCGACGCCGACACCGACACCGACACCGACACCGACGCCGGGACCGACGCGGACGGCGACGGCTACGACAGCGCCACCGACTGCGACGACGCGGACGCCAGCGTGACCGGCGCCCCCACCTGGTACCGGGACTTCGACGACGACGGCTACGCCGAGGGCACCGAGGTGACCCTCGTGCAGTGCGAGCCGCCGACCGGGTACACCGACGCCCTCGGCGACTGCGACATCTACGACGACGCGATCAGCCCGGACGCGACCGAGATCTGTGACGACGCCGACGTGGACGAGGACTGCGACGGGCTCTCGGACGACGCCGACGCGAGCGTCGACCCGACCACCTGGACCTCGTTCCACGCCGACGACGACGGCGACGGCTGGGGCGCCGGCGGCGACGTGACCGCGTGCGACGCGCCGGGCGGCTTCGTCGACAACGGGGACGACTGCGACGACGCCGACGCGGGCGTGAGCCCCGGCGCCACCGAGGTGTGCGACGGCGCCACCGACGAGGACTGCGACGGGCTCGTGGACGACGCCGACGCCTCTCCGGCGGGCACGAGCGCCTGGTACGCGGACGCCGACGCTGACGGATACGGAGACCCCGGCACGACGGTGTCCGCGTGCGCGCAGCCCCCCGGCCACGTCGCGGACGCGACCGACTGCGACGACGGCTCCGCCGACGTGTCGCCGGGCGGGGCCGAGGTGTGCGACGCCGCGAACGCCGACGAGGACTGCGACGGCGCCGCGGACGACGCCGACGGCGACGCGAGCGGCCGGGTCCCCTGGTACGTCGACGCGGATGGCGACGGCGCGGGCAGCGACACGAGCAGCGAGGTGCGGTGCGACGCCCCGGGCGGCTACGCCGCCACCGACGACGACTGTGACGACGGGGACGCGGCGATTCACCCGGGCGCCACCGAGGTCTGCGACGCCGCGGACGTCGACGAGGACTGCGACGGGAGCGCCGACGACGCCGACACGAGCGTCTCCGGGCGCGCCACCTGGTACGCCGACACCGACGGGGACACGTACGGCAGCCCCAGCTCCACGCGCGCCGCCTGCGAGCAGCCCGGTGGCTACGTCGCCGACGCCACCGACTGCGACGACGGCAGCGCCTCCACGAGCCCCGCGGGCGTCGAGGTCTGCGACGCCGCGAACGCCGACGAGGACTGCGACGGCGCGGCGGACGACGCCGACGCCGCCGCCGCCGGCGGCACGACCTGGTACGCCGACACCGACGGCGACGGCTACGGCACGGCCACGGCCACGCGCACCGCCTGCGACGCGCCCTCCGGCTACGCCGCGACCGCTACGGACTGCGACGACAGCAGCGCGTCCATCCGGCCTTCGGGCACCGAGGTCTGCGACGCCGACGACGCGGACGAGGACTGCGACGGCCTCGCCGACGACGCCGACAGCTCCGCGACCGGCAAGAGCACCTTCTACGTGGACGCCGACGGCGACGGGTACGGCACCTCCAGCGCGACGACCTCGGCATGCGACGCGCCGAGCGGCTACGCCGCCGCCTCCGGTGACTGCGACGACGGCTCGGCGTCCGAGAACCCTGGCGCCGCGGAGGTGTGCGACGCCGCGAACGTGGACGAGGACTGCGACGGCCTCGCGGACGACTCCGACCCTGGTGTCACGAGCACCACGCGGTGGTACCGCGACCTCGACGGCGACGGCTACGGTGGCTCCACCACCACCCGCGACCGCTGCGACCAGCCCGCCGGCTACGTCGCGGCCGGCACGGACTGCGACGACACCACCACGAGCGTGGGCCCGGGCATGTCCGAGGTCTGCGACGCCGCGGACGTGGACGAGGACTGCGACGGCCTCTCCGACGACGCCGACGGCTCCGCTACGGGGCAGACCGCCTGGCACCCCGACGCCGACGGCGATGGCTACGGCTCCGACGAGCTCTCCACCGCCCTCTGCGAGCAGCCCGCCGGCTCCCTCGCGGACGGCACGGACTGCGACGACGGCGCGGCGGGGACGTACCCCGGCGCGGCCGAGACCTGCGACGACGTCGACCAGGACTGTGACGGCGCCGCGGACGACGGGCTCACGCTCTACTTCCCGGACTACGACGGCGACGGCTACGGCGACGCGGTGGAGGAGGGGGTGTGCACGCCGTTCTCGCCCTCGGCGACCGTGGGCGGCGACTGCGACGAGCTCGACGACGCCGTGAACCCCGGCGCCGACGAGACGTGCAACGGCCTCGACGACGACTGTGACGAGTACGTGGACGACAGCGACGCGTCGCTCGACGAGCCCGTCTGGTACACCGACGCGGACGGCGACGGCTACGGCGTCACCTCTGCCGCCCAGGTCGCGTGCACGGCCCCGTCCGGCACGGCGGAGGAGCCCGGGGACTGCGACGACACGGACCTGTACACCAACCCGGGCATGGACGAGATCTACGGCGACGCCACGGACGACGACTGCGACGGTGAGACGGAGCCGGTGGGCACCTACTGCACGCCCAACGTCCCCTCCACGTACGCCACCATCCACGCGGCGCTCGCCGCCTCGGGGAGCGCCTGCCTGGACGAGGGCACGTACACGGAGGACGTCGGCCAGGACGGGATCATCGCGGGCCAGGGGCGCGGCCGGACCACGCTGGTCGGGGACATCGAGCCCGGGTACACGGGCAGCACGAACACGCTCACGATCGAGAGCCTCACCGTCATCGGCTACATCGACGGCACCTACGTCGACGAGATGTACCTCTCGGACTGCGGCCTGGTCGCAACGGGCGCGTACGGGCTGTACGTGAACGACCCGAGCCTCGTCTTCTCGATGGACGCCTGCGAGGTGTCGGGGGGGACCGGCGCCGGCATCCACGTCTCCTCCACCACCACCTCGGGGCGCGGCAGCTACACCGCGAGCTACTCGATCACCAACTCGTGGTTCCACGACAACAACCGCGCCGTCTGGCTGACCGGTACGTTCCGCAGCTCGACGGGAGCCGTGACGAGCGGGACGATCGGCGCGGCCGTCTACAACAACACCTTCACGGACAACGTGGAGTCGGTGCGCACGACGAACTCGTCGAACTCCACCATCAACCTGTCGTTCTACAACAACGTGTACGACAGCAGCTACTCGTTCGACACGAGCACGAACGACACCCGAGGTGACAACGTCTCGTCCACGTCGGGCCTGGACTTCAGCTACGAGCCGCCCCGCCCTTCCGCCGGCTCGAGCCTCATCGACCAGGGCACGGCGGTGACCACCACCGACTACTGGGGTGTGACCCGCAGCGGCGACCGCGACATCGGCGCCGTCGAGTACTGACGGCGTCGGCCCGCCCGCCGGTCGCCTGCCGCTGTGCGGGTCGAGCCCGGTCGGTGCTAAGGTCCCTGGCTTCCGACGAGGCACACATGCCCACGCACCGGCCCGCCCCCCTCTCCGTCGCGCTCCTCGCGCTGGCCGCCTGCGGCGCGCCCGCCGAGCGGCTCGGCGCGCCCGACGAGCCCCGCGCCGACCAGCCCGCCGCGCCCGGCGAGCCCGCCCCGGCGGCCGGCGAGGCCCGGGCGGCGTGGATGGCCGTCGTGTCCCGGCAGCTCCGGGACGGCGCGCGCGCGTTCGTCGCCGACCGGGACGGCTGGCGGGCGAGCATCTCGGAGCGGGGGATCACGGGCCGCTTCGGCGCCGACGGGGTCGACCTCGGCGTCGCGGAGGACACCCTCACGGTCCGTACGCTGGCGGTGGGCCGCGGCGCGGCGCCCGACCCCTGGGCGCCCGCGGCGCCGGCCCTCGGGGCCTGCGACGGCGACCGCGTGGATCCGACGGGGCGCTGCGTCCGGCGCCTGGAGTACGCCGGGGAGGTCGCGACGGAGTGGTGGGCCGGCACGCCGGAAGGCTTCGAGCAGGGGTGGACGCTCGACGTCGCGCCGGCGGGCGAGGGCCCGCTCGCCATCGTCCTCGGCGTCGAGGACGCGGACGTGGTGGTGGACGACGGCGAGGTCTGGCTCGAGGGGCACGGGGGCGGGCTCCTCGCGGTCGGTGGCTTCGCCGCCTGGGACGCCGACGGCGCCGCGCTCGACATCCGCGTGACGCGCGCGCCCGAGGGCTTCCGCGTGGAGGTGGACGACGCGGGGGCGCGCTACCCCGTCGAGATCGACCCGGTGTACACGTCCACGGCGTGGGCCGTGGACGGCACCGCCGGGTACGCGCGCTTCGGGTACGCCGTGGCGGGCGTCGGGGACGTGGACGGCGACGGCTACGACGACGTGGCGGTGGGCTCGTCGGGCACCTCGGACGTCGGCGCCGTCTACGTGTACCCGGGCTCGGCGTCGGGCCTCTCCTCCGACGCCTCCGTGCTGCTGAACGGCCAGACCAGCGGCGACGAGTTCGGCGGCGCGCTCGACGGCGCCGGGGATGTGAACGGGGACGGCTACGACGACGTGGTCGTCGGCGCCCAGAGCTACTCCTCCGACAAGGGCCGCGTCTACGTCTACCTCGGGTCCGCGGCGGGGCTCTCGTCCACCGCGGCCGTCACGCTCGACGGCGAGGTGACGTCCGACAACTTCGGCTGCGCCGTCGCGGGCGCGGGGGACGTCGACGCCGACGGCTACGCCGACGTGATCGTCGGCGCCGAGGACTACGGGTCCTACGGCAAGGCCTACGTGTACCGCGGCTCGGCGTCCGGGCTCTCCACGACCGCCACCACGACCATGACGAGCGCCAGCTCCTACTTCACGGGCTCGCACTTCGGGGGGGCGGTGGACGGCGCGGGGGACATCAACGGCGACGGCTACGACGACGTGATCGTCGGCGAGTACGGCTACGACACCCACGCCACCGGCGACCAGGCCGGGCGCGTGCACCTCTACCTCGGCTCGGCCGCCGGCAGCTCCGCGAGCGCCGCGACCACGCGGACCGGCACCACCGACTCCCAGTTCGGCTACTCCGTGGCGGGCGTGGGGGACGTGGACGGCGACGGCTACGACGACATCGTCGTCGGCGCCAACGAGTACGCCTCCTACACGGGGCGCGCGTACCTGTACCACGGGTCGTCCGCCGGGCTGGCGACCAGCGCCGCCACGACGTTCACGGCCGAGGCCGCCAGCGACCGCTTCGCGTACGACGTGGCGGGCGCGGGGGACATCAACGGCGACGGCTACGACGACGTCGTGATCGGCGCCTACTACGCCTCCTCCCAGTACGGGCGCGCCTACGTGTACGCGGGGTCCGTCGCGGGGGTGAGCGCCACCGCGACCACGACCCTGACCGGGGAGAGCGCGAGCTGGTTCGGCTGGAGCGTGGCCGGCGCGGGCGACGTGGACGGGGACGGGGACGACGAGCTCCTCGTCGGCGCGTACGCGTACGGCGGCGCCGATCCGGGCCGGGCGTACCTCTTCGAGGGCGACTCCGCCGGGCTCTCGACCACCCCCTCCACGTACCTGGACAGCCACTACGAGGACGGCCTGGGCGAGGCGGTGGACGGCGCGGGCGACGTGAACGGCGACGGCTACGACGACGTGATCGTGGGCGCCCCCGGCTACATCGGCGATGTCGGCGCGGTGTTCGTCTACACGGGCTCGGCGTCGGGGCTCTCCACGACCGCCGCCACGACGATCGAGGGCGGCGACCCCGGCGACGTGTTCGGCCGGTCGGTGTCGGGCGCCGGCGACGTGAACGGGGACGGCTACGACGACGTGATCGTCGGCGCGGACGGGTACAGCTCGTCGACCGGCCGCGCCTACGTCTTCCACGGGTCGGCGGCGGGGCTCTCCAGCACCGCGACCACGACGATCACCGGCGGCGGCACCTCGTACTACCTCGGCTACTCGGTCTCGGACGCGGGCGACGTGAACGCCGACGGGT
This sequence comes from uncultured Enterobacteriaceae bacterium, assembly GCA_964457335.1. Classification (GTDB taxonomy): domain Bacteria; phylum Myxococcota_A; class UBA796; order UBA796; family SXON01; genus CAJBVW01. The sequence continues at coordinate 21,579 of CAYWGD010000086.1, read as the reverse complement.
ACGCGGACGTGGTCGTCGGCGCGTACGGCTACAGCTCCTCCCGCGGCCGCGCGTACGTGTTCCTCGGGTCCGCCTCCGGGGTGTCGACGAGCGCGAACCTCGCGCTCACCGGCTCCTCCGCGAGCGACGGGCTGGGTACGGCGGTGGCGGGGGCGGGCGACGTGAACGGTGACGGCTACGACGACGTGGCGATCGCCGCGCCCGGCTACAGCTCGTCCACCGGTGCCGTCTACGTGCACCACGGCTCGGCCACGGGCGCGGGGAGCAGCGTGGCGCGCACGCTGACCGGGTACAGCGCCAGCAACCAGTTCGGCTGCGCGATCTCCGCCGCGGGGGACGTGAACGCCGATGGCTACGGCGACCTGATCGTCGGCGCGTACGCCTACACGTCCTACACCGGCCGGGCGTACGTCTACCACGGCTCCAGCGCCGGGATCCCCGCGTCGCCGGCCTCCGCGCTGACGGGCGCCGCAGCCTCCGACTACCTCGGGTACCGCGTGGGGGGCGCCGGTGACGTGAACGCGGACGGATACGACGACGTGATCGTCGGGGCGTTCGGGTACAGCTCGATGCGCGGCCGGGCCTACGTCTACGAGGGCTCGGCCAGCGGCGTGTCCAGCGGAACGAGCACGTCTCTGACCGGGAGCGTGGCCGCGGGCCGCTTCGGCGCGGCTGTCGCGGGCGCGGGGGACGTCGACGGGGACGGCTACGCCGACGTGATCGTGGGCTCCTCGGCCGGCTCGGGCGCCGCCGCCGTGTACCGCGGCTACGCCGACGCCGACGGCGACGGGGTGGGCACCGACGACGACTGCGACGACACCGACCCCGCCATCACCACCCCGTACGCCGCCTACGCGGACGCCGACGGGGACGGCTACGGCGACCCGGCGGTCACCACGACTGCGTGCGCGGCGGTCCCCGGCTACGTCGCCGACGCCACCGACTGCGACGACACCACCGCCGCGGTGAGCCCCGGCGTGGCCGAGGTGTGCGACGCGGCCGACGTGGACGAGGACTGCGACGGGCTCGCCGACGACGCGGACGCGGGCGCCACGGGCAAGACCACCTCCTACGTCGACGCGGACGGCGACGGCTACGGGAGCGCCCCGGCCGACTGGTGCGACGCCCCCGCCGGCCACGTCGCGGACGGTACGGACTGCGACGACGCCGCCGCCGGCACCAACCCCGGCGCCGTCGAGCTCTGCGACGCCGCGGACACCGACGAGGACTGTGACGGCTTCGCCGACGACGCGGACGGTAGCGCGACCGGCCAGTCGACCTGGCACGCCGACGCCGACGGCGACGGGTTCGGCGGGGCGACCACGATGCTCGCGTGCGACCAGCCGACCGCTTTTGTCGCCGACGCGACCGACTGCGACGACGGCGCCGCCGGCACCAACCCCGGCGCCGCCGAGGTGTGCGACGCCGCGGACGTCGATGAGGACTGCGACGGCCTCGCGGACGACGCCGACGGGAGCGCGACGGGCCAGTCGACCTGGCACGCCGACGCCGACGCCGACGGCTTCGGCGGGGCGACCACGACGCTCGCCTGCGACCAGCCGCCCGCTTTTGTCGCCGACGCGACCGACTGCGACGACGGCGCCGCCGGCACCAACCCGGCCGCCGCCGAGGTGTGCGACGCCACGAACGTCGACGAGGACTGCGACGGCGCCGCGGACGACGCGGATGCGTCCGCGACCGGCGCGAGCACGTGGTACGTCGACGCGGACGGCGACGGCTTCGGGGGCGCCGGCACGACCGACGCGTGCGACCTCCCCGCGGGGCACGCGGCCACCGCCGGCGACTGCGACGACACGAGCGCGGCGGTGAGCCCCCTCGGCGGCGAGACGGTCGGGGACGGCGTGGACGGGGACTGCGACGGGGGGGAGACCTGCTACGCGGACGCGGACGGGGACGGCTACCGCGACGCCGCCACGCTCACCTCCGCGGACGCTGACTGCGCCGACGCGGGCGAGGCCCCCGCCGCGGCCGCCCCCGACTGCGACGACGCGGACGCGGGCGTGGGGCCGGGCGCCGACGAGGTGATCGGGGACGGCGTGGACCAGGACTGCGACGGCGCGGAGATCTGCTACGCCGACGCGGACGCCGACGGCTACCGCGACGACGCCGGCACCGTGCTGGACAGCGCCGACCTCGACTGCGCCGGCCCCGGCGAGGCGAGCGAGGCGCTCCCGACCGGCGACTGCGACGACGCCGACCCCGCTTTCCACCCCGGCGCGGACGAGGGCAACTGCGCCGACCCCGCCGACTACAACTGCGACGGCTCCGCCGGCTACGCCGACGCCGACGGGGACGGTTTCGCCGCCTGCGAGGACTGCGACGACGCGCGCACCTCGACCAACCCCGACGCGGACGAGCGCTGCAACGGCCGCGACGACGACTGCGACGGCGCGGTGGACGACAACGCGGTGGACTCCGAGCGGTGGTACGCGGATGCCGACGGCGACGGCTACACCGACCCCGACGCATCCGTCCTCGCGTGTGATCCGCCCGCCGGCTACGCGGCCGCCACCGAGGAGGACTGCGACGACGACGACGCCGGCGCCCACCCGGAGGCCGACGACCTCCCCGGCGACGGGATCGACCAGGACTGCGACGGCGCCGACGCCGTCGACACGGGGGAGGCCGACGACACGGGCCCCGCGGACTCCGGGGGCGACACCGGCGGCGGCCCGAAGGACGAGGGCTGCGGCTGCGCGGGCACGCCCGGGCCCGTCGGCTGGGCCCCGGTCCTCGCGCTGCTCGCCTTCGCGCGGAGGCGCCGGGCGTAGCGCCGGCGACGGTCGGCGTCACTCCACCCGCACGCCCACCCGCACCAACGGCACGCGCGCGCCGTGCCGATCGTAGGTACACACGCACACCTGGCGCTCGCCGGTCGTGTACGCCCGCGACCCGGGCTCGCGGGGGAGGTGGTCCACGCCCCAGGGCAGGCCCTCGTCGCGCTCCCCGCTGTGCGGCACGACGCGGGCCCACACCTCGCCGTCGAGGTCCGGGTCGGCGGGGAGCTCGGCCATCCCGTCGGGGGTGAGCGTGGCGGAGGCGCCGTCCACGCCGATCTCGAGCGGGCGGGGACGGCGACGGACGCCGTCGACCGGGAGCCAGTCCACGGCGTGCACGCGCACCAGCCGGGTGGGGGCGGCGCTCGGGGCCACGACCTCCGTGTAGGCGCCGAGCCGGCCGCCGGTCAGGAGCCCCGTCCACGTCTCGACGCGCCGCAGGTCGGGCGTGCGCGCCGCCTCGGCCGCGTCGAAGCAGAACACCATCGTGCCGGCGCGAAGCCGACCGTAGCCGCCGACGCCCCGGGCCACGCGCATGCGCCAGGTGCCGGAGTTCACGTACCAGCAGGCGTTGTCGGTGCCGGGCAGGCACTCCATCGTCGGCCGGTGGGTGTGCCCCGCGACGATCGTGTGGATGCGGTCCCCGAGGCCCTCCTCCCGCGCCGCGGCCAGCGCGGGCTTGTCGCCCGGGTCCGGGGAGTCGAGCCGCGCCACCCGCCCGATCACGCGGGCGAGCAGCGGCGTCGGCAGCCCCGCGATCCCGAGCGTGAGCAGCGTGGAGATCGGCTCCTCGAAGAGCGGCCCCATGCCGCGGGCGCGGGCGGCGTGCGAGAAGAAGCGGTCGCGCGTGGTGGTGGCGTACACGTCGGCGAGCACGGGCCGCAGGAGCGCGAGGACCTCGGCGCGGTGCGCGCCCGCCCGCTCGGTCAGGTACGGCGCGAGGTGGCTCGCGGGGCGCACGTCGTCGAACTCGGTGAGCGCGGTATAGAGCCCGCGGAGGCGCTTCCCTTCGGTGTCGGGGCGGCGCAGCGCGCGGGCGTGCCGCACGCGGAAGGCCATCGCGAAGCGCGCCGCGATGTCGATGGTGACGAAGTCGCCGATGGCCGGGGCCGCGTAGTCCGGCACGCCTTCCCGGAGCCCGATGTTCGCCGCGTCGTACTCGTGGCCGTGCCGCACGCGCACACCGGCCCCGCCGCCCCACGCGGACCAGTCGAGCACGCGCGGGAAGGGCCCGTCGTCGTCCCCGAGGCCGAGGATCCGCCGCACGCGGGCGCGCGTGGAGGGCCACAACCCCACGAGGCGGTCGTGGTTGCCGGGCAGGTAGTGGAGCACGATCTTCGCCCGCCCGGCGCCCTTGGCCGCCTCCGCGCGCAGCGTCTCGAAGAACGTGGCGTTCTCGGCCTCCACGGCGTCGAGCACCCGCAGCGTCTTCGCGCAGAGCGGCGACCCGTCCGGCCCCGGCGCGTCGCTCGGGCGCAGGGCCGCGTCGGGGCCCTCGAACCAGAGCGGCGTGCGGTGGCACTCGAACACGTCGCCCGCGAGCACGAGGTGCACCTCGCGGCTGCCCCGGTCCTCCGCGGTCTCCCGGAGCTCCTCGAAGACCAGCCCGACGGCGTCCGGCGGCACGTTCCGCCGCACGCCCGTCTCCCACACGACGTCGCCGTCGCGATGGCGGATCACCTCGGTCGCGGTGTGCTGCAGGTGGAGGTCGCTGATGACGGCGATCATCTCCCCTGAAGCTAGGGACCGGGGGGCGTTGCGGGGGGCGGCGAGCCCCCCGCCCCAAGAAGAACTACCCCAGGTTCCGCGCGATCTCCTTCGCCGCGCGCGCCGCGTCGAGGAAGATGAGGCCGAGCTTGGCGCTCTTGCCGGCGAGGAGCGCGAGCACCGCCTCGGGGCCGCAGCGGGCGAGGATGAGGAAGCCGGCGTCGCCGCGGACCATGACGAGCTCGAAGCTGCCGCGGCGCAACTCCCCGGTGATGCGCTCGCCGATGCCGAGCAGCGCGGCGCTCATGGCGGCGACCGAGTCGTCGTCGATGTCCTGGGGGAGCGCGCTGGCGATGACGAGGCCGTCGTTGTCGATGACCGCGGCGGCCTCGACGTCGGGGGTGGTGTTGGAGAGGGTCTTGATGAGCTTGGTGATCTGGTCGGCGCGGGACATGGGTGCTCCGGTGGCGCGGGGTGGCCTGGCTTGGGTTGGTTGGTGGGTCGTGACAGGCGCGATCAGGTGGCGCGCTGGATGCAGTTCTCGAGGAGCTTCCGCGACATGCCGGTGAACTTGGTGAGCCGCGCGAGGCGCTCCTCGCCGTAGGCGAGGTTGATGACGAGGAGGTCGAGGTCGAGGATCTTGAGGTAGCTGGCGGTCAACCGCGCGGCGGTGTCGGGGTCGGCCACCTCGGCGCGGATGGCGAGCAGGCCCGCCGTGCGGAGGAAGCTCATGACGGCCTCCACGAAGTAGGGGTCGAGCCCCACGCGCACGTGCACGCTCCCGACCTTCATGCGGTTCTCGAAGTAGGCCTGGCCGTAGTCCCCGGCGAACAGCTCGCCGAGGTAGCGGTTGTGGGTGCGCTTGAGCCCGTCCACGCGGCCCTCGAGCAGCTTCGCGGTGGAAGGGTAGCGCGCGAGGATCTCGTAGAACTGGTCGGTGATCGAGGCGCCGTGCCGCTCGAACACCGGCGCGAGCGCGCGGAGGTTGGTCACGTCGTCTTCCCCGAAGTCGAGGAAGCTCTTCATCTGATCGAACACGGCGACGGGATCTGCCACGTATGCTCCCAAAGGCACGTTGCTTTCGTTTGGGTGACCGGGGGGTGCCACTAGCCCCGGACCGCCCACCGGCGGCGCGCGGCGAGCGCGAGGTGATCTCGCACCGCCCGGACCTCCGGCGGAGTCTGTTCGTCCAACGTGCGCCGGGCGCGCGTCCACGCCGGCCCCAGCGCCCGCGCGCAGCGGGTGTCCACCTCGGACAACTCGGTGTCCTCGGCGAGGTCCTTGGGCGCGGCGGCGGCGTGGTAGAGCGCGAGGTCGCCGACGAGCGTCTCGGCGAGGCGCCACGCGCGCTGGTGCGCGGGGTCCTTGAGCAATTGCGGCGTGCGGTCGCGCATCGCGGCGCGGAGCCGGCCGGCGGGGCGGAAGGTGGGGCGGTAGCGCCCGTCGATGGCCACCTTCCGGCCGTCCTTGATCGAGCGCAGCGTGCGCTCGGGCTCCCAGTGGCTCGTGATGGTGCCGAGCCCGGGCACGGTGACGGCCTCGCCGAACAGCAGCGTGTCCTCGACCTCGTCGACGAACGCCGCGAGCACGGCGCGGGTGGCGGCGCGCGAGCTGCCCGCGCGCAGGGCGACCTGGTCCACGAACGCGCGCCAGCTCATGCGTCGGGACCGCTGCGGTACTGGTTGACCATGCTGTGCATCTCCTGGACGGCCGAGCGGGCCAGCGCCCAGAGCTCGGGGTGGCTGGCGGGATCGATGGCCTCGAAGACGCGCTGGAACTCCGCGAGGCGGCCGCGCATCTCGAGCACGCAGCGGCGGCGGCGCTCCTCCGCGAAGCCCCGCGCCCGCGTGACCACGTCCTCCGCGAGCGCGCGGGGCAGGCCGGTGACCTGCGCGACCTCGGCGGGCTCCGCGCCGCTCACCACCTCGACGGCGTACAGCCCGGCGCAGAACAGCCGCTCCAGGCGGCGCGGCCCGATGCCCGGGATCGCGGCGAGCTCCGCGAACAGCGGGACGGCGTCGGGGTCGTAGGCGACCAGCGAGCGGAGGCGCGCGCCGTCGGCCTCGCCGAGGTGGGCGGCGTAGCGCACGAGCCAGGGGCGGAGGCGGGCGAGGAAGCGGTCGCGGAGGCCGCCGCGAGGGTCGGCCGCGAAGGTCCGCGCGTGGGGCTGGATCTCGGCCAGGAGCGCGCGGTGGGGCTCGTCCTGGGCCGCCGCGGCGAGGCGGTCGAGCGCGTCGAGCGCGGTGAGGAGCTGGGAGCCCCCGCCCCGGGCGTCGCGGCCCGCGAAGAGCCCGCTCGCCGCCACCTGGAGGACCTCCAAGAACTGCGAGGAGATGCGGCGGGTGACGTCGCGGAGCTCGGAGGAGGGCGCGAGGTCGGAGGGGGGCGCATCCGGCGGGGCGGAGGTCCGCCCGGGCTCCAGCAGCGCGGCGATGTCCGCCTCGTCGAGGTCGAGCGTGAAGCTGCCGAGCTCGGCGTGGGCGGTGGCGTCAGTGCCCATCGGGGGCTCCGGGGTCGTGGGCGAAGCGGGCGAGCTCGGACTCCAGGCGCGCGCACAACCGGTTGGTGGTGCGTCGCCAGGGCAGGGCGGGCGGGACGTGGACGACGAGGAACATCCGGCGCTCGCCGAGCGCGAGCGGGCGGATGACGAAGCGGCCGAGCGTGGCGTCGCGCAGCGTGAGCTCGTCCAGCGCGGCCATGGCCATGTCGCGCCGGGCGCGGGCGACCACGTCGTCGAAGAGGCTCGCGAGCACCGCGAGGTCGTCGGGGCCGGCGCCCTCGCCCGCGGCGGCCACGAGGAGCCCCTGGTCGGTGCACACGAGCGACACGGGGAAGCCCCCCTCCCGGTTGCCGTCCGTGAGCAGGCCGGTGATCCGTTCCTCCAAGCCGGACATTTCAGCTCCCCCCGAGCGCGGCGAGTCGCCGCAGGTTCTGGAGCGCCACCCGATCGTCGGGCCGCGCGGCCAGCGCGCGTCCGAACGCGGCGCGCGCGTCGTCGTAGCGTCCCTCGCGGACCAGCCGCCGGCCCGCCTCCATCGCCGTGTCGAAGCCGCCCGGATCGGTGGGCGGATCGTCCTCCACCTCGTCGGGCGCGACCTCGACGAGCGTGCCGGCCTCGAGCGCTTCCAGGAGCGGGTCGATCACGCGGCAGCGCCACGCGCCGGCCGCCGCGACCACGTCGGAGACGGGGCGGCGCCCGTCGAGTCGCGGCGCGAGGGCGCCCAGGGCCGGGGGAAGCGCCGCGCCGTCGACGCGGCGGAGGCGGAGCGCCTCGACGCGGCGCCAGTCGTCGAGCAGGCGGTACCCGTCGAGCACGAGCGCGCTGGTCGGCCCGAGCGGCGGGGCGGCGGGCTCGTCGCCGGTCTCCACGGAGAAGGAGCCGCCGGGGTGGAGGAAGTGCTCCTGCACCGCGGCCACGCCGGCGAGCGCGCCGAAGCGGGCCCGCACCACGTTCCCGAGGTGGCAACCCACCTCGCCGCGCGGGAGCACCACGCGGCCGGTGAGCGCTTCGCCCTCCGCGAGCTGGAGCAGGGACGCGAGGCCCACCACCACGCCGTCGCCACGGAGCACCTCAGGCATTCCGGGCGCTCGCGGCCGCGCTCGGGCCGGCCCGGAGCTGCATCAGGACCTGCTTGACGATGTGGGCCTGCGTCTCCCACACGCCCGCCCCCGTGGCGGCGATGGCCTCGAGCGACGTGGCACGCTCCGGGTTGAGCGTGCGCTCCAACACGGACACCGGGATGACAGTTGGAAGATCCCGCTTGTTCCATTGGTAGACGTGCGGGATGGTGTCCAGGGTGCGGCCGCGGGCGGCGAGGCTGCGCACGAGGTCGTCGCGGGACACGAGGTTGGCGTCCTCGCGGCTCGGGTGGGAGTCCGCGACGAACACGAGCCCGTCGGCCCCTTCGAGCACCGCCTGCCGCGTGGCCTGGTAGAAGGACTGGCCGGGGACGGTGAAGAAGTCGATCTTCACGCGGTGCCCGCCGATCGCGCCGAACGCGAGCGGGAAGTAGTCGAAGAACAGCGTGCGCTCGGTCTCGGTGTCGAGCTTGATGAGCTCGCCGCGCTGCTCGGCCGAGTAGCCGGCGTGCAGGCGGACGAGGTTGGTCGTCTTTCCGCCGAGCCCGGGCCCGTAGTAGACGATCTTGAGGCAGATCTCGCGGTTGGCGCGGTTGATCCTCATGACACGCTCCGGCGGCGCTCGACGGGCTCCACGCGGGTGGGTGGAAGGGCGCGATCGGCGAGCCGGGCCTCGGCGTGCTCGATGCGTTGCCACGCGGCTTCCAGGGCCTGCGCGGCCTCCGGGTCGGCGGAGCCGAGCTGCCGCGCGAGGAGCGCCCACCGGCGCGCGTCGGCGACGCGCTCGGCGTCCACCCGGCGCGGGTCCCCCACCCGCGCGAGGGCGAGGAGCGAGAGCACGTGCGGGTTGTCGAGGCGCCGGTCGCGGAGCCCGACGAGGAGCCGCTCGGCGACCTCCCACTGGCCGAGCCGCATGCGCTGCCGGACGGCGTCGATCTCGGCGGTGATCACGTCCCCCTCGTCCTCCCAGGCGTCCGCCCAGGCGAGGTCCGCGCTCTCGGGATCGTTCGTGAGCTCGTCGCCGAGGTCCTCGTCGTGGGCGACCAGGCGCGCGCAGGGGGCGGCCACGGCCACGGAGGGCGCCAGGTCGAGGAAGCGCAGCCGGACGAGCCCCATGCGCTCGAGCGCGAGGAGCCGCGCGTGCCGATCGGCGTCGTGGGCGGCGCCGGGCGCGTCGGCGAGCCCCAGCTCCTCGATCGTGCGCTCCGCCGCGAGCAGGGAGACCTGGGGTGCCGTGCACGGGGCCTCCACGCGGCCCACGAGCGCGAGGGCCGTCGCGCGCAGCAGGGCCGCGACCGCGGCGCGGTCGGGCGTGCCGGGGACGGGCATCGGGTCGAAGTGGAGGCCCGCGCCGAGGGAGGCCCGGAGGCTCTCGACGTCGTGCGGCGACACGACGCCGCCGCGGCAGAGGCGGGCGATCGGACGCGGTGCGCCGGTGCGCCGCACGCAGCCGGTCGCCCCCGCGATCCAGAGGCGCGTCAGCACGCGCAGGGAGGCCTCGACCCGCCCCTCCGCGTGCGACTTCGCAACGGTTGGTCCAACCTGACGTTTGTTCATACTTTGGCGACTTTAGTGAAACGTGTTTGCCGAAGAGTTGATGAAAATCAATTTGCGAGCACATTCTCTTCGGCCAGATGTCTCCAGTGACTCGATGGGCACGAGCTCAGCGAGGGGAGGTTCGTCTGTCGAGATCGGAAGTTCTCACCTGTCCTTGTGACAAACCATGCGCCGACGCGGCGGTCACCCGGACGCTGGTCGAGATGGGAACGCTGGTGCGGTTCCGCGCGCGGGAGCGCCTCTGGTCGCAGGGCGACGCGGCCGACCGTGTGCTGCTCGTCACCAAGGGGGCGGCGACGGTCTCGGTGTTCACCCCCGGCGGCGAGCAGCACGTGCTGAGCCTCGCCACGCGCTGCGCCACGATCGGGCTCGACGAGGCCATCCACGGCGGGCGGCGGCAGACCGAGGTGGAGGCCATCATGCCGAGCGCGGCGATGGTGGTGCGCGCCGAGGGGCTCCGGTCGGCGCTCCACGCGGGGGGCGAGTACGCCGTGGCCCTCGCGGGCCTCGCCGCCCGGTCGGCGCGGCGGTGCGTGCGCCGCATCCAGGAGGTCGGCTACGGCACGGTCGAGCAGCGGCTCGCGCGGGTGCTGGTGAACCTCGCCGAGGAGCACGGCCTCCCCGACGCGCGCGGCACGCTCGTGCCGATCCCCTTGAGCCGCACCCGCCTCGCGGTGCTCATCGGCTGCCGGGTGGAGACGCTGGTGCGCACGCTGAAGGCCCCGCGCACGCGCGACGCCTTCACCTTCCTGCGCGAAGGGGTGCTGGTGCACGACCTCCCGGGCCTGCGGGAGTCGATGGGGCGGTGACGCGGGCCCGCGCGGGTGCCGTGGCGATGGCCCGCGGTTTCCGAAACGCGGTACAACGGCCCGATGCTCCTCCTCCTCGCCGCCTGCGCGCCCGACGGCGCCCCGCCCGTGCGTCCGCCGCGCGCCGCGCCGGAGGTCGAGGTGCTGCCCGGCGACACCGCGCCCACCTGGGAGGCCTGCGCCGACGCGCCCCCCGTCGTGCTGAACGAGCTGGTGGCCGCCAACCACGAGGGGCTCGCGGACGCGGACGGGGACACGTCCGACTGGATCGAGCTCGCGCTCCCCGCCGAAACCGCCGCGGTGGACCTCACCGGCTGGGCGCTCTCCGACGACGGCTCGCCCGACTGGACGCTCCCGGCGGCCTCCCTCGCGCCCGGCGGCCAGCTCCTGGTGTTCGCGTCGGGGAAGGACCGCGCCGACGGTGAGCTCCACGCGAGCTTCTCGCTCGACGCTCTCGGCGACGCCGTGTTCCTGCACATGCCGGACGGCTGCGTGGCCGACCACGTCGAGACCGGCCGGCTCTACGCCGACGTGGCGCGCGGGCGGGATGCCGCCGGGGCGTGGAGCTACTTCCTCGAGCCGACCCCCGGCGCGCCCAACTCCACCGAGTCGCGCCCCGGGTTCGCGGAGGCCCCCGTGCTCTCGCGCGCGCCCGGCTACCACGCCGCGCCCGTGTCGGTGGAGATGACAGGATCCAACGTCACGTACACGCTGAACGGGAGCGTGCCCCGCGGGGGGGACACCGCCTACACGGGGCCGGTCGAGCTCGACGCCGACGAGCAGCCGGTCGTGGTGCGGGCGCGCGCGTTTTCGGACGGGCTCTGGCCGAGCCGGATCACCACCGCGACGTACTGGACCGACCCGACGATCCTCGAGGGGGGTGTCACCGTGATCTCGCTGACCGTCGACCCGCCGGACTTGTGGGACGAGGACAGCGGCATCTACGTGCCGGGTCCGAACGCCGAGGCGGGCTATCCCTACTTCGGCGCCAACTTCTGGCAGGTCTGGGAGAAGGACCTGCACGTCGAGGTGTTCGCGGCGGATGGCACGTTGCTCGTCGAGCAGGACGCCGGGATCCAGATCGCGGGAGGTTACAGCCGGGCGTTCGACCAACGGAACTTCGAGCTCCTGGCGCGCGCGGGCTACGGGCCCGAGACCTTCGATGCGAAGCTCTTCCCCGACGAGGACATCGACGCCTTCCACCGCCTGTACCTGCGGAACGGCGGGGACTGGTGCGGCACGCAGATCCTCGACGGCACGGTCCAGGCGCTGTTCCGCGACGAGGCCGGGCGGCGCCTCGACGCCGTCGACGCGCAGGCCTACACGCCCGTGCTCGTCTACCTGAACGGGGCGTTCTGGGGGCTCTACGAGCTCAAGGAGCGGCTCGACGAGTGGTACGTGGCCGACCACCACGGCGAGGGCCCCGAGGACCTGGACCGCGTCAAGCTCGGTTGGACGCACGACGCCAACTGGGAGGTGGAGCAGGGGGACTGGGAGGCGTTCGACGCCCTGGACGCGCTCGTGACGACCCAGGACCTCTCCGATCCCGCCGCGTTCGCGTCCTTCGAGGCGCAGGTCGACCTGGAGAACTTCGTGTCCGCCACGGTCGCGCACGGTTGGATCGGCAACACCGACTGGTGGGGGAACAACATCCGCATGTGGCGGCCCCGGCGGGACGGCGGCCGCTGGCGCTGGATGGTGTACGACTTCGGGCACGGGTGGACCACGCCGTCGTACGACCACCTCGCCACCAGCGTCTCCGGGAGCTGGAGGGGCCTGCCCATCGGCGCCGCGCTGGCGAACGAGTCCTTCCGCCACCTCTTCGTGAACGTGCACGCGGACTACCTCAACACCTCGCTGCGGAGCGATCGGGCCGCCGCCACGGTGGAGCGGCTCGCGGCCGAGGTGCGCCCCGTCATGGCGCGCCAGCGGGCGCGGTGGTGCGGCGGCGAGGACATGGAGGGGTGGGAGGACGGCATCGCGTACGCGACCAGCTTCGCGCGGCGCCGCGCCGAGGCCATCGATGCGGGCCTCCTCGCGCACCTCGGCGTGAGCGGACACGCGACGCTCTCCCTCGCGGCCGACCCGCCCGAGGCGGGGCGCTTCCGGCTCGCGGTGGTGGAGGTCGAAGACGGTTTCGTGGGGACCTACTACCAGGGGGTGCCCGTCACGGTGACGGCGGTTCCCAACCCGGGTTGGGTCCTCGCGGGGTGGAGCGAGCCCGGAGCCGGCGCGTCGATCACGCTCCCGATGGACGCCGACAGCGCGGTCACGGCGACGTTCGCGCCAGGTTAGGGGCGACCATGGCCTGGATCCGCACGCCCCGCCTCCCCGTCGGCCACCCCGCGCTCGCCGCGGCGCGCGCCACGCTCCCTCCCGAGTACAGCGCCCGTCCGTCGGATCGCCTGCCGCAGGCGGTGCGCGACGAGAGCATCGTGGCCTCCCACGCGCTCCTCCCCGACGTGATGGCCGGCATCTTCGGCGGCTTCACCGCGATGCTCGCGGCCGACACCCCGCTCTCCCGCCGCGAGCAGGAGATGATCGCGGTCGTCGTGTCGACGATCAACGACTGCTTCTATTGAAGGGAGTCCCACGCAGAGTTTCTGCGTCAGGTGACAGGGGACGAGCCGCTCGTGGACGCGGTCGTGGCGGATTGGCGGAGCGCGCCGATCTCCGAGCGGGAGCGCGTGCTGCTCGCGCACGTCGAGCGGCTCACCCGCGCGCCGGCGACCGTGGAGCCGACCCACCTCGACGAGCTGCGCGCCGTCGGCTTCGACGACACGGGGATCCTCCAGCTCACGGCCATCGCGAGCTTTTTCGCCTACGTGAACCGGATGGCCGACGGGTTGGGTGTGGGGAGATCGGGTAGATAGCAGCTCCTCCCGGAGGCTTCGTGCGGCTCCTGCTCCTCGCCCTCGCCTGTGTCGCCGCGTGTGGCCCGGGCGCGGAGGACACCGCCGGGACGCCGGCCGACAGGGACACGGCCGAGAGCGACACGGCCGACGCGGACACCGCGGACAGCGACACCGCGCACGTCGAGACCGGTGACACCGACACCGCCGACACCGCCGACACCGACACCGCCGACACTGACACCGCCGACACCTCGGACACCGCCGACACCGACACGGCGGACACCTCGGACACCGACACCGACACCGACACCGCGGACACCTCGGACACCGACACCGACACGGCGGACACCTCGGACACCGACACCGGCGCGAGCTCGATCGACACGGGTGACACCGCCGACACCGACACGGGAGACAGCGCCGACACCGCGGCCTTCTTGGACGCCGACGGGGACGGCTCTCCCGCGGGGCTCGACTGCGACGACGCCAACGCGGCCGTCCACCCCGGCGCTTCCGAGGCGTGCGACGACGCGGACGTGGACGAGGACTGCGACGGCGCCGCGGACGACGCCGACACCCGCGCGCGCGGGCAGGTGCTCCGCTACGCCGACCTCGACGGGGACGGCTTCGGCTGGGTGGCGGCGGCGGTGGCCGTGTGCGACGAGCTCGCCGGGTACGTCGACGACGCCACCGACTGCGACGACACGGACGCCACGATCTCGCCCGGGGCCGCCGAGGTGTGCGACGACACCGTCGACCAGGACTGCTCGGGGGCGGACGAGGTGTGTCCGCTCGGGGGCGACTACGCGGTCGACGACGACTACACCGTGAAGATCCACGGGACCACCGCCGGGGACGACTTCGGCGAGGCCTACACCTTCGGGGACTTCGACGGCGACGGCGAGACCGATCTCCTGGTGGGCGCCTCCGACGAGACGTACCCGGGCAGCTCCTACGCCGGCGTGGTGTACGGCTTCGCGGGCCCCATCGCGGGCGGCGAGCAGGCCGCGGGGGACGTGGCCTCGTTCCTCTACTACAACACGTCGTCCAGCTACCAGACGCACTACGGGTCGGGCGTCCGGAACCTCGGCGATCTCGACGCGGACGGCGCCGACGACCTCGCGGTGCTCGGCAACGAAGGCGCGTTCGTGTACTACGGCGGGGACACGGGCGTCGCCTCGTACACCACGCCGCTCGACGGGTCGTTCACGTGCGACACGGCCGCGAAGGGCGGCGACACGGACGGCGACGGCCTCCCCGAGTGGCTCTGCGGGTACGAGGGGACCGGCAGCCTGCCGGTCGGGAGCGTCACGGTCTACGAGAGCACCTCGTCGAGGACGCACCGGATCTACAGCGACACCGCCGCCGACTGGGCGGGCGGCGGCGTCGCGGGCGGCGGGGACGTGGACGGCGACGGCTACGACGACTTCTGGGTCAGCGCGATGGGCGACCGCACGGCCGGGAGCTCGGCCGGGGCCGTCCACCTCGTGCGCGGGCCCGTGAGCATCACGTCGTTCGCGGACGCCGACGCCACGCTGCTCGGGGACACCGCGCTCGACCAGCTGGGCTCCTCCCTCCTCGTGCCCGGCGACGTGGACGGGGACGGCCACGACGACGTGCTCGTGGGCGAGCACGGCGACGACACGGCGGGGAGCCTGGCCGGGGTGCTGTACCTGTTCACCTCGGTCGTGTCGGGGGACGCCGCGTCGCAGGCCGCGGCGACGATCCGGGGCGAGGACGCGGGCAACCTCGTGGGCATCCGGAAGCCGGGGGTCGGGGACGTGGACGGTGACGGGACGCCCGACCTGCTCGTGGGCTCGACCTACGACGACGCCGCCGGCACCGACGCCGGGGCGGCCTGGCTCGTCTACGGGGCGCTGACCGGCACGATCGACCTCGCCACCGACGCCGACGCGACGTGGCGCGGCGCGAACGCCGGGGACCGCCTCGCGGCGGGCGTGGTCCTCCCCGACGTGGACGGCGACGGCCGGGACGAGCTCGTCCTGGGCGCGAGCGCGGGCGACGGCGGCGGGCTCGCGGACAACGGCGCGATCTGGACCTGGTACGGGCGGTAGGCGGCACGGGAGCCGCCGACGCGCCCCGTGGCACCCCAGCCGACGCACCGGCCGCCGTCCTCGGCGGTCCGGGTGCCCGGATCTACCCGACCTCGTCCCCGTGGAACAACCAACCCGAGTTGGGGAGCTCGTGCGCGTGGTCCGCGTACCAGCGCGCCCAGCCGCCGCGGTGGGCGAGCTGCATGCGCCAGGGGCCCTCGGCGTCGAAGGGCAGGCGGGCGCCGGTGGCGATGACGAGCTCGTCGTAGGAGGTCTGGCGCACGGCGGGATCGTCGTTGCCGAGGCGCTCGATGAGCGCGCGCACGCCGAGCGGGTGGCCACCTCGCCAGCGCTGGCCCTCCGAGAGCGTGTGGCGGTGCTCGCTCCACCACGCCTCCCAACGCTGCCGCGGGTGCGGCTCGTCGAGGTCGACGCGGTGGCCGGTGAGGACCTCGAGCGCGGCGGCGGCGGCGGCCTGGCGGGTCTGGTCGCGGGCGCCGACGATCTCGACGAGGCGCGGCACGGCGCGGGTGTTGCCGAGCAAGCCGAGGCCCTGGATCGCGCCGAGCGCCTCCGGCCCCTCGCGGTCGGCCACCGACAGGAGCAGGAGCAGGAACGAGGGCCCGCCGTGCCGCCCGACGATCTCGCCGGGCGAGCGCGAGAGCCCCGTGACGCCGCTCGCGAGCGCCTGGGCGTGGAAGTTCACGCCCTGCCACTCCCCGAGCAGCAGCAGCGCGATGGAGGCGGCCTCGGCGAGGTCGGGCTCCTCGAGCGCGGGCAGGAAGAGGTCGACGGCCTCGGGGTCGCCGATGCGGCCGAGCGCGGTGATGGCGGCGCGGCGCACGGGCAACGAGCCGCTCACGGCGAGCTCGCGGAGGCGCGGGGCGGCCTCGGGCTCGCGGCGCCACCCGAGGATCTCGGCCACGGCGGCGAGCGCGCGGGGCTCGGTCATGGTGCGGACCGACGAGAGCAGGGCCTCGACGAGCACCATGTTGGGCGAGCGTGCCAGCGCGCCCAGCAACGCGCGCGCGGCGACGTCGGGCTGCACGTCCTCGCGCAAGAGCCCCATGAGCACCTGCGCGGCCTCGTAGGAGGGGTGGCCGGCGAGGAGGTCGACGCCGGCGACGAAGCGCATGGCGGCGGGATCGCGGGCGCGGCCCTCGGACTGCTGGAGCCGGCGCAGCTCGGAGAGGATGTCCTCGGCGAGCACGGGCACGATGCGCGGGTCGCAGCCGGCGATGGCGCGGCGGTGCGAGAGGAGGCGGCGCTCGGGGCGGTCGGCGTCGGCGCGCTGGAGCGGCGGGCGCATGCGCTGCGCGTCGTGCCGCTGCCGGGCGAGCTCGGCGGCGAGGTTCAGGTGCCAGGAGAGGCTCGCGCCGGTGCGGTTGACCAGCACGTCGGCGGCGGCGACGCCCGCGGCGAGGCCGGACGCCTTGAACAGGCGCTGCGCCTGTTCGGCCTGCGAGGGATCGCCGCAGCGCACGAGGCGCAGGCGGGCCCAGGCCTCGCGGAGCGGCAGCTGGAGCTTCTGGTAGCCGGAGACCGCGGCGGCATAGTGCGGGAGCGCGTCGGCGGCGTCGGACGCGAGGTCGCCCAGGCGCACCTCGGCGCGGAGGCGGGCCTCGGGGTCGGCGCTCGTCGCGAGGTAGTGCTGGTACGCGGCGGGAAGATCGTTGGCGTCGCGCGCGGCGTCGCCCTGGAGCAGCGCGAGGCGGGCGGTGCGGGCGGGGTCGCCGACGTGGGCGGCGAGGCGCGTGGCCTCGTCCAGGGCGCCGGGCTCGCGCTTCTCGGCGAGGAGCAGCCAGGCGTCGAGGCGATCGGCGGGGTCGCGCAGGCTGCCGAGCGCGTCGCGCGCGATGTCGTCGGCCCAGGGCTCCTCGCGGAGCAGCGCGATGCGGGCGAGCGCGAGCTCACCGCGGGCGCGAACCTGCGGATCGGGGTGGCGGCGGAGGCGGCGGAGCGTGTCCTCGGCCTCGTCGTGGTGCCCCAGGTCGGTGTCGAGCGCGACGAGCGCGAGGTGCAGGTTCGCGAGCTCGGGCACGCGCGAGAAGGCGGCGGCGCGGTCGCGCAGCGCCTGGAGCGTGTCGCGGGCCCCGGCGCGATCCCCGCGGGCGAGGTGCACCCGCGCGAGGGCGAGCGCGGCGGACTCGAAGAGCTCGGCGCCCCAGGCGTGCCGCACGTCGGTGCAGCGCTCGGCGAGGAAGTGGTGGAGCTCGCGCTCCCAGCCCGCGTCGCCGTCGGGGAACTGGTGCTCGAGGAGCCGGATGATGCCGGGCTCGGCGACGGGCGCGCCGGGGTAGGCGAAGGGGAGCGCGGTGTGGCGGAGCGCCATCAGCAGGGCCCCGGTGGCCTGCTGGCGGTCCACGGAGAGGAGGGCCTCGCCGAGCCGCTGCCACGCGGCGGCGATCTCGGGCGCGAGCGCGGTGGCGCGGCGGTAGGCCTTGAGCGCGCCGTCGCCGTCGCCCTCGGCGAGCAGCGCCTCGCCGCGGTGGAAGTGGAGGAGCCCGTTCTCGGGGTCGACGTCCACGCGCAGGTCGAGCTGGGCGGACTCCTCGCGGCGGTCCTCGTCGAGCACGCGCGCCTGCGCGAGGAGCCAGCGGTTGAAGTGCTCGTGGTAGGGGACGAGCTTCTCGCCGTCCCAGCGGCCGAAGTGGTGGCCGTCGGGGACGGCGGCGTAGCCCCAGCGGTCGTCGTCGCGCGGGCCGTCGGCGAAGAGGATCACCTCGGGCACGTCGGGGCGCGGGGGCGCGAGGTCGGCCACGCCGCGCACGCGGAGCGCGCCGCGGAAGAGCGTCGCGCCGTTCCACCGGGTGAGGAAGTGCCGCAACGACGGCGGGATCTCGCCGCCCAGGTGCTCCTGGACGACCGGGATCGCCTGCTCCGACGCCGGCGGCCGGAGGTAGTGCACGTCGTTTCGGTACCGCTCCAAAAGCCGGAGCAGCGGGTGGAAGGGGTCGACCGCGGGTTCCATGGGGCTCCGGAGTCCCGCCCCGAACGCCGGGACCGGCAGGGGCAGGAGGGGCCGGGCAAGCGTATCAGGCTTGACGCGGCAAGAGAAGGGGTAAAGGATGAGCTCATGCTTCTTCTCCTGGGCGTGGCGGCGGCGGCGGACGTGACCGCGGGCGGCGGCGCCGAGGTGGCGGCCGGCGTGGTGCACGCGCCCGGGGCGTGGCACGGCGAGGCGGGCGGGCAGGTCGAGGGCGCGCTCTCCGTGACGGAGGGGGCCGTCGACTTCGACGCGGCGATCGACGTGCGGCTGGGCCTGCCGCCGCTCGTGGCCGGGGTCGTGCCCGAGGTGCTGCGGATCCGCGGCGAGGTCGGCCCCGTGTGGCTCGGCGCCGGCTTCGCGCCCGCGCCGTGGCGGGTGGAGGCCGTCGACGGCTGGGACACCGCGCTCGTGACGTGGTCCGCGGACCAGCGGCACCTGCTGCCGGGCGCGATGGCCGGCGTGGAGGTGGGGATCGGGTCGCCGGAGCGCGGGGTGGCGTTCATCGGGGCGCTCGACCTGGGGTCCGGCCTGGACCTGCTGGGGGATGTAGGTGGGCAGTTCGTCTACGCACCGCTCCTGTTCGGCGTGCACGGGCGCGTCGGCGGGGACGGCGTGGTGATCAACGGCGGCGTGTTCGGGCGGCCGGACAGCCCGTCGATCGCGGCGCAGGCGGGCGCGGTGATGGACTTCGACTCGTTGCGGTTGGCCGTGCAGGCCACGGGCGGGTGGAACGCGACGTTCGGCGGGCACGTCCAGGCGGAGCTGTTCCCCGAGGGCGTGGCCACGCCGGTGGGCCGCGTGGAGCTCGTCGGGACGCAGCTCGGCGGCGCGGTCGGCGTGGTCGTGCGGCCGGTGCGGTGGCTCGACCTGAAGGCGGAGGCCGCCTACGCGGACGGCGCGCCGCAGGGGTGGGTCGGCGTGGCGGCGTGGGGGGAGACGAAGGGCGGGAAGAAGCGAAAGCCGTGAGGGGCGTGCCTCACCAGCTCTCCACCACCCACCCGTAGCCCGCCCCCGCGCTGTCCCAGCCGTAGAGGAGCGCCTCCTCGTCACCGTCGCCGTCGAGGTCCCAGATGCCGAGCAGGCGGGCGTCGGACGTGCCCCACACGAGAGACAGGAAGCTGTCGGACTCGTCGGCCGTGGCGTCCGCGAGCGCGCTCGTGCCGAGGAACATGGCCGTGCTGCTGCTGTGGCTGACGTCCCCGCACAGGTAGCCGATGTCGGTGATGCCGTCGGCGTCGAGGTCGGTCCCGTTGTCGAGTCCGGTGTAGCAGGAGCGCACCGACGTGTCCTCGCTGAACGCCGTCGTCGCGTCGGACCGCGTCAGGGTGCCCGACATCCCGGCGAGGTCGGTGTAGATGCCCCCGCCGTAGGTCAACACGTCCGCGGCGCCGTCTCCGTCCACGTCGCGTACGTGCGCGTCCGCGTTGAGGGACTCGGTGATGTAGAGGTCGGCCACGGTGCTCAGATCCTGCTCGCCGCCAGTCGTGAGCCCGTCCCCGTGCACGACGTACAGGCCGGAGCTCGTGGGCACGACGACATCCATGTAGCCGTCGCCGTTCACGTCGCCGGGGCGCAGCACACCCCCGTACGCCGCGCCGCCGACGCCGACGCCGACGAGGATCCAGTCGGCGCTCGACTCGTCGATCGTGCCGGACACCCCGACGAGGTCGTACACGGCGACCTCGCTGGTGACGTAGTCGCCGAACACCACGTCCGCGACACCGTCACCGGACACGTCGATGCTCGAGACCGCTTCTGCCTGCGAGTGGGCGGCGGTGCCCACGACAGTGACGAGGGCGTCTGCGCTGCTCACGGTGCCGGTCGGGTCCTCGAGGAGGTACCAGGCGGTCGTGGTCCACGCGTTCGAGGCCAGCACGAGATCGGCCACGCCGTCTCCGGTGTTGTCCCCGAGCGACGTGCTCGGCGCGGTGGTGTCGATCTCGATCGCCGCCACGTCGTAGTCGGTGAGGGTGCCGGACCAGCTCGCGTAGTCCGCGCCGTCGGTCACGTACACGGTGTCGAAGTCGGCCGTCCCGTTGGAGCGCTGGTACACGACCTCCAGGGCCCCGTCCCCGTCGAGGTCGCCGACCACTTTGGGGCTCGCGTAGGAGAGGGCGCCGCTGCTCGCGGTGTACGGGACCCCCGACAGGCTCACCACGAGGTCGTCGGGCGCCCCGTTGCAGTCCTGGTCGATCCCGTCGTCCACTTCGGTGGCGTCGGGCGACAGCGCGGCGTCGGTGTCGTCGCAGTCCCCGTCGTCGTCCGAGTACCCGTCGCCGTCCCCGTCGACCTGCGAGCAGCCGTCGTTCAGGGCGCCGGGCGTGCCGTAGTCGCCGCCGGACATGGCGGTGCTCGCGACGCACCAGTTGTCCACGTCGGTGGGGTCGGACGTGGTGGGGTCGAGGGAGAGCGCGTAGCCCTCCGCGATCGGCCAGCTGCTGTCGAACTCCAGGCCGGTGATGGTGGTGGCGCCGGAGAGCACGTAGATGCCCTCGGTGTCGGAGAGCGCGAAGGAGCTGCGCGTGTACTGGTAGTCGACGGTGACGCCGCCGTTGAGCGCGGTGTCGTCCTCGGCGCCGAGCACGACGTAGGCGCCGGCCGCGACGGGGAGCGAGGAGGAGATGGTGAGGCTGCCGCCGTCGTCGGAGTAGATGGTCCAGCCGTAGAGATCGAGTTCGTAGGCGCTCGCGTTGTAGAGCTCGAACCACTCGCCGTAGGTGTCGGAGACCGCGGCGGGGTTGGTCATGATCTCGGTGATCACGACGTCGCCGGCGGCGGCGAAGCCCTCGTCCACGTAGCCGTCGCAGTCGTCGTCGAGCCCGTTGCGGGACTCGGCGGGGCCGTCCAGCGTCGAGGCGTCGGTGTCGGCGCAGTCGGAGCCGCCGTGGGCGAAGGCGGCCACGCCGTCGCCGTCCTGGTCGTAGTCGCTCGCGCCGTCGCAGTTGCCGTCGATGCCGTCGTACCAGGTCTCGGCCGCGCTGGGGGAGACGGCGGCGTCGGTGTCGTCGCAGTCGTCGCCGCCCTCGGCGGAGGCGGCGTGGCCGTCGTAGTCGGCGTCCGCGTCGTCGTTGCCCGCGCAGTCGCTGTCGACGCCGTCGTACCAGGCGTCCGGGGAGCCGTAGTAGATGGTGGCGTCGGTGTCGTCGCAGTCGGTGCCGCCGTAGGTGGCGCTCTGGCCGCCGTCCCCGTCCTGGTCGAAGTCGTCCCCGCCGAGGCAGTCGCCGTCGACGC
>CAYWGD010000085.1:16182-33009 GCA_964457335.1 uncultured Enterobacteriaceae bacterium | reverse complement strand
GCCGACGGAGGGGCTCCGCCCCGACCCCGGAGGGCACCGACCCCGGCGGCCGACCGCCCCGGCGCGAGCCGGGCGGACGGCCGCCGGGGACGCGCCCAGGATCACCCCACCGCGCTCGGCCGGATCCGTGGCAGCAAGTCGGCCTCGTAGAGCTGGCGGAGGCCCAGCTCGGGCAGGTGCGAGTAGCCGATCCAACAGTCGCAGCGCGCGCGGGGGCACGCGCGCGGGGTGAGCAGCGCGGCGAGATCGTCGGTGTAGAGGTTGCCGAGGCGCTCCTCCACGAAGTGACAGCGGCGGATGTCGCCGTCGCCGTCGATGCTCACCACCTCGTCGCCGGTGGCGCAGGCGCGGCCCTTGGTGTGGTGAGGCCGGGCGTCGAGCGGGAACGCGGGGTCGAGGCGGCTCCAGCGCGCGATGGCGTCGGCGTCGTAGCGGATGCCGGGCTTCTGCGCGTTGATCCACATCGGCACGCCCGCGGGGAGCGCGGCGCGGAGGGCCTCGACGGCGTCGGCGTTGGTCGGGAGCGCCACGGCGCCGACGGACAACCGCACACCGTCGGCGTGCAACGCTTGGATCCGCGCGGCGAACCGCTCCAGCGGGATCTCGCTCGGGTGCCAGGAGATCCAGAGGGCGAGCGTGTCGAGGTTCGCGCGGCCGGTGAAGTCCATGGGCGCGGAGCCGTTGGTCTGGATGGCGACGCGACGCACGTGCGGGAGGTGGGAGATCCGCGCCAGCGCGTCGCGGTACCAGGGCCAGACGAGCGCCTCGCCGTAGGGCGTGAAGAGGATCTCGAGCCGCCACGCCTCGGCGTCACACACCCAGTCGACGAAGCGGGTGAGCGCGGCGCGGTCGGCGTCGAGCACGCGGCGGGAGACGCGGCGCCTGGCGAAGGGGCAGTAGGCGCAGTCGTAGTTGCAGCTGTCGAGGGGGCCGCGCCACAAGATACCGAGCGGGCGGCGGGTGGGGCGCCGGGTGGCGCTCACGCGGCTTCCCAGGCCGCCCGGGCCGCGCGCACGGCCCCGGACTGGAGCCAGTGCCCGAGCACGTCGGAGCGCTCGCGGCCCAGCTCGGTGAGGCGCAGCTCGGGGCCCGGCTCCACGAGCCGGCCGTCGATCGCCTCGTGGAGCTCGGGGAAGTCGGCGAGCACGTCCCCGCCGAAGCGAGCCGCGTAGGCGGCACGATCCAACTCTCCGTCGAGCAGCGACAGGAGCAGGTAGCGGCGGCGCTGCTCGGCGGCGTCGAGCCGGTAGCCGTGGCGCGCGACGGCGAGGTTGGCGTCGGACTGGGCGATCCAATCCTCGATGCGGGCGCGCACGGCGGACTGTGACACGGCGAAGGGGCTCGCGTAGTGGAGGGCGCGCGTGTAGGAGCGGGCGCCCGCGCCGAGGCCCACCATGCCGTCGTCCTGGCAGCGGTAGGTGGGCCCGCCGGTCCCGGGGGAGCCGGGCGCGCGGAACATGCGCATGGACACCTGCTCCCAGCCGCGCGTGCGCAGGTGGTCGCGGCCGACGCGGTACAGCGGGAGGCGGCGATCGTCCTCCCCGAACGCCCCGCGGGCGTCCCGTCCCAACCCGGTCAGCGGGCGCACGTAGAGGGGGTAGAGGTAGACCTCGTTGGCGCCCAACTCGAGGACGCGGTCGATCGACGCGCGCAACGTCGCGTCGGTCTGGTGGGGGAGGCCGTAGATGAGGTCGACGTTCCGGACGGGAATGCGCCCGGCGAGGCCGGCCATGACGCGCTCGACGTCGGCGAGGGCCTGTCGGCGTCGGACGGCGCCGGTCTCCTCCGACAACACGCTCTGCACGCCGACGCTGACACGTGTCACTCGGTTGGTCACGAGGACGGCGAGCTGCTCGTCGTCGAGCGTGGCGGGGGAGACCTCGACGGAGGCGGGGACGTCGGCGGCGCCGAGGTCGCGGACCACGCGGAACAGCCGCTCCAGGAGGGGGGCGCCGAGGAAGGTGGGCGTGCCCCCGCCGATGGCGAGCCGCGCGAAGCGGGCGGGCGCGAGCGCGTCGGCGACGACGGCGGCCTGGCGCTCCAGCGTCGCGACGTAGCGGTCGGCGACGCCGTCCTTCGGCCGCGCCTGGGTGAAGAGGTTGCAGAAGCCGCAGCGCTGCTCGCAGAAGGGCACGTGCAGGTACAGGAAGAGCGCGCCGCGGTCCTCGGCGGCCCAGGCGTCGCGGAGCGGCACGGCGGGGTCGAGCGTCCGGTACGCGGTCTTGTGGGGGTAGGCGTAGGCGTAGGAGAGGTAGCCGTCGGCCGCGAGGAGATCGGAGAGGCGCTCGGTCACGGGCTCACCTCTATTTCGGCGTAGGGCACGTCCCACACCAGCGGGTGCGCGTGCCGGTGACCCCAGTGACCGTCCTCGCCGAAGCAGGTGCCGTGGTCGGCGCACACGACGCCGACGGCGCCGCCGCGGGCCCGCAGCGCGTCGAGGAGCACGGGGAGGTGACGGTCGACGGCGGCGAGCGCGGCGAGCTGGGTGGCGGGGCTCTCGGTGGCCGCGCCGCGGGCGAAGATGCGCGTCGGGGGGTGGGTGGCGGCGGCGTTCACGAAGACGAAGGCGCGCTGCTCGCGGGGAAGGGCGGCGAGCCGCTCGGCGACCCGCGCGAGCTGGAGCTTGGGCGCGCGGGGGCTCGTGACGCCGGTGTCGCGCGCCCAGTGGGCCTCGTCGAAGCGGGCGACGAGCGCGGCGGCGAGCGGCGAGGCGGGGTCGAAGAAGCCGGTGCCCCCGAAGCAGAGCGTGTGGTACCCCGCGGCGGCGTAGGCGGTGACGAGGCAGGCGCCGTCGAGGACGAGCGTGTCGCCGGTGATGGTGCGCGAGCCGGGGAAGCGTACGGCCACCGGGCGCGGGTGAGGGCCCGGGGACGTGGGGGTCGGGAAGAAGCCGGCGAAGATCGCGGCGTGCGCGGGGAGGGTGAAGGTGCCGGGGGCGTGCCGGCGCTCCCAGCCGTGGGGGAGCAGCGCCGCGAGGTTGGGCGTGTGACCGCCGAGGAGGGCGTCGCGGGCGACGTCGTAGCGGAGGGCGTCGAGGGTGAGGAGCAGCACGTCGCGCTGCCCGAACGCGCCGCGGAAGCTCACGGGCGCTCCGGGAGCAGCTCGGTGAGCTGGTCGACGGCGGGCACGCCGTCGGGCGCCCTGAACCAGCGGCTGCGCACGAAGACGGCCTCGAGCCCGGCGGAGCGCGCGCCGGCCACGTCGTTGACGGGGTGGTCGCCGACCATGCGCGCGGTGGCGTGGGAGGTGGCGGGGAGGCGCTCGATCGCGGCGTGGAAGATGGCGGCGTCCGGCTTCTCGACGCCGAGCTCGCCGGACACGACGACGGCGGTGACGCGCCCCTCGAGGCCCGCGGCCGCGATCTTGCCGCGTTGGAGCTCGCTCGGTCCGTTGGTGACGATGGCGGTCGGGCCGGGGAAGGCGGCCAGGAGCGCGTCGGCGTCCGGGCGGAGGCGGACGAAGGTGGGGAAGTCGCGGGTGAAGCGGCGGCGGGCGTCGGCCCGGGTGATGCCGGCGGCCGCGGCGATGGCCGCGTGGAGCGCGGCCTTGGGGCCGTAGCCGCCCCGGTCGAGGTGGAAGAGGCGGTCGACGTCCGCGGCGGGGACGAGCGTGGCGAGCCAGGCGCGGAAGGCGGCGTCCCGGTCGACGAGCGTGTTGTCGAGGTCGAGGAGCAGCGCGGTCACCGCGCCCCCTCGGGGAAGAGCCCGCGGAGCTGGAGGTCGTAGCTGTCGAGCCCGTCGACCAGGAGCCCGGGCAGGTAGTCGCCCCAGGCGTTGCACTCGAGCACGAAGGGGCGGCCGCGCGCGTCGACCATCACGTCGACGCCGACGCAGCGGTGCCCGGGGAAACACGCCGCGGCGGCGAGGCTCGCGGCGGCGACGCGCTCCGCGGCGCCGGGGAAGGGCGCGAGGAGCGCGTCGGGGTCGGCGCGCGCGGCGTCGAGGTGGAGGTTCGTCACGGGGCCGCGCCCCACGCGGCCGATCCGCTGGGCGAGCCGGCCGTCCACGACGAGGACGCGCAGATCGAAGGGGCCGCCCGCGCCGTCCGAGGGGGCCGCGCCCGCCTTGGGGATCCAGCGCTGGACGAGGGCGCCGTCGGCCAGGACCGTCGCGAGCAGGTGATCGATGGCGGCGCGGTCGGTGTAGGTGTGGAGGCGCTTGTCGTTCAGGAGCCGCGCGCCGTGGAGCGACGCGGTGGTGACGAGCTGCTCGCGGCCGGCGGCCCGCCCGCCGCCCCGGCGCCACGCGAGGACGCCCGCGCCGGACGAGCCCCACCGCGGCTTCACGAACACGGCGTGCCAGCCGAGGTCGTCGAGCCAGTCGCGGAGGGCCTCGACCGTGGGGGGCGCCTCGATCGCGGGCGGGGTGGGGACCCCGGCGGCCTCGAGGCGCGCGTGGCACACGGCCTTGTCGGTCATGGCGCGGACGTGCGGGTGGGTGTGGACGAGGTGCGGCGTGGCGGCCTCGAGGGCGGTCAGGGCCGCGTCCAGGCCGGCGAACCACGCGCGGCCGGGCCGCCACTGGCCGGGCGGGACCTCGTCGGGGAGGCCGCCACGGGCGGCGAGGGCGCGCCAGGTGGCGAGGTCGGAGCCGGGGGAGTCGACGCGGAGGAGGTCGCCGGGGCGGCCGGCGGCGCCGACGCGCGCGGGGTCCTCGAGGGCGTCGAGCCAGGGGATCCACGTCGGCTCGAAAAGCCCGGCGCGCGCGGCGGCCGCGGCGAGCGCGCGGGCGCGCTTGTCGCCGGGGACGGTGACGACGAGGAGGCGGGTCATGGGGAGCGGGACCGCCGGGCGGGACAGGTGTCGATTGTCAATTCCCGACTACTCGGAGACCTCGACGTAGCGGTACTCGTCGTCGGGCTCCTTGCGGTCGTTGACGTTCACCTCGATGCCGAGCCCGCGCACGCGCTTGACCATGTCCGGGGAGAGGTAGTGGTGGCGCAGGTTGAGGTGCTTGAGCCCCCGCACGTGCGGGCTGTCGAGCAGCGCCTGGGCGCCCTCGTCGGTGAGCGTGCCCATGGAGAGGTCGAGGCCCGACAGCCGGCCGAGCAGGGGCGACCTGGCGACGGCGACCGCGATGGCGTCGGCGTTCTCGCTGTCCTGGAGGCCGAGGTGCTCGAGCTTGGGGAAGCGGTGGCCGGCGAGGAGGGGGAGCAGGTCGGCGACGGTGCTGTTGCCGCCGTAGTCGTCCACGCCGAGCCAGAGCGTGAGGACGCGCAGCTCGGGCAGATCGGCGGTGGCGATGTCCCGCACGGTGCCCTGCGGGAGGCCGCCGGTCTGGATGGTGAGCGAGCGCAGGTTGGGGTGGCGGAGCTTCGTGAAGCCGAGGCCGTCGCCGCCGCGGATCACGAGCTCCTCGAGCTGGGGCAGCGCGTGCAGGAGCGAGGCGTAGTCGAGCTGGTGGAGCCAGGAGATCTCGCACTCCTCCTGGACGATGTCGCCGATGAAGAGCCCCTTGAGCGACGTGAGCTTGCCGGCGTTCGCGACGAGCTTCTCGACGAGGTCGGTCGGGCCCTCCTCGCAGACCTCGGTGAACCAGGGGCCGATCACGAGCCCGCGGAGCTCGCCGATGCGCGGATCGGCGAGGAGCGCGTCCAGGCGGGCGCCGAAGTCCTCGTCGCTGTCGTCGTAGGTGACGCCCACGGCGAACACGCGCTTGTCGAGGTCGCGGAGCGTGGGGAAGGTCTTGCGGCCGGACTCGCCGTCGTCCTCGGAGGGGTCCGCGTCGGGATCGAAGTCCGTGACGCGGTAGTTCATGAAGCGCTCGATGTGGTCGTAGGTGCCGACGTGGGCGGGCGGACGCCAGTTCTTGGCACCGCCGAGCTCCTGGTAGCCCTTCTTCGTCTTCTCGCGGACGAGCTTCTCGGCCTCGGCCTGGGCGGCCTCCGGGCTCGCGCACGTCGTGGTCTTCGCCTGGCCGGCCGTGCCGATGCGGCCGAAGGTGACGGTGAAGGACGCGCCCTCGACCCGGATCTCCCAGAACTTGCTCGAGCTCCCCTCGACCATCTCGAACCGACGGCTGGACTCCATGTGCGCTCCGATGGAGCGGGCAGGCTCGCCCAGGTCGGTGGAGGTGTCAAGCGGACGACGTTGCGTCGTTAGTTGTGAGCGTTCGTCGGCGTCCCTCGGGACGATGTCGTCGCGCCCGGCGCGGATCGGGTACGTTTTGGGGATGGACCGCACGACGATGGATGGAGCGGGCGGCGGGCTCCGGTGGACCCTGTCGGCCGAGCGCTTCGCGGAGTCGCTCGACGCCGGAACGGCGATGGAGCTCGACCCCAACTTCGCCGCGATCGCGATCGGGCTCGCGCCGGGCGGGGCCGGGGCGCTCGTCGCGACGCTCGCGGTGCACGTGCTGGCGCGGGAGCTGCGCGGGCAGACGGACGCGAGCGCGGAGGAAGCGGCGGACCGCCTCGGGGAGGCGTTCGCGCGGGCGGACGCGGTGCTGGCGCGGCTCGGCGGGCTCGGCGTGGTGGACGATCCGGTGGCCGCGGCGGCGCTGGCGCGCGAGGGCTTCTCGGTCCCCGGGCGCGGCCCGTCGAGCGCGGTGGTGTGGGGCCCGTTGTGCGCCTCGGCGGCCGTGGTCGGCTGGTGGGGCGGCGCGATCGTGACGGCGCACGTGGGCGAGGCCTCCGTGTGGCGCGCGCGGGGCGGCGAGTGGGGGCGCATCGGCCTGCCGCACACGCTGGCGCAGGCGTACGGTGCGACGATCCCGACGGGCTGGGAGGGCGAGGTCACGCGGGTGCTCGGCCCGGGCATCGGCGAGCGCGGCGTGGTCTCGATCGGCGAGGCCCGCGGCGGCGAAGGCTGGGCCGTCACCGTCGGGGACGGCACGCACACCCGGCGCACGCGGCGCGAGGGCAGCGGCGCGCGGGTCCGGCTCGAGCTCTCGTAGGGGGGCCCGGGCGGATAGACGCCGCTCATGTTCGCGCTCCCGCCCGGCCTCTACGGCATCGTCGAGCCCACCCTCGGCGATCCGCTCGACCAGGCGCGGATCCTCGCGGAGGAAGGCGCCGCGGTCGTGCAGCTCCGCTGCAAGGGGTGGCCGCGGGAGCGGCTCCTGGCGCTCGCGGAGGCCTGCCGAGGGCTGCCCGTGCCCGTGGTCGTGAACGACGACGTGGCCGTGGCCCGCGCCGTCGGGCTCCCCGTGCACGTCGGGCAGGACGACGGGCCCGACCCGGACGTGCCGTTCGGGCGGTCGACCCACACCGTGGAGCAGGCCGCGGCGCCCGGTGGCGCGGCCTACATCGGCTTCGGGCCGGTGTTCGGGACGACGTCCAAGGAGACGGCGTGGTCGGCGCGGGGCACCGCGCTCCTGGCGCAGGCGGTGCGGGCCGCGCCGGTGCCGGTCGTCGCGATCGGGGGCATCACGGAGGAGACGGTGGACGCGGTGCGGGCGACCGGGGTGCGCGCCTGGGCGGTGATCGGCGCCATCTGGCGCGCCCCCGACCCGCGCCGTGTCATCCGATCTCTCCGCGGTTGAGGAAGCGTCTCGATACCGGAGTTTCCGCTTTCCCCGGGCCCCGGGCGTCCCTACCTCCCGGTGAGTTCGTGGAGGACGCCTGCACCCGCTCGCCATCCAACGGCAAGCCCCCCCGCCCCGGCGCGGGGCCACCGCGGACCCCGCCGCGGGGGAGGCGGAGGGCGTCGGCGGAGCGCCCGACGACGAGGGCGCGCCCCTCTTCTCCGAGGCCCTGCTCGCGGAGACGCGCGCCGCGCTGACGGGCGCCGTGCCCGCGCTGCCCGCTCGCTGGTTCTGGGGCGCGGCGGCGACGCTGCGCCGGGACCGCGCGCGGAGCCCCGCCCACTACCCCTCCCGCGTCGACCGGGAGCTCTTCGACGGCTACGCCTCGCTGCTCTTGGGGCTCGTCGAGCCCGAGTCGCTCGTGGACCTCGCCCCCGCGGCGAACCGCCACGTCCGGGCGCTCGCGACCGCCCTGGTCCAGGCCCGGCGGACCGCCCGGTGCGTGCTCCACGACACGGTGGCGCCCCGCCTCGTCGCGGCGGTCCGCCGGCTCGCCGCGGACTTCCCGAACCTCGACGTGGCCGGGGTCCTGACGGCGGACGTCGAGCGCCCCGACGCGCTCGGACGCGGGGCGCGGCTCGTGCTCGTCGGCGGCGGAGGCCCCGACGGGCCCGACACGCCCTCCATGGCCCGCCTCCTGCGCGGGCTCGCGCGGCGGCTCGACCGCGAGGACGCCGCGGTCGTGTCGGTGGACCTCGGCGCCGACCCCGCGGAGCTCGTGCGCGCCTGCCGCGCGGACGGCGCGCTCGCGCTGCACCGGGCGGCGTTCGCCGCGATGGTGGGCGCGTTCGGCGGCGAGGTGGACCCGTCCGACCTCGAGCTCGAGGCCGAGTGGGACACCGTGCGCCGCTGCGTCGAGACGCGCCTGCGGGCCCCGCGGCCGCTCCGCCTGCGCCTGCCCTACGCCGACGTGGACGTGCAGCTGCGCCGCCCGCTGCGGACGGGCCGCGTCGGGACGTGGTCGCGCCCGGCGCTGCGCCGCGTGGCCGCCCGCGCGGGGCTCGTGCTCCAGGCCTGGCTCCCCGACGCGGACGAGCGCCGCGCGTTGGCGCTGCTGCGCCCGGGCGCTTGCCTGCCATCGCGCGATCGGCTATAGCTCAGGCAACGCCCACGATGCGCATGTCAGCGGCATCGTGGGTGTTTCTCGTTCAGGGCCGGCGTCCCGCGCGCTCGGCGAGCCACGCGGCCCACTCCTCGGGCCGGTTGAGGTTCCGTGCGCAGTCCGGGTCGTCCACGGGCACCCGCCGCGCGTCGCCCAGCCGCGCGTCGAGCCGGCCGGGCGCGTGCGGCGGCTCCAGGCGCACGGGGTGGCCGGGCTCCCCCCGCCAGGTGGGGACCGCGGGGCCGTCCACGGCGAGCAGGGCCTCCAGGGTGGCCCGCGCGGCGGGCGGGGCGTCCACGGGCGTGACGAGGGCCACGCCGGCGCCGTCGACGCCGTAGAAGGCGGAATCCGCCATCTGCGTGGTCGCCCAGCGGAGGTTGAGCACCACCCGGACGCCGGGCGGGAGCACCGCCACGTGCTCGGCGGCTCGCGGCCCGAGCACGACCGTCACGGGGAGGCCGGCCGCCGTGAAGCTGTCGACGTGGGCGCGGAGGAGCGGCACGCCGTCCAGGGGCAGGAGCCCCTTCGGGCGACCCATCCGCGAGGATGCGCCCGCGCACAGCACGACCGCGGTCGTAAGCCGCCCCCCGCTGTTCGAACGCCTGCGTCTCGACACGAGGCCCACCGTGCTACATCTATCCCACGACGACCCTCGCGCGCTTCGAGGCCCCCGCAGATGCTCAAGACCAAAGCATGGTTCATCCGACAGAACCCGATCCTGGCGGACCTCCCCGAGCGGGAGCTCGAGACGCTGGAGCAGGTCTCGGAGAGCGTCGAGGTGCGGCGCCGACAGATGATCTGGGAGCCCGGGGACCCCGCGTCGACGGTGTTCATCGTCCGCGCCGGGATCGTGAAGCTGTCGAAGGTGTCGGATGAAGGCCGCGAGCTGACGCTCCACTTCTTCACCCGCGACAACCTCTTCGGCGAGCTTGCCGTCATCAGCGAGCAGCCCCACGATACCGTGGCGGAGGCCTACGAGGATTGCCTGCTCCTCTCGATCGGGAAGGAGGACTTCAACCGCATCCTCCTGCGCACCCCCATGCTCGCGATGCGGATGATGAAGCTGGTGGGCGAGCGGCGGCAGCGGCTCGAGAACCGCGTGGAGAACCTGCTGTTCCGCAGCGCCCACGCGCGTCTCGCGAGCCTCTTCCTCGAGCTCTCGCAGACCTTCGGCGTGCGCGACAGCCGCGGCGTCATCATCAACCTGAAGCTCACGCACAAGGAGATCGCGAGCCTCATCGGCGCGACCCGCGAGACCGTGAGCTTCGCGATCCTCGACCTCCGCAAGGACAACCTCATCCAGACCGAGGGCAAGCGCGTCATCCTGCTCGACGAGCCCGGTCTGAAGACGCTGCGCGACACGTGATCGCGCGCGCGGCCATCGCCGCGCAGATCGTGCTGGTGGCGGGCGTCGGGTGCCTGCCGCGCCAGGCGCTCTCGCGGCGGGACGAGGTGGAGGCGGACCTGTACCGCCTGGAGCTCGACGTCGACGTCGTGACCGACGGGCTGCCCGTCGATCCCTTCCGCTGGCACCTCGACGGCACCGTCGCGTGGTCCTACACCCGCACGTTCCGCGACGGGTCGATGGGCCACCTCGTGCGCTTCCCGGAGCTCCGGGCGCGGATCGAGCGCGGCGGGCAGACGGTGGACGTGCCCGTGCCCTTCGCGGACGCGGTGTTGGAGCTGCGGGGCTTCCCGGACGGGGAGGTGCTCGCGGTCGCGGGCGCGTCGCGGTGGACGGGCGAGGCCGGCCACATCGAGCTCCTGGACGTGTTGTGGACGGGGCTCTCCCCGCACCTCCCGGGCTCGCGCGCGGAGGCCGAGGAGCACACGAGCAGCTGGCCCGCGTGGGTGAAGGACGGGCCGCGGGTGCGGCACCGGCTGAAGGCGCGGTGGACGCCGGGCGGCGACGGGTGGACCTACGAGGGCGCGCTCGAGGGCCAGGGCGGGTACGTCGAGGCGAGCGGGACGGCCCGGGGGACGGTCACGCTGGCGAAGGGCGACACCCGGCTCCAGGGCCACACGTTCACGTGGACGCGCACGACCCGCACGACCTGGCCGACCGGCGCCGACGTACGACAGACTTTCACCTACACCGGCCGGCTGGAGCACGCGGGTGCCGCCCCGGCGCCGCCGCTCGAGATGCCGATCGAGGGCGACAGCGCCGTATCGGACGCCCTTCCCCTGCGGCTCCGCGACGGGCGCACGGCCGAGGACGCGCCGCCCGCGGTGCCCCCGGCGGTGCCCTTCCTGCTGTTGCCGGACGATCTCGCGCCGGACGCGCGGTCGGCGCTGCGCGCCCGGGTCGTCGGGACTTGGTAGCATGGGGGGCCTGGAGCCCCTCATGATCCTCGACGAGCTCGCCGGCCTGCTGCAAGCCGCCCGCTTCTTCCCCCGCGGGGAGCCCGTGGAGCGGGAGGCGCTCCGCGCGTTGCCGGAGCTCGCGGACGGCCTGCCGCCCGTCGTGCTCGACGCGCGGGGCCCCCACGTGTGGAGCGGCTGTGGCGACGCGGTGCGGGCGGCCGCGACCGGGCTGGGCGGCCAGCTCGCGGCGGCGGCGCGGACGGACGCCGTGGCGGGGGAGCGCGAGCTCGCGTCGGATGCCTTCGTGGGCGCCGTCGCGCGCCTCGTCGTGGAGGGGGCGCGCCACGGGCCGGGGTCCGCGGTGGTGCCGCTCCTGGAGGCCGTGCGCGCGGCGCACGACGCCCTCGCGGAGCCCGCCCTCGGGGCCGTGCGGGGGGACCCGGTCGGGCTGCGGCGGGTGGGGGCGGCCGTGCAGGCGCGCCTCGCGTTCGCGTGCGCCCGGGCGAACGAGTCGGCGCGGGTGCCCGCGCTCGGGTGGGCCGTGTCGCGGAGCCGCCTGCTGCCGATCTACGCGCGCGGCACGCTCGACCGGGACCCCGCCTGGAGCGAGATCGCCGCGGTGCTCGAGGTGCCGCTCCCGTCGCAGACGCTCGAGTCGGTCGAGACCGCCGTGCGCCTCGCGGTGCGCGGCATCGCGGAGCGGCGCGCCGCCGGCAGGAGCTCCGCGGACGACGCGGTGCTGCTCCTCCGCACGCTCGGGCCGGCCCGCCTCGACCCCGGGCCCGACTCCGCGGCCGCCGCGCTGCTCCAGGATCCCGACGGCCTCGCCACGCTCCTCCCGGCGCTCGCCCGCTTCGTGGACGCGAAGGCCCTCGCGGCCGCCGGCGTCGATCCCGCGCGTGCCGACCGCCTCCTGACCCCGAGCGCGGGGCTCGCCGTCGCCAGCGTGCTCGTCGAGCTGCTCGGCGCGCTGCGGACCTGGGACGTGCTCAGCCAGGCCGTGGCCGCGGTCGGCCCGTCGCCCCACCGCGGGCTCGGCGTCCCGCGCGCGACCCCCACCAAGGCGGCCGTGGTCGCGGGGCGCGTCCGGGGCGACGCCGCCGCCGAGGTCGCCTGGGACGACCTCGCGCGGGTGTCCGAGGGCGCGCTGCCGGCCGAGGGCGGCCTCGTCGTGTTCGGCGACGCCGTCGACGCGCTGCGCTTCGCCCTGGCCGCGCGGAAGCGCCTCCCGTCGGCGTCCATCGCGCTCGCGTGGGGCGTGGTCGCCGGCGGCACGGACGGGCGCGCCACGCGGGTGTCCGGCCCCACCGTCGACGCTGCCCTGCGCTGGGTCGCGGGGGTGGGCGCCGCGCGCGTGGCCGAGGGGGAGCCGGGCGGGCTCCGGAGCGTGGGCGGCTGGCTCGTCGGGCAGGGGCTCGCGGTCGACACCGCGGCGGCCGAGGCGATCCAGGAGTCCCGCGTGCGGCGTGGCCTCGCGACGACGGTCGACGGCCCCCCCGCCGGCGACGCCCGGGTGCCCCGGAGCGTGGACCTGCACCGCGCCTACGACTTCGACGGCGGCGTGTTCGCCCTGGTGCGCATCCCCGGCGTGACCGGCGGTTTCGAGGCCCTCCACATGCCGAGCTCCGCGTGGCGCGCGCTGCTCGACCGCGACGGCGAGCGCGCGGCCGCCGTGCCGACCATGCCTCCGCCGCTCGAGGAGCCCGTCGCCGTGGCCACCCCGGCCGTGGCCGAGGGGGAAGGGGAGGGCGAAGGCTGGGAGATGGCCGAGGCGGACGAGCTGCCCGAGGAGGCGCCCGTCACGCTCGACCTGGGCGAGGCCACCGGGGAGGCCTGGTCCCCGCCCGCGCCGCAGCAGGGCTTCGAGTTCGATCCCGACGGCACCGCGGCCCCGTCCGAGGACGAGGCCGCCTTCACCGGCTACTACCTCCCGGGGGCCGACCCCGGGCGGCCCGCGCCCACGCCGCCACGGCCCGCGCCCGCCTCGGCGTTCGACATGCAGGTGGAGGACGACGACGAGGAGACCCAGGAGTGGGGCGCCCCCGCGGCCCCCACGCCGGTCGCGGCCACGCCGACGCGGCCCACGACCCCGCGCGCCGCCGACTTCTCCCTCGACGCGCCCATCGTCTCCGCGGCGCCCTTCACCGACGACCTCTTCTCGGACCCCTTCCCGGTCCCCGAGGAGCTGCGGGATCCGGCGACGCCCGCGTCCTCCGGCGCCCGCAAGAGCGAGCCGGCCCCCAAGGCCGACCCGTTCGCGGCCGACCCCTTCGCCGGCGACCCCTTCGCCACGGCGGCCACCGACGCGGCCCCTGCCGACCCCGTCGCGGGCGACCCCTTCACCGCCGGCTCCGGCGCGCGCATCCCCCCCGCACCCGCCGCCGACCCGTTCGGCGACGACCCCTTCGGCGGGTACGCGCCGCCGGCCACCGCGGGTGCCGACCCCTTCGCGAGCGCGCCACGCGCCGACGCCCGCGCGTCCGCCGAGCCCACCGGCGACCCGTTCTCGGGCGCCCAGGAGGACCGCTTCACGTTCCCGCAGCCGGAGAACGCCTCGCGGCCCTCCAACGCGCGGGCGGCGGAGCGTCCGAGCGCCACGCTCGACTTCGACTTCCTGCTCAAGGGCTACGCCTGCTTCTTCGAGAAGAAGGAGGCCGTGTTCGGCCGGCCCTACGGCACGCGCATCGTGGACCGGCACGTCTACCCGTACAGCGGCGATCCCGACGCGGCCTACCTCGCGTTCCTGCAGGACAAGATCCGCGAGGGCTTCGTGCCGCGCGCCGACATGATGGGGGACCTGCCCCGCGGCGTGACGTTGATGCCGCTCGACGCCGAGAAGCTGCAGCGCGCGTGGAAGGACCTGTCCTGACGGAGGGGGCGCTGGACCCGGGATCGGCGGTCTGATATACCGCCGCTCCGCTCGCGGACCCCGCCGGGGACGCGAAGATCGCGTCCCGACCGGGGGTTCACCCTCCGAAGGTGTCCCATGAAGCTGTACCGCTCGCGCATCCCCACGATCGCCCACGCCGTGCTGGAGCGCCTCGTCAACGAGGGCGACCTCGAGCTCGCCCCGGAGAACCGCACCGAGGCCGAGCAGGATCTCGTCGCCATCATGGAGATGTACACGCGGCGGGACCAGGACCTGCGCGAGGCCGTGCGCGAGGAGATGGAGCGCCGCGCCATCCCGTACGACCAGTACGGCAAGACCCGCAGCGAGGTGGCCGACCGCTGGGGTCACCCCGTCGGGGACGACGTGGACCGCTACCTCGCGCGCCAGTTCGTCGAGAACTTCATGATCTCGAAGTTCATCGACGAGGTCTTCTCCGAGGATCGCGAGATCTACAAGAAGATCCTCGACACGCTCAAGGCCCACGACGTCGACGAGCGCGCGCTCCGCGCCGAGGCCGAGGAGCGCATCAAGAACATCCCCGAGGGGTCGGTCGAGCGCCAGGAAGCGCTCAACCGCGCGCTCAAGGAAGTCCGCAAGCGCCACGGGCTGCTCTGAGGCGCTGAATTCCGGGCGCGCCCCCGCGAGGACGCGGGGTCGGGCCCCTCCAGGCTCGCGGCAGAGCCGCTCGGTCGGCGCGGCCCCGGCGCGATCGCGCCGGGATCGCGCCGGACCGGCCGCCCGGGGGGCGGCCGCCTTCCGGGCCCCTCGCGCCGTGCGTCGGTCGGTTCCTGGCGCGGTAAGGGTACCTTCCGCAGGAGGAGCCGCCCTGAACACGACAACGGTCGGCAGGAGCGGCACCGAACACGACAACTCGGGCCGTTGCGCGCGTTCGCGGCTGGCCTGCGAACGAAGGAACGCCCGTTTTCCGGGGGGCGTCGGGGGACCCCACCACCGGCGGAGCGACCGTTGTCGTACTCGGTGCCGCTCCTGAGGCGCCGTGTCGTATTCGACCCCGCTCCTCCGTGGCGCCGGGTCTGCTTCCGGGGCGCGAAGCCGCGGGTCAGCGCCGTCGGCGCGCGAGGAGCAGGGCCGCGAGCGTCCAGGGCCCCCACGGGGGGGCGCTCCCAGGCCGCGCGGCGCAGGTCCCGGCGGCCTCAGCGGGGGCGGCGGCCTCGGGCGGCGGCTCGTCGTCGACGACCACCTCCAGCGCGGGGGGCGGCGTCGGGTCGACCGTGGGGTCGCCCTGAACGTCCACGACGGAGAGCCACGCGCCGTTCACCCACACGAGCACGTCGTCGTCGAGGGTGTCGAGCGCGAAGACGAGCGTGTCCGCGGTCGCGGACAGGGGCGGAAGCGCGTGCGTCGCGCGGGCGGGCCCGCCGATCGACCAGGCCTCCGCGCCCTCGGCGAAGTTCTCGCCGCGCAGGGTGAGCACGCCCTCGACGAGCGTGACCTCGGCCAGGGCCACGCGGTCGTCCACCTCGCCGACGAAGAGGCCGCGGGGCACGACCCCCGCGTCCGTCACGAGCGTCCATGCGCCGGGGGCCAGCGTCGTGGGGTCGACGGTCCACGCGCCCGCGGCCTCCGCGGGCACGACCACGTCGAGCTCACCGGGCTGCATGAGCGTGAGCGCGCCCTCGCCGGCGCCAGGGAGCGTGACCGTCGTGGGGCCGGCGCCGCGGGAGAGGAGGCGAGGGGAGGGGAGCGCGGCGAGGAGGGCGGTGGGCACGAGCCGGGTCTCGGGGGCGAGCGGGGCGGCGGTGTAGCCGGGGGCGGTCACGGTCCAGGCGCCGGGGGCGGCGTCGAGCCAGCGGGCGACCCGGCCGTCCGGGGTCGCGAACGGGGCCACGTCGGGCCCGGTGACCGTGGCGGGGAGCGGCTCGCCGGTGGTGTCGTCGACCACCGCGGCGACGAGATCGGGCGGGGTGGCGATCCAGCCCAGGATCGCGTCGAGGTGCCAGGCGGTGTAGGTCTCCACGTCGCCGAGCGGCGGCGACTTCTCCGCTGTGAGCTCGAGCGTGAAGTCGTACGCCCCCCACGCGCCGTAGGTCCAGTCGGTGGTGTCGCCGTTCGTGACGTACCAGTCCGCGCCGTTCGTGAGCCAGAAGCCGGGGGCGCCGCACTGGGCGGCGTAGGCCGCGGCGAGGTCGGCGAGGAGGGGCTCCTCGGGGGGGCGCTCGTCCGCGGTCCAGTTCCACACCCAGCCGAGGTTCTGCGCGCCCGCGTGGAGCGTGAGCCCCGCGTCGAAGGAGCGGGCGCGCGCGAGGGCGCGGACGGCGCGCGTCTCGGGCTCGGAGAAGGGCGCGTCGCCGGCGTTGACCGTCCCGGCGTCCCACTCCCAGCCGTAGTTGCGGTTGAGGTCCACGCCGCGGGCGTTGTAGCGGGTGCCGGCGTCGAGCCCGTCGGGGTTCACCGCCGGGACGACCCACACCTCGGTGTCCGCCGGGAGCGCGACCTCGCCGGCGGCGAGGGCCTCGGCCACCGCGAGGGCGACCTCGACGCTCGATCCCTCGTCGCCGTGGTGGCCGCCGAGCACGCGCAGGGCGCGGCCGCCCTCGCCGAAGCGCACCGCGAGCAGCGGCGCGCCGAGCGCGCTCTCGCCGATGTGGACCAGCGTGCCCGCGGGCAGCGCTCGCAGCCGCGCCTCGACCTCGGCGGAGGAGGGCGCCCAGCCGTCGTCCTCGGCGGCGGCCACGCGCCAGCGGAGCCCGGCCGCCTGGGCCATCGCGGGGGTGCCCTCGAGGAGGAACCAGTCACCGTCCTGGCCCTCGGCCCACCCGAAGCCGGCGGCGCGGGCGCGGGCGCGGTCTCCGGAGGAGGGCAGGGCGACCCAGAGCGGGCGGGCCTCGCCCGGACGCGCGGCCGGCGCGGCGTGGGCCGGTACCGCGAGCGCGGCGAGAGCGAGGAGCACGAGCACCGCCGGTAGCTTGCCACGGTGGGGGCCGGGTGTCCCGAGGGCGCGGGGTGTCAGGAATTGCGAATTGACACCTACGGCGGAGCCGTAGGTG
>CAYWGD010000085.1:0-16172 GCA_964457335.1 uncultured Enterobacteriaceae bacterium | reverse complement strand
GGGGGCCATCCCCCGCTCCACCACCCCCGGGCGGCGCCCCGTGCCCCCCACCCCCCCCAAGACCCCCCACCCCCCTCTCTTGGCGCGAGGGGCCCGGCGGGCGGCCGCCGTCCGCGGCGGCCGGTCCGGCGCGATCCCGGCGCGGCCAGCGCCGGGGCCGCGCCGACCGAGGCCCTTGGGGCCGAGCCCGAAGGGGCCCGACCGGCCGTCCTCGGCCGGGCGCGCCCGGACGCGTCAGTCCCCGGCGCTCGCGTCCCAGCAGCCGAGGACGCGGCGGCGCAGGGCGAGCCAGTCGGCGCCGCCGGGCTCGCGGGGGCGGGGCAGGTTCACCGCGAGGTCGAGCTGGATGCTCGCGGGGGCGCCGCCGAGCACGAGCACGCGGTCGCCGAGGAGCAGCGCCTCGTCGAGGTCGTGGGTGATGAACACGATGGTGAGCCGCTCGGTGGTCCAGATGCGCTCGAGGTCGCGGCGGAGCTGGGCGCGCGTGAACCAGTCGAGCGCGCCGAAGGGCTCGTCGAGGAACAACACGCTCGGACGGGCGGCGAGGGCGCGCGCGATCTGGAGCCGCTGGCGCATGCCGCCGGAGAGCTCCCGCGGGTAGGTGCGCTCGCGGCCGCCGAGGCCGACGAGGCCGATCGCGTGGGCGACGCGCTCGCGGCCGGCGCCGCGGGCGTCGGGGACGCCGAACGCGACGTTCTCCGCGACGGTGAGCCAGGGGAAGGTGGCGTCCTCCTGGAACACGCAGAGGGCGTGCGAGGAGGGGCCGGTGACCGCGGCGCCGTCGAGCCGCACCGCGCCCTCGGTCGGCGTGAGCAGCCCCGCGAGGAGGTGCAGGAGCGTGGTCTTGCCGCAGCCCGACGGCCCGACGACGGCGACGAACTCTCCGCTCGCGACCTCGAGATCCAGGCCCCGGACGACCTGGCGCCCGCCGCCCGCGCCGGGGTAGCGGTGGCCGAGGCCGCGCAGCGAGATGGCGGCGGTCCGCTCGGCGGCGGTCGGTTCAGCCCCGTTGGCCATGCAGCCCCCAGCGCACGATCTCCATGCGTTCCAAGCTCTTCAGCAGCCGGTCGAGCGCGAGCCCCACGAGCCCGATGAGGAGCATCGCGGCGATGACGAGGTCGTAGCGCTTGCCGGCGTTGCGGGCGTCGAGGATGAGGAAGCCGAGCCCCGAGCGGACGGCGATCATCTCGGCCGCCACGACGACCATCCAGGCCACGCCCAGCGCGACGCGGAGCCCGGTCACGATCTGCGGCAGCGTGGCCGGCAGGATGACCCGGGCGAGCAAGGCGGCGCCGCCGAGCCCGAAGTTGCGGGCGGCGTGCAGGGTCACCGGCGGGATGTTCCGCACCGCGGAGGCCGTGGCCACGACGATGGGGAAGAAGGCCGAGAGGAAGATGAGGAAGATCGGGGCGGCGTCGGTGATGCCGAACCAGAGGATCGAGAGCGGGATCCAGGCGATCGGCGAGATGGGGCGCAACAGCTGGAGCAGCGGATCCAGGGCGGCGTGTACGCGCGCGAACCAGCCCATCGCGAGGCCGAGCGGCACGCCCACGAGCGCGCCGAGGCTGAAACCCCAGCTGACGCGGTAGAGCGACGCGACCACGTGCCCGACGAGGAGATCGTGCTCGACGAGCTCCGCGATGGCCTCGACCACGGCGGGTGGGGCGGGGAGCAGGTCCTCGCCCCACACCACGACGTTGAGCTGCCAGAGCCCGAGGCAGACCGCGAACACGAGGGTCGGGAGGACGTACTTCACGGGGCCGCCTCCGCCGTGGCGGGCTCGGCCTCGTACTCCCAGGCCACGGCGTCCATGGCGGCCTGGCTGAAGCGCGAATCGGCGTAGTCCTCGAACTTCACCGTCCCCTTCAAGAGCCCGAGCGCGTTGCCGAGCTCCTGGATGTCCTCGAAGTCCTTGCGGCGCAGCGAGAGGTCCCCGTAGAGCACGCGGTCCGGCGGCTTCGAGAGCACGAACTTGAGGAGCTCGGGGTTCTGGTTGTAGTACTGCTTCCCGACGAACTCCGACGCCGCCATGCGGTTGTCCATGCCGGCCTCGAGCCACTTGCCGCTCCGGGCGATGCCGGTCACGAGGGTCTGGACGGCGGCGGGGTCGTCCCGGATGAGCTCCTCGCGCACGGCGAGCACGCAGGAGATGAAGCCGGGCCAGACGTCCTTGGTCAGGTAGAGGATGCGGCCGTAGCCGTCCATCTCGGTGCGGCCCATGAAGGGCTCGCCGGAGGTGACGGCGTCCACCTCGCCGGTCTGCAGCGCGGCGGGCATGTCGGGGGGCGGGAGCTCGACGAGCTCCACGTCGTCGAGCGTCATGCCGTGCTGCCGCAGCGCGTGGAAGAGCAGGAGGTACTGGTTCGAGAAGCGGCTCGGCACCGCGACGGTCTTCCCGCGCAGGTCCGGGATTGTGTGGATGGCCGAGTCCTTGTTGACCATCATGGCCGTTCCGTCGCGATGGCCCAGGTACACGACCTTGATGGGCACGCCCTGCTCGCGGAGGGCGATGGCCATGGGCGCGAGCACGAACGCCGCGGGGGTCCGGCTCGCGAGGAAGGCCTCCTTCAGCTCGGGCCAGGCGCTGAACTTCTGCGGCCGGAAGGGGGCTTCGGCCCCGGTCGTCTCGGTGATGTAGTCCGTGACCGGGCAGGTGAGGTGGCAGGTGACCGGGAGGAAGGCGAGGTCGTAGCGGGCGCCTGTGGCGGCGGCGGACGCCCCGGCCGTCGCGACGTTGGTGGTGCCGCCGGTGGCGGGCGCGGCCGCGACGGGGTGGCTCGCGGCCTCCTCGGCGGCCTCGATGTGGTGGTGCGCGACCGTGACGGCGACGAGCCACGCGGCCCAGACGCCCAGCGCCAGGAAGGCGGACTTCATCGGAGGGCTGCGTCGCGGGGGCGGAGCCGGCTCACGCGGCCGACCCTTTCGCGGCCGAGACGCGCGCGCGCAGCGCCGTCCGGGTGGCGGGGTACTTCTCGGGGCCGTCGGGCAGGCCGGCCATGATCGCGAGGGTGGCGGCGTTGGCGTCCGCGGCGGACATGCCCGTGAGCGCGCGGCAGGCGCGGGCGGCGCCGTCGGTCATGTTGTCGGCGCGATGCCGCGCGACCACGGCGAGGGTGGCGCCCACGCCGACCTCCGCGGCGTGCGGGCCCGCGGCCTCGAGGACCGCGGCCAGCACGTCGTCCTCGACGCCGCAGGCGTAGTTGGCCGCGAGGCCGACGCCGCCCCAGAGGTCGGCCCGGCGCTCGGTGGGGAACGTGGCGATGCGCTTCGCGAGGCGCGCCGGCTCGGCGCACTCGACGAACCACAACGCGCGGCCCACGCCGTGGTCGTAGGTGGCGCCCTCGTGGGTCGGGCCCGCGGGGCGGCCGGCCTGCTTCACCAGCGTGCGATCGGTGTGGAAGATGGCGTCGTGGAAGCCGAGGCCGTCCCAGGCGAGCCAGTGGAAGACGTTCCCGGCCTGGCCCCAGAGCGCGGCGTGCCGCACGGGCACCTTGCCGAAGGCCCAGCCCGCCCCGACCTGGATGAGGTAGTGGTGGGGGTCGCCCTTGTCGAGGTACTCCGCGTACAGGCGGCTGTTGGGCGTGGTCAGCACACGGATGCCGATGCCCATGCCGGCGCCTTCGTAGGCCCAGCCGCGCCGGTCGGCGTCGACCCGGTCGAGCGTGGGGAGGAGGTCGTCGACGCCGTCGGCGGCGAGCGCGGCGTTGTAGCCCGCGCGGAAGGCGTCGCAGACGCCGTCGAGGCGCGCGCGCACGTGGGGCGCCGCGTCCGCGAAGTGGCGGGTGACCGCCAACATGTCCTTGTCACCCAGACCGAAGAGGGTCGTGCGGGTCCAGCCTGCGAAGCTCATTGGACGGTCTCCAAGGTGGCGGGCCGCGGGGCCCAGGGCGGGGGGCTGACGGGGAGGCGGCCGTCGGAGGTCCAACGGCACCACGTGCCCTCGAGGCGGCCGAGCGCGAGCCGGGTGCGGGTGCCGTCCCCCTCGACGCGCTGGAAGACCACGTCGAAGGCGACGTCGCCCTCCTCGGCCGGGGCGGGGTGGATCGACACCTCGATGGTCTCGAAGGGCATCGCCTCGCGCATGTACTCGACCCGCATCGAGGAGAGCACGAGCTCGCCGAGCTCGCCGCGCGCGCGGCAGGCCTCGGGCGCGTGGCGGAACACCAGCTGGTCGATCACCCGCTGCGCCCACTTGAAGTAGTTGGCGTAGTAGAGGTTCCCGACGGCGTTGCCCTCCACCAGCGTGGTGGCGAACGACGCGCTCGCCGCCGCGGGCGCGGTGGGGATGAGGAGCGGGCGCGGCGCCGGCTGCGGCCCGTCCTGGTGCATCCCTTCGAGGAACTCGTACAGGAAGTCCGGGATCGGCGCGGCCTTGACCAGCCCGTGCCCGACGATGTCGACCCAGCCGAAGCGCTGCGCCGCCTCGCCGATGGGCTCGCGCTCGCCGGTGTCGGTGACGCGGTCGAAGGCGTAGCGGAGCAGGCACGAGGACGGGCGGAGCTCCCCGCACCAGAGGCGGGCCTCGACGCGGTCGAGCGCGCGGGCCTCCCCGTGGAGGCGGACCCAGGCGTTCTGCGTGACCATGCCGTGCAGGCCGCTCCCGAGCGCCTCCACGATCGGGCCGCGGAACCCGGCGATCGCGAGCTCGCGGAGGCGGCCCATCCAGCTCGCCAGCGTGACCGCGGGGACGCGCCCGGACAAGGAGCTCGCCTCGTCGAACGTCACCACGAAGCGGACGTCCATGCGGGACGGGCGCCCCGGCGGCGTCGAGAGCATCAGCAGCGTGGGGTCGATGGGCGGCCGTGCGGTCGGCGGGGCCTCGTCGGGCACGGGGACCGCCGAGCCCGCGGGGACCGCCGCGACCGCGCCGGCCGCGGCTTCGCGCGCGAGCGGGGCGACCGTCGCGTGCGACGCGGGCGCCGGGCCGAAGGCCACGGCCAGCATGCGCGTGGGCCCGCGCTCGAGCGCGACGGGGAACGTCACGACGTGGAACGCGCCGCTCCGGAGCTCCACGAGGTCGCCGTCGCGGCGCACCACCTCGGGGGCGGCGTGCCCGGCGCCCGCCTTGTGGAGCGCCTCGCCGGCCGCCCACACGCGCGTGCCGCCCGCGTGGAAGTCGTCGGTGGCGCGGAGCGCGGGGAGGAGGCGCGCGCGGTCGGCGCCGAGGAGATCCGACCAGTCCGCCCGCGGGCGGATCGGCTCGAGGTCGCAGCCCACCGCGTCGGCGGCCACGACGAGCAGGCAGGCGCCGTCGTCGTGGGCCACGGAGAGG
Organism: uncultured Enterobacteriaceae bacterium; assembly: GCA_964457335.1. Taxonomy (GTDB): domain Bacteria; phylum Myxococcota_A; class UBA796; order UBA796; family SXON01; genus CAJBVW01. The sequence continues at coordinate 10,900 of CAYWGD010000085.1, read as the reverse complement.
CCACGGCCGTCGGCGAGCGAGGGGCGCCCGTCGTCCGACCAGCGCGGGGCCGCGGACGGCTCGAGCGTCGCGAGGAGCCCGCGGACCGCGTCGCGCCGCTCGGCGGCGGGGCGCGCGTGGAGCGCCACGTCGAAGAGCCCGACGGTGGGCGCCACGAGCCCGCGCTCGCGGGCGAAGGTGCCGATGCGCTCGCATACGCGGGCCGCGGCCGCGCCGCGGGGGCGGAGGATCGCCTCGGTGTCGGGGCGATCGGGGTGGTGCGCGAGGACCTGCACCTCGTAGCCCTCGAGCCACTGGGTGCGGCGGCCCGCCGCGTCGACGACCTCGACGGCGCCGACGTGGCGGCGGGGTTTCGAGTCGACGATGCGGGCGTAGCCCTGGAGCGGCCCCGCGGCGGCGTGCCCGGCGGCGAGCCCGATGCGCGCGATCCGCACGGGGAGGGCATCGTCCTGGGCCACGAGCACCTGCCCGGCCTGGAGCAGCGCGTCGCGGAGGAAGGGATCCCCCGCGAGCCAGCGCTCGCCCTCGGGCGCGCGCACCTCGGCCTCGAAGCGCATGGCGCGCCCCTCGCCGCCGGTGATCTCCCCGAGGCGGTGGAACGCGGACCCCTGGAAGAGGAGCCCGCCGTAGAGGTCGCGGCCGGGGACCAGGCGGGGCTCGGGCGCGGCGAGCATGGGGAGCTCCCGCGCCTCGCCGGGCTCGGCGGCGCCGAAGCGCACCGTGGTGGCGAAGTGGGCGCGCGCGAAGCCGGACTGCTCGGTGCGGACCTCGCAGTCGACGGTGTCGGGCGCGTCCTCGCGGACCCGCGCGACGAGCTCGATGCGCGTGCCCTCGGGGGCGACGACCACGGGCGCGGGGAGCTCCACGTCGGAGAAGGCGACGACGGCGTCGGCGCCGCCGCCGCGGGCCAGCCACGCCGCCTGGGCCATGGCCTCGAGCCCGAACACCGTGGGGAGGAGGAGCGAGCCCTTGAAGTCGTGGTCGCGGAGCCAGGTGTCGCGGTCGGGGTGCAGCACGAGCCGCACGCGGGCCTCCACGCCCGGGACGCCGCTCCGGGCGCCGTCGAGGAAGCGGAGGGCCGCGTCCTCGGGGAGGCGCGCGGGCCAGGTGGGGAGCCCGTCGACGTGCGCGGTCACGATGGGCTGGCGCACGCCGGGGTCGCGGGTGACCGCGGAGAGGAAGCGCGCGACGCCCTCGGCGGGGTCGAGCGCGCCGATGCCCATGCGGGCGAGCACGCCGACGCTGCCCATCTTGTGGCCCATGCCGATGTCGCTCCACACGCCGTAGGCGAGGGAGACGGCCGCGGTGCCCCCGGAGGGGGCGGAGTGCCGCGCGGCGAAGCGCGCGACGGCGAGGTCGAGCGCCTCGTTCGCGAAGGCGTACCAGGCGTTGCCCAACATGCCGCTCACGCCGATGATCGACGTGAGCGCGACGACGAGCCGCGGGGGCGCGTCGTCGAGGGCCGCCAGCAGCGCCTCGCCGCCGAGGAGCTTGGGCGCCACCTCGGCGAGGGCGTCGGCGGCGGAGACCGTCTCCACCCGGCGGGGGGTGTTGCGGCCGGCGCCGTGCACCACCGCGGCGATCGGGCCCTGCGCGGCGCGCACGGCGGCGACCATGGCGGCGACGTCGTCGGGGCGGGCGAGGTCGCAGGACCAGTAGCGCGCCTCGATGCCGGCGAGCGCGAGGCGCCCGAGGAGCTTGAGGATGTCGTCGTCCACGCGCTCGCGGGGGGTGCTGCCGACGAGCGCGAGGCGCACGCCGGTCTCGCGGGCGAGCGCCTCGGCGCAGGCCGCGGTGATGCCGCGGGCACCGCCGGTCACGAGCACGAGCTCGCCGGGGCGGAGCCCGTCGGCGCGCGCGGGGAAGGTGGCGGCGGCGAGCGGGCGCGCGTCGAGCGCCCAGCGGCCAGCGGCGTCGACGCCCAGGCCGGCGAAGCCGGGGGCGGCGGGGCGCGCGTCGCGGAGGGCGGCGAGGAGCGCGTCCTCGGGGAGCCCGGCGGCGAGGTCGACGACCTGGACCGCGAGGTGCGGGCGCTCGAGCGAGATCGAGCGCGCGAACGCGGCGCCGGCGGGGCCCGCGCGGGGGTCGCGGAGGCCGAAGTGCCCGTCGAGGCGCTGCACGAGGAGCAGCGAGCGGGCCGACGGCGTCAGCGCGTCGACGACGGCGCGGAGCTCGTGGACGCGGGCCGGCGTGTCGGCCGCCGCGAGGACGGCGACCACGTCGGGGCCGGCGGGGTCGACCGCGGCGCCGGCGGCGGCGAGGGCCGCCTCGATCGCCGGGCGGAGCGGGTCGGGCGCGAGGACGCGCACGCGAGCGCCGGTCCAGTCGGGGGTCGCCGGGGCGGTCGAAGGGACCGTGGCGAGGCCGAAGGTGCGGACCCAGCGGGCGGCGGGGTCGGCCGGGGTGGCGGCGCCGTTGGGAGGCGCGCCGTTGGTGGCGACTCCGTTGATGGCGGCGCCGTTGGGAGGCGCGCCGTTGGTGGCGACTCCGTTGATGGCGGCGCCGTTGATGGCGGCGCCGTTGGTGGCGGCGCCGTTGGTGGCGGCGCCGTTGGTGGGCGCGCCGGGTGTGGCGGCGCCGTCGGAGGGGGCGTCGGCGGGCGCGCCGACCGTCCCGGCGAGCTCCCCGAGCGCGCGGGCGATCGCGCCCATCGGCTGGCGGAGGAACTGCGCGGGGTCGACGCGGTCGGCCACGCCCGCGTGACGCGCGGCGGCGGCGACGATCTCGCCGGCCTTGATCGAGTCGAGGTTCAGGTCCTCCTGGAGCCGCTGGTCCGCGGAGAGGGAGGCCTTGTCGAAGCCGGTCTTCTCCGCGACGCGGTCGAGGAGCCAGGGGAGGAGATCCACGCCGGGGGCAGCCCCCCGCGCCCGGCCCTCGGCCACCTTCTCCCCGCGCGCGAGGGAGCCCGGCACGTCCGCCACCGCGGCGGGGTGTCGCGTGGCCTGAGGCTCCACGATCACGGGGGGGGCGTTGCGGGGGGCCCTCCCCCCGCCCCAAGAGCCCGGAGACTCGACCGACACGCCAGGGATGCCCGCGAGCGCGGATGCGATCTCGCCGAGGGGCGAGGGGGTGAGCTGGGCGGGGTCGACCCGATCGGCCACGCCGAGCTCGCGCGCGGCGGCGGCGACGATCTCGCCGGCCTTGATGGAGTCGAGGTTCAGATCGTCGCGGAGGCGCTGCTCGCCGGTGAGCGAGGCGCGGTCGAAGCCGGTCTTCTCGGCGACGCGGTCGAGGAGGCGGGCGAGGATGGCGGCGGCGTCGGGGGTGGTGACGGCGGGAGCCGTCCCCTCGTCGGCCCGTGGGGCGCGTTCTCCCCCCTCGGGGAGGAGGGCGCGGACCGCGGCGGCCGCGGGGAGGAGGGCGCGGGGCGCGGGCAGCTCCGCCTCGTCCTCGCGGCCGGCCTCGCAGGGGTTCACGATGAAGACGCGCTCGGCGGGCGCGACGAAGGGGCGCACGAGGCGGCCCTCGTGCAGCGCGCTCCAGCGCAGGGCGGCGCCGCGGATCCACGCGGCGGCGAGCACGGCCTGGAGGTCGGCGGCGCGGCCGGGGGTGCCCTCGACGGGGAGGCAGCGCGGGCCGTTGCCGTCGAGCACGGCGTCGACGAGGCCGGAGAGCACGCGGCCGCTCCCGACCTCGACCAGGAGGTCGGCGCGGGCGGCCACGCGGCGGACGAGCCCCACGAAGTCGACCGGGCTGCGGACGTGCGCGGAGACGTGCGCGCGGAGGTCGCAGCCGGCCGCGATGGGCGCGTCGACCATGGAGGAGAGCAGCGTGACGCGCGGCGCGGCGGCGCGGTCGGGCACCGGGGCGGCTTCGGCGAGGCGCGCGGCGGCGTCGGCCACGAGCTCGGAGTGGAAGCCGTTGGCGACGGCGAGGCGGCGGGCGGGCACGCCGCGGCGGCCGGCCTCGTCCACGAGGCGATCGAGCGCGTCGACCTCGCCCGCGACGACGACCTGGCGCGGGGTGTTCACGTTCGCGACGGCGGCGTAGCCGCCCGCGGCCGCGCAGAGCGACTGGGCGGTGGCGACGTCCGTGGCGAGGCTGACCATGCCGCCGGGCCGGCCGGAGGGGCTCGCCATCGCCTTGCCGCGGTGCACGGCGAGGCGGACGAGCGTGGCGTCGTCGATGGTGCCGGCGAGCGCGAAGGCGGAGAGCTCGCCGAGGCTGTGGCCGGCGACGACGCTCGGCGCGAGCCCGAGCGCCGCGAGGCGGCGGGCCCACAGCAGCGAGACGAGGCAGAGCGCCGGCTGGGCCATCTCCGTGGCGGTCAGGCGCGCGCGGGCGGCGGCGAGCTCGTCGGCGGTGACGGCGCGGTCGAGCGGGGGGTACAGCGCGTCGAGCAGGCCGGGGCAGCCCTCGGCCTCGGCGACCGCGGCGAGGCGGCGGGCCTCGGCGGCGAGCGCGGGGTCGCGCGCGAGGAGCACGCGGGCGCTCTCGAGATCCTGTGAGCCCTGCCCGGGGCAGAGGAACGCGAGGCGGGGAGGGCCGAGCGGCCGGTCGAGCCACACGTCCGGCCCGTCGGCGGACTCGATGGCGACGAGGCGATCGAGGCGGGCGACGAGCTCCTTCGGGGTGCCGGCGACGACCGCGGCCCGCACCGTCGGGTTCGCGGGGACGCGCGCGAGGAGGGCCTCGGCGAGGTCGACGAGCTCGCTGCGGGCGATGCGCGCGGCGACCGGGCGCAGGGCGTGGACCTGGGCGCGGAGGTCGGCGAGCGAGGCGGCGCCGAACACGAAGAGCTCGGTGTCCTGCCAGGAGGCGAGGAGCTGCTCCTCGGAGAGGGACGGGGCGAGCGACGGGTCCGGGGCGTCCCCGGAGACCACGACGGCGTGCGTGTTGATGCCGCCGAAACCCATGGCGGAGGCGCCGGCCTTCACGACGGCGCCGGCGCCGCGGACCTCGCCGCGGCGGATCGGGTAGAGCGCGCGCGCCGCCCCGTCGAACACGGGGTTGGGCTCCCCGCAGCCCGCGGTGGGCGGGAGGACGCGGCGGTTGGCCGCCACGACGGCCTTGAGGAACGCGCCGATGCCGGCGGCGGCCTTGGTGTGGCCGAGGATGGACTTGAGCGAGGTCACGCCGACCGCCCGGCCCTCTCCCGAGGTGTCCGACGCCGCCTGCGCGATGGCCTCGAGCTCGACCTTGTCGCCCACGGCGGTGCCCGTGCCGTGCCCCTCCACGAAGTCCGGCCGCCCGGAGCGCGCCCAGGCGGCCCGGATCGCGCGCGCCTGGCCCGCGACCTTCGGCGCGGTGATGGCGTTGCGCCCGTCGGAGGCGACGCCCCAGCCCTGGAGGACGGCGTACACGCGGTCGCCTGCCGCCCGCGCGTCCGCGAGGCGCTTGAGCACGACGAACCCGCTGCCTTCGCCGGGGATGAAGCCGTTGCCGCGCCGATCGTAGACGCGCATCTCGGTCGGCGAGAGCGCGCGCGCCTTGGCGAAGCCGACGAGCTCGAAGGGGTCCATGGAGATGTCGACGCCGCCGGCGAGGCAGGCGTCGACGCGCCCCTCCTCAAGCGCCGCCGCCGCCGTGCACACCGCGAGGAGCGAGGAGGCGCAGGCCCCGTCGACGACGTAGCCGCCGCCGCCCAGGTCGAACGTCCCGCAGATGCGGCCGGCGATCGTGTTGGAGAGCGCCCCGGCGAGGGTGTCCTCGTTGGTGGCGGGGAAGTGCGAGCGATAGCGCTCGCCCACCGCCTCCACCATCGGCTCCACGCGGTCGGCCGGGAGGTGGCGGCGGGCCTCGGCGGCCACGATGCGCCGCACGAAGGGCCAGCGCAGGCGCATCGAGTTGGCGCGCGCCTGCTCGCCGGTGAGGCTGTTGCCGACGATGACGCCGGTGCGGTCCCGCGCCAGGCCCTCGCCCTGCGGGTAGCCCGCGTCCGCGAGCGCGCGGGCCGCCACGTCGAGCGCGAGCCAGTGCGCGATGTCGGTCGACAGGTACGTGCTCTTCGGCACCCGCCACGCGGTGGGATCGAAGCGGAAGCCGTCGAGGAACGCGCCCTGCGTGCCGTAGGTCTTGTCGGGCGCGTCGGGATCGGTGTCGTGGTAGTCGCGCGCGGGCATCCGCTCTTCGAGGAAGGCCCGGAACTCCTGGCGTCGGGCGAGGATGTTCTCCCAGAGCTCGCGGGGGGACCGCGCGCCCGGGTACCAACACGCCATGCCGACGACGGCGATCGAAGCAGGCTCGCGCGCGGACATCACTTGCCTCCGACCGCCAGGCTCGGGGCCACGGCCGCCTTGCGCTCGGCCGCGAGCGACTCGACCCACAGGACCACGCCGCGCAGGCCCGTGACGATGAACACGGCGTAGAACAGCGTGAAGATGACGTGCTCGACCATGAGCGCGCCGTACACGAACGCCGCCGTGAGCCCGAAGATGATCTGCCCCTTGAGCTCGCGCGGCGAGGTCATCGGGTCGGTGATCATGTAGAAGGAGAACAGGACGAAGGCCACGCCGGTCATCGGCACGAGCCCGGCCATGAACGGCGTGCCGAAGAACTGGTCGCGGATCGCCGCCTGGAGCACGAAGCCGACCGCCCACGCCGCGATGAGCGGGAGGCGCTTGGTGAACAGCAGGTTCAGCCGGGTGCCGAGCAACAGGATGACACAGGGCACGATCCAATCGATCCAGCCCGTGATGCGGGACAGGAAGGCGTAGGGGATGATCGACACCCAGGGGAACAGGAACAGGGTGATGGCGATCCCGAAGTTCGACGGGTTGAAGAAGTGGACGTACCGGCCGTTCGGGCCCTTGATCCGGAACAGGTACTTGGACCCGATCGCGAGCGCGATGCAGAACGCCAGCACCGACAGGCGGGTGTTCGTGTAGATGAGGAAGGACGTCGTGATCGACGTCATGTGCACGGACACGAGGAAGTCGGCGACCTTCTTCCACCCGCCGCCCTCGAAGCCGGCCGGGCGCTTGTTGGCGCGCGCGTCGACGTACTCGAAGAGCAGGGCGCAGCTGTAGCCGGTGGCCAGCGCGACCACGACGTGCAGGAGCGCCTGCTCGAAGCCGAGGAAGGAGTGGCCGATGACCGTGAGGAGGGTGGCGAGGGCGGCGGCCGTGCGGTTGCCGGTGCGCGGATCGCGGGGCTTCTGGGGGGTGGACATCGGGGGCCTCAGGAGTCGGTGGCGAGCGTGACGGTGTGCCAGCCCGGGGTCAGGGTGAGATCGGTCTCGCGCAGCTTGCCGGCGCGGTCGCGCCAGCGGAGGTGCACGGCGAGGGGGGCGTCGGCGGGCAGGTCCCCGAGCCCGACGTGGAGCTCGGGGGCGGAGGCGCCGGAGTGGCCGTTGCCGCCGTCGACCTGGCGGATCCAGGTGCGGCCGTCCGGGGCCTTGACCGTGGCGAAGGCGCCGATGGCCGGCCAGGACGTGGGCCCGGGCTGCGTGCCCGCCGCCACGGTGGTGTCCGTCGCGCCCGGCGCCATCACGAGCGACAGCCCGAGCGAGCGCCCGCCCTTCGCGTCGTTGCGGAAGAGCCAGGAGTCCTCCCACTGGTTCGCGAGCGCCACGTCGAGGTCGCCGTCGCGGTCGACGTCCGCGACCGAGAGCCCGCGGGAGTTGTAGGCGCCGTCAAAACCCACCCGGCGCGAGATGTCGACGTAGCGGCCGTTCTCGCCGAGCACGTAGAGGGGCTCGGGGTCGTGGCCGGAGATGTCGATGCCGTCGGGGAAGTTGGGCCAGTGCGCCGGGTTGGAGACCACCGCGTCGTGGCTGCCGGCGAGCTCCGCGAGGTCGGCCCACCAGTTGAGCTGCCCCTTCAGGAAGCCCGTGGCCTGCATGAGCTCGAGGCCGCCGTCGTTGTCGAAGTCGACCATGCGGGTGTCCCAGGCCCAGGACGAGCGGGACACGCCCTTCGCCTCGCCCGCGTCGTCGTAGGGGGCGACGCCCTTGTCCATCGCCCCGGTCTCGCCGTTGCTCAGGAACAGGAAGTGGCTCTCCTCGAGCCCGCCGTGCGTCGTGATGTTGCTGACGAAGAGGTCGAAGCGGTTGTCGCCGTTGATGTCGCCGAAGTCGACGCCCATGCCCTTGAACGAGTCGTTCCCGAGCACGAGCGAGGCCGGGATGGTGAAGCCGGTGCGGCCGTGCAGGCGCACGAGCTTCACGTTCCCCGGCATGGAGCGGTTCGCGTAGAGGCAGTCCGGACCGAAGTCGTTGGCGAAGTAGAGCTCGGAGAGGCCGTCCTGGTCGAGGTCGGCGGCGCCGAGCGCGAGCGTCCAGGCGGTGGCGTCGTCGTCGGGGAACGGGTTCGGGATCTCACGGTAGGTCGCGCTCGGGGAGGAGCCGCCCGTGCCGGCCTGCCAGAGCAGGACGCGGTTCACGCCGCCGTTTCGCGCGCGCGAGAAGGAGTCGTGCATCGTGACGGGGCCGCTCGCGCCCTCGCCGAAGATGACCTGGCCGTCCGGGAAGTAGTTGGCCACGACGAGGTCGAGGTGGCCGTCCCCGTCGACGTCGACCTGGAGGATGGTCGAGGTCCACCAGGGCTGGTCCTCCGGCATCAGCGGCTGGACGACGAACGCGGCGAGGTTCGTGGGCGGGGGCGTCGTGTCGGCGACCGCGGGGGCGGCCGTGGCGTCGGGGACCGCCGCGGCGTCGGGGATCGCCGCGGCGTCGGGGATCGCCGCGGCGTCGGCGACCGCGGGCGCGACCTGCGCGTCGGGGGCGTCGGCGGCGGCCGGAGCGTCGGGGTCGGCGGCGGCGGCTACGGGGGGCTCCTCGCCGCGGCGCAGGAAGAGGAGCGGCGTGCGGCCGACGAACGCCACGAGGAGGTCGGCGCGGCCGTCCTCGTTGAAGTCGCCGATCTTGCAGCCGGTGGCGACCATCTGGTGCACGTCCCACCGGGGATCGGACTGCACGACGAAGGGCGCGAAGCGGTCGCCGGTGCCCGCCGCCGGCGCCGCGACGACCTCGCCCGTGCGGGGCTCGACGTAGCACATGTCGTTCGCCACGCCGTCGTCGTCGATGTCCCCGATGGAGATCGACGTGCCGATCGAGGAGAGCCAGCGCGCGATGTGGCTCGCGACGGGGTTGGTCGGGTGCACGTCGATCGTCGGGGCCGTGCCGGTGCCGACCAGCGCGAGGCGCGTGAACGCGAAGCGCCCGGCGAGCCGATCGAGCTCGGCGTCGCTCGCCTCCGGGAGGCGCGAGGTCAACGCGAGCGTGCCGATGACGGCGGCGGCGGTCAGTTGGGCGGGCCAGAGGCGGTAGGGCATGGAGCGGTCCGGGGGGAGGTTCGACGAGGTGCAAGCAAGCGGCGTGCCGATACGCGGCTCGCGCCGCCGCCCGCGTAGACGGGCGGATGCTCCCCGAGAACGGGATGCGCGCGCATCCGCGCGCATGCGCGCGCATCCGCTCGGGCGCAGCCGTCCGGGTGGCAGGGGCCCGTGTAGCATGGGGTTGGGCGCCCGTGTTGTTTCGCGTCCTTGCAGATCATGTCAGAGTGGCGTGTAAGTTGGCGTGACCACGGCCTGACTGGCATGGATTCGCCAGCATCACCCAAACGGATCGGGCCATCGTGCGCGCCGTGTGTCCGGTCGCGGCGGACCCGGCGACACGGCGGGCGACACCGAATCGACGGAGCGAGGGATGCGCGCGCGGAAGCAACGCGGTCGCAGGCGCGGATGCTTGTCGCCCGGCCGAGGCTCGGCTAACGATTCCAGGCTTCTTCCGTCCAAACCCGGAGTTCCAGATGAAGGCCGTGTTCCAGCCCAACCTCACGCTCGCCCGCGAGCCCGACGGCGAGTTCACGCTCCACGCCGTCACGGTCACGCCCAATTCCAGCTACAGCGCCGGCCGGGCGCGGCAGGGCGTGCCCGCCAACGTCCGCATCCTCCCCGAGGTCGCGCCCATCCTGCTCGACCTCCGCCACCGCGGCGGCATCGCGCTGCAGGTGCTCACGCCGGTGCGGCACACGCTTCGGAACGTCGACCTCGCCGGCAAGACGAGCGTGACGGCCTTCGCCGTGCTCGACGGCGCCGTGGTCGGGTCGACCACCGTGGCCATCGACCAGCAGGTCGCGGGCACCGGCCCCGTGTCCACCTCGGACTGGTACGCCTGGGCCGACCGCATGCCGCCCGGCCCCGCGACCCTGCGCGTGCAGGGCGTCGTGCAGCTCCCCACGCCGGGCTGGTCCGCCACCCTCACCAAGGCCGCGCCCCAGGGCATCAACCCGCGGGACCTCATCCTGGATCTCGACGTCCGGCCGCCCGGCGGCGGGTTCTGGCCCGAGGTGGTCACGCCCGCCACCGTCACCTACGTCGAGGAGGAGTACGGCGGCGCCTACGAGACCGTGCTCGTGCGGATCCCCGGGCTCGACGCCGTGCAGCTCGTGGTCGAGGACGTGTACTGACGGGCGTGCCCCCGGGGCGCGGACGCCCCGGGGTCGGCCCCTTCCAGGCTCGGCCCGGAGGGCCTCGGTCCCGGACCGCGCGGACGCGGCCCGGGACCGGCCGCTGGCGCGGCCGCCTTCCAGGCGCCTCACGCGTGGGGCGGACGGATCGGATCCCCACGCCACGCCGCGCGAGGAGCCCGGAGGGCGGCCGGCTCCGCCGGCTCGGCGCGGCCCCGGGCCTTCTGCGTGGGCGAGGTTCCGTCCGAAGTCCGAGGGTGTCCGATCATCCCCCGACCTTGGACGGTATTTCCGTCCGAAGTCGGCGGGTGTTCGCATATCCCCCGACCTTGGACGGTATTTCCGTCCGAAGTCGGCGGATGTTTGCTCATCCCCCGACCTTGGACGGCATTTCCGTCCGAAGTCGGCGGATGTTCGCATATCCCCCGACCTTGGACGGCCGCCTCGCCGACGCAGCCCCGCCGACCTCACCGCCCCCCCGCGGCGCCCACCCCCCGCGCCGCCCACCCCCCGCGCCGCCCACCCCCCGCGCCGCCCACCCCCCGCGGCGC
>CAYWGD010000084.1:17092-33146 GCA_964457335.1 uncultured Enterobacteriaceae bacterium | reverse complement strand
CGGAACGCCAGCGACGACATCGTCGCGACGCTCCAGTACATGATGTACCGGCTCTAGGAGCCGCTCAGCGACTCCGCCACCACGCCGCGAACGCCGAGAGCCCCTCGGACAGCGGCGTGGCGGGCCGGAAGCCGGTGATCTCCGCGAGCGCGTCGACCGAGGCGGCGGTCTCGGGCACGTCCCCCGGCTGCAGCGGCCGCAGCTCCACGCGCGCGGGCACGCCGAACGCGGCCTCGAGCCCGCGCACGATGTCGAGGAGCCCCACGGGCTCGCCGCGGCCGACGTTGAGCACGCGGAAGGGCGCGTCCGAGCGGCACGGGGCGCCGTAGCCGCCGCCGGGGCGGGGCGGCCGCGCGAGCAGGCGCACGACCGACTCCACCACGTCGTCGACGTAGGTGAAGTCCCGGCGCATGTCGCCGTGGTTGAAGAGCGGGATCGGGCGCCCCGCGAGGAGCGCCTCCGTGAAGCTCCAGACCGCCATGTCCGGGCGGCTCCAGGGCCCGTAGACCGTGAAGAAGCGCAGGCCCGTGCTCGGGATGCCGAAGCGCTCCGCGTAGGCGTGCGCGTGAAGCTCGTTCGCGCGCTTGGTCGCGGCGTAGAGGCTCACGGGGTGGTCGACGGCGTCGGCCTCGGCGAAGGGCTGCTTCGTGTTGGCGCCGTACACCGAGCTCGACGAGGCGAACACGAGGTGCGCCACGGGATGGCGCCGGCAGGCCTCGGCGAGGTTCGCGAAGCCGACGAGGTTGCTCCGGACGTAGGCCCCGGGATCCACGAGCGAGTGCCGCACGCCGACCTGCGCGGCGAGGTGCACGACGGCGTCGGGCCGGAAGTCGTCGAAGGCCGCGGCGAGCGGATCACCCAGGTCGCCGTGGACGAAGCGGAAGCCGGGGCGCTGGAGCCGCGCGAGGCGGGCGCGCTTCAGCGCCGGGTCGTAGTAGGGGTCGAGGTCGTCGAGCCCGAGCACGTCGGCGCCCTCGTCGAGGAGCCGCGCGGCGACGTGGCTCCCGATGAAGCCCGCGGCGCCGGTGACCAGCACGCGCGCCCCGCGGATGTCGACGGTCGCGCGCTCCACCCGGCCTCCCGCCGCCCGTTATCCCGGCGCCCGTCGCGCCGAGAGGACGCCGCTCAGGACGCCGGCGCGGCGTCGACCGGGCGCCCGATCAGGTAGGTGGCGTGGGCGGGCGCGTTCCCGAGGCGGATGCGACCGATGTCCCAGGTCCAGCCCGGCGCGTCGATCCCGGCCACGAGCTCGCGGAGCTCGTCCTCGCCGTAGATGCGGAGCCAGGAGACCACGCCGTCCCACACGACGAAGAGCGGCATCACGGGCACGAGCCAGGTCCAGAGGATCCACTGCCACCGGAAGGGGCGCCAGAGCGGCATCGTGAGCATCACCATCAGCGGCGCCGTGAGCATCCCGATCAGCGGGAGCGGCTCCCGGCTCACCACCTCGAACACGCCGATGGGGCGCCTGGCCCGGGCGGCGTCCGCGAGGATGCGTCGCGCGGTGTCGGGCCGGAAGTGGTGGAAGGCGTTGAAGATCGTGCGGAAGCCCGTCAGGGAGGCGGGCACCGCGGTCGCGTCGACCGGGGTGGGCTCCCAGGTGATCCGCCCGTTCGAGCCCTCCGCGGCGTGCTGGAGCGCCGGCGCGTTCGGGTAGGCGTCGGTGAGCTTCACCGTGACCGGCTTGCCGCGCGCCGCGAGCTCCTCCGCGAGGATGCGCACGGGGCCGCCGCCGCCCGAGCAGAGGTCCACGATCTCGGTCGAGCCGGTGGCCGCGAGCGCCTCCTGCAGCTTGGGCGCGAGCAGCTTCGCGTGGCCGCTCACGCGCACGGCGAACTCCAGGTACGAGGTGCCTCCGTCGCGGAGGATGCCCGGGAACCAGGGAAGATCCTCGAGCTCGACCAGATGCAAACGCTTCATGGGGCCTCCTGGGGGGTGCTTGCACCGAAGTGGGCGATCAAGGCCTCGATCACCTCGTCGAGCGGGTACCGCTCGGGATCGAGCACGAAGTGCTGGAACACGCCGTCGACCGCGGCGAACAGGAGCTCGGCCTCCACGCCGGGGGAGGGGCGGCCGATCTCGGTGAGCAGGGCGAGGAACGCGCCGTGCAGCGCGCCGTTCTGCGCCGCGATGTCCTCCGCGAGTCCCGCGAGGACCTCGTGCTGGAAGCGCACTCCGTAGGACACGCGCCAGAAGTCTAGGTTGTCGCGCACGATCTCGGCGCTCACGCGCAGCAGCGAGGCGAGCCGCGCGCGGGGGTCGGGCTCGTCGGCCACGCGCGCGAAGGACTCGAACACCATGCCCGCGCTCCGCTGGAACAGCGCCTCCAGCAGCGCCTCCTTGCTCGGGAAGTAGTGGTAGAGCAGCCCCGGCGCGACGTGCGCCTCGTCCGCGATGCGCCGCACCGACGTGCCCGCGTAGCCCCAGGTGGCGAAGCAGCGGAGCGCCACGTCGAGCAGGTGGTCGCGCTGCTCGCCGGGCGGGCGGGGCTCCCTGGCGCGGGGGGACATCGGGCCTCCGGTGCTTGATTGAACGTTCAATCAATAGCCGGGCGTCCGTAGTGGCGCAAGGGCTTCGACCGTCCGCTTCAGGCGGGGTCGGCCCCGATCAGCCGCCCGTGCCCTTGAACTGGTCGCGCTCGTCGCGGAACAGGAAGTTGAACGTGGTGAGCGAGCCGTAGCAGCGCGTCACCAGCGCCTGGAGCTCCGCCTTGTCGGCGTTGTCGAGCCCCTCGTGGTTGTTCAGCTTCTGCTCGAGCACGCGCAGCTTCTCGCGGATCGAGGTCACCTTCTTGAACAGCGCGTCGACGGGGATCTGCTTGACCACCCGCCCCTCGGCGTCCTGGAAGATCACCTGTCCCTCGACCATCCGCTTCGCGAGGGCGACGTGCCCGCCGCCCGCCTCGTCCGCGATGGCCTGCCGCACCGCGTCGATCACCAGCTCGTAGAGCTCCTCGGTCTCCATCTGCCGCTCCAAAGGTGCGGAAGCGTAGCGCCGGGCGTGGCGGGGAGCGACTACTCGTCCACCAGCTCGTCGCAGTCGTTGTCGACCCCGTCGCCCCCGAGCTCCGGCGCGCCGGGAAAGGCCGTCAGATCCCCGTCGTCGCAGTCGTCGCAAGAGGGGACGTAGCCGGTGGGCCGGTCGCAGGAGTGGATGACGTCGCCGGCGTCGCCGTGCCCGTCGAGGTCGACGTCGTTGCACCAGGTGTCGCCGCCCTCGTCCACCTGGTAGTCGCAGTCGTCGTCGAGGCCGTTGCAGGCCTCGTCCACGGACGGGTTCACGTTGGGGTCGGTCTCGTCGCAGTCCCCGCCCGCGCTCGTGTAGTTCAGCGGCGGGTCGCAGGCGGTGAACGCCTGGGCGTCGTCCCCGTAGCCGTCCTCGTCGGCGTCGAAGAACCAGAGCACCGGTGCGGCGCCGTTGCTGCACGTCGAGGGGCCGCCCGGGCCGTCTAGGTCGTTCCAGTCGATCCAGCACGCCGCCAGCACCAGCCACAGGGACATCGCCGCGCTCCTCTCGGGGTTCGAGCTTGCTTCTTCCAGATACGCACGGTCGGCGGGGGCGCGCCTGTCGGAGGCCGCGCTCGGTAGGGAACCCGACAGGCGGGCTGTTGTCCGTGCTTCTCAGGCTCCGCTGTAAGGCCGCGACTCGCGCGACCGTTGCAGGGGCGCCCCAGGAGAGACCATGCGCTTCCTCGTCCTCGCCGCCCTCCTCGCCCCCGCCTCCGCCTTCGCCTGCGCGATGCCCCACCGCGAGGACCGCGACCTCGCGAAGCTGATGGCGGACATCGACCAGGCCGCCGTGCCCGCGCCCGTCGCCGAGACCGCGCCGGCCCCGGCCGCGCCCGTCGCCCCCGCCGAGACCCCCGCGCCGGCCCCGCCCGCGCCCCCGGCGGTCATCCCCGAAGTCGCGGCCGCGGCGCCGCGGTCCTGACCGGCCAGGTGGTAGCCTCCCGCCGATGATCGCCCGGCTCCTCTCGATCCTGACCGTGCTCGCCTGCCTCGCGGCCGCGGTCCGGAGCGCGCGGGCCGACGATCCCGCCGCGGAGCACCCCGGCCTGGGCGTGCTCCGCTCGGCGGACTGCACCGCCTGCCACGTCGTCCCCGGCCTGCCCGAGCCGCCGCGCACGGGCTCCTGCGTCGGCTGCCACGCCTGGGTCGAGACGGTGGCCGCCAACCCGAAGGCCCGCGCCGCCGCGATGCAGGTGTTCCCGAAGTGGGAGCGCTACGAGCGGAACGTCCGCACGTACGCGCACGTGCCGAGCCTCGGCGCCGCCGCGGCCCGCCTCGATCCGGCGTGGTGGTCCCGCTACCTGCGCGACCCCCACGACCTCCGGCCTGCGATGGACGAGACGATGGTGCGCGTGGGCCTCGACGCCGCACGCATCGACGCCATCGCGGCGTGGGCCGCGTCCCGGGCCGTGGCGGTCCCGCCCACCCCGCGGCCCGACCCCGCGAACGTCGCGGCCGGCGAGGCGCTGTTCACCACCCGGGGCTGCGCGGCCTGCCACACCTTCGGCGCCCGCACGAGCGGCCCCGGCGTCGCGACGGCGCCGGACCTGCGCCACGCCCGGGAGCGCATGACCGACGACGCCCTCGTCGCCTGGATCCTCGACCCCGCCTCGGTGAGCCCCGAGGCGACCATGCCCGCCTTCGGCCTCACGCGCGACGAGGCCGTGCGCGTGCGCGACTACCTCGTGCTCGCCGACCCCGGCGGCGCCGCGCCGGCGAAGCCCGGCCCGCTCCCGACCGTCACGCGCGCGGTCACCTACGCCGAGATCGAGGAGAAGGTCATCGGGAAGATCTGCGTGCACTGCCACATGGACCCGGCCCAGAACGAGGGGCGCGCCGGGCCCGGCAACGCCGGCGGTTTCGGGTGGGCGGCCACCGGGATCGAGCTCCAGACCGTCGCGAGCCTGCGAGCGCACGGTCCGGCGATCGTGGCGGCGCTCCTCCGGCGGCGCGAGGAGGCCGCGCGCGACTACGTCCGGCCGGGCGAGACCCCGGCGACGATCGCCCGCCCCGCGCTCCCCGGCATGCCCCTCGGCCTGCCGCCGATCCCCGACGAGGACATCGCGCTCGTGAAGGCCTGGGTGGAGCAGGGCGGGCCGGAGTAGCCCTACATCCGCCCGCGCAGCATCCCGTGCCAGTACATCCGCGGGAGCCCGTGGGCCTTGAGCACGTACATGCTGTAGCGCTCCTTCGACTGGTCGACGGGGAAGGTCTCAGCGGGCTTCCCGTCGTAGTCGAACTCGGCGAGCACGAGCTTTCCGTAGCCGGTGACCAGCGGGCAGGAGGAGTAGCCCTCGTACTTCGCCGCGAGCGGCTTCCCCTCGCGGAAGGCCAGCAGGTTGGCGACCAGCACGGGCGCCTCCTTGCGGATCGCGGCGCCCGTGCGCGAGGTGGGCAGCGAGCTCGCGTCCCCGAGGGAGAAGACGTTGGGGTAGCGGGTGTGCTGGAGCGTGTGCTTGTCGACCTCGACCCAGCCGGCCTGGTCCGCGAGCGGGCTCCGCTTGATGAAGTCCGGCGCGCTCTGCGGCGGCACGACGTGGAGGAGCTCGTAGGAGAGGACGGTCTCCTCGCCGGTGTCGAGGTGGCGGAAGACGGCCTCCTTCGCGGCGGGGCGCACCGCCACGAGGTTCTGGCGGAAGCGGGCGTCGATGTCCTTGCGGGCGATGATGCCGCGCAGCGTGGCGGCGTAGCGCTCCACCCCGAAGATGCCCGCGCCCGCGGCCATGTAGAGGAGCCGGGCGTTGTCGCGCACGCCGCGCTTCCGGAGCGCCTCGTCCGCGAGGTACAGGATCTTCTGCGGGGCGCCCGCGCACTTGATGGGCACCGGCGGCATCGTGAAGATCGCGTTGCCTCCCTCGAAGCGCTGCAGCGTCTCCCAGGTGCTGTTCACCGTCTCGTAGCTGTAGTTCGAGCAGATGCCGCCCTTCCCGACGTTGCCCGGGAGCCCCTCGATCTTGTTCCAGTCGAGCTGGATGCCGGGCGCGACCACGAGCTGGTCGTAGGTGACCTCGGCGCCGGACGCGAGCTTCACCGTGTTCTTCTCGGGGAGGAACTCGGTCGCCGCGTCGCGGATCCACGTCGCCCCGGCCGGGATGTAGTCGGCTTCCGGGCGCTCGGTGACCTCGCGGCTGAAGACGCCGCCGCCCACCAGCGTCCAGAGCGGCTGGTAGTAGTGCTGTTCGGAGGGCTCGACGATCGCGACGTCGGCCACGCCGGCGTTGCGGAGGCGGGCCGCGACGGAGAGGCCGGCGGTCCCGCCGCCGATGACGAGGACGGAGTGGTGCGTGGACAAGATGCCTCCAGGCGATGCGGGAGGCGCGCGCCCGGCCACGTGCGGCAGGTCATCCGGGCCCCCCAGGACGACGCTTCGAAAAGCAATAGGCATGCCAACCGGGATCGGCCGCTTCCCGTGCCCATTCTGGCTGATCCGACCGCCGGGATTGTTTCAACGATGAAACGGTTTCGCTGAAACGGTGGCGGGTGAAGCGCCTACTCGACGAGGGGGGGGAGGTCCATCACGGGGGGCGCGACCGCGGGATCGCCGGCCCCGGCCTCGACGTCGCCGGCCGCGCCGGGGCCCTCGGCGATGGGCGCCCGGGTGGGCACGACCGGGATCGGCGGCGCTTCGGGGGCGCGGGACTCCGGGTAGGACAGGCCGAAGGGCGGGAGGGGCTTGTCGACCTCGAGGCCCGGCGTGGCGAGGAGCGCGGCCGGCGCGGAGCCGCGCACGAACCCGAGCCAGCTCTTGTCCGAGGGGAGGAGCACCACGTCGTCGGGGACGGCGAAGCGCTCGCCGGGCACGTTCGGGAGCGCGGCCATGATGCGGCTCCACACGGGGAGCGCGGCCTTGCCGCCGGTCTCCTTGTCGCCGATGGACGCGGTGCCGTCCGTGCCGATCCAGACGGCCACGGTGTAGCGGGGGGAGTAGCCGACGAACCAGGCGTCCACGAAGTTCGACGTGGTGCCGGTCTTCCCGGCGAAGTCCATGCCCTCGACGCGGCCCTTCTTCGCGGTGCCGGCCTGGAACACGTTCCGCATCATGTCGACCATGACGTACGCGGTCGCGGCGTCGAGCACACGGACGCCGGGACCCCCCGGGAGCTGCCGCTCGCCGGCCCCGGGCACGGCCACGCGCTGGCCGGCGGCCGAGATCTGGCGCCCGGCCCGATCGAGCACGCGGGTGAGGTAGACCGGGTCGATGCGCACGCCCATCCGCGCGAGGGAGGAGTAGCCGAGCGCGAGGTCCATCGGCGTGACCTCGGAGCTCCCGAGGGAGACGGTGAGGTCCTTGCGCAGCGGCGTCCGAACGCCCAGCCCGCGCGCGAGCGAGGTCACGCGCTCGATCCCGACCTGGTGGCCGAGGCGCACCGCCACGGTGTTGAGCGAGAGCGCGATGGCCGTCCGGAGCGGGATGGGGCCGTGGTACTTGCCGTCGTAGTTCTTCGGGGCCCAGGGGAGCCCGTTCGTGCCGGGCAGCGAGAACGGCGCGTCGACGACGATGTCGGTCTGCCGGTAGCCGCTCGCGAGGGCCGCGGCGTACACGAAGGGCTTGAACGCGCTGCCCGCCTGCCGCCTCGCCTGCGTGGCGCGGATGAAGCCCTCGAGGCCCGGGTCGTAGCCGCCCGCCAGGGCGACGACGTTGCCGGTCTGGTTCTCGAGGACGACGGCGGCGGACTCGGCCCAGGGGCGCACGCGCCGGTGCACGGTGCGGGCGGACGCCCCGTCGGCGGCGCCCTCGTCGGTGGGGACGCACACGTCGAGCACGTCGCCCGGCTGGAGCACCTCGGCGAGCGGCCGAGGGGGCTTCCCGGGGCCGGTACGCACGCGCGCGGAGAGGTCGGACGCCGCCAGGACGAAGCGGAACGGGCCCGCGGCCACCTCGGCGCCGCCCATCGCGAGCGAGGGGAAGCAGTCGCCGGGCGCGGGGTCGCGGAAGCCGCCGGCGTCGTGGTCGAGGCGCAGGCCGTCGCCGCGCTGGAGGAAGCCGTCCCGCGCGTCGGCGGGGATGTTCCGGGTGGGGCCGCGCGCGCCCTGCCGCTCCTCCAGCTTCTGCAGGCCCTCGCGCACGGCGGCCTCGACCTCCCGCTGGATGGCGGGCTGGAGCGGCGTGTGCACCTGGAGGCCCTCCAGGAAGGGCAGGTCCTCGCCGAACACCCGGCGGACCTCGCGGCGCGTCTCGGTCAGGTACGCCGTGTTCGGCCCCCGGTCGGACGAGCGGCGCGGCACGAGCACCGGGTCGGTGAGGTAGGCGCTCGCGTCGACGGCGGAGACGTAGCCCTGGTCGACCATCAGCCGCAGCACCGTCTCCCGCCGATTGGCGGCGAGCTCCGGGTCGTGCCGGGGCGAGTACCGCGAGGGCGCGGGCACGAGCCCGGCGAGCATGGCGGCCTGCCCGGCGTCGAGCTCGCGGGCGGAGATGCCGAAGTAGTCCTGCGAGGCGGCCTCGACGCCGTAGTTGCCGCTCCCGAGCGCGATGTAGTTCACGTACAGCTCGAGGAGCCGCATCTTGTCGAGCTCGGCCTCGAGCCGGTAGGCGAGCACGGCCTCGCGCAGCTTGCGCCGGTAGCTCCGCTCCTTACCGACCAGGAGGTTCTTCACGAGCTGCTGCGTGATCGTGGAGCCGCCCTGCTTCGTCTCGCCGCCGCGGAGGTTTACGACGAGCGCGCGGATGATGCCGAGCGGATCGACGCCCTGGTGCTCGAAGAAGCGCCGGTCCTCGCTGGCGACGAAGGCCTGCCACACGTGCGCCGGCAGCTCCGCGATCGGCACCCAGACGCGACGTTCCAGGTAGAACTCGTCGACGCGGGCGCCGTCCGCCGCGAACACCTGCACGCTGCACGGGATACGGAATTCCGCGTCCCGACCGAGCTCCGGCGGGAGCGTGGAGAGGATCTCCCGGTTGAACCAGGACCAGCCGACGCCGGCCCCGATCCCGCCGACCACGAGCGCGACCGCGCCGAGACGCACGCTCCACCGGACGATCGCGCGGAGCTTCAGCCGCAAGGGGCTCGGTGGGGTGCTGCTGGTCATCGCCGGATGCGGGGAAGACACTCTAACCCCCGAGCCCGTCCCCGATTCTTCCGCGCCGCTTCCGCCGGTCCTCACCGAGGTCCGGCTCCCGCTGCTCGAGGTGACGGAGGCCTTCCGCTGGGACGACGAGTTCCGGGGCCTGGCGACCATGGCGGTCGAGCTCGGCCTGTCCGACCTGCCGGGCGTCTCCGTCGTGGTCCCGGGGCACGCCGCGCCGCCGAGCGTGCTGACCGCGCTGCCGGTGAGCCGTCGCCTGGTCGACGCGCGGTTCGTGGCCCGGCCGATCGGCGGCGGCGGCCCGGGGGCGACCCGCCTGGAGATGGAGCTCGAGCTCTGCGTGGCCGCGCAGGGCTGCGCCTCCACCACGGCCACGGGCACGCGCGAGGCGCCCTGGGAGGCCTTCGGGGCGCTCCTGGAGGGGGCCGCGGGCACGCTCGGCGTCACCGCTCCGCCCGAGGTGGTGGACGAGTGGCGGCGGCCCGGCTCCACCGACACCTACGCGGAGCTCCTGACCGGGCGCGCGGCCGCCACGTTCTACGGGATCCTCCCGCCCCCGGCGGACCCCACGGACCTCCGCTCCAACCCGGTGCTCCGCGCCGTGCACCTCGACCCCGAGCAGCCGCTCGCGCTCTGGACGCTCGCGCGCTGGGAGGTCGGCTCCACGGCCGACGGCGGGAAGGCTGCCGAGACGCTGGCGCGCGCCGCGCTCGCCCGCCCGACCTCGCCGGTGTTCGACGCGGACCTCGGCACCGTGCTGCTCGCGGCGGGCAAGCCCGACCAGGCGGTGGCCGCGTGGGAGCACGCGCGGGAGCACGGCGCCGACGACCCGCGCTTCCTGGAGCCGACCGCCCGCGCGCTGCTCGCCGCCGATCGTGCCGCCGACGCCCGGGCCGTGCTCGACGCCTCCCCCGCGGAGTTCCGCTGGGAGCCGCGCGTGGCCGAGCTCCGCGTGGCCGTGGCGGAGGCGGTCGAGGGCACGGCCGGCCTCGATCCGCTGCTCGCGCACTGGCAGGAGACCGATCCCGACGCGGTCGCGCCCGTGCGCCGGCGGCTCGACCTCCGGGTGCAGAACGGGCGCTTCGAGGAGGCGCTGGGGCTCGTGCCGGCGCTCCGCGCCCGGATCCCCGGCCCGCAGACCGACGCGCTCGAGGTCGCGCTGCTGGTCGCGGTGGGCCGGGTGCGCGACGCGGCGAACCGCGCGCCGCCCGGCATCTCCGAGCGGCTCGCGGCGCGGGCGGACCGCGAGGCCGACCCCGGCGCGCCGGTGGCCGGCCTCCCCGACGACGCCGACGCGGCCCTCGCCGCGGCGGAGGGCATGGTGTGGCGGGGGCACGCGGCCGCGGCGCTCCCGGTGCTCGACACGGCGCTCGCCGCGCGGCCGTGGCGCGCCGACGCCCACGCCGCCCGGGCCCGCGCGCTGGAGCGGCTCGGGCGCGGCGAGGAGGCGGCCGCCGCGTGGCAGCACGCCTGGGAGCTCGACCCCGCGCTGGAGGGCGGGCCGGTCACCGTCACGCGCGTCGCGGACACGTTCCGCCACGTGGTGCGGGAGGCCCCGCCGGCGGCGGCGCCGCCGTCGATGCGGAGGATGGGCCCGTCCCTCTGATCCGCCGCGTCGCCTTGTCGACGTGGGGCCGCGGAGGAACAATGGCCTCGGAGGCGTCCATGTTGCTCGTGTTCTTCGGCTGCGTGCTCCCGGACGGCGCCGAGAAGCCGTCGGACACGGCCGACACCGGCCTCCCGACCGGCGACGCCTACGGCTGCGTGGAGGACGCCCGCACGCCGATCCTCGACACCACCGTGGCGGCGGAGGGCATGTCGTTTTCGCCCGACGCCGTCCTCGCGACGGTGGCCGGCGGCTGGGTCGGCACGTTCCGGTTCGTGTCCGGCGACGAGCAGCTCGCCGGCTTCACGGTGGAGACCGGCGGCTCCTGGGAGATCGTCACGCGCACGCTCCACGACGGCGGCGGGCTCGGCGAGGGCGCGCCCGTCGAGGAGTGCCTGCCGTACTACGCGTGGAGCACCGATGCCGCGCTGTCCGACGCCTCGGGCGCGTTCGACGAGGCGTTCGCCGCGCGGATCGACGCCACCGCGGCCGACGCGGCCACGCTCTCCGCCGAGGTGCCGCTCGACGACCTGGTCGGCGCCACGCGGCCCGCCGCCTGGGATCCCGCCGACTGGGCGCGGAACACGTTGTCAATCAGCGGGACCGCCGTGCCGGGGCAGTGGGAGGTGTCCGTGATGTGGCAGGCCTCCAGCGAAGCGGCCGCGAGCGCGAAGGAGGAGACGGGCGCGGACACCGCGACGGTCGAGCCGAGCGGCATGGTGGAGGGCGTCGGGAGCGGCACCTTCCGCCCGGCCGAGGACTGATCGTCGGGACGGCGCTCGTCCCGCGCTCCGTCACTCCGCCCCGGCCGACCTCGGGGGGACGGCCCCCGGCGCGGCCTCCGGCGCGAGCTTGGGCCCCTCCTCGGGCACCGCGACCTCCGGCGCGGGCCCCAACACGGCGCCCGGATCCACCTTGCCCGGCTCGCACCCGCACGTGGGGCTGGCCGACCAGCAGGCCTCGCCCGGCACGAGCACCACGGCGTCGTCCGCGCGCACCGCCCCCGGGCACACCCACCCGTCCCCGAGCGCCAGCACGGCCACGGCGGGGGGCGGCTCGCCGCGCACGGGCACCTCCAGCATCGGGATGCCCGGCGCGGGCGCCGGCTCCACGATCGGGCAGGCGGCCAGGGCGGGGCGCACCCACGCGACCTCCCACGCGCTCGCCTCCAGGAACGCGCGGGCGTCGCGATCGGTGCGGGCGCGCAGCGCCTCCAGCCGAGCGCTCCACTTCGCGTCCACGAGCGGCGCGACCGTCGCGGCGCCGCTCACCTTGCGCACGCGTTCGGCCTGCGCCCGCGCGGCCTGGCTCGCCTCGCGCCACGCCGCGCCGAAGCGCTCGATCCGCCAGCCGATGGCGAGCCGCTCGGCGTCCGCGCACGGGGACCTCGGGGCCGGGCGGCTCGTCCACGCCGCCTGGAGCCGCGCGGTGGCGCGCGCCGCTGCCTGGGAAGTGGCCAGGAGCGCCTCCAGCCGCTGCTGCGCGGCGATGAGCTCCGGGGCCCCCGGCGCGAGGTCCGCCGGCCCGGCCAGCGCGACGCCGCCGAAGAGCGCCATCCCGACCACGATCCCCACCCTCACGCCACCTCCGCACCCGCGAAGTATCTCCGCTCGAGCGACTCGCCCCGCCGCACCTCCACGATGCGCGCCCCTTCGGCGAGCAGCTCCCGCAGCAGGTCGGACGTCGCGTCCTCCACGGCCACTCCCTCAGCGACCCGCAGCGTGACGAGCTCCGCGCGCCCGGGCGGCAGCGGCGGGGCCAGCCGCACGTAGACCTCGCGGTCGCGGCCCGTCAGCGCCGCGATGGCCCCGGCGCGCACGCACCGCCCCTTGTCGATGAACACCACCCAGTCGCAGATCTGCTCGAGCTCAGCGAGGTTGTGCGAGCTCACGAGCACCGTGCGCCGGCCGCGCTCGGCGGCGATGCGCTCGCGCAGGTGGCGCGCCTGGGCGGGGTCGAGCCCCGACGTGGGCTCGTCGAGCAGCACCAGCTCGGGGTCCCCGAGGAGCGCCGACGCGACGGTGACGCGCCGCCGCATGCCGTGGGAGAGCGTGCCGACGCGCGCGTCCGCCCGGTCGCTCAGGAGCACGTCCTCGAGCACCTGGTCGACCGCGCGGCGGGCGCCCGGGCCGTCGAGCCCCTGCAGGCGCGCCCACACCGTGAGCAGCTGGCGCGGCGTCGACGCGGGCGGGAGCTCGGCGTCCTGCGGGAGGATGCCGACCCGGCCGCGGTGCGTCTCCGGGGAGAAGGGCCCGCGGCCGAGGAGGTCGACGGTGCCTTCGTCCGGGACGAGGAAGCCCGCGAGGATCGACATCGTCGTGGTCTTCCCCGCGCCGTTCGGCCCCACGAGCCCGCAGATCGCCCCGGCGGGCACGGTCAGAACGAGGCCGTCGAGCGCGCGGTTCTTCTTGTAGCGCTTCACGAGGCCCGCGCAGCGGATGGCGTCCGTCACAGGTCCCTCCGCGTGAAGACCGCGTGCCCCGCGGCGTAGTACACGACCGCGAGCACCACCCCGCGGAGCACGGCGCCGCCGAACACCGCGGGGTCGGTGGACCAGAAGTCCGCCCAGGCGGAGGTCGCGAGGAAGAGCCCGCCGAGGTCGGCCAGCCGCCCGAGGAGGTCCACGCCCACGTGGTCCTCGAGCAACCCGCCGGCCACCGGCATCGCGATGAGGAGCCCGCCGGCGATGACCCGCGCGCCGTTCGGGTTCGCGACCCACTGCGACGCCGCGAGGCCGAGCCCCGCGAAGGGCAGCGCCCACAGGACGGCCCGGGCGGTCCGCTCGGCCAGCGCGACCGCGAGGCCCACCGGCGGGTTCCCGACCATCAGGATCATCCCCAGCGCCCAGGCCACGAACGCGCCGAGGGTGGCGGCCACGATCGCCACGAGGAGCTGCCCGGCGAGCTTCCCGAGCCCGATCTGGAGGCGCCCCGTGCGGCACGACAGGTAGCGCACGCTCCGGCTCCGGACCTCCGACGCGATCGAGCCCGACGCGGAGAACGTGAGCACGAGCGGCAGGAGCGCCATCGCCGCCGCGCCCGTCCAGAGCGCGAGGACCGGCTCCTGCAACAGCGCCGTCACGTCCGCGCCGTCCCCCGCCATGCCGCCCACGATCAGCGCGAGCTGCTCGTCGTCGCGGAGCTGCTCCATCAAGGCGCCCGGGCGCTCCGTGGCCGGCACGCCCAGGGTGCCGGCGACCGAGGCCTCCAGGCTCTGGAGGAGCTCGACGAGCACCCACGTGGACGCCGCGATGCCGCCCGCGTAGGCGACGAGCACGAGCTGGAAGAGCCGCGTCCGCACGGCCTCGCCGAGCTCGTAGACCGCCACCCACCACACGTCCGACAGAAAGCGTCGCACGTCACTGCCCGAGCATGGGCGCGTCCACACCCTCGAGCCGCACGAGCGCCTCCAGGGTGTCGCCCGACACGTAGGAGAAGGGGTCCACGGCGCTCTCGTCGACGGCCGCGTACACGTCCTCGGGCACCGCGCTCCGCATGCGGTCGTCCGCGGCGATCACGATGTCCAGCGACTCCGCGGCGAAGTCCATGAGGTCGCGCCGATCCACGCTGCCCGACTCGACGGCGGCGTCGACGAAGGCGTCGACCTCGGCCTTGAGCTCGCGGTTCATCTGGTTCATCGCCGCCTCGACCGCCTCGACCGCGTCGTCGTCGAGGTCGCCCTGCTCGGCGAGGGCGGCCAGCGCCTGCGCCCGTCGGGCGTCCAGGGCCGTGCGCATGGCATCCCGGAGCTGCTCCGGGGTCTGCGGGGCCTCGGCGACGGGCGCGTCCGTGGGGACGTCCGCCTCGGGCGCCGCCTCGTCCGGCTCGGCCTCGGCCGTGATCTCGATCGACGGCGCCGGCGCGCGCCGGTCCGGCCTCTCCAGGTCGGGCGCATCCGCGCGGAGGATCGACCGGATGCTCTCCGCCGCCCCGCCCCGACAGGGTCTGGCCGCCTGGGCGCGGAGCTCGTCGAGCTCCGCCCGCATCGCCAGGAGCTCGCCGCGCGGCTGCCAGGCGCCGAGCACGATCCCCACGACGAGGGCCAGCACGGCGGGGAAGAAGGGCTTCAACGCACACCCCGAGGTCACGCCTCCCTATCGTGACCGCGGCCCCGCGGGCCGTCCGGGCGCCCGTTGCGTCAACCTGCGACACGAGGAGAGTGGGTGTCAGGAATTGATCATTGACACCTACGGCGGAAGCCGTAGGTGTCAATCATCAATTCCTGACACCCCCCAACCACCGCGATCGAAATGTCGCGGTCGCCCTTGACGTGGCAATACGAAAGTGAGAAACTGTCCGAACCCGTCGCCGCGTCCGAGGTCCCCATGATCCCCGAGTCCCTCCGCTTCCCCCCCGGCGGCAAGCCCTGGCTTCTCTACGGCCTCTTCGGCGCGAGCCTCGTGCTGAACCTGGCGCTCGCGCTCAAGTACGGCTCCGCCGACGACGTGCCCCCCGCCGCGCCCGCCCCCGCGATCGTGCCGATCGGCGAGGAGACCAGCGTCTCCAACCCGCCGGTCCCCGCCGATCTCGTGGCCCCGCTGCCCGAGCCGCTCGGCGTCGCGCGCGCCGCCGGCACCGAGGTTTTCAGCGGGCCCGTCAACAGCTCGCTGTCGGCCACGTTCCAGGACGCGCCGAACACCAACCCGGCCGCGCTCACCGCCGTCTTCGCCCGGCTCTTCGCCTGGGACGTCGACCTCCGCCGCGACCTCCACAAGGGCGACGCCGTCGAGGTCCTCTACGAGCAGCCCGAGGGCGCCGAGCCGCTCGTGCTCGCCGCGCGCCTGCGCAGCCAGCCCGGCACGCCGTCCGAGAAGGTCTTCTCGGCGTGGCGCTACCAGGCCCCCGGGGACCGCTTCCCGTCCTACTGGTCCGACACCGGCGAGGAGGTGCCGCGCCGCCTCATCGACGGGCCGCTGCCCGACTACGAGCAGATCACGAGCCTGCTCAAGGACCGCCCGACGCACGAGGGCATGGACTTCAAGACGCCCATCGGCACGCCCGTGGTCACGCCGCGCGCCGGCCGCGTCACGCGCGCCAACTGGAACCACGCCGCCAACGGCAACTGCATCGAGGTGCAGTTCGCCGACGGCGCCACCGCCAAGTTCCTGCACCTCAACGAGAACCTGGTGAAGGAGGGGCAGTCCCTGTCCGCCGGCACCGAGATCGCGAAGACGGGCAACACCGGCCGCTCCACGGGCCCGCACCTGCACTACCAGATCGAGAAGGGCGGCCGCGTGGTCGACCCCATCGACTACCACGGCACCCTGCGCCGCCAGCTCCCGCCCGACGCCATGCCCGGCTTCGAGCAGGCCAAGAAGGAGCTCGCCGAGCAGCTCGACGGCCGCCTCGCGTCGCGCTGACGGGGGCGTAGGGCTTCCTTCTTCTTGGGGCAGGGGGCCTGAACGGCCCCCCGC
>CAYWGD010000084.1:0-16992 GCA_964457335.1 uncultured Enterobacteriaceae bacterium | reverse complement strand
GCCCCCCGCCCCAAGATCGAGAAGACCCCGCGCTACGCCCGGCGCCTCAGGAGCGGCACCAGGATCCCCACCAGGAGCGGCAGGAAGCGCACGCCGAGGCGGGAGTGGGAGCAGGAGGTGCCGCCCTCGCAGCCGGAAGCGTCGCCGCCGCAGCCCGCGCTGGGATCGTCGCAGCCGAGCTCGGCGCCGATGTCGATGTCGCCGGTGGAGAGCCCTCCGTCCTCGCAGCCGAGGCTGCCGCCGGAGCAGCCGGAGAGCTCGATGGGCTCGACGTCGTCCACGTCGAGCACCGCCCAGCCGCCGAGCCAGCCGTCGGTCGGGAGCCACCAGATCCAGCCGAGCCCGATGCCGCGCCACGTCGGGATCGCCAGCGACGGCAGCTCGGGGAGCACGCCGCCCAGCAGCGTCGGCACGAAGTCCGCGAGGCCGTCGGAGAAGCCCTCGGGGAGCAGCTCGTGGTCGTCCTCGACGAAACCGAGCGCGTCGTCCACGACGATGGCGGGGGTGAGCACGCCGTCCTCGAGCGGGAGGTCGAGGCCGATGCTGCCCTCGAGCGTGGTGCCGAAGATGCGCGTCTCGCGGCCGTCGAGCTCGGCGTAGGCGGCGATGTTCAGGCCGTCGAGGTTCAGGCGGAGCGGGGGACCGTCCTCCGCGTAGCTCGCGGTGGGCGCCGCGAGGGGCCGCACGGACATGCGCATGGGCACGTCGGTGGGGAACAACGCGGCCCAGGGGTCGCCGAAGATGGGCGCGAAGAGCGAGGTGTCGAGCGCCGCGCCGCCGAGGTCCGCGAGGTCGATGCAGAAGGCCCCGGACTGGTAGACGGCGAACAGGACCTGGTCGACGAACACGCCGTTCACGACGACGCCCGCGTCGTAGGCGAGCGCGCCGTCGGGCGCGGTGCCGTTCAGGGTGGGCCAGGTCGCGTCGCCGCTCGGGGCGACGCCGGCGTCCACGCACGTGCTCACCGCGCTGGGCTGCACCTCGGCGCCCAGCCCGATGAAGAGCCCGTCGGCGTCGATGGCGAAGCTCGACGGCGCCAGGGCGAGCGCGACCTCGCCGTCGCCGATGGCGAGCGACGTGTCGATCACCAGCGCGGCGAGGCCGTCCTCGAGCGCGGGCTCGATGGTGGTGCCGAGATCCGCCAGGGACGGCTCGATCGCCTCGACGAGCAGGTTCGTGATGGCGGTCGGGTCCTCGCCGAGGAGCGTGCCGATCGCGTTGGCGAGCAGGCAGCCGTCCAGCGGGTTCGTGATGGGCGCGAGATCGAACGTCGCCGCGCCCACCGTCGCGTCGAACACCCCGCCCGCGTAGGTGATCGCGATGGGGATGTGGACCTCGAGCGACACGGTGGGGAGCTCGACGGTGCAGGTCTCGTCCAGGTCGGTCAGCGGCGAGCAGTCGCCCACGGCGGTGAGCGTCGCGGCGGAGGACGAGAGCGCGCCGTAGATCGCGAGGTCGAGCTGCCCGTCGGTGGGGACGAGCGCGACCTCCTGGATGTCGAGGTCGATCGTGAGCGCGTCCATCGCGTAGGTGAGGACCTGCGTGGGATCGGCGTCGTCGCACGCGAGCTCGCCGGAGAGCCCGGCGACGGGGAAGGCGGCGGGCATCACGTCGGCGATGGCCTGCCCGAGCCGGTCGAAGCCCTCGGCGGACACGTGCACGCCGACGGCGGCGTCCACGGGGGCATAGGCGTGCGCGGCGGCGACGAGGAGGAGCATGGGCGGCATCATAGCTCCGGCTCCACCCGGTAGAGCGTCGCCCACGCGTCGTCGCCTTCACCGAGCGTGGCGACGGGGGTGGCGCGCACTCCGGCCTCGGCGGCGGCCTTCGCCACCTTCCGCGCGTCGGGGCTCCAGTTGTAGACCATCGGCGCGCTCGCGCGCACCGCGAGGAAGTGGCCGCCGACCGCGGCGCGCAACACGTCGGGCCCGCGCGCGCCGCGCGCGACGGCGCCCCAGGCGTGCGTCACCGCGATCTCGGGGGCCCGCGCCTCGAGCATGCCGTAGAGCTCGTAGTCGGCCGCCACCAGCGAAGCGACGCCTTCGGCGCGCAGGAGGCCCACGAGCGCGGCCTGCCCGGCCTCGGTGAAGCTGGGGCTCGTCCCCGTGGCCACCACGGCGTCGGTGCGCGCGAGCTGCGTGG
Organism: uncultured Enterobacteriaceae bacterium; assembly: GCA_964457335.1. Taxonomy (GTDB): domain Bacteria; phylum Myxococcota_A; class UBA796; order UBA796; family SXON01; genus CAJBVW01. The sequence goes on along the minus strand of CAYWGD010000084.1, from coordinate 14,850 downwards.
CGCCCGCGAGGAGCAGCGGGGACGCGAGGACCGCGGCGGCCACGGCGCGGGCGAAGGAGCGCGGCGGCGCGGTCGTGGCGGCGACGCGGTCTATCGCGAGCGCGCACAGGAGCGCGAGCGGGACGGTGGCCTGGGCGAGGTGGTGCAGGTCGCGGTTGGCGAGCCACAACATGGCCACCTGCAGCGGGACGGCGATCGAGAGGAAGCGGAGGAGCGCGGCGGGGGCCGTCTTCGCGCGGTCGCGCCACTCGAGCGCGATCCCGAGGACCACGACGGCGAAGCCGAGCAGGCGCGGGATCGAGAGCGGGGACACCGGCGCGGCCCCGTAGGCGTGCGCGAAGAAGGCGAGGGGATCCCCGAAGAAGTAGCCGAGGTTGGCGACGCCCTCGCGCGAGGGCGCCGCGTGGGTCCAGCCGTTCACGAGCCGGCCGACCTGGAGGCCGAGCGTGTCGTGCGAGGGGATCTCGGGCATCGGCAGGAGCGCCTGGTGGACGTTCGCGACGAGGAGCGGCGCCACGCAGAGGAGCGGGATCCCGACGAGCAGCCCTGCATGCACGCGCCGGGGCGGCTTGAGCGCCGGGTGGTCCCAGCGCGTGAGGAGCACGGCGAGGCCGTAGGCCGCGAGCGTGGCGACGAAGGTGGCCTTCGCGTGCAGCCCGAGCCCGATCCCCACGGCGATCGCGACCGTGCCGTGCACGCCGCCCTTCCAGCGGCGGCTCCAGAGCGACCAGAGCACGAGCAGCGCCGCCGCCTGCAGGAGGATCTCCGTGCCGCCGAGCACCTTCCGGTAGAACACGAAGCACCAGTCCGTGGCGAGGAGCCACGCGGCGAGCCCCGCCGCGATGTGTGTGCCGTGGAAGCGCAGGAAGCGGTGCGCGAGCGCGAGCAGGAGCCCGCCGAGCGCCACGTTCACGACGAGCCCGGCGGTCAGCGAGCCCGTGAGCGCGCGCGCGATCCGCGCCGGCCAGTCGGCTGCGCCGCCCGTGTAGGCGTTCACCGCGAGGGGCACCTCGACGGACCCGAGCACCAGCCGCTCGGTGGGGCGCGTCCGGCCCGCGCGGAGCACCCCCTCCGCGGTATCGGCGCTCACCGGGGGGTCGATCTGCACCAGCACGCGCGGCGGATCGGGGAGCGCCCAGCCGATCGCGACCTCTCCCACGAGCCCGATCCCCCGCGCGGTGAGCAGGGTAAGCGTGGCGTACACGAGGAGCGCGCCCGTGACCACCGGCGAAACTCGGCCGCGGATGAGGATCATTCGAGGACCGGGAAGAAGGGGCGCGCTCGGCGCCTTCTTACGTCGAATCCACGTGGGCTCTGCACGGACCGCACGTGGCAGCTATAGTTCGAGAAGCGTCCCCGTGGCGCGCGGAGCGGAGATGAGCGACACCCGACCCGACCCCCGGCCCGACCGGGAAGCGAAGAAGGACCGGCCCGAGCCCGGCTGGCTCGACGAGCTGCGCGACCGCCTGGCCGAGTGGGTGGACACGCTCCTCCATCCCCCGACCCCCGTGCCGGTCCCCGTCCGCCGCCGGTACCGCTGACCCCCCGATAGCCCACGAGCGGGCGCCGTCCCGGCCCTCCCGCGGCGGTCCCCGGCCCTGAGACCCGGGCCCAAAAACGAGAACCCCCGTGCATCTCGCGATGCCCGGGGGTCCTGTCGAAACGCGCCGAAGCGCGCCTCGCCGAGCCTACTCGGCCGCGGCGGTGTCCTTGTCGGTGGTGCCGGAGCAGCCGGTGAGGGTGCCGCCGAAGATGGCGAGAAGGGCAACGATGAGCGCGGGCTTGAACATGGGGGATCTCCTCTTGCGGTGAGCTTCCGGATGACGGACCGGGACCGTGCCGAAGTCACCCACGCGAGCGCGGGCTCCTGTGTGGCGCTGCGGACTATCACCGATCGTCGCGTCTCCGTCAAGAGCAGAGACGCGAGGATGGCCCTCTACGGCGTCGGAACAGCGCCGCAACGAGCGCGACCGCCGCGAGACCGCCCCCTGCACCCGGCGCTCGCGACCCGCACGAGCAGCCGTCGTCGGTGGTGGCGGGGGCCCCGGTCGTCTCGCAATCCTCCTCGAAGGTGCCGTCGCAGTCGTTGTCGGCGTTGTCGCCGCAGAGCTCCGGGGCGCCCGGGTAGACCGTGCTCCGCTGATCGTCGCAGTCGGTGCCGCCCGAGGCGGGGGAGGGGTCCCCGTCGCGATCGGCGTCGTAGTTGTCGGTGCCGCTGCAGTCCTGGTCGACGAAGTCGTCGGGGGTGTCGATGGCGCCGAAGTACACGACCGCGTTCGCGTCGTCGCAGTCGCCCTGGCTCGGGCTCTGCCCGTCGCCGTCGCCGTCGTGATCGAGGGCGTCCTCGTCGGCCCGCCCGTCGCAGTCGTTGTCCACGCCGTCGGTGGACTCCGAGGCGCCCGGGTGGATCTGCGCGTTGGTGTCGTCGCAGTCGCCCGAGGAGTCGAAGTAGCCGTCGCCGTCGCCGTCCTGGCCGATCGAGTCGAAGGGCACGCCGTCGCAGTCGTGGTCGAGGCCGTCCTCGGCGCGGTCGTCGGCGTTCGGGTGGCGGTCGGCGCGCGTGTCGTCGCAGTCGCCGTCGATCTCGCTGTAGCCGTCCATGTCGTCGTCGCCCGCGCCGGTGCCCTCGTCGGCGTAGCCGTCGCAGTCGTTGTCCACGCCGTCGGTGAGCTCGCGGGCGCCCGGGTACGTGGCGCGGTTGTGCTCGTCGCAGTCCTCGGAGGCGAGGAAGCCGTCGCCATCGAGGTCGCCGCCGGCCGGCTCGTCGGTGTCGACCCCGGTGTCCTCGCCCGTGTCCGCGCCCGTGTCCTCCCCGGTGTCGTCCCCGCCGGTGTCGACCGGCACGTCCTCGTCGACGATGTCGTCGCAGTCGTTGTCGAGCCCGTCGCCGCTCTCCTCGGCCAGCGGGTAGGTGTCGGCGTTGCGATCGTCGCAGTCGAAGAGGACGGGGTAGCCGTCGCCGTCGCGGTCGTGCCAGTCGTTCTCGCTGCCCCCGAAGGCGCCGAGGTCCGCGACCGAGCCGTCGCTGTCGAGGCCGGTCCCCGCGTTCCGCATCGGGGAGGTGCCGGTGGGGCGCAGGTCGATCTGCTCGAGGGGGAGGGCCGCGCTCCAGCTCGAGAACGCGGGGTCGACCTCGGTGACCGCGGCCAGCACCGTGCCCGTGCAGTTCGTCGTGTCGTTGGTGTTGTACGCGATGCCGTTCGGGAAGACGGGGACCGCCCCGTTGAAGCAGCGGAGCGCGACCGTGTTGTCCTCGAACACGCTGTTGGTGACCGTGGACGTGTAGAGCGCGGCCACCCCGGCGGTGGAGGCCCCGACCGCGACCACGTTTGTGGCGGTGGAGGCGGCGGTCTCGAACACGAACCCGTAGGTGCCGCCGATCGCGATGCAGTTGCGCAGCGTGGAGGCCGCCTTCACCTGGAAGCCGTAGCTCCCGGTGGCGTAGGCGACCGAGCGCTGGAGCGTGGGCGTGCCGCCCGTGACGATGAAGGCGTGGAGCCCGGCCTCCCAGACGCCCACCTCCTCGACGAGCGGGCTCCCGCCGGTCACCGAGACGCCGTACGTGGCCGGCCCCTCGATGTGGAGCTCGCGGATCGTGGGCGAGCCGCTGGCGATGAGCACGGCGGTGGCGGGGGCGGGCGAGACCGCGAAGCCCTCGAGCAGCCCGGCGTCGAGCTTGATCGGGTTGGTCGGCGCGAGCACGGTCTGCGCGGGGCCGTAGAGCGACTGGATGAAGAGCGAGCGCCCGCGCACGTCGATGTCCTCGGCGTAGGTGCCCGGCTCGACACGGATGGTGTCGCCGTCGGCCGCGGCGTCGATCGCGGCGTTGATCGTCCGGTACGCCTGGGTGGGGCCGACCGTGAGGGTGGCCGCGTCGGCGGTCGCGAGGAGGAGGAGGAGGTGCATGCAGGCATCGTACCGCCGGAGCACCGGTTGTTCACGTCGGAGCCGGCTTCACGGCGTCGATGGCGGCGCGTGTGCCGGACAGAGGTTGACACCCCCCGGCGCCGACGGTAACCGCACACCTTTGCGGAGCGGGGCGTGTTCGCGCGTCAGAACCTCGGCCGGCTGGGCATCCCGGCGGTGGTCCTCGCCGCGCAGATCGTGCTGCTGGCGCTGTTCGTGGTGGACTGGCGCCTCCCGATCGTCCTGGCGGCCGGCTTCGTGGTCGCGACGATCCTGCTGGACCGCCCCGTCTGGGCGGTGGGCGGCATGCTCGCGGCCCGCCTCCTCTCCACCGGCACCACGTCGTTCTTCACCATCGGGAAGATCAGCATCGGGCTCTTCGAGCCGGTGCTCCTGCTCGCGCTCGTCGCGCTCGGGCTGCGCGCGGTGTTCTCCGGCATGGCGCTCTGGCGGCCCTGGCCCTGGCAGCCCGTGTTCCTCGCGGTCATGGGCTGGAACGTCGTCGGGCTCGCGTGGTGCACGAAGATGTCCGACGGCGCCAAGGAGGTCGTCACCCTCGGCGTGATCCTCGGCACCTCCTCGGTGGTGATCGCGTTCTTGCGGACCTGGGAGCACGTCAAGCTGGCGATCTGGGCGTGGATCGGCACCTGCGTGGCCATCGGGATCCTCGCCATCTTCGGCGACGCCCTCGGCCTCACCGACTACGGCAGCCAGTGGCAGGCCTCCGCGTCCGGCGGGCGCGAGACGGGGCTCGGGCAGCAGCCCAACTGGTTCGCCATGAACCTGATGTTCGTGGTCCACACGTGCGCGGCGTTCGCGCTCGTGCAGAAGCGGGCGGTGCTCCGCTGGGGGCTGCTCCTCGCCACGGTCTTCGTGTTCTTCGCGATGATGACGAGCGGCTCGCGCGGCGGCGCCTACTCCATCGTCATCGGCGGGATGCTCGTCGCGCTCGGCCAGCCGCTCTTCCGGAAGTGGTTCCTCCGCTTCGCGGGGGCGGGCGTCTTCGTCTTCGGGCTCGCCGCGATGGGCGACCTCGGCGACATCGGGAAGGGGCTCAACCGCATCTCGAGCAACGTGGACGTGTTGTTCACCCGCGACATCCGCGGGCTCAACTGGGCCGCCTGCATCGGCATGTTCCGCGACTCGAACATGCTCGGCATCGGGCCGGGCGGCTACATCGACAACCTGCAGAAGTACAGCGACTGGTTGTACCACTCGGTGTACCGCTACCCGCACGGCATCTTCTGGGGGCAGCTCGCGCACGGCGGGCTCGTGGGCGTGCTGCTCCTCGTTGCGCTGGTCGTCGTGATCGCGCGCATGGCGGCCCAGACGATCCGCGACTGCCGCGGCACGGAGGCCGAGGTGCTCGCGTGGGCCATGCCGGCGAGCATGGCGGGCTACTTCGCGTGGAGCTTCGTGGAGTTCAGCCTGGACGAGAAGCCCTTCTGGGAGTGGCTGGCCGTGTACACGGCGCTCCACCTCGTGGCCCGCCGCGCGAAGGAGCCGGGCGGCACCCCCCTCCCGCAGTGGACGTTGTCGCTGCGATGACCGACCGCTTCCTTCCCGTCGACGCCGCGCTCTGGTCGATCGCCGCCGCGCTCCTCGCGTTCGCGCTCTGGCTCGTGCGGCGCGACGTGTCCGTCTCCTGGGACCCCGCCGTCTTCTTCGGGGGCGCGCTCGCCGCCGCCTTCGGGAAGGGCCGGCTCCCGCTCGCGGAGGGCCCCGTGCCCGCGGAGGGCTGGGAGGGCGCGGCCGAGGACCTCGACCCGGAGTACGACCCCGCCGTGCGTATCGGGCCCGAGGTGACGTGGGCCGCGGTGGGGGAGGGGAGCGACGTCGCGCGCGCGACGATCGCGCGCCGACTCGCGGGTGTGCGCGTCGTGTGGCTCGAGCCGCCGGCCGTCGCCATCGAGGGCGTCGAGGCCGTCGTCGCGGCGCCCGAGGGGGTGGCGGCGCTCCTCGCGCGCCCCGAGGACCGCATGGTCCTGGCCGCGAGCCGCGAGGCGGTCGCCGCGCTGAAGCTCCTCCACGGCGAAGCGGGCCTCCGGGACCGGCTGCGCGCCGTGCTCCTCGTCGCGCCGACGCTCGACCGGGCGTGGCTCGACGCGAATTTCACGCAGAAGGCCTTCGACGTGGAGGTCGCGCGCGAGGTGCCGTTCCTCACGTTGCGAACGCCCCCGGACGCGGCCGCCCAACACCTCCCGGAGCCGCCGGTGCCGCCGTCGGGCCTCGCGACGGTCGCCGTGGTCGACCTGGGCGTGCTCCCGGCCGAGCTCCTCGGCGACCCGCGCGTGGGCCGAGCGCTGGCAGCGCTGTTGGCGGCGCTCGCGTAGTGCTACCATCGGCGCGCTCTCGGGACCGACATGCGCGCGCTCAGCTTCCTCCCGCTCCTCCTCCTCGCCTGCTCCGGCGACGGCTCCACCGATGGTGACGAGAAGGACTCCAAGAACCCCGAGGAGCAGGCCGTCCAGCTGACGCTCCTCGCCCCCGAGGACGGCATGGAGTACGCCGCCGAGGAGGCGGTGCCGCTCCACGTGGAGGCGAAGCGCAACGGCAACCCCGTCTCCATCGAGTCCGCGACCTGGACGATCAGCGGCTGGACCGGCAACGGCAAGGAGACCGAGGCCACCGGCCTCGCCTCCGGGCCGCACACGGTCACGGTCGAGGCGGTCGTCGGCGGCGACAGCTACACCGCGTCGGTCGACATCACGGTCGCCGAGCCGGTGCAGACGTTGTGGGCCTACAGCGGCACGCTCGAGGCCGACGTGATCGCGGAGACCGACTTCGGCGACTACGACGACCACTGCTCCACGCCGATCACCTTCTCGCTCGACAGCGGCGTCATCGCCGGCAACGGCACCTGCGTCGTGTTCGAGGACTTCGACCTCGACCCGCTGAACTTCGCCATGGAGGGCACGGTGCGCGGCGGCAACGTCGCGGGCGACCTCGTCATGTCCTTCGACGGGAACGAGGCGCGCACGCCGTTCGCCGGCACCGGCAACGCCGGGAGCCCGCTCACCGCGAGCTTCGACACGACGCACCGCTCCGGCGACGGGAGCGTGCGCATCGTCGGCACGTGGACGGCCACGCCGCAGTAGCGTCGCCGCGCGGGTCGAGGCCTCGGGGCGGCGTTCGCCCGGGCCGGCACGTTAGACCGGCGCCATGCATCCGTTCCAGCGAACCGAGCTGCTCCTCGGCACGCCCGCCTGGGAGCGCCTCGGCGCCGCCCGCATGATGGTGGTCGGGCTCGGCGGGGTGGGGAGCTACGCCGCGGAGGCGCTCGTGCGCGCCGGCGTGGGGCACCTCACGCTCGTCGACTTCGACCAGGTGTGCCTCACGAACCTCAACCGGCAGCTGCACGCCACGCGCCGCACGATCGGGGCCGCCAAGGTCGGGATCATGGCGGAGCGCTGCAAGACCATCAACCCGAAGGCGACCATCGTCCCGGAGCAGGTGTTCTACGAGGCCAGGACCTCCGAGCGCCTGCTCGAGCCCGGCTACGACTACGTGATCGACGCCATCGACAACGTGACGGCGAAGATCCACCTGCTCGAGCAGTGCGTGAAGCGCGGGCAGCCGGTCATCTCCGCGATGGGCGCCGGCAGCCGCACCGACCCCACGCGCATCCGCGTCACGGACCTCTCGCAGACGCAGAAGGACCCGCTCGCCAGGGTGATCCGCAAGGAGCTGCGCGCGCGCGGCGTGACGACCGGGATCCAGGCGGTGTGGACCGACGAGGAGCCCAACGAGCTCGACGCGGAGGTGCAGGAGGCCTTCCACTGCATCTGCCCGAACGGCGAGAACGACCACCACACCTGCGACAAGCGCAACGTCGTGCAGGGCACGGTGCCGTGGGTGCCCGCGATGTTCGGGATGATGATGGCCGGCGCGGCCGTGAACCGCCTCCTCGGGCGGCCGGTGCTCTCGCTGGATCGGGGCGAGTAGTTGCCCGCCTGGGTCGACCTCGGCGCCGCCTGGTTCCGCATCGGGATCTTCGGCTTCGGCGGGGGGCCCTCCGTCATCCCGCTGGTGCGCGCCGAGTGCGTGGAGCGCTACGGCTGGATGACCGACGCCGAGCTCCTCGACGCGCTCGCGTTCGGCAACGCGCTCCCCGGGCCCATCGCCGTGAAGCTCGCGGCGCACGTCGGGATGCAGGTGGGCGGCTGGCCCGGCTGCCTCGTGGCGCTCGCGGCGCTCAACCTGCCGAGCATCGCGCTGATGCTCGGCATCGCCGCGCTCTACATGCGCTACCGGGCGCACCCGGGGGTGATCGGCGCGATGGCGGGGGTGCGGCCCGCGGTGGTCGGGTTGTTGGCGTACACCGCGTGGAGCCTCGCGCCGGACGGCGTGCGGAGCGTGGGCGGCGGCCTCGTCGCCGCGGGCGCGTTCCTCGCGCTCGTGGCGAACGTGCACCCGGCGATCGTGATCGCGGGGGCGATGGTGGTGGGGGCGTTCTTCCTGCGTTGAGGCTCGTCGCCACCTGAGTGCGGGGGCGTTGCGGGGGGCCGGTGAGGCCCCCTGCCCCAAGAAGAACCCGCTCCGAAGCTACGACCCGGAGGACGCGTAGCGCGTGAGCCCGAACCGGAACGCGGCGTACCCGACGGCGAGCGCGCCCGCGCCGACGAGCGGCTGGGCGAGCGCGTAGGCGTGCCACTCGGGGCGGTTCATGAGGAAGCTCGCGGGGTAGAAGCCGGCGAAGCCGAGGGGGAGGGCGAACGTGAGCAGGTAGCGGAGCGGCGCGGCGAACAGGTCGATCGGGTAGCGCGTGAAGGTGGAGAGCTGGAAGACGAGTCCGACGGCCGTGCCGCGGTGGTGGAGGTGGAAGCCCGCCGAGGAGACCGCGGTGAGGAGCCCGCCGAGCACGCCCGCGCCGGCGAGCACCAGCACGGGGAGCATCGCCCAGTGCCAGGCGGGCACGGGGCCGAGGCCGGGCGCGGCGTAGGCCATCACGGCGGCGCCGAGCAGCGCGATGGGGAGGTCCTCCCAGGACACGTTGTCGAGGAGGATCTGGAGGTAGGGGTCGACGGGGCGGAGCAGCACGCGGTCGAGCTCGCCGCCGACGATGTAGCGCTGGTTGAGCGACCAGAGCCCGCTGAAGAGCACGAAGAACACGCCCACGGCGGTCTCCGCGAAGCCCCAGCAGAAGAGGACCTCCGCGGCGGTGTAGGCGCCGAGCGCCTCGACGTGGTCGAAGAGCGTGTCGAGGAAGACCAGCCCGACGGCGGCGAGGAGCGCGTCGCCGAGCACGGTGACGAAGAAGTCGGCGCGGTAGGCGAGCCGCGCCTTGGCGCGTTGGCCGAGCCAGCGGGCGAACAGCGTCATCCGCCTTGCACCGTGAGCGTGTGGGCGGCCGCGCGCCAGGCCAGGATCCCGAGCAGCCACAAGGCGACGGCCCAGGCGGCCTGGAACGCGAGCAGGGGGAGGATCTCCGGCGTCCGCTCGAGGAAGATCGACGCGGGCGTGTGCGCCATCGCGCGGAAGGGGAGCGCGTAGACGAGCGGGCGGAGCGTGGGGCCGAAGAGCTCGATGGGGATGAGCGCGCCCGAGAACACCGACACGAGCGTGCTCTTGAGGTGGGTGAGGCCCGAGATGTTCTGCATCGGGAGCGCGGCGACGCCCACGAGGAAGGAGAGGCCGTAGTTGGTCGCGTGGCCGAGGAGCAGCGAGAGCAGCGTCAGCGCCCAGGTTGCGGGGCGCGTGGGCAGCGGGATGTCGACCAGGAGCAGCATGCCGAGGAACAGCGGGACGCTCTGGACGAGGAGCGTCGCGAGCGCGCGTCCCATGTCGCGGGCGTACCAGAAGGCCTGCAGCGTCATCGGGCGCAGCAGGTCCCCGGCGATGTGGCCGTCGCGGAAGCGGCGGCCGATCTCCTCGTTCACGCGCGTGGCGACGAACGACACGGCGACCCAGGCCACGAGCACGTAGGCGCGCATCTCGGGGGCGGGCACGCCGGCGATGTCCGCGCGGCCCTGGGTCGCGACGGTCCACAACGAGCCGTTGAGCGCCGCGACGATGCTGATGGAGACGAGCTGGATTGCCACCTCGGCCCGGAAGGCGAACACGTGCGTGAAGCCGATGCGCGCGGCGGCGAGGGCGGCTCTCACCGGGCGGCCCGCGGGGACGCCTCGTAGAAGCCGGCCACCAGCTCGTCGAGCGGGGGATCCACGAGGCGGAGGTCGGCGACGTCGGCGCGGTCGAGGAGCACACGGACCACGTCCGGGGCGGCGGTGCCGGGCGGCAGCGGGAAGCGGAGGGTGTCGGGGCCCTCGCGCTCGGGGGCGGGGAGGCCGCGGGCGAGGGCGTCGGCGTCGGCGTCCGAGACCGGGGCGCGGAGCTGGACGACCAGGGAGCGGCGGCCGCCGAGGCGCGCGGTGAGGGCGTCGATCGGCCCGTCGTGGAGGAGCTTCCCGTCGGCCAGCAGGAGCACGCGCGGGCAGAGCGCGGTGACGTCGGCGAGGTCGTGCGTCGTGAGCAGCAGCGTGGTGTCGCCGCGGTCGCGGAGCTCGGTGAGGAAGGCGCGCAGGCGCAGCTTCACGGCCACGTCGAGCCCGATGGTGGGCTCGTCGAGCAACAGGAAGCGGGGCGCGTGGAGCAGGGCGGCCGCGAGCTCGCAGCGCATGCGCTCGCCGAGCGAGAGCTGGCGGACGGGCGTGCGGAGGAGGGGGCCGACGCCGAGCACGTCGTCGAAGTGCGCGAGGCGGGCGTGGTAGTCCGCGGCGGGGACCTCGAACATGGCCGCGAGCAGGTCGAAGGCCTCGATGACGGCGAGGTCCCACCAGAGCTGCGTGCGCTGGCCGAAGACGACGCCGAGCTGCCGCACGTGCCGGGGGCGCTCGGCCCAGGGGTCGAGCCCGTTCGCGCGGATCGAGCCGGCCGTGGGCTTGAGGATGCCCGTGAGCATCTTGACCGTCGTGCTCTTGCCGGCGCCGTTGGGGCCGATGAGGGCGACGGTCTCGCCGGCGTCGACGCGGAAGTCGATGCCCGCGACGGCGACGTGCTCGCGGTGGTCGGTGCGCACGAGGTCGCGCAGGGCGCCGACGAGCCCCCGGCTCCTGTCGAACGTGCGGAACGTGCGGGTGAGCCCCGAGGCGACGAGCACGGGGGCTGGTAACTCGCCGGGCGTGCCCGACGGAGGGGGTGGGCCGAAGGGGCCCGTAAGCGGAGTTCTGTGCCCCGGCGCGGTTGCCCTGCCGGGGTGGAGACCATTCCTCTAGGCCGGTCGTCACCGACCGGCTCGAGCGACCTACCCGGAATCGACGGACGGGCCGTCCTCCTCCTCTTTGGTCTTGCTCCGGAGGGGGTTTGCCTGGCCGGCCCTGTCACCAGGACCGCCGGTGCGCTCTTGCCGCACCCTTTCAATCTCACCGGGGCTCTCACCCCCCTCCTCGCCGGCCCGCGACCGCGGGGATGGGACCGGCAAGTTCGGCGGCGCACCCCGTGGAACCACGGTGCGCGTCCGGGCGTTCTGCTCTCTGTTGCGCTTTCCTCCAGCTCACGCTGACCGGGCGTTACCCGGCCTCCTGCCCTGTGGAGCTCCGACTTTCCTCCCGCGGCTCGCGCCGCCGGCGGTCTCCTGGGCCCCTTCGACCCGCCGCCCACGTAACGCGGGTCCGCGGTGGGCGGCGATCAGCCGGGGAGGAGGTAGCCGCCGCAGCCGACGCAGGCGTGCACGGCGCGGTTCATCTGCACCTCGTTGAGCTTCTGCGCGGGCACGCGCATGTGGCAGGTGGTGCAGGTGTTCTCGACCACGGTGACGAGCGCGGGGCGCTTCTTCCGGCGCAGCTCGGAGTAGGGGACCTGGTAGTCGACGGGGAGCTCCTTCCAGGCGGCCTCGCGGTCCTTCAGCGCGGCCGTGAGCTCCACGCGGAGGGAGGCGTCGCGCGCGCCGAGGGCCTGCCGCGCCTCCTTCTCGGCGGCCTCTGCCTTCTTCCGGACCTCCTCGGCGGCGGCGAGCGCGGCCGTGTCGGCCTCGAGCGCGTCGAGGAGCTCGAGGCCCCGGGTCTCGAGCTCGTCCACCTTGGCGATGCAGTTGGCGAGCTGCCGCTCGGCTGCGGCGTAGTCGGGGGCGGTGCCCTCGTCGATCATCCGCTTCGTCGTGTCGCGCTTCTGCGCGTAGGAGTCGAGCTCGCGGTTGTTGGCGCGGTCCTCCGTCTTGCGCGCGTCGAGCGTGGCCTTGGCGGCGTCGCGCGCGGCGACGGCGTCCTTGTGGGCCTGGATGGCGGCGTTGACGGCCGCCACGAGCTTCTCGTGCTCGCCACGCAGGGCGTCGACGCGGACGTCGGCCTGCCACACGTTCGAGATCGCGACGAGGTCAGGGTGCAAAGGAGGGCCTCCGGCTACGATCGGGTAACCGGCGGCGGGCGGTTCAGGGCGCGTTTCCCGCCCTCCAGGCCGGCGAGGGAAGTCAGCGCGCCGCTCCCGGAGACGTCGAGCCAGGTGACCTCCCGCAGCGCGGCGCGGAGCGAGGCGACGGCGGACCACCCGCGGGGGGAGGCGCCGACCCTCACGTGTTCGCCAGGGTCGGCGCCGCTCGACGGGGTAGGCCCGGCTGGATTTGAACCAGCGACCAGGCGGATATAAGCCGCCCGCTCTGACCCCTGAGCTACGGGCCCGGTTCGGGTGGTTGATAACTCGACCTCGCGCCGGACGAGGGGACCGACGGACCGCGCAGGGAAGGCGCCGCGGTTGCGACGCCTCACCGGCCGCGGGCGCGCGCGTCGACGCGGGCGAGGAGCGTCGGGAGACGATGCGGGCCGTGCATGGCCTCGACGGCGCGGGCCGCCTCGTCCGCGGGCACGCCGACCGCGGTCACGTAGAGGGGCCGGGCGCTCCCGCCGCGGAACGCCGGCTCCGCGGGCGCGCCGTGGAAGCGGGTCTTCGCGACGCCGACGACCGGCGTGCCGAGCGCCTCGTGGAGGTGGCGCCCGAGGCCGGGGCGGCCGGGGGCGAGGTCGACGTAGCCATCGACGACCAGGAGCGTAGCGGGGCCGACCGCGCGGCACACGGCGAGGAGGCCGGGGAGCTCGCGGCGGTAGAAGGCGCCCGGCTCGTAGGGGGCCACGCCGGTCACCTCGACGACGTGCTCCTCGGCGGGCTCGGCGTCGGTCCAGGCGTGGAAGACCACCGCGGCCGCCCGCGCGCGGTCGTCCGCGTAGCAGACGTCGAGGGCGACGATGCGGGGCATCGGGGGAGCGTAGCTGCCGCCAGTACGATCGCCGACCCGAGCTCGAGCGGGTCGCGCCGCCGTCTCCGGTGCGGTCGCGCGTGTGCGGGAGATCCGACTTCGCCTCCGTCCGGGTGGGACCACGCTACGCGCACGCGCGTGCCGCGGGGGAACGGACCTCTGCGCGCGTGGCATGCTGGGCGCTCCCGCGGAGGCTTGCGTGCCGGCCAACGTCTCGATTCTCGCCTGGGCCGGGTGCGCCTGGCAGGAGGTCACCCCCGCCATCACGCTGCTCGCGCCGGTTCGAGACGTGCGGGTGCTCGCCGCCGATCCCGCTCCGGTGCGGGTCGCCGAGGGGTTCGCGGTCACGCCCGACGCAGGGTGGCACCTCCTCGCGCAGGCCGGGGAGGTCCTCGTGCCCGGCGGCGACCTCGCCGCCGTCTGGGACGACGCGGCGCTCCACACGCTCCTCCGGGACTGCGTGGCGAGGGGGGGCGCTGTCAGCGCCATCTGCAACGGCGCGCTCCTGCTCGCGCGCGCGGGCGTGTTGGCGGGGCGCCGCTGCACCCACACCTGCACCGACCGCTACGCGCCGCTCCCCGAGTGGGCGCCGCTCCGCGCAGCCGCAGGGCCCTCGCTCGCGGGAACGGTGTACGTCGACGAGGACGTGGTCGAGGATGGCCCGTTCGTCACGGCGAAGCCGTGGGCCGCCATCGCCTTCGCCGAGGTGCTGGCCACTCGGGCCGGGGTGCCGGACGCAGCCGCACGCGCCCGCTACCTGGCTGGGCGGCGCGAGCCTTGACGCGGCGTCCGGGCTGGCGCCCGTCGGCAGGTCGGCCGCAGGCCGACCGCCCCGCCGGCTCCGCGGCAGCCGTCCGCCGGACCGACGAACGACATTCCTCGGCCCGGGTGCGCGCCCGCGCGCACCGCCCTCGGAACGTCGTCCGTGGGTCCGACTGACGACATTCGGCTGGCCGGCCTCAGGCCGACCAGCCGAACGTCGTCCGGCGAAGGCTTCCCCGACGGTCGAAGGCCGAGGGCGGGCGTCGTAGCCGACGCGCGGGGCAGCGCGGGCCGGGAGGCCCGCGCTGCCCCGCGTGTCGGCTACGACTCCATGAAGGCGCGGAGGCGCTTGGAGCGGCTGTGGTGCCGCAGCTTGCGCAGCGCCTTCGCCTCGATCTGCCGGATGCGCTCGCGCGTCACGTCGAAGTCCTGCCCGACCTCTTCGAGCGTGTGGTCCGACCGCTCGCCGATGCCGAAGCGCATGCGGAGCACCTTCTCCTCGCGCGGCGAGAGCGTCGCGAGCACCTTGCGCGTCTGCTCCGACAACGAGTGGTTGATGACGTTCTCGCCCGGCGACGCGATGCTCTTGTCCTCGATGAAGTCGCCGAGGTGGCTGTCCTCCTCCTCGCCGATGGGGGTCTCGAGCGAGATGGGCTCCTTCGCGATCTTCAGGATCTTGAGCACCTTCTCGACCGGCATCTCCATCTTGACCGCGATCTCCTCGGGGTTCGGCTCGCGACCGAGCTCCTGCACGAGGTAGCGCTGCGTCCGGATGAGCTTGTTGATCGTCTCGATCATGTGGACGGGGATGCGGATCGTCCGCGCCTGGTCCGCGATCGCGCGGGTGATCGCCTGCCGGATCCACCACGTCGCGTAGGTCGAGAACTTGTAGCCGCGGCGGTACTCGAACTTCTCGACCGCCTTCATCAGGCCGATGTTGCCTTCCTGGATGAGGTCCAGGAACTGCAGGCCGCGGTTGGTGTACTTCTTGGCGATCG
>CAYWGD010000083.1:0-33368 GCA_964457335.1 uncultured Enterobacteriaceae bacterium | reverse complement strand
GCGGGCATCCCGATGCGTCTCAGCGTGCTCGGTCCGGATTTCCGGTCAGCCTCTGATCGTCAGCGGTGGCCGGTGTCGAGCGTCCCGAGCTCCTCGAGGCGCTCCTGCAGGCGCTCGCGGTTGAAGCGGACGGTGCGGCGCTCGCCGTCCCGCTCGATCTCGAGCGCCACGCGGCTCCCCTCGGGGCCGGTGCCCAGCGCGATGAAGGCGTCGTCGGACAGGCCGGCCGTGCGCGTGCCGTCGACCGACACGATCAGGTCGCCCGAGGCGAGCCCGGCCTCCTCCGCGGGGGTGCCCGGGTGCACCTGGAGCACGGTCGCGCCGGCGTCGGCCATCCGGAAGGCGATGCCCATGCCGGCGATCGGCGCGTCGTCCACCACGAGCGCGACGTCGCGCGCGAGGAAGGGCCCGACCTCGGTGACCTCGCTGCGCCGGGCGAGGAGCCCGTCGGTGTAGATCGCGCGGACCTTGCAGCTGCCGCCGGAGGCCACACCCGAGAACGTGCCGTCCTCCTTGGAGCGCACACGGTCCCCGCAAACGCTCACGTCCACACCGGCGAGCGGGCGCCCGGCCTCGTTGAGCACGCGCCCGCGCACCTCCCAGCCGGCGTCGCCCAGGCGGCAGGTGTAGACCTCGCCCGCCTCGGCGTCGATCGCGCCGAGCGGGAGCGTCCGCCCGTTGGCGGTGCGCCACATCACGCTCCAGGTGCCCGGCGGGAGGCGCAGGCTCAGGTCGGCCCCGCCGGCCCCGCCCTGCACGACGTCGTCGCCCATCGCGACGAGCGTGCCGGGCTCGTCCTCGCCGTCGTAGCGGCAGCGCACGGTGGCGCCCTCGTCGGCCTCGCGGACGGGCGCGACGCTCTGGGCGGCGGCGAGGTCGCGGCCCGCGACCACGGAGGGCACCCGCTTGTCGCCGTTCGAGCGTGTCAGCGCGCTGCGCTCGACCTTCGCCGCGAGCCAGAGGGCGACGGTGAGGAGGAGCGCGACGACCGCCGCGATGAGGATGCCCCGACGCATGCCCCGAGCGTAGCCCGGAAATCGTCAGGGCCGGAGCGCGACCGCGTGATCGCGCGAGCGGGCGCTCCGTCCCGGTGGCCGGACCCGCGCCCGGCGCGGATCCCCACCTACTCGTCACGCACCCGGAGCGTGGCCCAGGCCGGGTCGAGGAGCCACCCGCCCTCGACGTGGAGGAGCACGTCGCGGAGCCCCTCCGCGCGGAGCCGGGCCAGCGCGACGTTGAGACGGTTGGCTGCGCTCTCCGGCTGGATGCGCGCGTCGGGCCAGCCCGCGGCGAAGAGCGCGTCGCGGTCCAGCGGGGCGCCGGGGCTCGCCTCGCGGCGCGCGGCGAGCGCGTCGAGCAGGCGCGCGCAGGTCTGGAGGCGCGAGAGGTCGACGCGCGGGGCGCCGGGGAGCGAGAACCAGGCGCCCCCGGGGCCGATCGCCAGGGCGTCTCCGCGCGCGAGGAGGCGGCGCTCCAACAGCCGCGCGACGAGGCGGGCGTCGTCGCTCCGGTCGACCAGCGCGGGCTCGGGCGCGCCCAGGCCGACCACGGGGGCGCGCGCGTCGGCGAGGCGGTCGGCCACCTCGCGCCGCCGCCCCTGGGCGAGGGCCGGGAACGCGCGGAACAGGTCCACGAGGCGCTGGCTCACGCGATCGTCGGTGCCCGCGAGGCGGGCCTCCGCGCGGTCGAGCGCGTCGAGCGACGCGGCGATCGCGCCCCGGTCGGCCTCCGCGGCGGCCACGCGCGCCCACGCGAGCGCCTCGGTGCTCGCGTCCGTCGTGGCGGCGAGCCCCCGGAGCGCCGCCTGCGCGCGGGCGAGCGCCTGGTCGGGGTGGTCCTCGACGAGCTCGAGCATGGCGAGGTTCCCGAGGACGATCGAGGCGAAGCGCGGATCCGGCGCCGTCTCCAGGAGCGCGAGCGCGCGGAGCAGGTCGCGGCGCGCCTCCACGAGCGCCTCGAGCTCCAACGCGACGACCGCGCGGTTCCCGAGGAAGATCGCCTCCATCCGCACGTCCCCGAGCGCGCGCAGGCCGTCCAGGGCCCGCGCGTAGCCGGCCGCCGCCTCGGGGAGCGCGCGCCGGTCGTGGTCCACGGCGGCGAGGTTCCCGTGCGCGAGGGCGACGGCGCGCGCGTCCCCCGCGGCCTCGGCGCTCGCGAGCGAGGCGAGGTAGGCGGCGCGCGCCTCGTCGAGGGCACGCCGCCGATGCGCCACGACGCCCCGCTCGCGGAGCAGCGCGGCCCGCGCGGCCGCGTCGACGGGGAGGGCGAGGGCGTCGTCGAGCGCGGCGGCGGCCCCGGCGAGGTCGCCGACGGCGCGGCGGGCCCGCGCGATCTCGCGGAGGATCGCCGGATCCCCGGGGGAGGCGGCGCGCATCCCCGGGGCGCGGGAGAGGAGCGCGGCGGGGTCGTCGAGGCCGGCGCCGAGGGCCAGGAAAGCCGCGCGGGCGGCGGGTGCGTCGCCTTCCGCGCTCAGGCTGGCGTCGAGGATCGCGCGCAGGTGCGGCCCGGCGCCGAGGAGCCAGCCGCGGTCGCCCCGGCCGTCGAGGATCCCGGCCCGCTCGCGCGCGGCCCGCTCCAGCACGACGGCGTCGACGCGGGCGCGCGGCACGTCGGCCTCCCCGGCCACGAGCGCCCTCGCCGCGGCCCCCATCCGCAGCCGACCCGCCCGCTCCACGACGAGCCACCCGGCCGCCGCGAGCCGCGCGAGCCGCGCGGGATCGGCGGGCGTGACCCGCGCGAGGTCGTCCACCTCCACGGCACCCACGAACGCGGCGACGGCGGCGAGGATCCGCCGGTCGTCGGCGTCCGCGACGGCCCACGCGGCGTCGAAGCCCCCGTCGCGCACCGGGACCGGCCCCGCGGGGTCCGCCACCGCCCAGAGCCCCGCCGCGGCCGCCAACGCGGCGGGCACGCCCCCGAGCGCCTCCACCCACGCCGCGGCCCGCGCCGCGACCGGAGCGGGGATCCCGCCCGGGTACCAGGGCTCGATCAGCGCCGCGAAGAGCGCCAGCGCCGCGCCTCCGTCGAGCGGCGGCACGTCGAGCGCGGTCCCGTCGGCCTCCGCGGGGCGCGCCCGGCTCGTGAGCACCACGCGGGCGCCGCCCTCGACCCCGAGCCCCGCGCCGATCAGCGCGTCCGCGTCGTCCACGCAGACGAGCAGCGCGGGGAACGGCGCCACGCCCCCGAGCCGCTCCCGGAGCGTCGCCGCGAGCGCCTCCGCCGAGGCCGGCGCGTCGATCCACACCGACGGGCCCGGCCAGCGCGCCCGCGCCTCGCGCAGCACGGCCGTGCGGCCGACCCCCGCCGGCCCCCAGAGCCAGGCGGGGCCGGGCGCGGCCGCGACGGCGGCGAGCAGGCCCTCCCGGCCGAGGAGCGCCATCTACTCGCGCCGCGCCGACACGAGGGACAGGCGCAGCGTCCGGAGCCCGTCCGGCGCGTCCACGTTCACCTCGATCGTGCCGTCCTCGGCGGGCACGATCGTGTCCGGCGGCTCCACCTGCTCGTAGTTGCCGTAGGCGTCGCACCACGTGCCCACCGCGACCTCGCCCGCCCACAAGAACCCCGTCCGGCAGCCCGCGTCCTCCGCGTCGTAGAGCCCCTCGGGCGCCTCCACCGCGGCCCCGGTCCACGCGAACGTCCCGCCCGGCCCCTCGAAGACGCCGGTGGGCACGCCGTCCAGGCCCTCGATCGTGAGCGTCCACCCGTCGTCGGTGGTCGTGAAGGCCTCGTCCTCCACCGTCGCGCCGAGCCAGCGCGAGAGCCCGATCGCGTCGTCCTGGCCGCACACGTAGGCCTCGACGTCCTCGCCCGTGCGGGTGACGCCGATCGTCACGGCGGGGTCGTCCGTGGGCGCCACCCAGGAGGTGGTGGACGGGGCGCAGCCGAGCAGCAGCAGCAGCATCGCCCCAACGTACCGTCGCAGGCGGCGCGTCGGGGCCCGATCACGCGTGCGGCAGGGAGGCCGGAGGGCGCCACGGGCGCGTCGGGGTGTCGGGCCGGAGGCCGCGTCGGGTCGGCGGGCCCGTGGCGGTCGGCCGGCGCGGAGCCGGCCGACGGAGCGCCTCCGGCGCGACCCCGGAGGACACCCGACGGCGCCCGTCCGCGGGCGCCGGGCCGCCCAGGAGCAGGACTACAGCGGTTCGACCTCGAACAGCTGCATGCCCGGGTTCTCGCGCTGGGCGTACTGGAGCGGCCAGACGCTCTCGGAGAGCACGACGGGGCGGCCGTGGCGGTCGTGCACGACGTTGTAGTCGCGCCGCGCCTGCATCCACGCGAGGCCCTTGGGATCGCCGCCGATCCAGCGGGCGAAGCGGAAGGGGCTCGGGTCGAGGATGGCCTTCACGCCGTACTCGGTCTCGAGCCGGGAGAGGAGCACCTCGAACTGCAGCTGGCCGACGGCGCCGAGGTAGGGGTCCTGCTCGCCGATCTCCGGGCGGATGAAGAGCTGGATCGCGCCTTCCTGCGAGAGCTGCGTGAGCCCCGCGACGAGGTGCTTGCGCTTGAGCGGATCCTTGAGCTTCACCCGGGCGAAGTGCTCAGGCGCGAAGCGGGGGATGCCCTCGTAGGCGATGGGCTCGCCGACGTAGAGCGTGTCGCCGATGCGGAGCTGGCCGGGGTCGAACAGGCCGACGATGTCGCCGGGCCAGGCCTCCTCGACGATGTTGCGCTCCTGCGCGAGGAAGGTGTGCGGCTTCGAGAGGCGGATCGTCTCGCCGGTGCGGTGCACCTTCACGTCCATGCCGCGCTCGAAGCGGCCGGACTGCACGCGCATGAAGGCCACGCGGTCGCGGTGCCGCGGGTTCATGTTCGCCTGGATCTTGAAGATGAAGCCGGTGAAGCTCGGATCGGCGGGGTCGCGGGGCGTGCCGGTGCAGGGGCGCGCGCGGGGGCCCGGGGCCATGTCGACCATCGCCTCGAGGAAGGGCTGCACGCCGAAGTTCGTCATGGCGGAGCCGAAGAACACCGGCGTCTGCTTGCCGGCGAGGAACTTGTCCCGGTCGTAGCTCTCGGCGGCGCCGTCGAGCAGCTCGAGGTCCTCCATGAGCTGGAGCGCGAGCTTCTCTTCGAGTTCCTCGGGCCGGATGCGCTCCTGCTCGACGAGCTCGGTGCCGCGGTGGCCGCCGGAGAAGCGCAGCACGTCGCCCGTGGCGCGCTCGGCGACGCCCACGAACTCCTTGCCGGTCCCGACGGGCCAGTTCACGGCGGCGCACTGGATGCCGAGCGCGGCGCCGATGTCGTCGAGGAGCTGGATGGGCTCGATGCCCTCGCGGTCGCACTTGTTGATGAGCGTGAGCACGGGGATGCCGCGGAGGCGGCACACGTCGAAGAGCTTGCGGGTGCGATCCTCGACGCCCTTCGCGTTGTCGATGAGCATCACGGCGCAGTCGACGGCGGCGAGCACCCGGTAGGTGTCCTCGGAGAAGTCGGCGTGGCCGGGCGTGTCGAGCAGGTTCAGCCGCCGGCCCCGGTAGTCGAACTGGAGCACCGACGACGTGATGGAGATGCCGCGCTCCTGCTCCATCGCCATCCAGTCGGAGACGGCGTGCCGGCTGGCCTTTCGCGACTTGACCGCGCCGGCCATGTGGATGGCGCCGCCGTACAGCAGGAGCTTCTCCGTCAGCGTGGTCTTGCCCGCGTCCGGGTGCGAGATGATGGCGAAGGTGCGGCGCCGCGCGGCTTCGGCGGCGACGCTTCCGGAAGGCGCTCCGGAAGCCGGAGTTGCGAGGGTCGTGTCCATGGGGCGCGGGGTCTAACGCGGATCCGGGGGATTTGTTTTCTTGGGGCGGGGGGCCTCCCCCCGCAACGCCCCCCGGCGGGGGGGCACGGCCCCCTCCGCACCCCCGGCGCGGGGCGCGCCTCCACTTGCCGAGACGCTCCCGAGCACGCCGCCGCGCGGGCCTTCCTCGACGCGCGCCGGGAGGACTCGGAGACGGTCGTGAGCGAGCTCGTTCTGGTGGAGCTCTACGTGCTGCTCCGGAACCCGGCGGTCCTCCGACGGCCGCTGGAGAGCGGTGAGGCGGCGCGCACGATCCAGCGATGGGTTCGCGCGGGGCCGGATCTTCGACCTGCGCCTGGCGTGCGGGCTCCGGCGCCGAGGCGTGCGGTCCTTCGCCACCGCGAACGTGCGGCAATTCGCCGACGTTGGATTCGAGCGCGTGTGGAACCCGATCGTCGAGCGCTGATCTCCGCCTCGACCGGATAGAATTCCCCCGATGCCCGAAGCCGTCACGTTCGCCGGGTCGTGCCTCTGCGGCGCCGTTCGTTTCCACGCGCAAGGCCCGTCGCTCTTCTGCTGCCACTGCCACTGCCGCTGGTGCCGCAAGGCCCACGGCGCCGCGTTCGTCACCTGGTTCGGCGTGCGCGCGGAGGGGTTCGTGCTCGACAGCGGCCAGGAGGCGCTGCGCTGGTTCGCGTCGTCTGCACCGAGCCGGCGCGGCTTCTGCGGGGCGTGCGGAACGACGCTCTTCTACACCTCCACGCTCGATCCGGGCGAGGTGCACATCGCC
Source organism: uncultured Enterobacteriaceae bacterium (assembly GCA_964457335.1). GTDB lineage: Bacteria > Myxococcota_A > UBA796 > UBA796 > SXON01 > CAJBVW01. Next base: position 26,862 of record CAYWGD010000083.1, on the reverse strand, counting down.
CGGGCGGTGATGGACGGGCCGGTGGACCGCGAGCCCTCGCTCCACATCTTCACCGACCACGCCGTGGACTGGGTGCGGCTCGGCGACGACCTGCCGCGGTACGACAGCACCGCGCGGGGGCTCGCGAAGTACCAGGCGGTGCCGGCGCTCGAGCGGGGGTGATGCGGCGTGCTTGACGCCTGACCTGACTTGGCTAAGTTTAGTTCATGCGGACGGTGAACGTGCACGAGGCCAAGACCACGCTCTCGGCGCTCCTCGCCGAGGTCGAGGAGCGCGGGGAGGTCGTCGTGATCTGCCGGAACGGGAAGCCGATCGCCGAGCTCCGTGCCGTGTCGCGTCCGGCCGGGCGGCTGGCGACCCGCCCGGACATCGCCGCCATCGAGTTCCACGAGGACCCGACGGCGCCGCTCGACTCCACGGACTGGGGCGGCCTGACGTGATCCTGCTCGACACCTGCACGCTCCTGTGGCTCGCGCGCGGCGAGGGCCTGCCCGCGGCCGTGGCGCGCGAGATCGAGGAGGCCGACGGCGCGTTCGTGAGCGCGATCTCGGCCCTGGAGATCGGCGTGAAGGTGGCGAAGGGGCGGCTCTCGCTCGGGATGGCGCCGCGCGCCTGGTGGCACGCGGCGCTCGAGCAGCACGGGCTGGCCGAGGTGCCCGTGGAGGGCGACATCGCGCTGCGCGCGACGGCGCTCGCGCCGATCCACGCCGACCCCGCCGACCGGGTGATCGTCGCCACGGCCCAGCACCTGCGCGCCGTGCTCCTGACCCCCGACCCGCTGATCCGCGCGTATCCGGACGTGGCGGTGCGCTGGGCGTGAGCCCTACTTCAGCGGGTCGTGCTCCGACAGGATCTTCTCGAGCCGCGCGTCGTGGATCACGGAGCTGATCTTCGACGCCTCGTGGTTGTCGCGCACGGTCTTCGCGAGGTTCATCGTCGAGCCCACGACGAAGAGCAGGCCCATGAAGAGGTAGCCCTTCACCCAGATGTCGGCGGGCAGGAAGACGATGCCGCCGAACATCGCGAAGAAGGCGAGCAGCCAGCTGATCCACACCTGGGCGACCCAGGCGGGGCTGTGGGGTTGGGGGGTGCCGATGCGCGCCATGGGGCCTCCGTGGTGGAGATCCCGTAGGCGGAGGGGCGCGTGCCGGCGAGCCATGATGGGCTGACTGTGTCAGCGGCGGCTTGTCGAGGCGGCGTGTGAGAGGGGAAGATGCGCCATGCGATCGACTGACACAGTCATCACGCAGCGGGCCAGCGCGCTCTCGTCCTGGGAGGTGCCGCTCACCGCCGCGCTCCTGGCGGCGGACGCCGCGGCCCCGGACGGCTTCCGCCCGGCCGACGTTCGCTTCTACTTCCTGCTCTTCACGAACTGGATGGGCGACGACCACCTTCGACCGGGCGCCGACCTCGACGCCACGCAGGTTCGGCGCGCGCTCCGGCACCTCGCCGGCGACGGGCTCGCGCGGGAGGCCGCGCGGGACGACGCCGCGACCGCGCGCGGGCCGCGCTGGTCGCTGACGAGCCCGGGGATCGTGCGGCTGGTGGAGGCCCTGACGGACCCGCGCGCGCCCCGGCGCTTCGAGGAGGTGGTCCTCCTGGCGACGGTGGCGGCGTCCTACGCGGGCACCATCGCGGCGCGCGTGCGCGGCGGGGGGCGCGGGGACGAGCGGCGGGTGCGGGCGCGGCTCGACCCGCGGGTGATCCTCCGCGCGGAGCGGCGGAGGCTCGCGGACGCGCTCGTGGACCTGGAGGCGCGGCGGGACGCCGGGCCCGCGCTCGCAGCCGCGGCGCGGCGGGCGCTCGCGGAGGGGGCGGACCCGATCGAGGCGGCGGCGGCGCTGGAGGCGCGGGGCCTCCGCTACCAGCTCCACCCCGTGCGGCCGCTGCGCGAGGTCCTGGCGGCGCTGCCCGAGCCGCTCCGGCGCTTTGAGCTCGAGCGGGGGCTCGCGCTCCGCGCGCGCGCCGTGTTCGCCCCGCTGTGCGAGGACCTGCGGGCGCGCATCGGCTTGCTGGAGCGGCTGGAGGGCGAGCTCCCGGTCGGGTCCGGGCCGGAGTAGCGGTCGCCGATGCGAGGGCGCACTTCGCGCGGCGTGCCTCCGCCCGCGCCCCCGCGCCCCCCGCGGCGCGCGCCCCGGGCGGACAGAATCTGTCCGCGGCGAGCGGACGCCGTGAGATAGACGGGTCGGGATGCGTCCTCTTCTCCGCCCGCTCGCCCTGTTGGGGCTCCACCTCGGAGCGGCCTCCGGCGCCGCCGAGGTGGCCCTGCGCGCGAGCCCGCTCCAGGGGATCGGGCCCGCGCATGTGGCCACGTGGGTGGCCGCCTCGGTCGGGCTCGGGGTGGCCTTCGGCCTCCTCCTGGCGCTCGCGGCCGCCGCGGTGCACCGCCTGCCCGGCCCGGTGGGGCGCCGGCCGTACGGGCTCGTGCTGGCGGGCTTCCTCGGGCTCCACGCCGCGATCAACTACCGCTTCGAGCTCGTGCTGAACGAGTTCGTGCGCGATCCGCGTGTGTGGGGCGGGATCGGCGCCATCCTGCTCCTGAGCCTCGCGGTCGGCCTCGTGCTCGACGGGCCGATCCGGCGCGGGCAGCGGGCCCTCCGGGCGCTGCTGGTGGGCGTGCTCCTCGTCGGGAGCGGGCTCGCGTTCGCGCGCACGCGCGCCGCGCCGGCCCCCGCGACGGACCGGCCCAACGTCGTGGTCATCAGCCTCGACACGGTCCGGCCCGACCGGCTCGGCCCCTACGGCCACGCGATCGCCACCCCCAACCTCGACCGCCTCGCGCGCGAGGGCGTGGTGTTCGAGCAGGCGATCGCGGCCGCGCCGATCACGGAGCCGAGCCACCTCGCGATGTTCACCGGCCGCCCGCCGCTCGTCACCGGCGTGGTGAGCAACGGCACGAACCTCGGCGACCGGCCGGAGCTCCTCTGGCGCGCCCTGCGGGACGCGGGCTGGGTCACGGCGGGCTTCGTGTCGGGCTTCCCGCTGCACGGCAAGTACGGCTGGTCCCAGGGCATGCAGGTGTACGACGACGACTTCGGCGCCTTGGCCGGGCTCCAGTCGCTCTCGCTCGTCAAGGCGTACAACCAGGTGGCCGTCAAGGAGCACGCCCTGCGCGAGCGCCCGGCGGAGGGCGTGCTCGCCCGCGCCGTGCCCTGGATCGAGGCCAACCGGGATCGCTCGCTGTTCGCGTTCGTCCACTTCTACGACGCGCACGGCCCCTACGATCAGCCGACCAACGCCGCCCTCGGGCCGGCCCCCACCGACGGCGCGCCGCTCGCGCTCCCGGCCTACTGGCCCGCGCCCGACCGCCGCATCACGGACCCGGCGTGGCTCGCCCGCGCCTACGAGAACGAGCTCGTCGCGGTCGACGCGGCGGTCGGCCGCGTGCTCGACGCCCTGGGCCCGGCGCTCGACCGCACGATCGTGGTGGTCACGGCCGACCACGGCGAGTCGCTCACCGAGCACGGCTACCTCTTCGACCACGGCGACAACCTCTACGATCCGTCGCTCCGCGTGCCGCTGATCGTGCGCTACCCGCCGGTGGCGAAGGCGGGGCTGCGCGTGGGGTGCCAGGTCGGCGGCATCGACGTGACGCCCACGGTGCTCGAGCTCGTCGGCGTCCCGGACCCCCACACGCGGGAGGGGCTCTCGCGCGTGGCCGAGCTCCGTGGCGGGGACTGCCGCGAGGAGCCCGTCTACTCGAGCACGGTGGCCGGGCGGCTCGTGGCCGATCCGCCCACGGACCATGCGCTCCGCGGCCAGGGGCGCAAGCTCGTGCTCCACGAAGGCGGCGCGGTGGAGCTCTACGAGCTCGGCGCGGATCCGGGCGAGACGCAGAACCTCGCGCCGAGCCCGGTGTCGGACGCCATGCGCGCGCTGCTCGAGACCCGGGTGAAGGGCGCGACGGTGTCGAGCCCGGAGCTCGACGCGGAGACGACGCGGATGCTCGAGTCCCTGGGGTACGTCGATGGCGGATGAGCTGGACTTCCCGACGCCCCGCGAGCCGGGGGTGGTGGTCCCCGTCGCGCTGATCTCCGCGGCCACGGGCGCGCTCGTGGGCGGCGCCGAGGGCCTCTGGCTCACGCTGGACACGCCGGTCGTGCTCGGCGCGGGCGGCGCCGTGGTCCTGACGCTCGCGACGCTGGCCCTGGACGCCGCGCTCGGCCTCGGCTTCGGCCTCGCGAGCGGGATGGTGGCCGCGCTCCCGGGCTCGCGGGTCCTGCGCTGGAAGCGGCTCCGCCTCGGGACCACCCTCGGGGTGCTCCTCTTCGCGCTCTTCTTCCTCGCGCCGCTCGCGCGCGAGTTGTGGGTGGTCCAGGAGCGCCGCGTCCCGTCGATGGGGATGATCGCGCTCGCGGTCGTCATCTCCGTGACCTGGTGGTTCAACGCGAACTACTGGTTCCGGCGCGAGAGCATCGGCGCGGGGCCGGTGGTGGGGTGGCGGGTCTACGCGCCGCTCGTCGGGCTCCTGCTCGCCGGCGCCGCGGCGCTCGGCGGCGGCCGCCCCGACGGCCCGTCGAGCACGCCGCCCCCGGGCCTTCCGAACCTCGTGCTCGTCACGGTCGACACGCTGCGGCGCGACCACGTGGGCGCGTTCGGCAGCGTCGTGAACACCCCCCGGCTCGACCAGCTCGGCGCCGAGGGCGCGATCTTCGAGGGCGCGATCACGCCCATCCCGGAGACGGCCCCCTCCCACGCCGCGATGCTCACCGGGCTCCACCCGGCCCGGCACAAGGTCATCGCGAACGGCATCCCGCTCAAGGGCGGCTACCTCACCGTCACCGAGCAGCTCGACATCGCGGGCTACCGCACGGGCGCCTTCGTCTCGAGCTTCGCGGCGGGCAGCGCCACGGGGCTCGACCAGGGCTTCCAGGTGTACGACGACGACTTCTCACCGGCCGTGCGCGGCCTCGGGCGCGCCCGCGTCGCGCGGCTCGCGCTCCCGCTGCTCCTCCGCCTCGGGGACCCCGCGGACTGGCCCTGGCTGCTCGAGCGCCGCGCGCCCGACACGATCGAGCACGCGTTGTCCTGGGTGGAGGAGGGCGAGGGCCCCTTCTTCCTCTGGGTGCACCTCTTCGAGCCGCACTCGCCGTACGAGCTCCCTGGCTGCAACCCGACGGATCCGGCGCCGCCCGCCGCCTGCGCCGACGCCCTCGACCACCGCGCGATCCTCGCCCAGGAGCCCGGCTACGCCTACACGGCGGAGGAGGAGGCCCAGCTCCGCGCGCTCTACCGCGCCGAGGTCGAGTACACGGACACCCAGTTCGGCGCGCTCTTCGACGGGCTGCGCGCGGCCGGCGCGCTGGACAACGCGCTCGTGCTGGTGACCGCCGACCACGGCGAGAGCCTGGGCGAGCACGGCATCCACTTCAACCACCACGGGCTCTACGACGACGTGCTGAGGGTCCCGCTCCTCGCGTGGGCGTCGGCCCCCACCTGGACGCCGGGCGCGCGCGTCGCGCGGCAGGTGACCGTGGCGGACATCGCCAACACGCTGCTCGAGTTCGCGGGCGTGCCGCTCTTGGCCAACACCGAGTCGGTGCCGCTCCTCACGCACGTGCGCGGCGTGGACGTGCCGCCTCGGCCCGTGCTGCTCCTCGGGCGCCTCGAGGCGTCGCTGTCGAAGGGGCAGCTCCTCGGCGTGCGGGACCCGAAGGGCTTCAAGTTCATCGCCGGGGAGGGCTCCGAGGAGCTCTACGACCTCGGGCTCGACCCTGGGGAGCTCGACAACATCGCCGACGAGCAGCCGGGCGCCGTGTCGGGCGGCCGGACGAACGTCGCCACGCTCGAGGCGGCGCTCGGCGGCACGGCCGTCGAGGAGGCCGCGGTGGACGAGCGCCTGAAGGCCCTGGGGTACATGGAGTGAGCTCCCCACCGGCTGTGCCGGCGCCACCGAGCCGCGGGATCCCGCCCGCGCTCGTGGCCGTCGCGTTCTTCCTGGCGCTGGCCGTGGCGTTCGCCCCGGACGCCGCCATCGGCCAGGGCGTGTTCTGGCACCACGACCTCCGGCACCACCACTTCCCCTGGCGCGCCTGGGGCGCGGCCACCTGGGCCTCCGGCGAGGTGCCGTGGTGGGCGCCGGGCGCGGGGAACGGCTTCCCGCTCCTCGCGGAAGGGGAGGGGGGCCTCCTCTACCCGCCCACGATGCTCCTCTTCCTGCTCCTCCCCGACGGGCTCGCGCTCAACTGGAGCGTGCTCGGCCACCAGGTGCTGGCGGCCACGGGCGTGTGGGCGTTCCTGCGCGCGCGGGGCCTCCGGGGGATCGCGCCGATCGTCGGCGGCATCGCCTACGCCTGGTCCGGCTTCCTCGTCTCGCACACGCTCTACCTGGGCATGCAGAACGCCGCGGCGTGGCTCGGCTGGGCGCTCCTCGGCGCCGCGACGGCGCGCGGCTGGCTCGTCGCGCTCGCGATCGGGATGATGGGGCTCGCCGGGCACCCGCAGATCGCCGCGTTCATGGGGCTCGGGCTCGCCGCGCACGCGGCCGTCACGCTCCGGGGCGGCGCGCTCCTCCGGTGGGCCGCGGCCGCCGCCGCGGGCCTCGTCGTCGCCTCGCCGCAGCTCCTCGCCACGCTGGAGCTCGTCCGCTTCTCGGGGCGCGACGGGGGCGTCGCGGCCGCGTTCGCCCACATCGGCGCGCTGCCCGTGGTGGAGCTGGTGGGGGCCGTGCTTCCCTACGCCTTCGGCGTCGATCGCCCCGCCGACATCGACCAGACCTACTACCACCGCGGCGAGGGCTACTGGGGCGCGGGGGTGAACCACTGGGAGATGTGCTTCTACCTGGGCCTCCCGGTGGTGCTGCTCGCGCTCGCGGGGGCCCGTCGCGCCCGCGGCTGGGCGCTCGGGGCGGCGGTGGCGGGCTTCCTGATGCTGGGCGGTCCCGCCTGGGATCTCGTGCGCCACCTCCCGGGTTTCGACGGCTTCCGCTTCCCGGCGCGCTTCGCCGTGCTGGCCACGCTGGCGGTCGCGGTGCTCGCGGCGGAGGGCGTCGAGCGGGTGCGGAGCGCGCGTCGGCCCGCCGTGATCGCGCGGCGCCTCCGCCTCGCGGCCGCCGGCTTCTCCCTCGCGACCGGGCTCGCGTACGGCGCCCTCCACGTGCTGGAGGCGCCCATCCTCGGGATCGGCGAGGCGTTCTTCCTCCGGCAGACCGAGCTCCCCCCGCCGCCCCCGATGGACCCGGGCCCCCTCGCCACGGCCGCGCTCCCGCCGCCGGAGCTCGAGGACCCCGCGCAGATCCCCGCCAAGGTCCGTCGCATCCTCGGGGACCTCCGCCAGAGCACCGCGCCCACCTCGCCGCGCGTCCTCGTTCCCGTGGCGCTGCTGCTGCTCGCGTCGCTCGCGGTGCGCCGGCCCGCGTGGTGGCTCGTGCTCGTGGCCGCCGAGCTCTGGCGCTTCGGGCACGACTACCACCCGCGCGTGCCGGCCGCCGTGGTGGAGGCGCGCCCGCCCTGGCTGGGGGACGGGATGACCGAGCCCGGCGGCCCCCGGCTGACCGTGCTCGACCGCCGCGTCGCGCCCGCGCTCGACACCACCATCGGCACCGCCAGCCTCGGCCTGCTCTGGGGCACGAGCGACGTCATCGTCCCGAGCCCGCTCCTGCTCGTCCGCAACGAGGCGATGCTCGGGCTCGCGGGGCTCGACGTCGGGGATCGCGGCGTCGCCAAGGTGCGCCGTTACCTCGCGAACGTCGGCATCGCCCGGCGGATGGGCGTGCGGTGGATCGCCACCACCCACACGGTCCCGGGGCTCCGCCAGCTCGTCTCCGGGCCGGTGAAGGTCTACGTGGACCCCGCGGCCGCGCCGCGCGTCCGCGTCGTGCCGTGCGCGCGCGCCGCCGCGTCCGTGGACGACGCCTTCACCCGCGTGTCCACCGCCGACGCGCTCCGGGAGGTCGTGGTGGAGGGCGTCGCGGAGGACCGCGGGTGCGAGGCCACGGCGGGCGCCTCCGTCGACGCCGTGGCGCTGACCGACGCGGGCCCCACGACCGCCGACGCCACCCTCGTCGAGTACGGCAACCAGCGCGTCACCATCGACGCGCGCGGCCCCGGCACGCTCGTGCTGGCCGACACCTGGTACCCACGCTGGACGGCCACGGTCGACGACGCGCCGGCCGAGATCCGCCGCGCCGACGTGCTCTTCCGCGCGGTCGATCTGCCCGCCGGCGACCACCGGGTCGTCTTCCGCTTCGACCCCGGCGCGCCCGGCGTGGCCCTCGGCCTCTCCGCGGTCACCCTCCTCGGGCTCCTCGGCTGGGCGCTGCTCGATCACCGCCGCGCGTCCCGCTCCGTGACGCCCGGTTAGCCGCGAGGCGCGCCCTCCGTCGCCCCGACCCAGGAGATCCCCATGGAACGCTTCACCGTCTCCGAGCTCACCGGCGAGATCGCGGCGCTCCTCGGCGGGAGCTTCGGCGACGTCGAGGTCGAGGGCGAGATCTCCGGCTTCAAGGCCCACGGCTCCGGCCACTGGTATTTCTGCCTGAAGGACGGGGACGCGGTGCTCAACTGCGCCATGTTCCGCGGCCACAACGTGCGCGTGCGCCGCCCCCCGCGCGACGGCGACCGCGTGCTCGCCCGCGGCGGCGTCGACGTGTACCCGCCGCGCGGCACCTACTCGCTCGTCGTGCGGCAGCTCCAGCCCGTGGGCGCCGGCGATCTCCTCCGGCGGCTCGAGGAGCTGAAGGCGCGCCTCGCCGCCCAGGGCCTCTTCGATCCGGCCCGGAAGCGGCCCCTCCCGCCCGTGCCGCGCGCCATCGGCGTGGCCACGAGCCCCACGGGCGCGGCGTTCCAGGACATCGTCCGCGTCGTTCGCCAGCGCTTTCCGGCCATGCCGATCTTCCTCGCGCCCTGCCGGGTGCAGGGGGAGGGCGCGGCGGCCGAGATCGCGCGCGCGGTCGCCCTGCTCGACGCGCACGGCAAGTCCGACGTCATCATCGTGGGCCGCGGCGGCGGGTCCGCCGAGGACCTCTGGTGCTTCAACGAGGAGGTCGTCGTCCGCGCCGTGGTGGCGAGCCGCACCCCCGTGGTCTCGGCCGTGGGCCACGAGGTCGACGTGTCGCTCTCCGACCTCGCGGCCGACGTGCGCGCGGCCACCCCCTCCCACGCCGCCGAGCTCGTCACGCCCGTGCGCGCCGAGCTCGCCGCCTTCGTGGACGAGATGCACGAGCGGTTGCACCTCGCCATGCGTCGCCGCATCGCCTCGCTCCGCGATCGTCTCGCGCGCGTGCGGCTCCTCCACCCCCGGCAGCGCGTGGAGCGCGGCCGCATGCGGCTCGACGAGCTCGACGAGCGCCTCCGCGAGGCCGCCCTCCGCCTCCTCGTCGTCCGCCGCGCGAAGCTCGCCGGCGCGGCCCGGCACCTCGAGGTGCTCTCGCCGCTCTCGGTCCTGGTGCGCGGCTACGCCATCGTCACGCGCGAGGGCGTGGCGATCACCGACGCCGCCGCGCTCTCGGCCGGCGACACGCTCGACGTGCGGCTCGCGCGCGGCGCGGTCGAGGCGCGCGTCACCGCCGTGCGGCCGAGCGAGCCTGTGTCCGAGGCGTGATCGCCCTCCGATCCGGCAGCCGCTACTCCTGGACCGGCTCCACCTGCACGTCGGTGAGCACCGACAGCGCGATGAAGCAGTTCTGGTGCGCCGCCTCGTGCAGGTGCGCGAAGGTGGCGGCGTCCACGCTCGTCCCCGGCGCGAACTTCACGCGCGGCCGGAGCACCACCCGCGTCATCGCCAGCTTCCCCTGGGCGTTCTTCTCGAGGACGCCCTCCGCCTCGTCCGTGTAGGCGTCGACCACCAGCCGCTTCCGCGCCGCGATGGCCAGGAAGGTGAGCATGTGGCAGGCGGAGAGCGCCGCCGTGAACGCCTCCTCGGGGTTCGTCTTCGTGGCGTCGCCCTTGAAGTCCGGCGCGGCCGAGCCCTGCAGCGCGTGGCCGGACCCGAACGTGACGGTGTGGGTCCGGTCGTAGGTGTCGTACACGAAGTCGGGCGTCGCGCGGGACCAGGTCACGGCGGCGGTGTGGCGGGACATCGAGGCCTCCAGGGAGGCCGGAACCTCTAACGCGCGAAGTCGGCGTCCGTGCGCGGGCAGAGCCGCCAGGTGTCGAAGGAGTAGCGCACGATGCCAGTCACCGACGTGAAGCGATCGCCGGCCCCGTAGGTCAGGTCGTAGTCGTACAGGAAGTCGTCGAGCACCAGCGACCAGGTCGTCGCCGACTCCCCGTAGCTGTCCGCGTCGGCGGTGATCTGCAGCCCGTCGAGGCGCACCAGGGCACCCTCGTAGGGCTCCCAGTCCGACGGCTCCGTCGTGAGCGTCGTGACGCTCGGAGACGTGCTCCCGCCCGCCACGAGGTCGCCGGCCACCAAGGGGGAGCTCGGTCTCGTCGTAGTACTCGGCGGGCGTGCCGCGCCGCTACTCCCCGCGGAGCACCCGCCAGGCCGCGTTGATCTCGGCCATCCGGCGGGTCGCCTCCGCCACCGCGACCTCGCCCTGCGCGCGGTCGGGGTGCCAGGCCTGCACGAGCCGCCGCCAGGCCGCGCGGACCTCGTCCTCCGTCGCGTCGGGCGCGACCCCGAGCACCGTCCGTGCGTGCGCGCGCGCGCCCTCGTCCGAGGCGGCGTCCAGCTCGGCCCAGAGCCCCGACACCCCGGAGGCGTCGATGCCGAGCGCGTCGCCGAGGCCAGCGATCCATGCCTCCGCCGCCGGGCCCGGCCACACGTCCCGCGTGCCGCGCATGAGCCAGAGGAGCACCTCCTCGGCCGCCTCGCCCTCGACGTGCTTCGCCAGCCGCTTCGCGACCTTGTCCGGCGAGAGGCGCTCCAGGTCCGCGTCGCGCAGCTCGCGCAGCCAGCGCCGGAGCCACTCGATCCCGTCCTCGTCGAGCGGGTGGGCGGCGGTGAAGCTCTCGCGGATGAAGCGCACGTCGCCCTTCGCGAGCGGCCGCCCCCCGGCCCGCGCGGCCCCCACGAGCGCCATCACCACGCGCGCGGGCCCGCTCGATCCGAGCATCCGCACCGGGGAGGGGAGCTCCACGTCGAAGTCCGCCACGTCCGCCTTCGCGCGCGCCGACTCGAGCCGCACGCGCACGGCCCCGGTGAAGCCCACGTAGGGCACGAGGAACTCGGGGAGCTCGCAGAGCTCGTCGTCCTCGTCCGGCACGACGGTCTCCGCCCCGCGGTGCACGCCCGCCTCGATCCGCACGCGCACGTCGCGCCCGGCGTGGTTCCGCGCGCGCCACACGGGGGTGACGCGCACCCCGGGCCCCGACGGGCCGAAGGCGTGGTGCCGCCACACGAGCCGCAGCGCCACGAGGTCCCGGCTCCGCGCCGCGCCCTCGCCGTCCGCCAGGTAGTGCCCGAGCGCCGCCCCGACGCCGGCGCCGAGCGGGCCGCCGACCATGCCGCCGAGCACGCCCCCGAGCACCTTTCCGGTCCACGCCATCCTACCGGGCCCCGTCCGACACCCACTCCGCGCTGCCGTTGGGCGTCTCCCACACGCGCACGCGCACGACCGTCACGCCCGTGTCGGCGAGCAGCTCCGTCGCGATGCGCCCGAGCTCGGCCGCGATCGTCTCCGCGGTGGGCGGCGACGCCATCCAGTACACCGGCCGCCCGTGCGCCGCGTTCGACGCCGCGAGCGCCTGGACCGCCGGGTCCGGGTCGCCCTCCATGAGGATGGCGGTGTGGTCCCAGTGGTCGTCGATCCAGCCGCCGACGCGCTCCTTCACCACGCCGAAGTCGACCACGCGCCCGCGGTCGTCCAAGGCCTCGGTGAGGCAGGTGATCTCGGCCGCGTAGCGGTGGCCGTGGAACGCGGCGCACTTGCTCTCGTGCCGCGGGATGCGGTGCATCGCGTCCCATTCGAGCCGGCGGGTGCAGGTGATCAGGTTGACACCGTTGGCAAGGTCGGGTTGACGGGGTTGGAAAGCGCGGCTAACCCGGCGCCATGCACGCCGCACCCATCCGCGAATCGCTCCCCGACCACGCCAGCCACGAGGACGCCCGCGGCGTCGACATCGACCGCGTCGGCATCCGCGGCCTCACCTGGCCGATCACGGTCTGGGACCGCAGCAACAAGATGCAGCCCACCGTCGCCACCATCGACGCCACGGTCACCCTGCCCGCGCACCAGAAGGGCACGCACATGAGCCGCTTCGTCGAGGTGCTCAACGGCGTGCGCGGCGAGCTCTCGCTCAAGAACCTGCCGAGCGTGCTCGCCGAGATCCAGCGGCGGCTCGGGGCCGAGCGCGCCCACCTCGACGTGCGCTTCCCCTACTTCATGAGCCGCAGGGCCCCGGTGAGCGGCGCCGAGTCGCTGCTCGACTACAAGGCCGCGTTCCACGCCACGCGCGACGGCGAGCGCTTCGCCTTCGTGCTCGAGGTGCAGGTCCCCGTCACGACGTTGTGCCCCTGCTCCAAGGCGGTGAGCGAGCGCGGCGCCCACAACCAGCGCGGCGTCGTCACCGTCGAGATCCAGAGCCCCGAGTTCCTCTGGATCGAGGACGTCGTCGAGGCCGTCGAGGCCTGCGCGTCCAGCCCGCTCTACGCGCTGCTCAAGCGCGAGGACGAGAAGTACGTCACCGAGCGCGCCTACGACAACCCGGTGTTCGTCGAGGATCTCCTCCGCGAGGTCACCGTCGCGCTCCGCCCCCGCGCCACCTGGCTCCGCGTCTCCGTCGAGAACGTCGAGTCCATCCACAACCACTCGGCCTGGGCCGTTGTGGAGCACGGAGAGCTCCCGGCGCGTATCCCCGTGGTCGGGGAGGATGTGCTCTTGGGGCGGGGGGGTGACCCCCCCCGCAACGCCCCCCCCGAGGCGATGGAGTCGCACGCCGCGTTCGGGCCCTGGCTCCGCGCGGAGCGGGTCGCGCGCGGCTGGTCGCAGCAGGAGCTCGCGGAGCGGCTGGGCGTGAGCGGGCCCTTGCTCTCCAAGGTGGAGTGCGGCGAGCGCTCCTTGCCTGTCACGGCCTTCGCCGGCCTCGCCGAGGCGCTGGGGCACGACCCCGACGTGTTGCGTCTCCGCGCGGGCGTGGTGCCGCCGGGGCTCCTCGCGAGGTTGCAGGCCGATCCGGAGGGCGCGCTGCGCTGGGCGGGCTCCTAGCCCGCCGAGCTCGACGCGGCGCGGATCCTGGCCGTGGCCCAGCTGTTGCTTGGCGGGCTGGCGGAGGCTCCATGACCCTTCTGCTGCTCTTCGCCCTCGCCTGCACGTCCGAGAAGCCGACCGACGACACCGGCGAGCCTGCGGACACCGACACCGACACCGACACCGACACCGACACGGATACGGACACGGATACCGATACGGACACCGACACGGACACCGATACGGACACCGACACCGACACGGGCACGCCGCCCGAGGGCAGCTTCGAGCCCGACCCGAGCTGCGACTACGTCGACAACTACTGGTACGTCGCGCAGTGCGGCGGCGAGTGGCAGGAGATCTACGAGATCGTCTCCCAGTCGGCCGACCCCAGCTGCCCGGACTGGTACTCCATCGGCGGCGACGGCTGGGTGTCCGTCGAGGCGGCGCTCGCGGGCGAGGAGTGCGACACCTCCTGCGTCTACGAGCCCGAGCGCTACGTGATGTTCCTCTACTGCGAGTACCGCAGCGAGTACACGACGCACTTCGACGGCGGCCCCGGCCAGACCGAGCCGGAGGGCAGCTGCCCGGAGCTCCTCTACTTCGAGACCTCCGCGGGGAGCGGCTACTACCCCAGCCAGGAGGCCTTCGAGGCGGAGAACCCCTGTCCGCCGGAGGAGTGAGCCCGGACCTCTCCCCCGGGGCGGCGCTCGTCACGATCTACCACCCGTAGATTCGGCGACACCGCCCCCGGGCCGGGAGCCCCGAAGACGGGCCCCCGTCCCTGGCACGCCCGATGCAGTGCAGGGGGGCGAGGTGACCATGACTCCTCTCCTCGTCCTCCTCTCCGTCGCCGTGGCCCAGGAGCCGCTCCCCGCCCCGGCGGAGTTCCACGTGCTCCACGACGGCAAGGAGCTCCACGAGGGCGTCGCCGTCTACCTCGCCGGCGCGCTCGTGAACGTGCGGACCGCGCCGTCCGAGGACGCGCCCATCGCGCGGCGCTTCCTCGCGGCCACGCGCGCCGTGGTCCTCGAGGACCTCGGCTCCTGGGTCGAGGTGCGGGTCGGCGGCACGACCGGCTGGGTCGCCCGCGAGCTCCTCTCCACCATGGGGCGCGTCGCCGATCTCGACGGCGACGGCGTTCCGGAGCGCATCGTCGTCGCCCAGGACCTCGACGGCGCCACGCGCGCCTGGCTCCGGGAGGGCGACCGCGTCCAGCAGGCGCTGCTCCACCCGTGGCCGGACCCGTACCTCGGGAGCTGGGAGATCGTCCCCGCCGCCCAGGCCGGCGTGGCGCTGCTGCGCGTGGACCTCAACCAGGACCGCTGCGGCGCCTACCCGAGCGTGTGGCTCTCCTACGCCGACGATCAGCTCCGCCCCGCGCTCGGCGTCACCTCCTGGGCCGACGGCGCGCAGGGCGAGAGCTTCGACGTGACGTTCGTGAAGCCGGGCCTCGTCACCGTACGCCAGGAGGTCTACGGCGAGCTCGAGCCGGTGATCAGCGAGCGCGCCTGCGTCCTGAAGCAGGGCGTGTTTCACTGCTCCTGAACGACGGCCTCCACCAGCGGCTCGAGGACCCAGTTCGCCTGCAGGCCCACGAAGGGCGCGTTGCCCACGCGATCCTGGTCGATCAGGTAGAACGCCACGCAGCCGATGAACGTCGGCACCGCCGGCTTCTCGACGGGGCGGGCCACCACGAGCGCGCCGAGCGCGCCGCTGCGATCGCCGGACACGAACGCGAAGCGATCGCGCCAGGTCGCGCCCACGTACAGGAGCGGCCGCTCGCCCCCGGGGAGCGCCTCCCAGAGCACCGCGGGCTGGTGCTCCAGGTAGAGCTCGTCCCACGCCACGATCAGGTCCCGGAGCGGCTCGTACACGTAGGGCGCCGTCTCGCCCTCCGGCCGCGCGATGTGCATCCACGAGAACGCGACGGCGTCGAACGCGATGATCGGGCCGAGCTTCAGCTTCAGCGTCGGGTTCGCGTCGAGCGCCCATCCCAGCGCGGCGAAGTGGTCGGTCCGCGCGTCGCGTGCCTCGTCGAGCTTCGTGGAGAGCCCGTCGTAGGGGAGGAGCCCGAAGGGGCCGGGGAGGTAGCCGAGGAGCTCGGCCGAGAGGTCGACGTCGAACACGTCGATCGGCGCGAGGGAGACCTGCACGCCGGGGTTCACGAACGCGGGCGAGGCGTCGAGCCGGAGCCCGGCGCCCGCGTACGTGTCCTGGAACACGATGGAGTCGGACCGGTGCAGGGGCGTGCGGACCTGGAACCGCGACTCCGACAAGAGCCCGGTGGGCCACCCGGCGACGCCGACGGACTGGCGGACGTAGAAGGAGGGGCGGTCGGCCGCGAGCGCGCTCGCGAACAGGAGAGGAAGCACGGCGATCCCGGTCGAACCCCGATGGTCGCACGCCTCGCCCCCGGCGGGGGAGCGAGGGCCCGCCCACCCGCGCGGAGCACGTCCCTCGTCAGCGCCGCCGTCGCGCGGCGGCGAGCCCGGCGAGGAGCGTGAGCCCGGCCCAGGCGGCGCCCGGCCCCGTGCTGTTGCACCCGCACCCGCCCGAGCCGCTCTCGTCCAGGCCGAAGAGCTCGGCGAACCAGCTCCGCGGCGCGCCCTCGTCCTCGTCCCCGGCACAGGTGCCGCCGCCCTCGATCATGCCGACGTTGCAGACGGGGAAGTGCTCTTCCAGCGCCTGGTCGTACTGGATGAAGCGCATCTGCGTCGCGGGCTGCATGTTGGTCTCGTAGAGCACGAGGTCCTGCACCGCGCTGTCCGGGCTGTAGCGCATCCGGATGCGCGTGAACCAGTAGTACATGCCGTAGTGGTAGTCCTGCTGGTAGCCGAGGGTGAAGACGTCGTCGTCGGACGGGATCACGCCGGTGCAGGGGTCACAGTTGCCGTTGCCCCAGGAGTACTCGACCACCCACTCGGCGCCCGCGATGTTGCCGAAGGCGTCGTCCAGCTGCCGGTCGTAGTACTCCGTCAGGGTCTCGCCGCCCTGCGGCTGCCACATGCAGTCGTGGTCGACCTCCACGTTGGCGTAGTTCGAGATCGCCACCTGCCCCTTGTCGTAGTCGGTGATCGCGTAGATGCGCAGGTCCTGCTCGCCCGGCGAGTTGAGCGTGCCGATGCGGATGGGCAGGCCGAAGGGCTCCGACGTGTACGAGAACTGGAGCGGCGAGAGCATCTGTCCGCTCTCGATCGCCGCGTCCTCGCGCACCTGCGCCGCGAAGAAGTAGGCGCCGCCCTCGATGTACTCGCCGAGCAGCTCCGCGCTCGTGTCGGGCACCTGGTAGCCGTTCGCCTGGAGCCAGCTCACGAGCGCGCCGGACTCCTCCGCGGAGAGGATGAGGATGTCGTACTCCCCGACGATGTACTGGGCCTCCACCTCGACCGCGCCGGTGTCGGCGGTGTCCACGCCGCCGTCGTCGGCGGCGATGCCGGAGTCCATCGCGTCCTCGTCCACCTCGAAGTCCTCGCACTCGTAGCGGACCTCGCGCGGGTTCGAGTAGTCGCGCAGCCGGTCGAACACGGTCGGGTCGACCACGTGGATCTGGTCCTCGCCGAGGACCTCCGGCACCGGGATCACCATCGCGAAGTCGCGCGTGTCACCCGAGACGTCGTTGGCGACGGTCAGCGTGGTGCGGTCGCCCTGCCGCACGATGGCCACCTCGCTCGCGGCGTTCTCCGGGGCCTCCTCGTAGCTCGAGACGTAGGTGCCGCAGAAGGCCGCGGCGGGGCCGGGGAGGAGGAGGGCGAAAAAGAGGACGGAGCGCACGGGGAACCTCGGGAACGCCTCCATCGTGCGCCACGTCCGCCGCCGAGGCAACGGCGCTGCTGCACGAACCATCCCGCCGCTACGCGCCTGCCTGTGCAGAACCGCGTGAAACACGCTGACACATCGTCGTGTGTCGGTCGGGGACAGGCCCGCGCAACGGCGGCGTCCGCCACACCTAGATAGGGGCGGCTCTCGGAGGGGGAGCATGCGGGTCCTCGTCACCGGTGGGGCCGGGTACATCGGGAGCGTCGTCGCGGAGCAGCTGGTCGCGCGGGGGGACCGGGTCGTGGTGTACGACAACCTCCTCACCGGGCACCGCCGCGCCGTGCCGCCCGGGGCCGCGTTCGTGCGCGGAGACATCGGGGACGCGGCCGCCGTCCGGCGCGTGCTGCGCGAGGAGGAGATCGACGCCGTCGTGCACATGGCGGCGGTCTCGCTCGTCGGCGTGTCGGTGAAGGATCCCGCTCTCTACTACCGGAACAACGTCACCGCCGGGCTCACGATGCTCGACGCGATGCTCGCCGAGGGCGTGCACCGTATCGTGTTCTCCTCCTCCGCCTCCGTGTACGGCGAGCCCGAGCGGCAGCCGATCGGCGAGGAGGACGCCACCCGCCCGACGAGCCCCTACGGCGAGACGAAGCTCGCGTTCGAGAACGCGCTCCGCTGGTACGACCGCGCGTACGGGCTCCGCTCGATCAGCCTGCGCTACTTCAACGCCGCCGGCGCGTCGGAGCGCGCGGGCGAGGATCACGAGCCCGAGACGCACCTCATCCCGAAGCTCCTCCGCGTCGCCGTCGGGCGCGACGAGCCGCTCACCGTGTACGGGGACGACTACCCCACGCGCGACGGCACCGGCGTCCGCGACTACGTGCACGTGCTCGATCTCGCCGACGCGCACGTGGCCTCCCTCGACGCGGTGGACGGCGGGAGCGCCGTCTACAACCTCGGCTGCGGCGGCGAGGGCTACTCGGTCCGCGAGGTGATCGAGGCCGCGCGCGCGGTCACCGGGCACGAGCTGCCGGTGCGGATCGGCCCGCGGCGCCCCGGCGATCCCGCCGTGCTGGTCGCGCGCTCCCAGCGCATCCGCCGCGAGCTCGGCTGGCAGCCGCGGCACCAGGACCTGCACGCCATCATCGGCTCGGCGTGGGAGTGGGTGAAGCGGCACCCCCGGGGGTGGGAGGACCGCTGACCCGCCCCCGCGGGCTCACCAGGCGCCGTTCGTGATCTCCAGCTCGTAGTTCGCGCAGTCGTACGCCGAGAGCCGGATGACCTTGATGTAGTAGTCGCTCGAGAGGTCGTCGCAGTTGTTGTACGACGCGCTCGAGTTCGTGCAGGAGCGGCTGTCCGCGGGGATGGAGTGGACCCCCTCGCCCACGTCCTGGGCGAAGTACTCGTACTCGGAGTAGCCGCTGCCCTCGGGGTCGGACGACACGCCGGACCCGCAGTCGAGGTAGGAGCTCGTGCATCCGCCCTCGTAGACGACGAAGGCGTAGTCGCCCGACCCGTCCACCAGCTCGACGTGGAACCGGTAGTAGTTGATCCCCGAGGTCGCGGCGTCGCTCGTCTGGACCAGGTACCAGTCCTCGTCGCCGGCCTCGAGCAGGTTGCCGACCACCGAGAGGGTGGTGGTGCCCGCGTCGGCGAGCGTGGACCAGTCGATGACCGGGTTCGTGCAGGTGTCGCCGTAGCCCGAGCTGTCCTCGTACTCGTCCCAGGGGTCGCAGGCTTCCGTGCTGAGCGTGTTCGAGATGCCGCTCGTGTTGCCCATCGCGTCGGCCGAGGTCGCGTAGAACGTGTAGGTGACGCCGCGGGTGAGCGTCTCGGAGAAGGTGAAGGTGCCGGCGCCGCTCGCGGACGTCGTGTCGCTGCCGGAGCTCGAGGACGAGGACCAGTAGAGCGTGACGGTGGCGAAGGCCTCGGTCGTCCCGACGATCGTGACGCTGTCCTCGTTCCGGTAGGCGTCGATCGAGGAGAGGACGGGCGCGTCGGGGGCCGTGTAGTCGTTGACCACGACCGAATCGACGCCCGCGGTGCCGTCGCCCGTGCCGTCGCTCGGGGTGACCGAGCACTCCCAGGTGTCGCCGTTCGTCGTGTAGCTCGCGTCGACCAGGGCGCTCGTCACGGAGCTCGCCGTGCCGTTGTTGTCCCAGGCGTACGTGTAGCTGATCGGGTCGCCGTCCGCGTCGGTGCTGTCCGCCACGAGCGTGCAGGTCAGCGCGTCGTCGTCCTCCGGGTACTCGGGGTCGATGGCGATGACCGGCGCGGTCGGGAGGCTGTTCTGGATCTCGCGGACGCCGGAGGTGACGGCGCCGCCCTCGAGGTTGCCGTCCCAGGGGATGACGCTGACCGTGACGTCGTCGCCCTTCACGAAGTAGGTGCCCGCCAACGTGGCGTCCGTGGCGCCGGCCACCTCCACGCCGTTGATGGTCCACTGGTAGCGGTAGCCGGCGGCGTCGCCGTCGGAGTCGGAGAAGCCGCTGGGGATCGCCGTGAGCGTGTCGTTGGTGTAGGCGACCGTGGGGTCGATGGTGACCGAGGCGAGCGTGGGCGGCGCGTTGCCGATCACGATGTCGTCGGTGCCGAAGGGGCCGATGTCGAAGCCGTCGGACGGCGTCGCCTCGACGCGCCACACGTCGCCGCGGTTGGTGTCCGCGGCCGGGACCGTGTCGCCCGTGTGCGTGGTCAGGATGCCGTTCTGGTACCAGGCGTAGCTGTAGGTGATGGCGTCGCCGTTCGGGTCGGGGGCGCCGACCACGATCGTGGCGCGGAGCGTGTCGTCGGACGTGGCCGGGTCCGGCGTGATCTCGACGCTCGGCGCCTCGGGCGGCCCGTTGATGAAGAGCGTGAGCCGGTCGACGCCGGTGTTCCCGTCGCTGTCCGTGACGTTGAGCGAGATGCTGTGCGTGCCGACGCTGAGCGCGTCGGTCGCGAACTCGACGTCCCCGGAGGAGGCGGCACCGAAGGTGTTGAGCACGCCGTCGAGATCGCTCTCCCAGGAGACGGAGAGCTCGTCGGCGCGGTCCTCCACGTCGGAGACGGTGGCGGAGAACGTGACGATCTCGCCCTCGTTCACGCGATCGCCGGTGGCGGGCGTGAGGATCTCGACCGCGGGGGCGTTCCCCGCGAGCACCGTGACCTCGATCGAGGCGCTGGCGGTCTGGCCGCCGGGGTCGGTGGCGGTGAGCGTGATGGTCGAGACGCCCGCCTCGAAGACGTGGTCGCAGGTGGAGAGCCCGTCGGCGTCGAACACCGCGGTGTCGCACACCCGGCCGCCGTCGACGGTCCAGAGCACCGAGACGAGGTGGAGCTCGTCCTCGTAGGACTCGTCGATGACGCGCCCCTGGAGCACCACCGGCACGTCGGCGTCGATCACCGCGCCGTCGGTCGGGTTCTCGATCGCGACGACGGGGGGCTCGCGGTACTTGCTCACGGTCGTGTCCTGGCACGCGGCCACACCGAGCGGGGCGAGCAGGACGAGGAACGAGCGGCACACGCCGGGCGCGATCCCGCGGTGGGGAGCACGGAGGAGCGAGGAGGAGCGGGTCGGGAGCGCGCGGATGGGGCACCTCGGGCGCGGGCGGCCGCATCAGTATACCGGGCGGCGAGATGATGTTGGGCTCTCTCCTCGCGGGGATCGTCTGGGCCGCCGCGCCGGTGGGGGGCGAGGGGGCCCTCGCCGGGACCGGGGAGACGCTCGGAGACGCCGTGGTGGTCGGCGTCGAGACCCACCCCGAGTACGAACGCTACGCGCTGCGCCAGCCCGACGGCGCGGTCGCGATCGCGGAGCTGACGACGGGCACGGGAGGCCTCTGCGACGTGGGGGAGCTCACGGTGTTCCCGCGCGCCGACCTCGCGGAGGGCGTCACGGGCACCGTGGGGATGGACGCGTTGTGCGTGCGCCTCGCGGAGCGGCGCCCCACGTTGCGTTCGCGCATCGGGCCCGAGGCCGGCCTGGTGGCCGCGCCCCCGCCCGAGGGCGCGCCCGGCGCCGGGGCGAGCCGGCCGGCGTTCGCGGACGCGGAGGGCGCTGGCGAGGTGCGCTCCCCGGGTGCGCGGGAGGCGGGCGTGCCACGCGTCGACACGCCGCTCCGCTTCGTGATCCTCGCCCTCGCCGTCCTCGCGGTGGCGCGGGCGCGCCCGGATCGGCTGCTGCTGGGGGTCGGGGCCGCCGCGCTCGTCGCGCGGCTCGTGCTATCGCCGCGCGGCGTCACCAACGGCGCGCTCGCCGGGTACGAGAAGCTCGTCCTCGCGCGCGGCACGATGGATCGTTCCCCCTACGGCGAGGCCTGGGGCGCGCTCATGGGCGCGCTGCCCGGCTGGCCCGACGGAGTGTTCTGGGCCACGCTCGCGCTCGCGACGGCGTCCGCGGCGCTGGTGGCGGCGATCACGCGGCGGGCGGCCGGGCCCCGGGCGGGGCTCGCGGCGGGGCTCCTCTTCGCGCTCCTGCCCGCCCACGTCGGGGTCTCGATCTCCGAGACGATGCACGTGTCCGTGCTGGCCTTCGAGCTCGGCGCGGTCCTCGCGGCGGACGCCTGGGCGCGCGGTCACCGGCTCGCAGACGGGCTTGTCGCCGCGCTCGCCACGGGCATCGCGGTGCACCTGCGTCCGGACGCGCTCCCCTTCGTGGTCGTGCCCGTGGTCTGGGCGGCGGCCGCGTGGCGTGGGGGGCCGGCGGAGCGGCGCGGCCTCGGGCGCCCGGCGGTCTGGCTCGGAGTCCCCGCGCTCGTGCTCGCGACCCTCGTCGGCTGGCGCGTCGCCACGCTGGGCGGCTCGCCCGGCGGCCTCCTCCGGGCCCCCGGGCTCGAGGTCCTGCTGCCGCGGTTCGGCGCGCCCACGCAGGAGCGCGCCTACCAGCTCTTCCTGCACGCCGGCCTCACCCCCGCCGTGCTCTGGGGGCTCGCCGCCGTCGGCGTCGCGGCCTCCTGGCGCGCCGGGCGCCGCGCCTCGCTCGGCGTGCTCGCGCTCTGGATCGCCGTCACGACGCTCCCCCTGAGCGCCAAGGTCTCGCCCGTGGTGGACGCCGTGCGCCTGCAGCTGGCCGGGCAGGCGCCGTGGCTCGTGCTCGCGGGGATCGGCGCCGCCGCGCTGCCCCGCTGGGTGCTCCCGCTCGCGCTCCTCGCGTTCCTGCCGCACTACCCGCTCCGGCCCTGGGTGCAGACGGAGGAGTGGCGCTTCCTGCGGGCCACCGTCCCGACCCTGCCCGAGGGCACGACCGTGCGCTACGACGCGCGCCCGCAGCGCGCGCCGGCCTTCGCCGCGGTGATGGAGCAGCTCGGGCCGGCGGCCTGGTCGTCCCGGCGGGGGGAGCTCCGCTACGTCGGGGTCGACTGCAGGGCCCAGGGCGGCTGCGATACATCGGGATGTGTCGCCGAGCGGGTCACCCGCCTGGAGGGGCGGGTGGACCTGGATCTCGTGCTGGAGGAGCGGACGATCGGCTTCTGGCGCTGCCCGTCCGCGTCGACGCCCCCGTAGGGGCGGCGGCGGATCAGGCCTGCGCGGGCTTCGCGGCGCGGTTGCGGGCCTCGGCGATCAGCGCGTCGAGGGCCGAGGCGTCGTGCACGCCCACGCCGCCGAGGACCGGCTTGCCGTCCAGGAAGACCACCAGGGTTGGGATGGAGCGGATACCGAGCTGGCCGGGCACGCCGGGGTGGTCCTGCGTGTTGTGCTTCACGACGCGCACGTCGGCGTGGGCCTCGGCGTACTTGTCGAGGATCGGGCCCTGGACGCGGCAGGGCCCGCACCAGGGGGCCCAGAAGTCCACGATGGTGAGGCCGGGCGCGGCGAGCACGTCCTGGGCGAAGGTGGCGTCGGAGGTCTGCTGGGTCATGGTGTGCTCCGGGGAAGTCGGTCTCGGAGGAGCTCGACGAGCGGTGCGACCGCCGGGTTGACCACCCGGTAGACGCGCTGACGGCCTTCGACCGTGCTCGACACGATGCCGGCGCGGCGGAGGACGGAGAGGTGGCGGCTCACGAACGCCTGGGGGAGGCCGAGGCAGTCGACCATGGGGCCGACGCAGCAGCTCCCGTCGAGGAGCCCGCAGACGATGCGCAGGCGCACCGGGTGGGCGAGCGCCCCGAGGATCTCGGCAGCCTGGACGAGCTGCGCGGAGTCCATGCACTCGAAGCCGTCACGTTTCACATATCGAATATAAGATGTATCGGTGGTGCGTCAAGGCGCGGGCGGGGCGGTTGGACACGGGCGAGGCGGTTAGGCACGCGCCGTGCCCAGCTCCCGCTTCCTCCACCTCGCCGCCACGCGGCCGATCGTCCCGCTCGCCGCCGGGTTCCTCGTCGTCGCGGCCCTGCTCGCGATCGGCGTCGCCGTGCAGAGCGGGTTCGGGCCCGGACTCGCGTCCTTCGCCGTCAACCTCGTCATCTTCGCGCCCGCGTTCGGGCTGAACTGGCTGACCGGGCGGATCCTGGCGCGGCGCGCCCCGGCGGCCCAGGCCTGGTGGGTCACCCGGGCACAGGGCTACCTCCTCGGCTTCATCGGGGCGGTCGCCGTGGCCGGGGTGCCGCTCTTCGTGGTGATGAGGCGGCTCGGTCCCACGCAGGAGGCCGCGCCCATGCCGGGCTCGATCGGCCTGCTCGTGGCGGTGCTGGCCGCCGTGAACGCCGTCCCGCTCCTCCTCGCGCTGGCGATCGAGGGCGTGGCGCGGCGCCGGCTGCGCTGAGAGCCTGACTCTGAGCCTCAGCCCGCCGCGCGCGCCTTCACGAGCTTCTTCGGGGCGACCGCCCGCCAGCTCTCCTCCACGTAGGCCAGCAGCGGCGCGAGATCCGGCCGGTCGGCGGGGGCGAACTTGAAGCTGACCCAGCCGCTCTTCCCGAGGTTGTACCCGGTCGGCTTCGCGTAGGGGAGCGCGAGCGCCGCCTCGCCGCTCTCCGGGAGCTTGACGGAGAAGCCGAAGCCGCCCGAGCCGTCGTCGGCGGCCATCCCCATGAACACGAAGACCTTCTTGTTCACCTTCGCGACGCGCTCTCCCCAGGGGAAGTCCTCGGTGGCGCCCGGCAGGGACAGGGCGAACGCACGGAGGGCGGCGGCGGTCTCGACGAGGGTGGGCATGCCCGCGCGCCTAACGAAGGGCCGCACGCCGCGCGAGCCCGCGGACGAGGTAGGCTCCGGCGCATGACGACGCTCCTCGCCCTCGCCACGCTCGCCGCCGCCGCGCCGCCCGCGCCCACCCCCTGGCCGTCCGACGCGCCCTTCGTGTACGAGTTCACCTACGGCATCGCGTCGGTGTTCACGACGCCCGGCGAGGAGATCAAGCGCTTCACGCCGCCGCCCGCCCGCTTCACGTGGACGTGCACCGCGAAGCCCGCCAGGAAGTCCGGGCGCCAGGAGGTGACATGCGCGGAGCCGGGCACGGGCGAGATCTGGATGGTGTGGGGCCCCGGCCGCCAGCTGCTCGAGCTCGACGTCGACGAGGCGTCCGACGAGGCCGCGACCGACGGCGCGCAGCACCGGGTGAAGGTGCTGGCCGGAGCCCTGGAGCTCTGGCCAGAGGCCCCGGTGGCCGGCGCCGCCTGGGAGCAGGGGGGGCGCCACTTCGTGCTCAAGCCCGCGCCCAACACCACGTCGAGCGCCTTCGCGCTGAAGCACGCGGTCGCGTCCGTCGAGGGCGCGCGCGCGAGCATCACGAGCACCGGCACCGGCACCATGGTCGTCGGCAACAGCGTGGAGAGCCGGGTGGAGCTCGGTGCGGAAGGGGAGGCCGTGTTCGACACGACGCGCGGCCTCCTGCTCGAGCGCGCCGTCCGCGTGTACCCGACCCGCATCGTCGCGGGCATGTACGGGACGATGGGCCACGAGGTCACGGTGAAGCTCGGGGAGTGAGCGTCAGCCCCGCGTCACGAGGCTCGTCGGGTCCTCCTCGTCCCCGACGGCCTCGACGGGGCAGCTCTCCAGCGCGGAGCGGAAGAGATCGACCTCGTCGGGGCGGTGCTCGCGGACGTAGGCCTTTCGCGCCTCGTCGCGGCCGAAGATCTCGGGTGACACATCCGTGCATGTGTCGCAGCTGATGCAGCGCACGTCCACGAACCAGGGGCCGGCGGCGTTCTTGCCGTGCCGGCGGGTCGGATCAGCCAAGCCTCACTCCCTTCACGACCGCCGCCGAGGGCGACACGCTCCCGCCCCCCGGCGCGCGCAGGCCGTGATCGTCCGGTTGTTCGTCGCTCCGCATGCCGCGCCGCGCCTCGATGCGCGCGACGAGCTCGGGCTCGGGCTCCCGTCGGAGCACCTTCCGCATCACGTCGACCACGCTCCCGGAGAGCGGGAAGAGCTCGGCGGGGTCGTAGTGGTAGCCCATGCTGTAGAGCCCCGCGCACACCGGGTCGAGCGCGCAGGCGTCGCACGCCGCCGACTTGCCGTGGAGGAACTGCTTCTGGAGCACGAAGCCCTTCCGGTCGAGGAAGCGGATGCAGCGCTCCTCCTCCTTCACGATCTTCCGCGTCTCCGTGGAGCACTCGGCGAAGTCCGGCATGTAGCAGAGCGGCACGCGCTCGGCGCGGAAGCTCCGCCCGGTCGCGGTCAGGAACTCCATCGCCAGCCGCAGCGAGACCTCGAACTCCCCGAGCCGGGGGATCACGTCGGGGTGACGCTCCGCGCGGTTCATGTTCGGGTCCATGTTGTTCCACACGAAGTGCCGGACGTGCGGGTGGCGGTCCACCACCCACATGACCGTCTCGTGCAGGTGGTCGCTGTTGTAGGCGTTGATCACCGTGTTGATGTCCGCGGTGATGCCGACCGCGGCGACGTTCCCGAGCGCGGCGTGGATCAGCGACCAGGCGCCGGGCGTCTGCGTGAGGAAGTCGTGCACCTCGGGCCGGCAGGAGTGCAGGGAGAGGTGCACGTGCGTGAGCCCGGCGTCGACGAGCGCCTGGAGGAAGGGCCGATCCGCGATCCGCTGCCCGTTGGTGATCATCCGCACGAACAGGCCGCGCTCCCGCGCGTACCGCACCGCCGGCAGCAGCAGCGGCGCGATCGTCGGCTCGCCGCCCGTGAGGATGACGCCGTCGTAGTCGCGCGCGACGAGGTCGTCGACGAGCCCGCGCATCTCCGCCTCGGCGAGGTCCACGCCGCTGGGCGGGTTCGAGCAGAAGCGGCAGTGCTGCTTGCAGTCGCGCGTGAGCTGGAGGTAGCCGAGGTTCGCCATTCAGGAGCGCCGGCCGGGGGCCACGTCGATGAACGGGACGGGATCGTTGCCCGCGATCGGCACGCGCGCGGCCGGGGGCTGGGGCGGCGCGCCGTCCCGCAAGCGGGGCGACGGCGACACGATCTCCGTGAGACGTCTCACCGTCTCGGCGGCGTCCGGCCCGTCGAGGGGGCGCAGCTGACGGTAGCCGTGCGCGCGGACCGACTGGATGTGCGCACCCTCGCAGACGGCGTCCGCCGGGCACGCGCGGCAGCGGGACGACTTGGTGCGATACGTCTCGCTCGTGTATCGGTCCACGAAGGGGTCGATGGCGACGCGCCCGTCGGCGTGGAAGAGGTCGGCGTGGAGCAGGCGGAGCGGCCGCTCGATGCGGGCGCCGGGCATCAGGCACGCGGGCAGGTTCTGGGCG
This sequence comes from uncultured Enterobacteriaceae bacterium, assembly GCA_964457335.1. GTDB lineage: Bacteria > Myxococcota_A > UBA796 > UBA796 > SXON01 > CAJBVW01. The sequence goes on along the minus strand of CAYWGD010000083.1, from coordinate 459 downwards.
CGGTAGCCCGGCGGGAGGGCCGCGAAGAACGCGCGCCAGTCGGGGTCGAGCGCGGCGGACTCCTCGGCGGTCGGGCGCGTCGGCGCGTGGAGGATCCAGTTGGCGGGGATCGGATGTGTCGACACGTATCGACACATCCCGTGGTCGAGGTGGACCTCGATCTCACCGTCGAACGCCGACAGCTGCTCCAGGTGCTCGGGCCGCGTCGCCACGACGCGCGAGCCGGGCGGGAGTGACACATCGGTGTATCGATCGGCCTTCAGGTAGAGAGGCCCGGCGTAGCCCGCGGGGATCTCCGAGACACCGAGGAGCCGCGCCCCGGCGGGAAGCTCCAGCTCGCGAGGGGGGGCGTTGCGGGGGGGGGGCCGCCCCCCCCCCCCCCCCCCCGCGCCGGGCCCCCCCCCCCCGGCCCCCCCCCCCCCCCCGCCGCGGGGGGGGGGGGGGGGGGCGCCGCCCCTG
>CAYWGD010000082.1:0-33583 GCA_964457335.1 uncultured Enterobacteriaceae bacterium | reverse complement strand
GGGCGGGGCGCGGGGGTGGGCGGCGCGGGGGTGGGCGGCGCGGGGGTGGGCGGCGCGGGGGTGGGTGGCGGCGCGTCGGCGGGGCCGGGCTCGTCGGCGTAGCGCATCTGGATGCCGAGCTCGTGGCTCGCCCCGGCAGGCAGGGCGAACGCCGCGCGCACCGCGTTCGCCGGCGCGAGCACGACGCGCCCGTAGCCGCGCGCGCCGAGGCCCTCCCGCGCGACCGTGCCGGCGATCCGGAACGACACGATGCGCGTGCCCGCGACGATGCGGAGCGGATCGCCGGGCGCGAGGCCCCGCGCCCGCGCCCAGGCGTCGCCGACGAGCACCGTGGCGCCGTCGGGCGGACACGTCGCGTCGGGGACGGGGGGATCGGGCGGGTCGGAGGCGGGTGAGGCGAGGTCGGCGGCCGTCGCGGGGGAGGCGGCCGTCGCGGGGGATGCGAGGTCGACGGCCGGGGACACGCTCGTCGGCGCCAGCGGCCCGCACGCGAGGGTGCCGACCCCCTCCACGACCGTCCAGCGTTCGTGGCGCGCGTCCACGGCCGGGTCCACCCCGAGCACGGTCAGGCCGGCGTCCCCCTCGGGGAGCACGATCCCCATCCAGAGGCGCACCTCCTCCAGGCGCACCGCCGGCATCACCACGAGCGGCAGCACCGTGACGTCCGCGTCCTCGAGCTGCTCCGCCACGCGCCGCGGGATGGGCGTGCGCCCGTCGCCCGCGGGCAGGGCCACCCAGTCGGCGGGGCCGGCGGCGGCGTCGAACGTGTCGCGGAGGGTGGCGATCGCGCCGTCCGCGCCGAGCGCCATCGCCCGCACGCCCGCGACGCCCACGGCGATGCCCAGCATGCTCACGACCGCGGCCGTCGGGCGCGCGCGGACGTGGCGGAGCGCGAGGCGGAGGATCACCGGCGCGCCGGAGGGGAGGAGCAGCCTCGAATACGACAACGGTCCCGAGGAGCGGCACCGAGTACGACAACCGCGCCGGTTCGACCGCCACGCGGGCGTCGGCCTGACGCACGAACGCCCGTTTTTCCGAACACCGATGACCCGCCGGCGGCCCGGGACGGGACCCTTGTCGTACTCGGTGCCGCTCCTGAAGCCGCGTGTCGTACTCGAGGCGGCTCCTCCAGGCTCCGGCGCCGCGCGGGGGGTGTTCCCCCCGCATCGGCGACGCGCGCGTCCGGTCTCGGGCTCATCCCAGCCGCCCGTCCCGCATCCGGAGCTCCCGGTCGGCGACCGCCGCCGCCCCGGGGTCGTGCGTGACGAGCACGACCGTGGCGCCGTCGTCGCAGGCCGCACGGAGGAGCCGCATCACCTCGGCGCCGCGCGCGCCGTCGAGGCTGCCGGTGGGCTCGTCCGCGAACACGACGCGCGGCGCGGCGGCCAGCACCCGCGCGATCGCGGCGCGTTGCTGCTCGCCGACGCTCGCCTCCCCCGGAAGGTGGTCCGCGCGGTGGGCGAGGCCGACCCGGGCGAGCGCCTCGCGCACGCGCGGCCGCCACCGGGCCTCCGGCACGCCGTCGAGCATCTGCGGCAGCGCGACGTTCTCCGCCAGCGTGAGCACCGGCACGAGGTTGAAGGTCTGGAAGACGAAGCCGACCGCCCGACGTCGGAGGCGCGCCCGCGCGTCGTCGGGCAGCGACGCGAGCGCCGTCCCGTCGATCCACACCTCGCCCGCGGTGGGCGTCTCCAGCCCAGCGAGCAGCGCGAGGAGCGTCGACTTGCCCGATCCCGACGGGCCGGTGACCGCCACCATCTCGCCCCGCCGCACCACGAGCGACACGTCCACGACGGCATCCACGCCGCCGTCGTAGCGCTTGTGCAACGCCTCCGCGCGGAGGACCGGGTCGCTCATCGGGGGATGCTACCAGCGCGTCGCGCCCCAAAACGGCGAAGGCCCCCGCCGAAGCGGAGGCCCCCGGTGGCCACGGCCGACCGGACTCAGTCCTTGCCGCGGTAGAACGTCGGGATGTCGTAGTCGTCGCCGCGCAGGGTGTCGAAGCCGCTCACCACGCCGCCGCGGGACGGGCCGCGGGGGGCCATGCCGGCGTTGACGGCCTTCTGGAGCCGCACCTCGGCGGGCGGGACGCGCACGTTCTGGCGGATGGCCTCCTGGAAGCCGGTCGCCACGACCGTGACGCGCACGTTGTCGCCCATCGACTCGTCGACGACGAGGCCGAAGATGACGTTCACGTCCTCCGCGGTCTCCTCGCCGACCATGTGCGCCGCCTCGTTCACCTCGTACAGCGTGAGGCTGGACGAGCCGGTGAAGTTGAGGAGCACGCTCGTGGCGCCGCTGATGGACACGTCGTCGAGCAGCGGGCTCGAGATGGCGCGCTGGGCCGCGTCGACCGTGCGGTGCTGGCCGCTGCCGAGGCCCACGCCCATGAGCGCGAGGCCCTTGTCCTTCATGATCGTGCGGACGTCGGCGAAGTCGATGTTGATGATGCCCTGGTAGTTGATGAGGTCCGCGATGCCCTTGACGGCCTGGAGCAGCACGTCGTCGGCCATCTGGAAGGCCTCGTTCATCAGGGTCCGCTCCGTCGCCATCGTCAGGAGGCGCTGGTTCGGGATCGTGATGAGCGTGTCGACGTGGGACATCATGTTCTCGATGCCCTCCTCCGCCTGGCGACGCCGGCGCTTGCCCTCGAAGGGGAAGGGCCGCGTGACGACGCCGACCGTGAGCGCGCCGAGCTCCCGCGCGACCTCGCAGACCACGGGGGCCGCGCCGGTGCCGGTGCCGCCGCCCATGCCCGCGGTCACGAAGACCATGTCCGCGCCGGCGATGAGCTCCGCGAGCCGATCCCGATCCTCGAGCGCGGCCTCGCGGCCCACCTCGGGATCGGCGCCCGCGCCGAGGCCCTTGGTGAGCTGGGCGCCGAGCTGGAAGCGACGCGGCGCGAGCGAGCGCTTCAGGTCCTGCCCGTCGGTGTTGATCGCGATGAACTCGACCCCGGTGAGGCCGGACCGGACCATGTTGTTGATGGCGTTGCCGCCGCCGCCGCCGACGCCGATCACCTTGATGCGGGCGCCGCTGTGCTCGTTGTCTACGATCTCGATCATGGCAACCTCGGGGGGGGTTCCAGCCTGCCGGGACTGGAAGAGGGTGGGGGGCTGTGCGAAGCCGGAGGAGGGAGTCAGAGGGGGGAGACGACGGCCGTGGAGGGCGAGCCGAGGTCGATGCGGAGCGGATGGGAGAGGTCGACGCCGCGGGAGACGAGCGCGTCGAGGCGGGCGAAGGCGCCGGTCGGGAGGGAGGCCGGCTCCTGGAAGCCCAGGAGGACCTCTCCGCCATTCCGGAGCGCGAGCGTATATCCCGCTTCCGCGTCGAAACGCACCTCCGAGATGTCGTCTTCGCGCAAACCTGCGCGACCCGACGCCGCGTCGAGGATCCCCAGCGCGTCGTGGACGATCCGGCGAGCCAGCATCGGCTCCGCGTCCGCGAGCGCGGGCGGGATCCCGGTGATGACGGGGTGGTCGAGCTCGGCCGCGTCGGCCTTGCGGAAGGGGTTGCCCTCCGTGTCGACGAGGTAGAGCGCGTCGAGCAGCACGAGCGCGCGCACCTGGCGCTCGCGCACCTGGAGCACGACCGTGTCGGGGAACACCCGGCGGGCCTCCACCTGCGCGACCCAGGGGTGCCGCGCCACGCTCGCCGCCGCGTGGTCGAGATCGAGCGCGAGCAGCGGGCGGCCGGGCGTCAGGTCGGCGAGGTGCCGCAGCGCGGCCTCGGACGCATGCTCGTTGCCCACCACGCGGAGCGTACGGAAGCGGAGATGCTCGCTACCGAACGCGAACCAGCCCAGCCCGCCGAGGAGGGCGGCCGTGGTCACGACGGAGACGGCGGCGCGGAGGGGGGACAAGGGCGATCCCGGAGGGGTACCGAAGGTTGTACCGGACAGAATGGATGTTGACAAGCCAAGAGCGAAAAGATCAGCTGATCGAGTGATCCGACCGCAAATAGTCGGATCCCAACCTGGATCTACAGCCGGCCGCCCCGCCCCGGCGGCACCAGTCGATCCTCGAGCTCGAGCCCCGTCGCCGTGTGGACGCGCTCGCGGGCCGCCTGGAGCAGGAGCCGGAGCTGGCGGGGGGTCGCGTCGCCGCGGTTCGCGAGGACCGTTGGGTCCTCCTCGGCGAGCACGGCCCCGCCGAGCCGCAGCCCGCCGAGCCCGAGCCCGCGCATCAGCTCGGGCAGCGCCGGCAGGTTGCGACGCTTGTGGTCCTTGAACGCGCGGCCGGCCGGCGGCGGCGAGAGCTTGACGCCCGGCTTCAGCAGCGCGCCCACCAGCAGCGCCTTCGGATCCGGCTTCGGCTCGGCCTCCAGGCCGAGCTCCTCGATGCTCCGGCCGCGGAAGCGCCGCACGCGCGTCACGGCGGGCGCGATCCAGCCGTCCTCCCAGGCGTCCGCCAGCGTCCCCGGGGCGCGCGCGAGCCCGGCGTACCCCGTCCGGACCCCGAGCCGGGCGAGCGGCACCGCGGCCCCCACCCAGAGGCCCCCCTCCACCTCCCGCACGTCCTCGAAGCCGGCCCCGAGCCGCAGCGCGACGCCCACGAGCCCGCCCTCGGGCGGCAGCGCGTCGGCGAAGGGGGAGAGCGGCCGCAGCGCGAGCTTCTCGGCGCGCGCCGCCTTCACGACGGCGAGGAGCGCGGCCTCGTCGGGCACCTCCACCCAGAGCTCGAAGGTGCCCCCGGCCCGCAGCGGCAGGTGCCGCGCGATGGGCTCCTCTTCGCGCGCCGGGACGCCGCCGAGGAGCCGCGTCCGCCGCTCGGGGACCGCGGGCGGCGCGGCCGTCGCCTCGAGGTTCTCCGCCAGGCCCTCCGCGGGGCCCTCGGCGGCGCCTTCCGCGCCGTCCTCGACGGGCTCTTCGGCCACCCCTACCCGCCCGCGCGCAGCCGGTCGGCCAGCGCCCCGCAAACGCGGTTCACGTCGCCGGCGCCGAGCGTGATGACGATGTCGCCCGGCCGCACGAAGCCCGCGAGGTGCTCGGTCGCCGCGTCGAGCGAGTCGACGCCCACGACGCTCCGGTGCCCACGATCGGAGAGCCCCTTCACGATGCGCCCGCTGTCGACGCCCTCGATGGGCTTCTCGCCCGCCGCGTACACCGGGCAGACCACGACGTGCCCCGCCTGGTGGAAGGACCCGCAGAACTGCTCCCAGAGATCCTGGACGCGCGTGTAGCGGTGCGGCTGGAACACCGCGACGATCCGCCGCCCCTCGAAGCCCTCCGCGGCCGCGGCGAGCGTCGCCTGGATCTCGACGGGGTGGTGCCCGTAGTCGTCGACGATCAGGATGTCGTCGACCTCCGCGCGCACCGAGAAGCGCCGGTCGACGCCGCCGAAGTCGTGGAGCGCGGCCTGCACCTGCGCGAACGGGATGTCGAGCTCGAGCGACACGGTGGTCGCCGCGAGCGCGTTGAGCACGTTGTGGCGGCCGGGCACCCCCAGCCGCAGCTCGCCGAGCACCTCGTCGCGGCGCCACACGCGGAACTCCGTGGCGCGCCCGGTCTGGCGCACGCGGTCGGCGCGCACCTCCGCCTGGGCGCCGAAGCCGTAGGTGTGCACGCGCCGGCGCAGCTTCGGGAGCATGCGCTGGACCACGGGATGGTCGAGGCACACGACCGAGAAGCCGTAGAACGGCACGCGGTTGGCGAACGTGGCGAAGCCGTCGACGAGCGCGTCGAAGCTCTTCCAGTACTCCATGTGCTCGGGGTCGATGTTCGTGACCACGGCGACCGTCGGATCGAGCAGGAGGAAGCTCCCGTCCGACTCGTCCGCCTCGGCCACGAGGTAGTCCCCTCGCCCGAGGCGCGCGTTCGACCCCAAGGCGTCGAGCCGGCCCCCGATCACCACGGTGGGATCGAGCCCGGAGCGGTGCAGGCAGGTCGCGAGCATCGAGGTGGTCGTCGTCTTGCCGTGCGTCCCGGCAACCGCGACGCCGTACTTCATCCGCATCAGCTCCGCGAGCATCTCCGCGCGCGGGATGACGGGGATCTTGGCGGCGTTCGCGGCCACGACCTCGGGGTTGTCGTCGTGCACGGCCGTCGACCGCACCACCACGTCCACACCCGCCACGTTCGCGGCGTCGTGCCCGATGAACACGCGCGCCCCGAGCCCGCGCAGCCGCTGAACGACCGCCGACTCCTTCATGTCCGAGCCGCTGACCGCGAAGCCCATGTTCGCGAGCACCTCGGCGATGCCGGACATGCCGCTGCCGCCGATGCCGATGAAGTGGACCTTGCCGAACTTCCCGCGGAACATCAGGCCCCCACGCGCGCGCCGGCGGGCTTCAGCGCCTTCGCGGGCGCCGGGGCGGCCGCGGGCTCGGTCTCGCGGGCCTCCGCGGAGATCGAGAGCAGCACGCCGACGGCCGCGAGGTTCACCATCATCGCGCTCGCGCCGTAGCTGATGAAGGGGAGCACGAGGCCCTTCGGGGGCACGATGCTCGTCACGACGCCGAGGTTGAGGCACGCCTGCGCCACGATCATCGTCGTGAACGTGCTGGCGAGCAGCGCGCCGAAGGGATCCGCCGCGCGCCGGGCGATCGAGAAGCCGCGCGCCGCGAAGAGCGCGTAGAGCCCGAGCAGGACGAGCATGCCCCAGAGCCCGAGCTCCTCGCCGAGCACCGCGGCGATGAAGTCGTTGTAGGGCTCCGGCAGGTAGAGGAGCTTCGCCGAGCTCTCCCCCGGCCCCTGGCCGAGGAGCCCGCCATGGTGCATCGCGAGGAGCGACTGGCACACCTGGTAGCCGTCCCCGGAACAGTCCTTGAACGGGTCGAGGAAGCTCATCAGCCGCTTGATGCGGTAGGGCTCGGCGATCATCAGGACGCCGAGGCCGACCACCATCGCCGAGCCGCCCGCCGCGATCCACGCCCAGCGCAGGCCCGCGAAGAAGAACATGAGCCCGGCGAGCACGGTGATGATGGCGGTCGAGCCGAAGTCCGGCTGCAGCGCCACGAGCGTGAGCGGGATCCCGAGCATGGCCGCGGCCGTCCCGAGCACCTGCGGATCGTGGATGTCGCCGCGCTTCTTGTGCAGGAGCGTCGCGAGGCAGACGAGCAGCACGACCTTCAGGAACTCGGCCGGCTGGAAGTGCACGCCGCCGACCCCGAACCAGCGCGCGGAGCCGTTCGCCGAGTGCCCGATCCCGGGCACCCACACGAGCACGAGCGAGAGCACGGTGCCCACGTAGAGCGTCGGCGCCCAGGCGCGGAGCCGCCGGTACGGGAGCCGCGCCAGCACGAGGAGCGCGACAAAACCGAGCCCCGCCGCGAAGCCCTGCCGGGTGACGTGGTGCAGCGAATTGCCGTACATCTCGGCCGCGATGAACGCGCTCGCCGAGTAGACCATCGCGAGGCCGAAGGCCACGAGGGTCACGGTGAGGAAGAAGAGGGGCAGGTCGTAGCGGCGCTTCATGGGGCGAGCCTGTGCACGAGGGCGCGGAAGTGGCGTCCGCGGTGCTCGAAGTCGGTGAACGCGTCGAACGACGCGCAGGCGGGGGAGAGCAGCACCGTGTCGCCCGCCTGGGCGTCCTCGGCAAGTCGGGCGACGCCGTCGTCCAGGGACGCGACCCGCACGGGGTGCATGCCGGCGGCCTCGAGCACCGTCGCGATGCGCGGACCATCGGCGCCGAAACAGACGACACCCCGCTTCCGACGGAGCGGCTCGACGAGCGCCTCGTATGCGGCGCCCTCCTTGCCCTTCCCGCCGAGGAGCACCCACGTGGCCGGCCCCGACCCGTTGATGGCCGCGAGCGCCGCCTCGACGTTGGTGGCCTTGCTGTCGTCGATCCAGGTGACGCCGCGCCGCTCCGCCACGCGCTCCATGCGGTGCGGCAGTCCGGTGAGGCCCGCCACCTTCAGATCGTGGCGCCACAAGCCGCCACACACCGCCAGGAGCACGGCGCAGGCGAGGTTCTCGCGGTTGTGGGCGCCCGGGAGGTCGAAGCCGGCGAGCGGCACGTCCCCGGGGTCGTGCACGCCGTCGAGCACGAGCCGATCGGCGAGGATCGTGACGCCGGGGCTCCCGCCGAGCCACAGGCGCCGGCCCGGCAGCTTCGCGGAGAGTCGGATGAGGCGCGCGTCCTCGAAGGGCACGATCGCGAAGTCCGACGGCCCCATCCGCGCGAACAACCGGCACTTGTGGGCACCGTAGCTGTCCATGGACTGGTGGCGCTCGAGGTGGTCCGGCGTGAGGTTCAGGATCGCCGCCGCGCGGGGCCGGAACCCCGGGATCAGCAGGTCGATCTTGGGGCGGGGGGCCGAGCCCCCCGCAACGCCCCCCGTCGCTCCGACCGGCACCTTCGTGCTCGACTGCAACGTCGGCACCGCGGGCTCCGGCCACCCGTTCGACGCCGTCCCCGCGTCCTGGATCGGCGGCCCGCCCGGCAGCTCCATCTGGTAGCTCGACACCTCGACCACGCAGACGTCGAGCGCCTGGTCGACCGCAAGGGAGAGCGGCTGGCCGATGTTCCCACCGGTGAACGTGCGGAGCCCCGCGCGCTCGCAGAGCTGCCCCAGGAGGTGGGTCGCGGTGCTCTTCCCGTTGGTGCCGCTCACCGCGAGGATCGGCGCCGGGATCATCGACGCGGCGAACGCGAGCTCGCCGACCACCTCGACGCCCGCCTGCCGCGCCGCCACGAGGTCGGGCTGCCGCGCCGGGACGCCGGGCGAGACCACGATCAGGTCGGCACCGACGAAGTCCTCGCGGCGGTGCGCGCCGTAGGCGGGCGTGGTGCCGGGCACCACCGGGGCGTCCGCGCGCAGGTCCGTGCACGTCACGCGCGCGCCCTTCCGCGCGGCGAGCTCGGCCGCGGCCACGCCGGAGCGGGCCATCCCGACCACGAGCACGTTCTTGCCGAGCAGATCCATCAGCGCAGCTTCAGGGTGGAGAGGGCCACGACCGCGAGCAGCACGGAGATGATCCAGAAGCGGACGATGATCTTCGGCTCGCTCCACCCCGACTTCTCGAAGTGGTGGTGGATCGGCGCCATGAGGAAGAGCCGCTTCTTCGTCCGCTTGTACCAGAACACCTGGAGCACGACGGAGACGTTCTCCATCACGAAGATCCCGCCGACGAGCGCGAGCAGGAACTCGTGCTTCGTGATCACCGCCATCGCCCCGAGCGCGCCGCCGAGCGCGAGGGAGCCCACGTCGCCCATGAAGATCTGGGCGGGGTAGCAGTTGAACCAGAGGAAGCCGAGCCCCGCCCCGACGATCGCGAGGCTGAAGATCACGAGCTCCCCGGCCCCCGGCACGAACGGCACGTTCAGGTAGGCCGAGAACTCGCTGTGGCCGGCCACGTAGGCGAGCACGGCGAGCGTGCCCGCGCTCGTGATGGTGGGGCCGATGGCGAGGCCGTCGAGGCCGTCGGTCAGGTTCACCGCGTTGCTGAACGCCACGAGCACGAACACGCCGAAGAGCACGTAGAGCCAGCCGAGCGCGTCCGGGGCGCCGGGCCAGAGCTCCGCGAAGTCGAGGACCGCGTTCTTGAAGAACGGCAGGTGGAGGCGCGCGTCCATCCAGCCCATCTCGTACGCGCCGCCGAGCACCACGAGGCCGATGGTCGTCTGCCACACGAGCTTCCAGCGGCCCGCGAGGCCGTCGGACTTCTGCTCCGAGATCTTCTTCCAGTCGTCGTAGAAGCCGATGGCGCCGTAGCCGAGCGTCACGACGAGCACCATCCAGAGGCGCGGCTCGTCCACCCGGCCCCAGAGCAGCGCGGACAACGCGATGCCGGCGAGCATGACGAGCCCGCCCATCGTCGGCGTGCCGACCTTGCTCTCGACGTGCTCCGACGGCCCGTCCTTCCGGATGATCTGCTCCATCTTCCGCTGGCGCAGCCAGAGGATGAAGCGGGGGTACGCGACGTAGCAGACGACGAGCGCCGTCACGAACGCGGTCGCCGACCGGAACGTCACGTAGCGGAAGACGTTGAAGGGGCCGTCGAGCGACTGGAGGAGGGTGGTCAACATCCGGGGGGCCCCAGAGGCGTGCACGAGGAGGGGACGGCGGGGCGCGCCCAGGGTTTCGGGCGGAGCCCCGCCGGGAGGGGGGCGTCTCCAGGGCGGACCCGGCGGTTCAGCATCGGGAGGGGAGCGCGACTGCGGGGAGGCGTCACGCGCGCACGCGGGGTGCCGGGCGGCGGGGGAGATGCGGCCCGGTGGGGGAGGTCGCACCCCGTGCGGGGGAGCGCGCGAGAGGGAGCCGGAGGAGCCCCTTGGGAGGAGGCTCCGGCCCCGCGTTTTGCGCGGGCCCACCCTGGAGACGATAGGGAGTTGGGAAAGAAGGAAGCGGTCAGTTCAGGCGGATGCGCACCGCGCTCCCCGGAGGGATCGGGGTGCCGGGCGCCGGGGCCTGCTCGGCCACGCGGCCGTAGCCGGCCACCTGCACGTCGAAGCCCGCCGGCGCCAGGCCGGTGAGGGCCTCGCGCAGGCTGCGGCCGTGCAGGTCGGGGAGGATCCAGCGCCCTTCGGCGTCGGAGACGAGCTCGAGGGGCTCGGGGAGCGCGGCGGTGCTCGCGAGGAGCGCGTCCTCGGGGTCCACGGGCGCGGGCGGATCCACGACGGCCACGAGCTCGACCGCCTCCCCCTCGGTGGGGGCCGCGAGCTTCGGCGCGGGCGGATCCGGCGGCACGCCGAGGTAGCGCATCGCGAAGGCGCCCACCTCCGCGAACACCGGCGCGGCGACGATGCCACCGTACTTGGAGCCCTCGGTGGGCGTGTCGATGGCCACCACGATGGCGATCTCCGGACGATCCGCGGGCAGGAAGCCCACGAAGGAGCCGATACGCTTGGTGGGGCTGTACACGCCGCCTTCGACCTTCTGCGCGGTGCCCGTCTTGCCGGCCACCTTGTAGCCGTCGACGCGGGCGCGCGTGCCGGTGCCGCCCTCTTCGGTGACGGTCTCCATCATGCGGTTGATGGTCCGGGCGGTCTCCTCGGAGACCACGCGGCGGTCCACGCGCGGCTCGCGCTGCGCCTCGACGGCACCGTCGCGATCGAGGACGGCGTCGACGAGCATCGGCTGCATGCGCACGCCGCCGTTCGCGAGCGCCGCGATCGCGGAGGCGAGCTGCACCGGCGAGGACGTGATGCCCTGGCCGAAGGAGGTCGTGGCCAGCTCGATGGTGCGCACGTTCGCGGCCGTCCGCATGGCGCCGGCCACCTCGCCGGGGAGGCCGAGGCCGGTGGTGCGGCCGAAGCCGAAGGCCTTGAGGTAGTCGAAGACCTTCACCGGCCCGAGCAAAAACCCGATCTTCGCGGTGCCGATGTTCGAGCTGAACTTGATGATCTCGGTGACCGAGATCGCGCCCTTCGGGTGGTCGTCGCGGATGGTCCGGCCGCCGACGCTCCACGAGCCGAGCTCGCAGTCGATGATCGTGTCGGCCGTGACGAGGCCCTCCTCGAGCGCCGCGGCGGCGATGAAGGGCTTCATGACCGAGCCGGGCTCGATCTGGTCCATCGCCGGGCGGTTCTTGAAGAGCTCCTGGCGGGCGCGCGCGGCCCCGTCGTTCGGGTTGCCCGAGGGGAGCGAGGACATCGCGAGGATGGCGCCGGTGTCGACGTCCATCACGACGGCCATGGCCGCCTCGGGCTTGCTCGCGACGACGGCCTTCTCGAGCGCGTCCTCGGTGGCGCGCTGGATCGCCGCGTCGAGGGTGAGGCGCACGGAGCGCCCACCGCGGCGGAGGCGCGCCTCGTCCACGCCGGCGTCGATGGCGCGGCCCTTGCGGTCGTGCGCCTGGAGGATGCGGTAGGTGTCGCCGGCGAGCTCGTGCTGGAGGACCTTCTCGATGCCGGCGGCGCCGTCGTCCTTCGCGTCGGTGAAGCCGACCAGCGGCGCGGCGAGCTCCTTGCCCGGGTAGACGCGGACCGGCTCCTCCTCGAGCCACAACGCGTCGCGCGGCAGGCCCTGCAGGAGCGCGCGCGCGGTCGCCGGGTCGAGGGAGCCGTCGATGCGGACCTCCTGGAGCTGGTTCCCCTGCGCGTTCCGCGCGTCGAAGCGGTCGCGGATCCAGGCCTCCGTCCGGCCGGTGGCCAGGGAGATGGCGGCGATCCGCTCGTCGAGCTGCGCGCGGGTGAGCTGGGGCGGCCGCCCGTCGACGCTCTCGAGCATCTTCGCGAGCCGCGCCGGGTTCGCGTAGAGCGTCGGCAGGCTCACGGTGTAGGCGAGCACGCGGTTGTTGCGGTCGAGCAGCGCGCCGCGCTTGCCCCGCATCTCGACCGCGGACTGGAACTGGTCGCGGCTCCGCTCCTCGAGCCGCTCGTCCGGGACCACCATGAGCCAGGCGCTCCGGAGCGCGATCGCCACGAGGAAGAGCGCCAGGCCCCCGAGCGCCACCTGCCCGCGCGCGCGCACCTCCCCGAGCAGGTACGCGTCGGCCTCGGCCGGCGAGAGCCGGCGACGGGCAGGCGCGACCCCGCGGGGCGGCGTGCGGTAGCGGTGGCTGGCGGCGCGCGGCTTCACCGGGTCCCGACCTCCGTGACGGAGACGGTGGCCACCGGCGGGGCGAGCCCGAGGGCGCCGGCGGACTCGGCGAGGCGGCCCGGGTCGCGGAGGAGCGAGCGCTCGACGAGCAGGCGCTCGTGCTGGATCTCGGCGCGCACCAGCGCGCTCCGGGCCGCGTCGAGGTCGAGCGCGGTCTGGCGGACCGCCATGCGCGTCCACACGCACGCGGCGAGCGCCGCGGCGATGAACAACATCGCGGTGAGCCAGCGGAACAGGAGCCGGAGCTCGGCGGGATCGGCCTCGAGATGGCCGTGGGTGGTGGCCCCGCCGTGAACGGAGGGGACGCGGGTGTCGGCGGTGGTGGTGCTCATGGGAGGCGCTCCAGGGCGCGGAGGCGGGCGGAACGGGCGCGGGGGTTCTGGGGGTCGCGGTCCTCGCCCTTGCGGGCGCGGCGCTCGACGAGACGGAAGCGGGGGGCGACGAGCGGCTGGCCGCGCACGTCGACGGGGGCCCCCTCCCCCGCGAGGGCGCGGAAGGCCTGCTTGACGGCGCGGTCCTCGAGCGAGTGGAACGCGATCACGACGAACCTCCCCCCGGGGGCGAGGCATTCCGGCACGTCGCGGAGCGCGGTGTCCAGCTGCCCGAGCTCGTCGTTGACGGCCATCCGGAGCGCCTGGAAGGTGCGCGTGGCCGGATGGATGCGGCCGTCTCCGCGGCCGAGCGTGCGCGCCACGATGTCGGCGAGCTCGCCGGTGGTGCGGACGGGGCGGGCCGCGAGGACGGCGCGCGCGACCTTGCGGGCGAAGCGCTCCTCGCCGAGGCGGAACAGCACGTCGACGAGCTCGGCCTCGTCCACGTGGTCGAGCCACGCGGAGACGGGCTCGCCGGAGGACGGGTCCATCCGCATGTCGAGCGGGCCGTCGTGCCGGAAGCTGAAGCCGCGGGCCGCGGTGTCGAGCTGCGGCGACGACACGCCGAGATCGAGGAGCACCGCGTCGGCGCGGCGCCCGGCGAGGACGCGGGGGATCTCGGAGAACGCGGCGTGATGGAGCTCCACGCGGTCGTCCAGGCGCGCGCGCACGGCGGCGATCGCCTCGGGATCACGATCGAGGCCCACGACGTCGGCGCCGAGGTCGAGCAGCGCGGCGGCGTGCCCGCCGCGGCCGAGCGTGCCGTCGACGACGAGCGCGCCCGGGCGCACGTTGCACAGCTCCACGACATCATCGAGGAGGACGGGCCGGTGGCCGAAAGGTCCGGGATCATGCACCGGCCCCTCCCCCGCCGGCGAACTGCGCGGTCATCCACGCGTTCAGGCGCTTCTCGTCCCAGATCTCGATGCGGTCGCCGAGGGAGATCAGCACGGCGTCGCGCTCGATCCCCGCGAACCCGCGGAGGTTCGAAGGGAGGTTCACGCGGCCCTGCTTGTCGACGTCCACCTCGACCGCGAAGCCGAGCCGGAGCCGCTGGATGCGCTCCACCTCGGGGTCGAAGGAGTCCCGCTCGAGCAGCGGGGCCTCCACGCTCTTCTTGAAGTCGTCCTTCGTGTACGCCCGCAAGTGGTCGCGGTGCAGGATGAAGACGAGCACGTTCGTGCCGACGTGGTCGAGCTGGGCCTTCAGGCGCGCGGGCAGCGTGATCCGACCTTTCGGATCCACGGACAGCGGCGTGTTGAGGCGCACGTCGAGCATTCGAGCAGGACCTCTCCCGGGAGGGCGTCGCTCAGGACGGTGGTGGCCTCCACCGTCATCCACATCCAACCACCGATCGGCTCGGAATCAAACCACAGAGGTCGATCTGGACCGCAAGTACTTATCCATGTTGGTGGAAATTTGTGGAGGAAAAAGATCGGCAAGTGGAGGACGGTGGAGGACGCGGGGCGCCCGGGCTCGCGGCGCGGTGATAGGTGTCGGCCGTGAACCGCCCCCCCCCCCGAGCGCACCGCAACGTCTGCCAGAACCGACGCGCCCGCTTCGAGTTCGAGCTCTTCGAGACCTTCGACGCCGGCCTGATGCTCCTCGGCTCGGAGGTGAAGAGCCTCCGCGCCGGCAAGGGCACGCTCGAGGACGCCTGGGTCGCCTTCGACGACGCCGGCCGTCCGGTCCTGATGGGCGCGCACATCGCGCCCTACCCGCAGGCGAACCGGCAGAACCACGAGCCGACGCGCCCGCGGCCGATGCTGATGCACACCGAGGAGATCCGCCGGCTCCGCCAGCGGGTGCGCGAGAAGGGCCTCACGCTCGTCCCGCTGCAGATGTACTTCCAGGGCCCGTGGGTGAAGCTCGAATTCGCCGTCGGCCGCGGGAAGAAGCTGCACGACAAGCGCGCCTCCATCCGCGAGCGCGAGGACACCCGCGAGGCCCAGCGCGCGGTACGCGGCCGCTGACGCAGGGCGCGCTCCCCCCGGGAGGCGGGGCCGCGCGAGTGGAGGAAAGTGGAGGGCTCGGTCCTGGAGCCGCTCGTCGCGTCCCGCAATTGCCGGCGGTCGGCACGGGTGTCGGCGGCCCCGGGGTGATAACGACTCGCCGCTGAACGCCGGAGCCCGAATGACCCGGAAGCTGACGCCTCTCCCCTACCTCCTGGCCACGCTGCTGGTCCCGCTGCCCGCATGGGCGGCCGACGGCGCGTCGGGGAACCTGATCATCGGGGGGGCGTCCCTCCTGCTGCTCGTCCTGGCCGGGCTCGTGGTGAACGCAGGGACGCGCAAGATCGCCGTCTCCGCCGCGGCGCTCTTCGGCATCGTCGTCGCCGGCTACCTGGCGGTGCAGCACAACAGCCCCGACACCTCCGTCTGCAACATCAGCCAGACGTTCAACTGCGACATCGTGAACCGCAGCCAGTACAGCGAGGTCGCGGGCGTCTCGATCGCGCTGTTCGGCGTCGCCTACTACGCCGTGATGGCCTGGCTGGGCCTGCGGCACGCGAGCGGCGGCGCGGAGAAGGCGCCCGCGGTGATGACGGGCCTCTCGGTCGTCGCGGTCGCGTACGACGTGTACCTGTTCTGGGCCTCGAGCCAGCTCGGCGCCTACTGCCCGCTCTGCATGGTCTCCTGGGCCACGAACGTGGTCCTGCTCATCGGATCCTCGCTCCTCTGGCGCGCCGTCGAGACGCCGTCCGGAGACTCGCTCGTGACCGGGCTGAAGTCCGAGGCGGGCGGCGTGGCGCTCGTGGGCCTCGCCACGCTGATCGTCGGCGGCATGGTCTCGCGCGACGGCGGCGCCGGGGCGTTGACGGGCGGCGCGGGCGCGGGCTCCATCGAGGAGCTGGCCGGCTTCTACGAGCAGGCGGGCGGCCGCATCGAGCTCGACGGCACCGAGCCCGCCATCGGCGCCACCGAGCCGCGCTTCACCATCGTGGAGTGGGCCGACTACGAGTGCCCGCACTGCGCCCTGATGGCGGACGAGCTCAAGAAGATCCTCGCGGACAACAAGGACGTGAAGATCCTCTTCAAGCACTACCCGATCAGCGGGATCTGCAACCAGTTCGTGCAGGGCGACCGCCACACCAACGCCTGCAACGCCGCGGCGGCCGCCGAGTGCGCGCGCCTCCAGGGCAAGTTCTGGGATCTGAACAGCCAGATGTTCAAGAACCAGGAGTTCCTCGGCAAGGAGGACATCCGGTTCATGGCGAAGCAGCTCGAGCTCGACATGACCACCTTCGAGGCCTGCATGGCCGAGCCCGCCACCGCGGAGGCCGTCAAGCAGGACGTCGCCGCGGGCGGCGTCGCGGGCGTCGAGGGCACGCCGTCGGTCTTCGTGAAGGGGCTGTTCGGCGAGGAGTGGGTGCGCGTGAGCGGCGGCCGGGAGCAGTTCAACGCGCTCTTCGCGGCCGCCCGCGAAGGGAAGGCGCTGCCCCCGCCCCGGCCCCACCCCGACCACGAAGGGCACTAGTTGGGCCGCGCCTGGCAGGCCTTCGCGGTCACCCTCCCCCGCCCCGCGGTGGCGCCGGTGAGCCGCGCGCTCCTCGCGCTCGGGGCCACCGGCCTGCAGGAGGACCTCCCGCCGGACGTGACGCCGAAGTTCCGGCAGCCCTGGGACAAGGGCCCCGCGCCGCGCCCGCCGAAGAAGGTGCGGCTCCGCGCCTGGTTCGACGCGCGCCCCGACGACGACGCCGTCGCGCGCGCCCTCGCCGGCTGGACCGCCGAGGATCTCGAGTGGGCGGAGCAGGCCGAGGAGGACTGGGCCGAGGACTGGAAGCAGCACTTCCAGCCCGTCCGCATCTCCGACCGGCTCGTGGTGGCCGCGCCCTGGCACGGCGTCCCCGACGCGCTCGTCATCGAGCCGGGCAACGCCTTCGGCACGGGCGAGCACCCGACCACGCGCTCCTGCCTGCACGCGATCGAGCGGTTCGCGCGCCCCGGCGCCACCCTGCTCGACGTGGGCTGTGGCTCCGGCATCCTCGCGCTCGCGGGGGCGAAGCTCGGCATGGTGGCGCACGGCGTGGACATCGACCCGGACGCGGTCGTGTCCGCCCGCGAGGCAGCGCGCACGAACAAGCTCGCCGCGACCTTCGACACGACGCCGATCGAGCGGGTGGAGGGGCGCCACGACCTCGTCGTGGCGAACCTGTTCGCCGAGGTGCTCGTCGCGCTCGCGCCGGAGATCCTCCGGGTGTCCGCCGGGCCCATCGCGCTCGCCGGCATCCTCGCGGACCGCGCCGACCCCGTGCGCGCCGCGTTCGCGAGCCGCGCCGTCGTCGAGGACCGCGAGGAGGCGGGCTGGGTCTCGCTCTGGTACGCGGCGCCGGCGGGATGAGGCGGGTCCTCGTGCCGGGGATCCCCGCGGTCGGCGAGCGGGTGCGGGCCGGCGCGGAGGAGAGCCACCACCTGCTCCGCGTGCTCCGGGCCCGGCCCGGCGAGCGCTTCCGCCTCGCGGACGGCGCCGGCGGCGCGGCGGTGGGCGTGCTCGCGGGCGTGGAGGAGGGCGTCGCCGTCCTCCTGGTGGAGGAGGCGGTCGCGACCGTGGTGGTGCCGGAGCGCATCGTGCTCCTCGGCGTCCCGAAGCCGGCGCTGCTCGAGGAGGCGCTCACGCTCGGCACGGAAGGCGGGGCCACGCGCTTCGTGCTGGTGCGCGCGCGCTACAGCCCGCCGGGCGAGCCGCGCGTCGAGCGGCTCGAGCGCGTGCTCCGCGCGGCGGTGACCCAGTGCGGCCGCCCGGACCTGCCCGTCGTGGAGGGCCCCCTGCCCCTGCGGGACGCGCTGCGCGACGAGGCGCTCGTGGGTGTCGCGACCCGGTGGCTGGCGGCGCCGGGCGCGCCGGCACGTCGCGCCGACCACCCGCGGGAAGAGCTCGACGACAGCGCGGCCGTGGCGATCGGTCCCGAAGGGGGCTGGTCGCCCGAGGAGGTGGCGGCGCTCGACGCGGCCGGCTTCGCCCCGCTCGGCCTCGGGCCGTTCGTGCTGCGCACGCCGAGCGCGGTGGGCGCGGCGCTCGCGCGGTTGTGGCGGAGCTGAGAGCGCCGCGGGAGTCGCCCGCTCAGTCGCTCGTGATGACGGCCTCGACTTGGATGTCGTGTCCCACCGCGCCGACGCCGGGCAGCGAGCGGTCCTCGCTGCGGCCGCTGAAGCGGAAGCTCGTGCTGTCGGCGCGCTTGTAGTTGTCGCCGGAGAAGGGCGCGCTGCCGGACTCGCCGTTGCCGCGCGAGCCCATGTAGGTGTCGCCGTGGAGCGCGTACTCGCGGGCGCGGAGGTGCGCGTTCTGCGAGGCCCACGCGATGCTCCACAGGTAGTAGAGCGCGATGACGACGAGCGCGATGAGGGGGACGAGCAGCATCGTCTCGACGGCGCTCTGGGCGCGGCGGGGTCGGAGGCGGGCGGGGGTCGGCATCATCAGTGGCGGAACTTGTCCATGTCCCAGGTCTTGCCGTTCCGCCAGCCGTCCTCCTGGACGATGTCGGACGGCGTGCGGCTGCCTTCGAGGTTCTCGTTGAGGCCGGCGAGCCGCGCGCGGTATTCGTCGTACATCGAGAGCTTCGGGTAGGTGGTGCCGCGCGTGATGTACACGCCGCGGGCGCCGAGCATGTTGCCGTTCCGCTGGTTGCCGTTCAGCTCGCTGGGGCCGAGCGAGCCGTCGTAGGGCTTGGCCACGGAGTAGGCGTAGATCTCGTCGTCACCGCCGGTGGAGGAGGCGCCGAAGTAGCCGCGGTCGCGCCCGCCGGAGGAGTAGTCGGTGTCGAGGAACTGCTTCTCGGGCGTGCCGTTCACGCGGCCGGCCACCCACACGTCGGGGTCGCGGGTCTCCTTGTAGAACCACGTCCGGAGCGCCTCGGGCGGCTTGATCATCGGCGTCGGCACGCACTCGCCCGGGGGCGCGGGGCAGAACGCGAGCACCTGGTAGTTGATGAGCGTGTCGTCCACCTGCCGGATGTCCGCGAGCGAGGGCATGTAGATGACCGGCCCGGCGAGGTTGAAGCCGCCGCGGAGCCAGTAGGTGCCCCGCATGGTCGGGGAGCCGTACACGTTGTCGAAGAAGCTGACGCCCACGCCGGAGAAGTTCGCGTCGGCGGTCGCGCGGCCGGCGCTCAGGGCCGGGGTGATGGTGCGGTCGTACTGCGCGCGGCTGACGAAGCGGGAGATGGCGCTGTCGATGTTCATCTTGCAGGCCTGGACGGCCATCTCGGCGAGCTGGCTGTTCGGCTGGCAGCCGCAGTACACCGTCTCAGGCCACATGCCGCCGATCGTGCCGGTCGAGAGCGTGCGGCGGCAGTCCGTGACGGCGTCGACGATCTCCTTGTTCAGGTCGACCAGCTCGTTGAGCGAGGCGGCCTCGCTGTAGGCGACGGCGTAGGTGGAGAGGTCCGCCGTCGACTGCATGCGGATCTTGTCGTTGACGACGATGCCGATGTTCGTGGACATGGCGACGAGCAGCAGCATCACGAACAGCACGAGCGCGATGAGCACGGCCGCCTGGCCCCGACGGGCGCGGCGGCCGACCCGCGGAAGACGCGCGCGCATCAGCAGCCCGTCCCGCACTGGTTGTCGCCGTAACGGCGGCTGCGGTTGCCTGTCTTGCCCTCGTACCGGGCCTCCTCGGGGCCGGCGACCACGGTGACGTCGTAGTCGAAGTCCGAGAAGGTGGACGTGAACGGCAGGTCCATCTGCCAGGGCTGGTCGATGGTGACCGTGCCGGCGCCGGCGCTCGCGCGGACGGAGGCGTCGCGGGTGACGTTCCCGTCCAGGAGGAGTCCGGCCGCGTCGGTCGCGCTCTCCCCCACCTGCTGCGCGCGCGCCCCGACGAACGCGGCGTAGTTCACGTAGTGGGTGCTCCCGAAGAAGAAGGCGAGCTCCACCACGAGGAACAAGAGCGCGAAGATCACGGGGATCATGATCGCGAGCTCGACGGTGCTCTGGCCGCGGCGCTTCATCGGGGCTCCGCCCGGGAGGATTGCACACTGCGTGCCGGGTGGGTGATCGCGGTCCCACGGGGCAAAAAAAGCGCGTGGGGCGCGAACGCCCCACGTCGACTGTGGCAGGGGCGCCGCACCTGCGTGCGGCGCGCCCCGATCCGGTCCCTACTCGCGGCGGCGCCGCACGAGGCCGAAGAGCGCACCCAGGGCGAGCAGCGCGCCGGCGGGAGCCCCGCCCGCGGTCGAGCAGGCCGAGGCGTTCGGGTCGGGCGGGATCACCTTGGTGTACGGCTCGTAGAGCTCGGTGTTCTCGTCCCACACCGCGATGCGCCCGAACGCCCAGTCCGTCCCGTCGTCATCGCCGATGACGACGTAGATGTTCTCGTTCCGGCCCGAGTTCGCGGTGTCCCCCGCGATCTCCGGGCAGGTGAAGTTGACGATCGGGGCGGCCGGGTTGTCGAACGAGGGCACCGTCGGGTCGTCGGTGCTCCAGGTGTAGGTGATCGTGTCGTCGTCCGCGTCGTGGACGAGCACGTCCATGGTGACGACCTCGCCCTCGAGGCAGGCGCTCTGCTCCATCCGGATCACGTCGCCGACGAGCACCGCGGGCGCCTCGGTCTGGGCGCAACCGTCGGCGCTGTCGAAGAAGCCGTCGCAGTCGTTGTCGAAGCCGTCGCAGATCTCGGTCGCGCTCGGGTTGATGTCCGGGTTCGTGTCGTCGCAGTCCTGGTTGACCTCGGCGAAGCCGTCCCCGTCGTCGTCGTAGAGCCCCGTGGACTCGTCGACGGTGCCGTCGCAGTCGTTGTCCAGCGAGTCGCCCGTCTCCGGCGCGCCGGGGAAGACGTCCTCGCTGGCGTCGTTGCAGTCGCCGTCGGCCTCCGAGACGCCGTCACCGTCGTCGTCGTAGCCGTCCGTGCCCTCGTCGACGTCGCTGTCGCAGTCGTTGTCCTGGAGGTCGAAGACCTCGGCGGCCTCCGGGTAGGTGAGGGCGTTCGTGTCGTCGCAGTCGGCGGGGTCGCCGTTGACGCCGTAGCCGTCACCGTCGTCGTCGTCCGCCGGGTAGTCGGCGTTGATCACGACGGAGACCGAAGCGTAGGACTGGGTCCCGCTGCCGTCGACCACCGTGACGAGGAGCGTGTCGGTGCCGGCCTCGAGGTTCTCGGCCGGGACCTCGACGTACACGTGGCCGGACTCGTCGTCCGCCTCACAGCGCGCGACCGTCGCGACCTGGATGACCGCGCTCTTCACCGTGCAGACCAGCGAGCTGGCCGGCTGGTTGATGTCGAAGATGTTGAGCTCGAGCGTGAGGGGCCGGATGGTGTTGTAGCGGTAGCCGTTCTCGGGCGAGCGCACCGCCACCATCGGGGGCACGTTGTCCGGGTCGGTGCCCGAGTTGCCCGTGAGCGTCACGTCGACGTGCGGGTTCGCGGGGTCGTCCGTGTAGATGATGAGCTCGCACCGCGCCGCGTTCGTGTCCACCGGCCTGAACCAGACCTCGGCGAGGGTGGTGTCGCCGCCTTCGAGCACGCGGCCGTCCTCGAAGTGCTTGAGGAGCGGGTGGTCCGGGTCCCGGTACGCCTCGTCGCAGGTGGAGGACAGCTCGGCGCCGAGGATGGTCACGTCGCCGTCGCCCACGTTGGCGATCTCGATGCGCGCGGGCGCCTCGTTGTCCGCCCCGTCCGGGTGGACGTAGCCGAAGTCGTAGGAGCGGGGCTGCACCACGACGGCGCCCTGCTCGTAGAGGGACTCGCCGTGCAGGTACACCACCTGCTGCGTGCGGATCGGGTCCTCCTTGTAGGCCGGGAGGTCGACGTTGTTCTTCTCGTCCTCCTCCGTGAGCGGGAGGCCGACGCTCGTGACGACGAGCGCGTCGTACGCCTCGCCCTGCACCACCGGCGTGTAGGTGACGGTCAGCGGGATCTGGCAGCCCGGGTCGAGGACGAAGAGCGCGATCTCGTCGCCCCCGCCGCAGGTGGAGCCGCCGCCGGTGTCGTCGCCGCCGGTGCTGCCCGTGTCGTCGCCGCCGGTGCTGCCGGTGTCGACGTCGATCGACTTCGCCTCGGCGCCCTCGTCGGCCGTGGCCTCGGGGCACTCGATCGCGCAGGCGTCCCAGCTGACCGAGAAGGAGCTCGAGCCCGTCTCGATGTCGCCGATCTCGATGGCGCCGATGCCCATCGGCATCCCGCCATCGTTGGCGAGCATCACGGTGCGCTCGACGCTCCCACCCCAGTCGGCCTCGCCGTACTCGAGCGAGGCCTGTCCGAGCGCCATGACCGGGTACTCGATCTCCTCGTACTCAGGCTCGTTGGCGGTGCAGCCGACCAGGAGGCCGACCGGCAGGGTGAGGGCAAGGAGCACCGACTTGGACATTGCGACTCCGAGGACGACGTCCCGAGCGGACCGGGGAGGGGTTCGCCGCCCCGAGCAGGACGGCACCGGCGAAGGGTAGCCGGGGCCCGTCCCGGGTGTCAACGAATCATCAGGGGAGTCACATCTCCGCGGCCGATCCATGGAATCCATCACCCCGCCGAGCGCGCTCGGATCCCGGGAGACAGGGCGGAAGGCGCGGATGCCGGCTCAGAGGAGGTGGCCGCTCTTGTCCCGCTTCGTGGAGAGGTAGCGGGCGTTGTGCGGGTTCGGCGCGGCGCGCAGCGGGATGTGACCCACGACGGGGATCCCGGCGCGGCGCAGGCCCGCCAGCTTCGCCGGGTTGTTCGTGAGCAACCGGACGGATCGGATGCCGAGGAGGCGGATGATCTCCGCGGCGACGTCATAACGGCGCAGATCGTCCGGGAAGCCCAGCGCGAGGTTCGCCTCGACCGTGTCGAGCCCCCCCTCCTGGAGGGCGTAGGCGCGGATCTTGTTGGCGAGGCCGATGCCGCGCCCCTCCTGGGGCAGGTAGACGATGGCGCCGCGCTCGGACTCGGCCAGGTACGCGAGCGACGCCTCGAGCTGATCGCGGCAGTCGCACCGGAGGCTGCCCATCACGTCGCCGGTGAAGCACTCGGAGTGCAGGCGCACCGGGACCTCCTCGGCGCCGTCCAGCTCGCCGCGCACGACGACGCCGTAGTCCTGCCCGTCCGTGGCGCACTCGAACGCGAGCACGCGGAAGTCCCCGTGACGGCTGGGAAGCCGGGCCTCGGCCGCGAAGCGGACGTCGGGCACCGCCAGGAGATGGGGGGCGTGGGCAGCCACCGATTCCATGATTTCTGCGCCTCCTGGACTGCCGGAGGCAGCCCCGTGGGTGAAGTTCCCTTCTCGGTGTGGTGCACCGACGGCCACGAGATGTGCCGGGTTCCGGGTTCATCCGGACTGGAGACGCAATCTGATCCGGTGAGCCGGCCCGCGTCAATGGGGGGCACGCCTCGCCCGGAGACTAGGGTGAGGCAGGCTACCAGCCCGCCGACAGCGACAAAAAGACGACGGCCCCCGCCCCGGATCGACCGGAGCGAGGGCCGCACGGCGCCCTTAGTTGTTGAGCGCTTCCTTGAGGCCCTTGCCCGCGCGGAACACGGGGATCCGGCGAGAGGGCACCTGGATCTCGGCGCCGTTCTTGGGGTTGTGGCCCTTGAACTGACGGCGCTGCGACACGGTGAAGGTGCCGAAGTCCGAGATCGTGACCTTCTCGCCCTTCGTGAGCGCGTCCTGGACGGTGTCCATGATGATGTTCACGTAGAGCGCGGCGCGGATCTTGGGAATGCCGGCCTTGACGGAGAGCTGCTCGGTAAGGTCTGCCTTGTTCACGGAGAACTCCTTTCTCGGGGGTGAGAAGTCATAATTGTTGTAATTCTCGAAGATCGGCACTCTTCGCTACGCTGCTGGACCACGCGGGCACACCCCGCCCGCAGGCCCGGAAAGGTCAGAGAGGACTTCCCTTCCCGCGCTTCAATAATAGCAGGAAGCTCTTAAACCCGCCAACGACGGAAGGCCGGTTTTTTCACTTTTCCCATAAACGCAAAACCCGAAGATTCTCCAGGAGCGCGCACGACGTCTCCCGGCGGTGCTCGGCATTCGCGAGGGAGCACGACACTACCGACCTCGGAGCAGGATCCACCGGCGCCCCGGCTCGTTGGGGGGCGCCGGCTGCCCAGGTTCGCCGCCCCCGAAGGATCGGGGGTGGGGCGTGGCCGTCGCGGGAGATTCTTGGATTTCGGGGCCGACAACCAAGGCTCTGCCGGTCGATCATCCGGCCGTGGACGCCGGGCCTCGCGGGGGCTGCAGCCACCCGCCCCGCACGTGCAGCGCGCGGGGGACGACATCGATCTGCACCGGGCCGGAGGTGAGCGTCTCGCCGTCCCCCTCGATCACGATGTCGGCGCCCACGCGGACGGACGTGACGCGCAGGCTCCGGACCTCGCGCTGCTCGCGCAGCCGCCCGTCGTACACGCGCGGGAGGATCTTGCGGACGAGGCCGAACGTGGGGCGCGGGACGATCGTGAGCTCGAAGACCCCGTCGGCCATCGAGCCGCCGTTGCCGACCCACATCCCGCCGCCGCAGTAGTGCCCGTTCGCGCAGAAGGCGGCGAAGGTCTCCATGTCGAGCTCGCCGTCGCCGTCGGGCCCGGTCCAGGACCAGGACACGCGGCGGGGCTCGAACTCCAGGAGCGAGCCGAACACGGCACCGAGGAAGGTGAGAAAACCGCCGAAGCGCTTGCTGGAGGAGTTGGCGCGCCGCGACACGTCGGCGTTCGCGCCGATGCCGGCGACGTTCACGAAGACGCGCCGGGCTCCGTCGCCCCAGGAGAAGAGGCCGACGTCGAGGGGGATCGTGAGGCCGGTGGCGAGCGACCAGAGCGCCTTGTCGAGCGGGCGCTTCACCTCGAGGCTCCGCACGAGGTCCCCGCCCGTTCCGAAGGGGACGGTGCCGAAGATGATCTTCGGGTTGACCGGGACCCCGGCGGGGACGAGCCCGTTCACCACCTCGCTGCAGGTGCCGTCGCCGCCGAGCGCGGCGACGATGTCGGCCTGCCCCGCCGCCTTCTTCGCGAGCTCGATGGCGTGGCCCGGGCCCTCCGTCCACCACACCTCGGACTGCGCGAACGCGCGGTCGGCCGCGCGTTGCACCGCGTCCCGCGCGCTCCCGGCGCGCCCGCCCCCGGCGCGCGGGTTGGCCACGATCACGAGGCGCTCGCCGCGGTTCTGTGCGTTCGAGGTGTCGGTTCGGTCAGCAGCCATCCGGATCCCCGCCCGCGAATAACCCGTCCGTCGGGCCGGCAACCCGCGCGCCGTGCTCGCGGAGCCAGGACGCGCAGTCGGCATCGGCGCAGCTCACCGTCGCGTCACCGAAGCGCCGGACGTTCTCCCGGGCGACGGCGTGCGCCGCCTCGGGCTCCCGATCCGCGAAGCGCTCACGCCGCCCGCAGCAGGCGAGCTGGCCGGGCGTGGTGACCGGGCCGTCGTGACAGGTGACGAACACGCGCCCACCCGCGGGCGCGGGGAGCCGGGTGACCGGCACGCCCGCCGCACGCGCGACCGCCTCGACCGCGCCCGAGGCCGTGACGACCTCGCGACCGGCGAGGTGCCGCGCGACCCGCTCCGGGACGCCTTCCTCCCCTTGGCGCCACGCGGCGTGCCCGAGCTCGTTGGGCGTCCGGAGCGTGGCGACGGGCACGCCGGCGCGCGCGCTCCAGCCGGCCGACCAGTCCTCGGCGGTCAGGACGCACACCACGCGGGCGTCCCCGATGATGGCCTCGAGGGGGGCCGCCTCGGGGGCGCCGTGCTCGGCGCGCCAGGCGGCGAGGCGGGCCGGAACGGGGACGTGCAGCTTGCAGTGGGCGGTGCACGCGCCGCAGCCGAGGCAGAGGGACGTGCCCGCGAGGCCGTCCGCCGCGGAGAAGACGCCGCGCTCGACGAGCAGCGGGGCGGTCATCATCGCGGTGGGCGTGGCCGCCTCCAGCCCGGTGGCGACCGCCACCGGGCACACGTGCCGGCAGAGGCGCGGGCAGTACGCGCAGGTGGTGAAGTCGGCGTCGTTCACGGGGCCTCCCCGAGGAGCGCGGCGAGGTCAGCGGCCGCCGGCCCGCGGAGCTCCGCCTTCCCAGCCACGATCCGCGCGGGGCGCACGTCGCGAGCGAGGCAGTCGGCGACCGGGAGCTCGACGAGGCGTGCAGCCTCGCCAAGCGGGACGACGGGGACCGTGAGCGTCTCGTACACCTCGGGCGGAAGCGCTCCGCGCGGGTCGGGACCCGCCGCGGAGCGCGGCACGGGGACGAACACGGCCCGGCGTCCGTCGAGACGCGCGCTGGCGCCCAGGACGCGCGTCTCCCATGGCTGGCGCGGCCCGCAGAGAGAAGCCGCGAGCGGCCCGGGCGTGGGGAACCGGAGCGCCCATCCCCGCGCGGCGAGCCAGGCGTCGCGTTCGGTGGCGGGATCCTGCGCAGGCAGGGTCGCGAGCCGGGAGATCTCGTCGATGCCCACCGGGGGCGCGAGGGGCTCCGGCGCGTCCACCGCTGGAAAGAGGCGTCCCGGGTTGAGGATGCCCGCGGGGTCCAGGCGCGCCTTGAGCGCGTGGTAGCGGGGGGCGATCCCGGCGAGCTCCCGCGCCGCCGCATCCCGCTTCAGCTGGCCCACGCCGTGGTGGTGCGCCACGGTGCCGCCCGCCTCGGCGGCGGCCGCGAGCGCGTCGCGCCAAGCCGCGTCGTACGTCTCCAGCGAGCCGACCCCGGCGAAGCTGAAGTAGATACTGCAGCCTTCCGCATAGGCGTGCGAGAAGTGCGCCATCACCAGCGCGTGGCGGCCGAGCGCCGCGCGGACGCCGGCGTAGAGCGCCGGGAGGCGCGCCCAGGTGGACGCCACCTCCATCGTGTCGGCGAACCCCCCGCGCTCGAAGATCGGCGCGAGCTTGTAGCTCACCTCGTGGCGGTGCGCGTACCAGTGCTCGCCGAGCTCCTCGCCCAGCGGCTCCCCGCTCGCGAGGAGCGCGGCGCCGTGGCGGGCGAGCGTCTCCACCACGTCGGCCGGTCCCTCCCAGCCGGCGATGAGCACGCAGCCCGACGCGACGCGCTGGGCGAGCGCGTTCAGGAGGCGCGGGAGCGCGAGCGGCAAGCTGAGGAGGTGGGCGCGCAGGGCCGGGACCGACTCCGCGGCGCGACGGAGCCCGGAGAGCCACTGGCCGCCCTCCTTCGCGCGCGTCGCGGTGCCCTTGCCGGCGATCCGCGTGTCCACCGGATCGTAGAGCCGGAGCACGGCGGGATGGAGGTCGGCCTGCAGGAGCGCCCGCATCGCGTCCCACGCCGCCTCGACGGTGGGGAAGCGCCACGCGCCGAAGCGGCGGGCCTCCGGGACGGGCACGGTGCGCACCAGGAGCTCGGAGATCACGCCCAGGCCGCCCTCGGAGCCCATGACCCACGGGCCGAGATCCTCGCCGTCGGCCCAGGCGCCGGTGCCGAAGCGGCCCGACGGGGTCACGACGCGCAGCGCCGCGACCATGTCCTCGAACTTTCCGTACTTGCTGGAGAACTGCCCGGCCGACCGCGACGCGGCCCAGCCGCCGACCGTCGAGCACCAGATGGAGGAAGGGCTGTGGCGCGTGGCGCGCCCGGCCACCTCCAGCGCGTCCTCGAGATGCTGCCCGAGCACGCCGGGCTGCACGCGAACCAGATCGCCCTCGAGGGGCCCGATCCGGTTCATGCGCTTCAAATCGAGGGAGAGCGCCCCGGCCATGCCGGCCGCCGCGCCGCAGACCCCGCTGCCCGCGCCGTACGGCACGACGGCGACGCCCTCGGCCTGCGCCCACTCGAGGCACGCCGCGATGTCGTCTTCGTCCGCCGGCCAGGCAACCGCCGCCGGCAGCGGCGGGAGCGGCCCGCCGGTCGCAAGGGCGAGCGTCGTGCGCGGCCAGAGGTCGCGAGCGTGGGCCGTGCGCTCGACGAGGTCGACGGCGACGGGGACGCGGGCGCGGAGTCGATCGAGGTGCACGGCCGCGTGTTTATCCGACCCGGACGTATTCGACGGGCCATCGTCGGAAAAAGGGGCTCGCTCGTCGCCCTCGCGGAACGAGTCGCCCAAAAAGCAGCGAGGCGCCCGGGGGGTCCCGGGCGCCTGCTCGCGGTGAGGAGGGCGGGGGGTACTCGCCAACCTCGGGCCGTCGCGTCTCCGCCACCCTGTCATGCAACCAGCAGGCCAGGGGTCGCGACCACGCCCAGGAAGCAGCTTACAGGCGCCTTTCGAGGTCCCGTCCGGTCCGCGGGGGCGCGGACACCGCCCGGTTCGTGACAAGGATGTCGCGATCAGGCCGCAAGACCCTGATCCGCGAGCCACGCTCGCAGGCGGTCCGCGAGCTCCCAGGGGCGCTCCTCGGGGTGCAGGTGCTGGCCGCCCGGAATGGCCTCGTACCGAGCCGCAGGGAGCGCGGACTCGAGAAAGCTCGCCTCCGATGCTGGATAGAGCCGATCCCCGTCGCCCCAGAGCAGGAGCACGGGGCAGCCGAGCGCGCGCGCGTCGGGCAGCTCGTCGAGGCTCGCGAGCCAGGACGACACCGCCGCGCGACCCGCGGAGGTCTCCACGAGGGGCCCGCAAATCGTGGCGACGGTGTCGCGGTCCATCACGTACGGGTTCACCACGGCGCGCCGGAGCCCCACCGACGAGCGGAGCCACGCGAGCCAGGGGCGAGGATTCAACAGGGTCCCCGCCAGGAGCCGGCGACCCGGCGCGGTGGACGACGCGCGAGCGAGCGCCGCCGTGACCGGATCCAGCTGCCGGAGGGGGCCGTTCGTCAGCACGAGGGCCACGGGGGGCGCGTGCCGCGCGGCCTCGACCGCCGCCGGCACGGCGAGCCCGTGAGCGACCAGGATCGTGGGCCGCACGCGAAGCCGGTCAGCGAGCCGCGCGGCGCACTCCCGCCAACCGTCCGCGGGGTGGCTGGGGTCCACCACGGCCTCGGCCGTGCCCGCGCCGAGGCGCTCGATCACCTGGTGGAAGAGCGCGGGGCCGAACGGGGGCCCCGCGAGGAAGAGCAGGTCGTTTGGGGGGACCTGGAGACTCACCGCCACCTCCACCGAATTTGTGCACAGGATGTCGAGGGCGCCGACGCGCCGTTGACCGAGGAAAGATGGTCGCAGCAGATTGCGTGCATTAGGTGTCGCTGGATTTAGGCTGGGTCCAGGCGTGTATGACCTGATCGTGGAGGACGCTACCGTCGTCAGCTCGAGTGGTCGAGCGGTGGCGGATGTATGCGTGGAAGGGGGACGGATCGTCTACGTCGGTCCGCGTCCCGCGGGGACCGCCCGGCGGAAGGCCTCGGCGATCGGCAAGTTCCTGATCCCGGGGATCGTGGACACCCACGTTCACTTCCGCTCGCCGGGTCACCCCCACAAGGAAGACTGGACGTCGGGATCGCGGGCGGCCGTGTCCGGTGGTGTCACGACGGTTTGCGACATGCCCAACACGTCGCCTCCCACGTTGACCCGGCAGACTTGGGAGGAGAAGCGCGCGCTCGCGGCCGCGGAGTCCCGGGCCAACTTCGGGCTCTGGGTGGGCGCGGCGGCCGGCAACGTCGACGAGATCAACGCCCTGATGGACAGCGGCGACGCCTGCGGCGTCAAGATCTTCATGGGCGCGTCGACGGGCCCGCTGCTCGTGGACGACGCCACGTTGGTGCGCCTCTTCGAGCAGACGCGCGGGCTCCTCGGTGTGCACGCCGAGGACGAAGCGCTCCTGAACACCATGCGCGAGCGCTTCGCGGGGAACCCCTCCCCCGAGCACAACGAGGTGCGCCCGCCGTCGGCCGCAGCCGCTGCGGTGAAGCGCCTGATCGAGCTCTCGCGGGCCTACCAGCGCGCCGTCCACGTGTGTCACGTGTCCACGGCAGCGGAGCTCGCGGTGCTGGAGGACGTGCGGGGGCTGGTGCCCATCACCACGGAAGCCACCCCCCACCACCTCTGGCTGTCGACCGAGAACACCCAGGGCAACTTCACGAAATGCAACCCGCCCATCCGGGACGAGCTGGACCGCCGCGCGCTCTGGACGGCCGTGCGTCGCAACCGGATCGACACGATCGGGAGCGACCACGCGCCACACACACGCGAGGAGAAGCTGCGTCCCTATTGGGACGCTCCGTCGGGCATCCCCGGCGTGGAGACGACGTTCTCGCTTCTCATCGCCGCCATCCGCCAGGGGCGCCTCTCCATCGAGCGGATGGTGCAGCTCTGCAGCGAAGCGCCCTCGCGCATCTTCGGGTTGCGCCGGAAGGGCTGGATCAAGGCCGGGTACGACGCGGACTTCGCCCTCTTCACCGAGGAGGAGCTGGTGAAGCTCGCCGCGAGCGACCTTCTCACGCGGGTCGGCTGGAGCCCGTTCGTCGGGCAGAAGGTCGGCGCGCGGCCGGAGCAGGTGTACGTGAACGGCTGCCTCGTCGCGCAGCGCGGCCGCATCGTCGACGACGCGGTGCGCGGCACGCTGGTCCGCCCGGGTGACGCCGCCCCCTGAACGGCGCCCGCGAGGCGTGCGGGAGAGGGCTCTCGCCCCCTCCCGCTCCCCTCTCGCACCCCTCGACGGGCTTCCCCCGTCCTCGTCCCGGCCGCACGCCCCGACGAAGTGATCCGGGTGCGGAGGGGCCGCCCGGTCCCTACGCCTCGGCCGCCTCCGACCACACGACCCGCTCGGGGCGGAGCGCGTGCTCGAGTTGTCGCATGAGCCCGGGGTTGGACTCCAGGTGCTCGATGGCCTTGTCCCGCCCCTGCCCGAGGCGAACGTCGCCGAAGCTGTACCAGGCGCCGGACTTGCTCACCGCCCCCTGGGACTCCGCGAGGTCGATGAGCTCGCCCGACCGGTTGATGCCCTTGCCGTAGAGGATGTCGAACTCCACCTGGCGGAAGGGCGGCGCGAGCTTGTTCTTGACCACCTTCACCCGCGTGCGGCTCCCGACCACGTCCTCCGCGCGCTTCAGCGAGCCCGTGCGGCGAACGTCCAGGCGCACGGAGGCGTAGTACTTGAGCGCGTTGCCGCCCGTGGTCACCTCGGACGGCCCGAACACCACGCCGATCTTCTGCCGCACCTGGTTGATGAAGATGAGGGTCGTGTTGCTCTTGCTCACGACCGTCGTGAGCTTTCGCATCGCCTTCGACATCATCCTCGCCTGGAGGCCCATCTGCTGGTCGCCCATGTTGCCCTCGATCTCGTCTCGGGGGACGAGCGCCGCGACGGAGTCGACGACGATGAGGTCCACGGTGCCCGAGCGCACGAGCGCCTCCACGATGTCGAGCGCCTGCTCGCCGTTGTCCGGCTGGGCGAGGATGAGCTCCGGGAGCCGCACGCCGAGGGTGGATGCGTACGAGGGGTCGAGCGCGTGCTCGGCGTCGACGAACGCCGTCGTGCCCCCGGCGGCCTGCATCTCCGCCATGGCGTGCAGCGTGAGCGTGGTCTTGCCGCTCGCCTCGGGGCCGAAGATCTCCACGATGCGGCCGCGAGGGTAGCCGCCGCACCCGAGGGCGAGATCGAGCCCGATGGAGCCGCTCGGCGTGGTCGCGACCGCCTCGCTCGGGCCGTCGAGGCGCATGATCGCGCCCTTGCCGTGCTGCTTCTCGATCGCCGCGAGGGTGGCCGCGAGCGCGGCCTGTCGATTTGGATCCCCTTGGATCTGCATGGTGTCACTCCTTGCTGCCGGTCCGACCGGCACAGTCCGCGCGGCGGCCTCGGGCACGGGCCGCACCACGCGGCCTCGGTCCCAGGCAGCGGGCGACGGAAACTCGTGGAAGCGTGCGGGCGTGCAGGACGACGCGGTCGCCCTCGCCGGCGCCCGGAGGAAGCACGTCGACGGGCACCTCGGTGATCGTCATGTCCCGCCACTCCAAGACGGCCACCGGCCCCTCGATGCGGTCGATGACGGCGATGGCGCCGAACACGAAGAGGGTGGCGGGGCTCACGCGGCACCTCGCTCGCCCACGTCGCAGCGGAGGCCGATCGCGCGGGCGACGTGCGCGGTGCGGACCCGCGGGTCGCCATCCAGGTCCGCGATCGTGCGCGCGACCTTCAGGAGGCGGCGGCCGACGCGGGCGCTCGCGGACGTGCGCTCCAGGTGGGCCTGCAACAGACCGAGGGCGGCGGCCTCGGCCTCGGCCGTCGGCTGGACCAGTTCCGCACGCAGCTCGGCGTTGCAGGT
The DNA here is from genome assembly GCA_964457335.1 of uncultured Enterobacteriaceae bacterium. GTDB lineage: Bacteria > Myxococcota_A > UBA796 > UBA796 > SXON01 > CAJBVW01. The sequence goes on along the minus strand of CAYWGD010000082.1, from coordinate 1,698 downwards.
GACCGCGCCTCGGTACCGAGCGTGCTGGCGCCTTCGGGCGGCCTCCACGCGCTCGCGAACCTGCGCGCTGGTCTCTCCGCCCGTCTGTGACAGCAGGTCCGCCGGGCGGATCGGCGTGAGCTCGATACGCAGGTCGATGCGGTCCACGAGCGGGCCGGACAGGCGCGCGCGGTATCGCTCGCGCGCGGACTCCGCGCAGACGCACGGCCGGGTGGGGTGGCCGAGGTTTCCGCAGGGACACGGGTTGGCGGCGGCGATGAGCGCGAACGCCGCGGGAAGGACGACGCGCCCGCTGGCCCGGGCCAGCACGACGCGGCGATCCTCGAGCGGTCCCCGCAACACCTCGCGGGCGCTGCGTGGGAACTCGGGGAACTCGTCCAGGAAGAGGACGCCGTTGTGCGCGAGCGTCACCTCGCCCGGCCGGAGCGCCGCCCCGCCGACGAGCCCCGCCGCCGAGATGGAATGGTGGGGAGCCCGGAACGGCCGCGAAGTGAGCGCGCCGGCATCGGGCGGGTGAAGCCCGGCCACCGAGTGGATGCGTGTGCACTCCAGCGCCTCGGCCAGCGACATCTCCGGGAGGATTGTGGGCAGCCGCGCGGCGAGCATCGTCTTGCCGCATCCGGGCGGGCCCTCCAGCAGCAGGTTGTGGCCCCCCGCGGCGGCCACCTCGAGGGCTTCGCGCGCGCCGAGCTGCCCCCGGATGTCGCCCAGGTCGGCGGTGAACGGCGGCCGGGGGGCCGGCTCCGCGACGCCCACCGGCAGGTCCCCTTCACCGTCGAGGAACGCCATCACCTCCGCCAACGTGTTGGCCGCACGCACCTCGATGCCGTCGACCAGCGCGGCCTCGGGCGCGCAGGGCGCCGGCACCACGATCCCGGTGAACCCCTCTGCTCGCGCAAGCCAGGCGAAGGCCAGCGCGCCCCGGATCGGCCGGAGCTCCCCCGTGAGCGAGAGCTCGCCGACGAAGAGGTATCGCCCCGTCCGCTCCGATCGGACCTGCCCCGCCTCGAGCAGGATGCCGACGGCGATCGGTAGGTCGAAGGCGGTGCCGTCCTTGCGAAGGTCCGCCGGTGCGAGCGCGACCACCACCCGCTGCCGCGGGAATTCGAAGCCGCTCGCCACGATCGCGGAGCGGACGCGATCCGCGCTCTCACGAACCGACGGGGCCGGCAGCCCTACCATCACGACCTGGGGGAGGCGCCGGAGGAGGTCCACCTCCACGCTCACCCGCACCGCGTCCACCCCGATGAGGGTGGCCCCATACAACACGCTCGGCATCTGCCCGGCCTCCGTTCGGGCGGGCATCATTCAGGACGCGTGCCATGCGCAAGTACCTGAACTTCCAACACGGCCTGACGGAAACAGCCTGACATTCGTCAGGCGCGCTGACGGACGTCCGTCAGGACGGGAGCGTCAAGGGGGCGGACAGGTTTTGGCCGCCGGAACGCGGCGGGCCGGCGGCGACGCCACCTCCGCGCCGGCGGTTGGGTGCACAGGCGCCATGAGCAGCCGGCGCCGCAGCGCCCGGCGTGGCGTTCCGACGAGGCGCTGGCGCAGGGCGACACCGGGGTGCGCCGGCGGGCCGGAAGCAAAAACACGAACACCCCCGAGGCCGGAGCCTCGAGGGTGTCGAGCGACCCTTGCGGGTCATGGTCCCATTGCTGGGGATATGGCGGCCGGCAGTTACCTACTCTCCCA
>CAYWGD010000081.1:0-34851 GCA_964457335.1 uncultured Enterobacteriaceae bacterium | reverse complement strand
AGCCGCGCGGGGCGCGTGGTCGCCGGCGGGCCCGGGGCCGGAGGAGCCGGCCACCACCAGCCCGATCGCCGCCGCGGCGGCCATCGATGCGGGCGTCGGCGCCCAGGCGCCCGCCACCAGCGCGAGCCCCGCGAGCAGCGGCCAGCCGCGCCCCGCGCGCGCCGCCGGGCCCCTCAGGGGACCCCCGAGGGAGGCCGTCAGGGCCGACCCATAGAGCACCGTAAGGACCGGGAGCGCGCCGTAGCCCCCGACCCAGGCGAGGGCCCGCGCCGCCGGGTGCGCCAGCAGGAAGAGGAGCACGGCGAAGCCGACCAATCCGATGCTGGTCTTCCGGTCGGCCGGCGGGGGGGTGATCGCGGCGGCCGCCACGGCGAGGGCCGCCGCGTTCGCGGCGGGTCCCGCCGCGAACAGTTCGGTGGAAAGCCGGAGAGTAAGCGCGACTACGAGTCCGAGTCCGGCCGCCGCCATGCAGGGAGCCGCCGCTCGATTGTTCAGGGCACGCACGGCGCCGAGCATATCGCGCAAGGGCGTGCGGTTGACCCGCTCGATCGCTTCCTGCTACAACCCGCGGAGCCTTTCGCAAGGGACCCGCTTGGCACTGTTTGCCCGACCTCGCAATGCCGTCGCGCTGGACATCGGCTCCAGTCACGTCAAGCTCCTGGAGCTGGAACGCGATCGTTCGGGCCGCCCCCGCCTCAAGCACTTCGGCGTCGCGCCGGTGCCGCCCGAGGCGATCGTGGACGGCGCCTTCATGAACACGAGCGCGGTCGTCGCCACGATCCGCGAGCTCCTGGCCCGCCACCGCGTGAAGACGCGGGACGCGATCGTCGGGGTCTCCGGCAACTCCGTCATCATCAAGCGGATCTCGCTGCCGGTGATGACGCAGGCGGAGCTCGAGGAGTCGATCACGTGGGAGGCGGAGCAGTACATCCCCTTCGACGTGAACGACGTGAACATCGACGCGCACATCCTGTCCGGGCACGCCGACGAGGCGGGCCAGATGGAGGTGCTCCTCGTCGCCGCGCGCAAGGAGCTGGTGAACGAGTACCAGAGCCTCGTGCTCGAGGCGGGGCTCCGGCCGGCCGTCATCGACGTGGCCGCCTTCGCGCTCGAGAACCAGTACACGCTCAACAACGACGCGCCGCGCGAGCCCACCGCGCTCGTCAACGTCGGCGCCTCCACGGTGAACCTCAACGTGCTCCGCAACGGCGTCAGCGCCTTCACCCGTGACATCGGCATGGGCGGGCGCGCGTACACCGAGGAGATCCAGCGCGTGATGAACGTCTCCTACGAGGAGGCGGAGTCCTTCAAGGTGGGCGGCGGCGACAAGGACCGGGCGGCGGTCGTCCCCGAGGAGGTCGAGCGCGTCCTCGCGACGGTGTCCGAGAACATCGCCTCGGAGATCCACCGCTCGCTCGACTTCTTCCTGTCCACCTCGGGAGGCGCTCCGCTCGCGAAGGTCGCGCTGTCCGGCGGCGCGGCGGCCACGCCCGGGCTGCGCGGCGCGCTCAACCGGCTCTGCGGCTGCGCGGTGGAGATCGTGGATCCCTTCCGGCGCATCCAGGTGGACGAGCGGGGCTTCAACCCGCGCTTCCTCCAGGACGTGGCGCCGCAGGCAGCCATCGCGGTCGGGCTCGGGTTGCGGAGGCCGGACGACAAATGATCCGCATCAACCTACTTCCCGTCCGGCAGACCCGGAAGCTCGAGGCCGCGCGCCTCGAGCTCGGGCTCGCCATCGCGGGTGGCATCGTGGTCGTGCTGCTCTCCGCGGGCGGATGGGGCCTGGCGACCTTCCAGCTCTCGTCGGTCCGCAACGACAACCGCCTCCTCCAGGCGGAGATCGACCGCCTCGCGGCCGACGTGGCGAAGGTCGACGAGATGGAGAAGTTCAAGGCCGAGCTCGAGCGGAAGCTCTCGGTCATCGACGACCTCCGCAAGAAGAAGTCCGGGCCCGTGCGGATGATCGACGAGATCGCCAGTGCCACGCCGGAGAAGCTCTTCGTCACGAAGCTCGAGGAGCGCAACGGCGAGATCCGGATGAACGGCGTGTCCGTCAGCAACGACGTGATCAGCCAGTTCCTCCGCGCGCTCGACGCCTCGCCCTACTTCGAGCAGGTCTTCCTCCAGGACATCGAGGCGATGCCCCCGGAGAAGAACCTCTCGGTCACGCTCAAGACCTTCAAGCTCACCGCCAAGCTCGTCACGCCCCCCGATCCGACCGCCGCGAAGGCCGGTGACGCCGCGCCGCCGGCGCCCGCTGGGGCCGCCGCGCCGGGCGGGGCGGTGCCGGCCGGTGGCGCCGCGCCCGCGACCCCGGGAGGTGGCGCGTGAACCGCCTCCTCGACCAGTACTCGAAGCTCCCGCGCTCCCAGCGCCTGCTCGTCGTCGGGCTCGCCTACGTCCTCGTCGTCGTGGTGTTCTACTTCTCGCTCATCTCCCCCACGCTGGGGGAGGTCGAGACGGCGCAGGCGCAGCGCACCGAGCTCACCACCAAGCGCAACCAGGTCCGGAGCCGCGCGGAGAACCGCGTCGCGTTCGAGGCCGAGCTGGAGCAGCTGGCCGCCAAGCTCAAGCAGGCGCTCAAGGAGCTCCCGAACGACCGCGAGATCCCCGGCCTCCTCTCGGAGATCGACGGCCACGCGCGCAAGTCCGGCCTCGACGTGCGCCGCTTCCAGCCGCTGCCCGAGGTCATGCACGAGTACTACGCGGACGTGCCCGTGCAGCTCGTGATGGACGGGAGCTACCACGAGATCGGCATCTTCTTCGACAAGGTCCGGAAGATGGGCCGCATCGTCTCGGTGCAGGACATCGAGATGATCGACCCGATCGACTCCGGCTCCGAGACCTCCCTGAAGGTGTCCGGGCAGGTGGTGACCTACCGCTTCCTGACCGACAAGGAGATCGCGGACAACAAGAACAAGCCGAAGGGTCGCGCCCCGAAGGCCGGCGGAGGCGAGGAATGACCAGGCTCGTCCTCCCCATGTTCGCGCTCACGCTCCTCGCCGGCTGCGGCGAGGCCGTCCCCACCGGGGGCGGCGCGGCCCCGATCGCGCAGAAGCCGCCGCCCAAGGCGGAGGGCGCCGACGCGTCCAGCGCGACGCCCGCCGAGGAGTACTACTACAACCCCGCGGGCAAGCGGGATCCCTTCCAGAGCTTCATCAAGCGCGGACAGTCGGACGAGCTCCGTGCCGACGCGCCGCCGCTCCAGCGCTGGGACATCGACAAGTACACGCTTCGCGGGGTGATCTGGAACACCCAGTCGCCCCGCGCACTGATGCTCGACCCGGAGGGCACCGGGCACGTCATCAAGCTCGGCACCTACGTCGGTCGGAACTGGGGGAAGGTCACGTCCATCTCCGAGGGCTGCGTGGTGATCACCGAGGAGTACCAGACCCTCGACGGTGAGCTCGTCGTCAACCCCGTCACGGTGTGCTTCCCCACCGAGGCAAGGAAATGATCCGCTTCTTTCTTGGGGACGTAATGAACGGGACCTCCCGAGTCCTCGGCCTCCTTCCGACCGGTCGCGTCGCGGGCATCGTGCTCGTGGCGGCGCTCGCCGGAGCGCCCGCGTTCGCGGCCGAGCTGCCCAGCATCGGCGGGGCCTCGATCGGCACCAGCGCCGATGCGACGGTCGTCCGCATCGCGCTCGACGGCGCCGGCACCCCGACGGTCAGCCCCTTCCGGCAGACCAACCCGGAGCGCCTCGTGCTCGACATCGCGGGCGCGAAGCTCGCGTCGGGCGCGGCGGCGGTCGGGGGCGGGCTCGTGTCGAAGGCCGAGTTCGCGACCTTCAACGACGGCACCGACAACGTGCGCGTGACGTTGTTCCTCACCGGGCCCGCGAAGTGGAACGTCGCGAGCGAGGCGGGCGCGATCGTCTTGTCGCTCACGCCGGGCGCGGTCGCGGATCCGCTCGCCGACGCGCTCGGCGCGCCCGCGGGCGGGGACGTGAAGCTGTCCGGTCCGGCGGCGGTGGCGGGCCCCGCGCTCACCACCCTCGACTTCCAACAGAAGGACCGGGTGAGCCGCATCCTCGTGGGCGCCCAGCAGGCCGAGCCGGCCGTGTCGCAGCCCCAGCGCGACACGATCGCGATCGACCTGCCCGGCGCGAGCATCCCGGAGAGCCTCCGCCGCGAGCTCGACACGCGCTTCTTCTACAGCGCCGTCGACTCCGTGAAGGCCGCCCCGACGCCGTCCGGCGCGCGCATCACCGTGCGCCTCCGCGAGGGCGCGGAGTACGAGGTGAGCCGCGAGAACGGCCTCACGGTCGTCTCCATCCAGATCCCGACCGACATCCTCGCCAAGCGGGACGCGGCGCTCGAGGGCGCCGCCGTGAACCGCGCGGTCCCGGCGGCGCCGGGCACGCCCGAGACGAACGGCGGCGAGGGCCTGTCCAACTCCAAGGGCTCCGAGGTCCTCATCACGGGCTCCGGCCGCTCGGTGGATCCGCAGGCGGTGTTCGGCACCGGCGGCGGCTCCTCCGCGCCCGGCGGCTTCTCGTTCGCGGCGGACGTGAAGGGCGCGACCAGCTCCCGCTCGACCGGCAAGCGGATGAGCATCGACCTGCAGGAGGCGGACATCCACACGGTGTTCCGCTTCATCGCCGACTTCGCCGACATCAACATCATCACCTCCGACGACGTCGCCGGGAAGGTGACGGTGCGGCTGAAGGACGTGCCCTGGGACGAGGCGCTCGGCTCCGTGCTCCAGGCCAAGGGCCTCGGCGCGCAGCGCTACGGCAACATCCTCCGCGTCGCGCCGCTCGAGACCATCAAGGCCGAGCAGCAGGCCGCGCTCGAGGCCGCCAAGGCGTCGGTCGACCTCGCGGAGCTCCAGCTCTACGTCGCCCCGCTCAACTACGCGCAGGCGGACGAGCTCACCGAGCAGGTGACCTCGGCGCTCTCCACGCGCGGCAGCGTGCAGGTCGATTCGCGCGGCAACCAGCTGATCATCCGCGACCGCGAAGAGAACGTCGCGCAGATCCGCGAGCTCCTCCGCACCCTCGACAAGCCGAACCGCGAGGTCAGCATCGAGGCGCGCTTCGTCGAGGCGTCGAGCGTCTTCAGTCGCCAGCTCGGCATCCAGTGGGGCAGCAACCTCGAGGCGTCCTCGGCGACGGGCTACCCCACCGGGGCGTTCTTCCCGAGCTCCATCAGCGAGTCGCTCAACGTCGACCTCGGCGTGCCGGTGAGCGACGTGTTGTCCTTCAACCTCGGGAGCATCCCGGGCGTCATCGACCTCGGCGCGCGCATCCAGGCGCTCGAGGCCGAGGGCTGGGGCAAGGTCATCTCGAGCCCGCGCGTGCGCGCGCTCGACAACGAGGAGGCGGTGGTGATCCAGGGGGCGCGCATCCCCTACACCGCGGACAACGGCACGGCGGGCAACACGGTCCAGTTCGTCGAGGCGAACCTCGAGCTGTCCGTCACGCCGCACATCACCTCGGACAACACGGTCTTCCTCGACATCGAGATCAGCAACGACCGTCCGGACTTCGCGAACACGGTGAACGACAACCCCGCGATCCTCACGAAGTCGATCACGACGCGCGTGCTGGTCCCGGACGGCGACACCGCGGTGCTCGGCGGCGTCTACGCCACGACCGAGATCTTCGCCCAGCAGCGGATCCCCATCCTCGGGAGCATCCCCATCATCGGGTACCTGTTCAAGAACTCCTCGAAGGAGCGCGAGCAGAACGAGATGCTCGTGTTCATCACCCCGCGCATCGTGCCGCTGGAATCCAGCGGCGAGTGAGCCTCCCCCGGCGCGTGGCCCTCGCCGGGCCCATGGGCGCGGGCAAGTCGACGGTCGGGCGCCTCCTCGCCGCGCGGTGGGGGGCGCCCTTCGTCGATCTGGACACCGCCATCGGCGACATCCCGGCCATCTTCGCGGCGGAGGGGGAGGCTGGCTTCCGGCGGCGGGAGCACGACACGCTCGCCGTCGTCGCGCGCGGCCACGGGGTGCTCGCGCTGGGCGGCGGCACCGTCGTCGACCCGCGCAACCGGACGCTCCTGGCGGACTGGTGCGTCGTCGTGCTGATGGCGGGCGCCGACACGCTGCGCGCCCGGATCGGCGCCGGCGAGGGCCGCCCGCTCGCCGCGCACCTCGAGCGGCTCCTCGCGGAGCGCGCCGAGGCGTGGCGCGTCGCGGGCCCGCAGGTGAGGACGGAGGGGCTGGATCCGGCCGCCGTGGCCGACCGCGTGGAGGAGCTGTGCGCATCCCGGTAGAAGTCGCGGGCGCGGCCTACGACGTCGTGATCGAGGCGGGCTTCGCGGGGTTGGGCGCGGCGCTCGGCGCGCGCTTCGCCCCAGGGCGCTGCGTGGTGGTCACGAACCCCGTCGTGGGGCCGCTTCACGCCGCCCCGCTGCTCGCCGAGCTCGCGGGCGCCGGCTGGGAGCCCCGGCTGGTGGAGGTGCCGGACGGCGAGGCGAACAAGACCCTGGCCAGCTGGAGCGGGCTCGTGGACGCGCTGCTCGACGCGCGCGTCGACCGCCGCACCCCGGTGCTCGCGCTGGGCGGCGGCGTCACGGGGGACCTCGTGGGCTTCGCCGCCGCCGCGACCCTCCGTGGCCTGCCGCTCGTGCAGGTGCCCACCACGCTTCTGGCGATGGTGGACTCCTCGGTCGGCGGCAAGACGGGCGTCAACACGCCCCACGGCAAGAACCTCGTGGGCGCCTTCCACCAGCCCGCGCTCGTCTGGGCGCCGCTCGACACGCTGGGCACGCTCCCGGACGACGAGCTGCGGTGCGGCTTCGGCGAGGTGGTGAAGCATGCGGTGCTCGCCGGGGAGGAGGCGCTCCGGGCCTGCGAGGCGCTCGCGCCGGCGCTCCTCCGCCGCGACGGGGCCGCCGTCGCGCGGGTGGTCGGCGACTCGGTGCGCACCAAGGCCGCCGTGGTGGCGGAGGACCCGCTGGAGCAGGGGCGCCGCGCGATCCTCAACCTGGGGCACACGCTCGGGCACGCGCTGGAGGCCGTGTGCGGCTACGGCGCGCTCCGCCACGGCGAGGCCGTCGCGCTCGGGCTCCTCGCGATCGCCCGCTTCACCCGGGCCCGCGGCCTGTCCGAGGCGCCCGACCTCCCCGAGCGGCTCGAGCGCCTCCACGCGGCGCTGGGCCTCCCGCTCGCACCGCCCGACGCCGATCCGGTCGCGCTCGCGGCGGCCGTCGGCTTCGACAAGAAGCGGCTGCGTGGTAAGCTTCGTGTCGTACTGCCTCTCGCTCCCGGCCGGGTCGTCTCGTACGAGCTCCCGGGGGAAGAGGTCCCGCAGCTGGTCGCCTCGCTCTTCTCCGATCCTCCGGCCCCTCCGCGGGGCCTCGTGGAGCCCTGATGTCCCTCCTCCTCTCGCTCGCGCTCGGTTGTGCCGAGGGGCCCTACGGGGCGCCGATTGGGTCCGAGGTGTACCACCCCTCGCCGTACACCGAGGACGCGCTGGACGGCTTCGTCTTCGACGGCGCCTACAACGACCCCGACGACGGGCTCGGCCTCCTCGTGCGCGAGCAGGTCCTGGTGATGACCCCCGGCACCGACTGGGTCGAGGCGCTCCCGGGCAACGACATCCTGGTGGAGATCACCTCGGGCTGGTCGGCGGCCTACATCATCCCCGCGACCGCCGTGAAGCTGGTGGACAGCTACGCCGCCGGCTGCGAGGGCGACGCCTCGGACGAGTGCCGGGCCTGGTTCGACATCGGCACGGACACCTACTACGAGTTCTCGGGCGACTACGAGGATCTCGGCGGGTTCCGCCCGACCTACATGTCCGGCGGCACCGACAACCGCGGTATCCTCGACTTCTACGTGTTCATCGACTCCGTCCCGGTGGATGACGAGGGGGAGGTAATCTCCATCCCGATCTACGCGGACATCGGCGTCGACATCACGTCCTGGTCGTACGACTTCGGCTAGGCGATGTCCCCCGCCGAGGCCGAGATCGCGCGCCTCTACCGGCGGGTACGCGACGAGCCGCGGTCGACCGCCTTCGTGGGGCTCGGCGACGCGCTGAGACGCGCCGGGCGGCACGGCGAGGGCCTCCGCGTGCTCCGGGAGGGCTTCCGGGTGCACCCGGACCACCCCGCGGCGCGGGTCGTGCTCGCGCGCATCCACCTGGAGATGGGGAACCGGGCGCTCGCCGCCGAGGTGCTCGGCGACGTCGTGCGCACCGACCCGGAGAACCTCGCCGCGGCCTCGCTGCTCGCGCGCCTGTACGTCGAGGATGGCCGTCCGCAGGACGCCCGGCCGCTCGTGGAGCGCCTCCGGCAGGCCAACCACCCCGACGCCGCGCTCCGCGACCTCGCCGCCGCGCTCGCGCCCGTGGAGGAGGATCCGGGGCTCCCGCGGAGCGACGACCCCTTCGACCGGCCCGAGGTCGCCGCGCGCCTCGCCCGCGCCGGGCACTACCATCGCGCCTGGGCGCTGTGGAGCCGCCTCGCGGCGGCGAACCCCGGCTCCGCGCTCGCGCGCGACCACGTGGCCGCGCTGGAGAAGAGCCTCGGCGGCCTCGGTGATGCCCCGGACGAGCGGCCGCTCCCCGCCGCCGGCCGGCGGATGTTGCCGGGCGTGGCGGAGCTCGTCGAGGCGCTGCTCGACGACCAGCGGGACCGCCCCGCGCCGTCCGGCAAGCACCCGGCCGCCCGCTGGGGGCGCGTCCTCTGGAGAGCTTCGTGACCATCCTCGTGCTCCACGGCCCCAACCTGAACCGGCTCGGCAAGCGCGAGCCCGCCGTGTACGGGCGCGACACGCTCGCCGACATCGACGGGCGGCTGGTGGCGCTCGGCCGCGAGCTCGGCGTCACGGTCGAGACCTTCCAGTCCAACTGGGAGGGCGCGCTCATCGACCGGGTGCACGCCGCCGCCGACGCCGGCGTGCGCGGCATCGTGATCAACCCCGGCGGCCTCACGCACACGTCCGTGGCGCTCCGCGACGCGCTCTTGGCGGCGGCGATCCCGTTCGTGGAGGTGCACCTCTCGAACGTGCACGCGCGCGAGCCCTTCCGTCGCCACAGCTACTTCAGCGACGTGGCGGTGGGGGTCGTCTCCGGATTCGGTGCCCGCAGCTATGAGCTCGGGCTCCGCGGCTTGTTAGGCTGCGCCGCCCCCGACGAGACGACGGGGGGGGAGAGCTGATGGACCGCAAGGAGATGGCCGCCCTCATCCGGATGATGAAGCGGGAGGGCGTCGGAGAGTTCACCTACGAGACCGAGGGGACGAAGCTCAAGGTCGCGTTCGCCGGCGCCGCGCCGGTGGCCGTCGCCCACGCGCCCGTCGCCACCCCGGTGGCCGCCGCGGCCGCCCCGGTCGTCGCGCCGAAGGCGCCCGCGGCCGACGGCAAGGTGATCAAGGCCCCGATCGTCGGCACCTTCTACCGGGCGCCCTCGCCGGACGCGCCGGCCTACGTCAACGTCGGCGACACCGTCCGCAAGGGCCAGGTCGTCTGCATCGTCGAGGCGATGAAGCTCATGAACCAGATCGAGAGCGACGTCGACGGCGTCGTCACCGAGATCCTGGTCGAGAACGCCCAGCCGGTGCAGTTCGGGCAGGAGCTGTTCCGCCTGGCCGCGAGGTAGGCGGTGTTCCGCAAGATCCTCATCGCCAACCGTGGCGAGATCGCGATGCGCGTCATCCGCGCCTGTCGCGAGCTCGGCATCCGTACGGTCGCCGTGTACTCCGAGGCCGACCGGCAGGCGGCGCACGTCCGCTTCGCCGACGAGAGCGTGTGCATCGGCCCGGCGCCCGCCCGGCAGTCCTACCTGTCGCTGCCGGCCGTGATCTCGGCCGCCGACATCACCCGCGCCGACGCGGTGCACCCCGGGTACGGTTTTCTCGCCGAGAACGCTACCTTCGCCGAGGCGGTGAACGCCCACGGCATGACGTTCATCGGCCCGTCCCCGGAGCACCTGCGCCAGTTCGGCGACAAGCTCTCCGCCAAGGCCGCCGCGCGCGCTGCGGGCCTCCCGCTCCTGCCGGGCAGCCACGGCGCCGTCGAGGAGCTCGAGGAGGCCGTCACCGTCGCGCGCCAGGTCGGCTACCCGCTCATGCTCAAGGCCGCGGCCGGAGGCGGCGGCAAGGGGATGCGCGTGGTCGAGGACGAGGAGACGCTGCGAAAGGTCTTCGTGGTCACGACGGCCGAGGCGAAGGCCGCGTTCGGCAGCGGCGAGGTCTTCCTCGAGCGCTTCCTGCGCACGCCGCGCCACATCGAGGTGCAGTTCGCGGGTGATCGCTACGGCGCCGCCGTGCACGTCGGTGAGCGCGACTGCTCCATGCAGCGCCGCCACCAGAAGATCATCGAGGAGGCGCCCGCGCCGAACCTCGACGAGGGCCTGCGCGACCGCATCCGCGCCGCGGCGGCCCGGCTCGTCGCGTCCACCGGGTACGTGACCGTCGGCACCTGCGAGTTCCTCGTCCAGGGCGACGAGTTCTTCTTCCTCGAGGTGAACCCGCGCATCCAGGTCGAGCACCCGGTCACCGAGATGGTCACCGGCATCGACCTCGTGCAGCTGCAGATCCGCCTCGCGGCGGGCGAGCCCATGCCCTTCTCCCAGGCGGAGATCCGCCTCCGCGGCCACGCCATCGAGGTGCGCGTGAACGCGGAGGACCCGTGGAAGTTCACGCCGTCCCCGGGCCGCATCGTCGGCTACCACGCGCCGGGCGGGCCGGGCATCCGCGTCGACAGCGCGGTGCACGAGGGCGCCTTCGTGCAGCCCTACTACGACTCGCTCGTCGCCAAGCTCATCGCGTACGCGCCCGACCGCGACGCGGCCATCCGCAAGCTGCTCGGGGCGATGGACGAGTTCGTGGTGGAGGGGATCCGCACGTCCCTGCCGCTGCAGAAGCTGCTCCTGTCGGACCCCGCGTTCCGGGACGTGAAGTTCCACACCCGGTACATCGACGAGTGGCTGCGGAACAGGCCCGGATAGGCACGCGCGCGGGCCGTCCGCCGACGGTCGCGCCCGTGCCGGTCTGATAGGCTTCCGCCCGATGGACAGGAACCAGCTCGAACAGGAAGCCATCCGGCAGCTCAACCTCGGTAGCCACGAGGGCGCGCTCCGGGCGTACATGCAGATCGTCCGCCTCGACCCGCGGGATCGGCGCATCCGCCAGAAGGTGGGCGAGCTGTACCTCAAGCTCGGGCGCCCGCTCGAGGCGGAGAAGCAGTTCCGCGAGGTCGCCGAGGGCCTCGTGAAGGAGGGCGCGCACCGGGCGGCGGTGGCCGTGCTCAAGCAGCTCGTCGCGCTGAAGCCCGACGACCCCGGCCTGCAGCTCGACCTCGGCGAGTGCTACGTCTCCTCCGGCTACGGCAACGACGCGCGCACGCACTTCGACACGGCGATGCGCCTCTGGATCGGCGCGAGCAGGCCGCTCGACGCGGCCAAGGCCGCCCGGCGCCTCTCGGAGCTCTCGCCCGGCGAGCCGGTGCTCCGGCTCAAGGTCGCCGAGCTCTACGAGGCCGGCGGAGACGGCAACGCGGCCGCCGTCGTCTACCAGGAGGTCTGCGAGGAGTACCGCCGCCGCGGCCGGCCCGACGAGGTCGGCCGCATCGCCGAGATGGCCCTGCGCCTCCGCCCCGACGACGCGGGGCTCCTGCTCGACGCCGCCGCCGCCCGCGTGGAGGCCGGCGAGCACAAGCGCGCGCTCGTGCACCTCCAGCTCGCGTTCGGCCAGGCCCCCCGGGAGCCGCGCACGCTCGACCTCCTCGCCCGCGCGCTCGAAGGCGTGGGGCAGCCCGACAAGGCGCTCAAGGTGCTCTCGGAGCTCGGCCGCGTGGCCGCCGACCGCAACGACGCCGCCGCGGAGGCCGACGCGCTCCGTCGCGCCGCGCGCCTCGCGCCCGCGGACGCCGACATCCAGGGCCGCCTGGCGGAGGCCGAGCAGAAGGTCAGCCGCATGGAGCGCAGGCTCACCCAGCTCGTGCTGGCGCAGCCCGCGACCGAGGCGGAGGTGCGCGCGATCGTGCGCGCCGAGGTCTACCTCCGCTACGGCTTCGTGGACCGCGCGGACGCCGCGCTCCGCGAGGCCCTCGCCGCCACCCCCGACTCGCTCGGGCTCCTCGCGCAGATGGCCGAGGTGGAGGTCGCCCGGCAGCGCCCCGAGGACGCCGTGCGCTGGATGGAGCGGATCGTCCCGCGCGCCGGCACCGAGACCGCCGAGGTGCTCGACCGCATCGCGGTCCTGCGCGGCACGCCCCGCGTCGCCGAGCCCGCCGTGCCCGAGGCGCCGCCCGTCGCCCCGGCGCCGCGTAGCGCGCCCGTGTTCAACCTGGAGAGCGCCGAGGCCCGCGGCGACCGGCTCGCCGCCGCGAACGACCTCTCAGGCGCGATGATGGCGTGGCGCGAGGCGCTCGGCGAGGACCCGCTCAACGAGGGCGTCCTGACGAAGATCGCCGCCCTGCGCGAGCGCGCCCGCGCGCCCACCCCCCCGCCCGCGCCGGCGCCGCCCCCCGAGCCCGCCTCCGAGGACGACGCCTTCGCGGACTTCGCCCCGCTCGACGACGGCACCTTCAGCGAGATCAACCCCGACCAGCTCGACGAGCTCGAGCCCGAGGCCGAGGTGGACGTGGAGGAGGCGCGGTCGCTGGTCGCGGTCGGGATGTGGGCGGACGCGCTCGCCATGCTCGACGGCGTCGCCAGCCTCGACGCCGCGGTGCTGCGCGCCCAGGCCACGCGCGGCGCGGGCCAGGTCGCGGAGGCGCTCGAGATGTTGCGTGACTCCGTCAACGACGCGCTCGAGAGCGACCCCGCCTACTGCGACGCGCTCTTCGAGCTCTCGGCGCTCTACACCGCCACGGGCAAGCACCGGGCCGCCGTCCGCCTGCTGGAGGAGCTCAAGGACCTCGACGCCGGCTACCGCACGGTGGAGGTCGACGCGCGCATGCGGGGGCTCCAGAAGCTGCTGAAGTAGGGGCCCCCAGCACGGGAGAGCGGGGGCGTTGCGGGGGGCCGGTGAGGCCCCCCGCCCCAAGAACCCTCAGATCACCCCGTACCAGGTGTCCAGGCACGTGACGGTGACGTTCGCCCAGGCGTGCAGGAGCGCGCCGGCGAGGGGCTGGCCGGTCTTCTCGCGGAGCCAGCCGAACAGGAGCCCGGGGAAGAAGGTGGCGAAGTGCCACCAGCGCACCACGACGAGCGAGTGGCCGAACGCGAAGAACAGCGAGGCCAGCACGAGCCCCCAGCCGATCGGCACGCCGAAGACGAGGAACTTCCGGGGGAAGACCTCGTTCAGCCGCGTCTGGAAGTAGCCGCGGTAGAAGAACTCCTCGGGGATCGCGACGAAGAACAGGTGGTAGGGGACGAGCAACGCCCAGTCCTTCGGGAGGCGCCAGGCCGGGGAGAGGTCGAAGAGCACCGTCTGGTAGAGGTGGTAGCCGACGAGCCAGGGCACGAGGATGATCGCGACCACCTTGCCGGCCTCCAGGAAGCCGGCCTTCCAGGCGGGGAGATCCGAGAAGGCCGGGATGGCGATGCGGTAGTCGTAGCTGTCGGCGCCGCGCCACCGGCAGAGCGCGACCGGCGCGTAGATGAACAGGAAGGGCACGGCCGCGAGCGTCCACTCGGGGAGGCCCGCCGACTGCGCGGCCACGGCCCCGCGGATGAGCAGCAGCGTGGCGAGCCAGAGGCCCGTCAGCTCGAGGAAGACCCGCTTCCGGGCGCCGCCGGCGACGTGCTCGACGCGGTCGCCGAGGCTGAGGGCCCGGACGGCCGGGCCGTGCTCCCCGTCCGGTACCCCTCCAGGTCGAGCGTGATCCAAACGAACCCCTCCGCGCGGCACGCCGCGACGACCTCCTCGCGTACCCCGTCCGCGACGAGCCGGCCCAGGTCGGGCGTGTCGACCTCGATGCGAACGAGCTCGACCCGATCGGCGCCGCCGCCGAGCTCGTGGAAGCGGACGCGGAACTGCCGGAAGCCGAGCGCGCGCATGCGGCTCTCGATGCGGCCGACGCGGGTGACGCGCTCGAGCGTGACGCGTGTGCCGACGGCGAAGCGGCTCCCGAGGCAGGCGAAGCTGGGCTTGTCCCAAACGGGCATGCCGAGCGCGCGCGCGGCGGCGCGGACCTCCGCCTTCGTGAAGCCGGCCTCGACGAGCGGGTGGCGCACGCCGTGCTCGCGCGCCGCCTTCAGCCCGGGGCGGTGGCCGCCGAGGTCGTCCACGATGGTGCCGTCGAGGATCCACGGGATGCCGCGGGCGGCGGCGGTGTCGCGCGCGAGGTCGAAGAGCTCGGTCTTGCAGAAGTAGCAGCGGTCGCCCGCGTTCTTCGCGTAGCCCTCGCGCTCCAGCTCGTGCGCCTCGATGACGAGGTGCCGGGCGCCGATGCTCGCGGCGAAGCGCTTCGCCTCGGCGCACTCCTCGGGCGGGAACGTGGGCGAGTCGGCCGTGAGCGCCAGCGCGCGATCGCCCACTTCCTCGACCGCGACCTTGAGCACGAGCGCGGAGTCGACGCCGCCCGAGAAGGCGACGAGCGCGTCGCCCATCTCGCGGAGGAGCGCCCGGAGCGCGTCGAGCTTGGCCGCGGTGGCGGGTTCGAGGGTCAAACGTCCTCCCAGGTCACGACGGAGCCGGGGCCGATCCCCAGGGTGCGCGCGGCGTCGCCGTCCCGAATCGCCACCTCGAGCCGGCCGGTGCTGCCGGTGAGCGCGATGGGCGCGCCGCGGGCTCCCTCGCCGTAGGTGCGCACCACCGGCGCGCGCGTGCCCCCGACGACGAGCACGCCGCGCTCGACCCCGGCGAGGTTGGTGACGGCGTTGCCGTAGCGATCGACGTAGAGCACCTCGCCGACGCCGCCGCGGGCCTCGGGGAGGGCCATGGGCACGGCGTCGGTGACGCGGGGGCCGACGTCCTCGAAGGGAGCGCCGACGGCGAGCCGCGCGGCCACGGGCGCGAAGAGGTCGCGGCCGTGGAAGGTCCGCGATCGGGCGGGGAGCCCCCACGGGGCGGTGATCTCGCGGACCTCGGGGTCGGGGAGCAGCCCGAACAGGCCGTTGTCGGGCCCCACGAAGAGCCGGCCGGCGGCGCGGGCCACGATCGGCCGCCGCGCGCCGCCGACGCCGGGGTCGACCACGCCGACGAACACGGTGCCCGCGGGGAAGTACGGCCAGGCCGCGTCCAGGAGCAGGGCGCCGACGCGCACGTCCTGCGGCGGCACGCCGTGCGTCACGTCGAGGATCGGGACACCCGGCGCGAGGCCGGCCACGACGCCCTTCATCACCCCGACGTACGGGTCGGTGAGCCCGAAGTCGGTGAGCAGCGCGATGGGTCCCATGCCGCCCCACGTAGCCCGCGGGGCGCGGCCCTACCCGAGGACGGCGCGGGCCACGTCGATGCCGAGGCGCTCCGCGTCGACGCTCGCGAGGACGCGCGCGCGGCTCTTCTCGGGCGCCGCGAGGTCCACGAGCGGGCCGCCGGCGAGCAACGCGCCGGTGCGGTCGACTACGACGCGCACGACCGGTCGCGCGGCCTGTTCGTGCGTCGCGGGCGGGCGGCACACGACGGCGACCTCGCCGGTGTCGAGCAGCACGGAGGTGCCGACCGGCCAGCGCCCGATGGCGCCCACCAGGAGGTTCACCAGCGCGGCGTCGTGGCGGTGGCTCGCCTGGAGGCGCGTCACGGCCTCGTCGGGCGCGGCGCGACGGGGACCGTCGCCGCGGGCCGTGGCGTCGAAGTCCTCGGCGAGCGCGACGATGCGCGCGAAGAGGTGTGGGTGGCGGGACCGCTCGGGGCGGAGCCCCCAGAGCGTCGCGACCGAGCGCGCATCGGTGCGGCCGAGGCGGCCGGGCACGCGGCGCTCCACGAGGCGCGCGACGGCGTCGGCGTCGACGACCGGGGGGAGGGTGGCGGCGTCGAGCGCGGCCGTGGCGAGATCGGCGAGGCCGGCGCGCCCGAGGCCGAGCCGCGCCCCGACGAGCAGGGCGAGCGTGGCGACGCAGGCGCCGCGGCGGTGGGGGCGCGGGCCCGCGAAGGCCAGGACGACGGGGAGCGCGCGGGCGTCGGACTCCACGCGCTCGACGAGGGCGCGCAGCGGACCGGCGAGCGCGGCGCGATCCCCCTCGGAGGCGGCCGCGAAGGCGCTCCACGTGCGGACGGCGGCCAGGAGCGCGCCCCGGGGCTCGCGCGCCATCGCGGGCCGGGGCGGGAGGAGCTGCACCGCCGCGCCGCCGTGCCCGGCGACCCAGCGCTGGAGCTCGTCGCGGGGGGCGGAGGGCGGGAGCGCGCGCGCGCCGCGGAGCAGGGCGAGGACGGCGCCACGGTCCACCGGCCCGACGAGCCGCACCCCGCCCACGCCGTGGGCCCGGAGCGCGCCCTCGAGCCCGCGGAGGGCCTCCCGCCAGGGCGCCGGCAGCGGCACGGCGGTGTTGCCCATCCAGAGGGTGGAGCCGTCGAGCTCGAAGCGCGGGTCGGACGTGAGCGCGAGCTGGGTCCAGTCGAGCACGACGGCGCCGAGCAGGCGGGTGGCCGCGCGGTCCTCCGGGTCGGGGACGCGGGCGAGGGCAGCGAGGTGCGCGGCGAACGCAGGGGCGTCGGTCATCGCGCGTCTCCCAGCAGGGTCGTGGCCTCGTCGCGCAGGCGGGGCACCTCGGCGGCGACGTGCTCGAGCGCGGCGCGGGCGCGCGGCGTGCCGATGGCGCGCAGCCCGTGCAGCGCGTTCCGGACGAAGGCCGGGCCGAGCTTCTTGCGGCCCATCGCGAGGTCGAACAGGAGCGCCTCCGCGTTGTCCTTGCCGAGGCGGCCGTAGGCGATGCAGACGGCGCGCGCCTCGTGCTCGTCGAGCGTGGCGAGCGCGGGGTCCTGGAGGCGGGCCTCCAGCCGCGGGAGCACCTCGGGCAGGCGGTGGGCGACGCCGTAGCGCAGCGCCTCGATGCGCACGGCGGGAGAGGGGTCGTCGAGGCGCCGGAGGGCCAGCTCGCGGACGCGGCCCAGGGCCTGGTGCCGGAGCGCGACCAGGACGCCCTCGCGCACCTCCGCGCCGCGGTGGTCGGCGAGGGCGAGCACGGCGTCGAGGAGGCGCGGATCGTCGAGGCGGGCGGCCATGGCGAGGCCGAGCGCGGCGACGGCCGGGGAGGGGGACGCGAGCCGGGCGCGGACGGCGTCGAGGCGCGCCTGCCCGTCCTCCGGGTCCCGGAGGAGCACGGTGTCGGCGAGGACGCCCACGGCCCAGCGGGGGAGCGCCTCGGCCAGGGCCGTGACGCCCGCGTCGTCGCGCACGAGCGAGAGCAGCGAGAACACGGGCCCGCGCAGCTCGGGCGCCTCCGCGACGGGGAGGTGCGCGAGGAGCGTGGGCCGGAGGGGCTCCTGGGCGAGCTCCGCGAACGCGGCCGCGGCCGCGGCGCGGATCGCGGGGTCGGGCGTCAGGTCGGCATCAGAGGCTTCGAGGGCGGCGTGCACGAGCGGGCCGGCGTCCACGGACCCGCCGAGCAGCTCCACCGCCGCCCCGAGCAGCGCCCGCGCGAGTCGGCCCGCGGCTTCGGGGGAGGTCGTGCCGGAGAGCGCGCCGACCAGCGCCGCGCCGAGCTCGCCCGGGTCGACGTCCGCGCCGGCCCGGACGAGCGCCACCTCGGCGGACAGCTCGGGCGTGACCGGGCTTGTCGCCGCCGGCCCCTCCGCGAGCCCGGCGGGGTCGGGGACGACGGTGGCGCGCAGGTCGCGCAGCGTGCCCGCGGCGTCGGAGGAGAGCGTGCCGAGGCGCTGGGGGGCCTCCGCGGCCTGCTCCAGCCGCTCGAACGCGGCCAGCGGCACCGGGCGGGAGGCGGGCGGCGCGAGGTCTCCGGGGAGGTCGAACCAGGCGTGGGGCAGCTCCGCACGCCAGAGCGCCTCCGCGAGGTCCGCCGTGGGCGTGCCGCGCGCGCTCCAGTCCGTCGCGAGGAGGCCCGCGATCGCGAGCAGCTCGCGCTCGGGCGCGCCTCCGAACACCGTGAGCGCGCGCACGCCGGCGCGGTGGATTCCCTCCGGGACCGAACGGTCGGCGCCGTCGAGCACCGGGGTCTCGGCGAGCAGGATGGCGCCGGGCGTCACGACGAGCGCGAGCACGGGGAGCTCGGCGAGCGCCTCGCCCATGCCGTCGAGCCAGGCGTCGCGCGCCGCCGGGGGGAGGCGGGGCGGGGCGACGGCGCCGGGCACGGGCCGCGCTCCACGGGGGAGGCGGGCGAGCGCTTCCAACGCGCTCCGAACGGCGGCGGCCGGCTCGCGCCGTGTGGCCGCCGAGAGGTCGGGCGTCCGGCCCGGGGCACCGTGGGTGGACATCGTCTCGACGATACCTCATGCGCGCGGCGCGCGGGCGGGCCCCCCGCGTCGCAGCGCGCGGGTTTATGCTTACGCCCGCGGAGAACAGGATGAGTCACACCCCCCTGGGGGAGGTCTGCCTCTCGCTCGGGCTGATGCGCGCGGAGGACGTGGAGGCGGTGCTCGCGCGCCTGCGAGCCGGCGGGCGCGCCCGCTTCGGCGAGATCGCCGTCGACCTGGGCCTCCTCGACGACGAGGGGCTCGCCCGGGCGCTGGCGCACCAGTTCCGGCTGAACATGGTCCCGCCCGATCGCATCGCGCGGCTCTCCGTCGCGCCCGAGGTGCTCGAGCTCCTTCCCACGGGCCTCATCCGCGAGCGCCTCCTCGTCCCGACGTTCCTCGACGAGGAGAAGCGCGTCCTCTCGCTCCTGACCTCCGACCCCACCGACATCCCGTCCCTCCGCGCGGCCCAGACCGCCGCGCGCGCCGCGCGCCTCCGCCTCTTCGTCGCGCCGCGCTCCTCGATGCGCGATCTCGTGGAGCGCCTCCTCCCTCCCGACGATCCCGAGGCGAGCCCGCTCGACCGGGCCACCGTCGCGGTCGACGCGGAGGCCGCCCGGGGGATCACCGTCGTCTTCGAGCCCGACGCGGAGCGGGCGGCGGCCCTTCGGCGGCTCGACGCGCTGGAGGGGGGCCGCTCCGAGATCGTCGGCGACCCCGAGCAGGTGAGCGCCTTCATCGAGGCGAGCAAGGCGGACCGCGTGTTCTTCCGCCGGGCCGTGCTGCCGGAGGTCGAGCCGTACATCCCGGCCTGGCGGCGTCTGCGGCCGCTCATCCTGATCTGCGCGCTGGACGGCTTCGGCCCGGGCCGCCGCACCGCGATCCCCTACGAGCGGACGCGGGAGTTCTTCTTCGGGCTCCTCGCCCAGCTCTTCGCGGACGCCGACGGCGCGACCGAGGCCCACCGGACCGTGGAGCTCGCGCGCGCGATGGCCGAGCAGGCGGCCCTGCCCACGGAGCACCGGGACACGATCGCGCTGGCGGCGCTGTTCTGGGGCCTCGCGGCGGCGAGCCGCGAGGAGCGGGACGACGCGGCCGCGCTCGAAGGCGCCGCCGCGCTCCTCCGGCGAGCGGGGTCGCCCTACGACGTGCAGGGCGTCTTCGACGCGCTCGGGCCGCGCGTGCGCGGCGAGGCGGGCCCCGGCGATCACCCGGGCGCCGAGCTCCTGCACACCGCGCGGGTGGCGGCGCGCATCGCGATGGAGCCCGGCGCGGACCCGATCGCGGCGCTCGGCGCGGACGCCGCCCGGCACGACGGGGCGGCCCTCGAAGCCCTCGCCGCCGTCCTCCGGCGCGACGGGCTCCGCGAGCAGGTCCGAGGCCCGGCCCCCGACGGGCATGCGGAGGACGCCGCCGACGACGCGGTCGCGCTGCGCCTCGCGCGGCCGGCCCGGGCCGCCGAGTCCGGCTCCGCGGCGGACGTGCGCACGGAGCCGCCGCCGTTCGAGGACGGCACGGATGCGCCCTCGTTCCTCGGCGCGCTCCGGCGCGTGCTGGGCCGGCCCTCCGCGCCGCCGCCCGCGGTCACGGGCCGGCTCTCGGAGCTCTCGCTCGTGGATCTCCTGCAGACGCTGACGCTCGGCGGGCGGACGGCGCGCGTGCTCGTGATCGGGGGGGCGGAGCGGGGCATGGTGCAGGTGCGGGACGGGCGCCTCGTCGCGGCCACGCACGGTCCGCGCGCCGGCGAGGCCGCGTTGCACTCGCTGGTCGCGACGCGCGACGGACGGTTCGAGGTGCGCTTCGAGGACGACGGTGTCGCCAACCTCACCGGGGCGAGCGAGTTCCTGCTGCTCGAGGCCGTGCGCCGCCGCGACGAGCAGCGAGCGCGGTAGCTTCGGGGCGCCAGCCCCAGCGTTTTCGGATAGGCGGCCGGCCGGAGATCCGCAATGAGCTCGACCCTGACGAACTTCCTGAGCTGGAAGCCCCTCGCGGCCGGGGAGCAGGCCACCCCGCTCTCGCTGACGGCCGACGACGGGACCTGGATCAAGCTCCCGGACTTCAAGGGGCACCTCAACGTCCTGCTCGTGTTCTTCCGCTCGACGAAGGACGAGGAGACGGACGCCTGGCTCCGCTCCGTCGACGCGGCGCGGGCGGCGTTCGAGGGCCTCGACACGGCCGTGTTCGGCGTGAACACGTCGCGCACCGACCAGCTGCGCGCCTACCGCGCCCGCATCGGGGTCGACTTCTTCTTCCTCTACGACCCGCTCGCGCTCGCGGCCCGCGGCTTCCGCGCGTCGGGCCGGGTCCGGCCCTTCTGCAAGGACCAGGCGACGCTGATCGGCAAGGACGGCAAGGTGCTCTTCAGCGAGCGTGGCCACGTCGACGTGCGGCGCCTCCTGCTGGCCGCGGCGACGGCGGAGGGCAAGCCGACCCCCGAGGTGGAGCCCCCGAAGCCAACCGCCGGCCCCTCGGACACCGTGCGCACCCCGGGCCGCCCCGCCGCCGCCGTGGTCGACGTCGACTCGGCGCAGGCCCTCACGATGCTGCAGGAGGCCGACTCGCCGTACCTCCTCGTCGACGTGCGCACGAAGGGCGAGTTCGAGGCGGACCGCTCGCCGCTCGCCCGCCACATCCCCGTCGACGAGCTCCCGCACCG
Source organism: uncultured Enterobacteriaceae bacterium (assembly GCA_964457335.1). Lineage (GTDB taxonomy): Bacteria > Myxococcota_A > UBA796 > UBA796 > SXON01 > CAJBVW01. Next base: position 13,998 of record CAYWGD010000081.1, on the reverse strand, counting down.
CTACGGCGAGCTCGGGCAGACGGACCACCTGATCTTCGTCTGCCAGGGCGGCGGGCGGAGCGCGGCGGCCGCCGAGTTCATGTCGAGCCTGGGTGCGTCGAGCATCTTCAACGTGGCGGGCGGCATGTCGCAGTGGACCGGCCCGCGCGAGAGCGCCGCGACGAAGCGCGGCTGACCCGGCCGCCGCGTATGCGCAGGGAGGGGAGACGGCCTTCCGGGTGATCCCTGCCTTGCCGGACCGCCCGGCGCCTTGCTACCCTTTGCCCCCTCTCCCCGGAGCCGACCCTGGCCCCTTCCCCGGTCTGTCCCTTCTGCAAAGGCGCGGTCTCCGCCGACACGCTGCGATTCGGCGGCAACTGCCCCCATTGCATGTTGGAGATCCCGGGCGAGGAAGCGCCCACGGATCCCGGGCTGCAGGCAAAGCAGCGGCAGGAGCAGGAGGAGAAGGTACGCCGCGCGGCCCAGGCGAAGAAGAGCCGCATCCTCGGCGTCGTGGCCCTCCTGGCGCTCCTCGGCGTCGGCGCCGGCGCGTGGAAGGTCTGGCAGTCCCAGCAGGAGGCCATGACCTACGAGATGGACGACTACTACGCGCTCGAGCTGGAGGACATCCAGGCCGCCCCGCCCGACGCGCCCCAGCCCGACGCGACGGCCGTCGCCTCCGCCACCCCGAAGCCCCCCGGCGTCCGCAAGTCCAGCGGGGGCGGAAACACGGTCGACGTGGCGGATCGCCCGCCCGGCGAAGGCCCGCCGCTCAAGTCCGGGTCCGGCACCGGGGGCGGCGCCGACGTCATGTCGGCCGCGGTGTCCACCGCGCTCCCGACCGGCGGCACCGGCCTCGGCGGCGGCGCGATCCGCGTCGAGCAGCTCGGCTCCGACGTGGTGCTCACGGACGACGCGGCCATCTACGACATGGCCAAGCGCGTCATCAACGCCTCGAGCCCCCAGCTCCAGAACTGCTACAACCAGCGTCTCAAGCAGGTGGCCAACCTCAAGGGCGCCTGGGACGTGTCCTTCGTGATCGCCAAGGAGGGCGCGGCGAAGAACGTCCGCGTCACCGGCGTGAACGGGGCCGACGCCGAGCTCGAGAGCTGCATGAGCCGGGCCGTGGGCGGCTGGCGCTTCCAGAAGATCGCCAAGGACCAGCCCGTCAAGAAGACCTACCGCTTCGGCGCGAGCAGCTGGTAGGTCAGCGGGAGACGAGCAGCTTCCGCAGGAGCAGCGCGTCGCCGCCGTCCGGGTAGTAGCGCGGGCGCCGACCGACGGCGCGGTACCCGAGCGCCTCGTAGAGCCCGATGGCCGGCGCGTTGTCGATGTGGACCTCGAGCCAGGCCGCCTCGGCGCCCACCGCCCGCTGCTCGAGCGCGTTCATGAGCCGCCGGCCCGCGCCGCCCCGGCGCAGGGCGGGATCGACGGCGACCTGGAGCACGTGCAGCTCGCCCAGCACGTTCCACCCGATCGCCCAGGCGTGCGGCCGGCCTACGGGCCCCTCCACGAGGAAGATGCCGCCCGCGCGGTGCAGCTCCTCCACGAGCATCCCGCGCGTCCAGGGGTCCTCGGGGAAGCAGGTGAGCTCGAGCGGCAGGAGCGCGTCGACGTCCGCGGCGGTGGCGTCCCGCAGCTCGGCCGTCATTTCGGCGTCCGGACGGTGGCGCGGGCCCGGAGCGTGGCCATCCACGCCTGGTAGACCTCCGCGGTGATCTCCTCCTTCGCCGCCACCGACGCCGCCTGGGCGGCGTTGCGGGCGACGAAGCGCTCCACGACGAGCCGGCTGTAGAGGAAGCCGAGGAGCTGCTCGTCGTCGAGGCCCCAGCGGGCGAGGAAGGCGGGGTGGTCCTCCGCGCGCGGCCAGCCGCCGCGGAAGCGCTCCCACCGGGCGCGGACCTCCGACGGCGAGGGCTTGTAGATCTCGATGTCGCCGGCGAGCTCGCGGAGGATCGCGAAGTCCACGAGGCGCTGCTCGAGCGCGTAGGCGGGGTCCTCCAGCGGGGCGAGGGGGCTCGTGTCCACGGGATCGAAGTCCGCTTCGAACGCAACGTCCGAACGCGTCACGATGCGCTCCCCCACGACGTGCAGCACCCCGTCGACCACCTCGGCGCGCGCGAGCGCCACGAGCCAGATCCAGGCCATGCCCGCTCTCTAACCGGGAGGAGGGTAGCGGAGCGGACGGGTGGCGTTAGATGGGTCGGCTCCGCCACATGATCGAAGCCGTCTCCCTCACCAAGGCCTACGGGCCCCGCATCGCGCTCGACGACGTGTCGTTCACCGTCGGGAAGGGCGAGATCGTCGGATTCCTCGGCCCGAACGGGGCGGGCAAGACGACGACGATGCGCATCCTGACGGGTTTTCTGCCCGCCACCCGCGGGGACGCGCGCGTCGCCGGGTTCGACGTGTTCGAGTCGCCGATGGAGGTGAAGCGCCGCGTCGGGTACCTCCCCGAGTCGCCGCCCCTCTACCCCGAGCTCACCGTCGGGGACTACCTGACGTTCATCGCGGAGCTCCGCGGGTTCACCGGGCGCGCCCGGCACCAGCGGGCCGGCACCGTGATGGAGCGGGTGGGCCTCGTGGGCTGGGAGCGCCGCATCCTCGGCTCGCTCTCGAAGGGCTACCGGCAGCGCGTCGGGCTCGCGCAGGCGCTCCTGCACGACCCGCCGGTGCTCATCCTCGACGAGCCGACCAGCGGCCTCGACCCGGCGCAGCTCGTCGGCATCCGCGATCTCGTCCGGTCCCTCGCGGGCACGCACACCGTCATCCTGTCGACGCACATCCTCCAGGAGGTCGAGGCGCTCTGCCCCCGCGCGCTCGTCATCGCGAAGGGGCGGCTGGTCGCGCAGGGCACCCTCGACGAGCTGCGCGCGCTCGCGCCGCAGGGCGCCTGGTACCTCGCGGAGGTCGACGGGCTCGACGGGCCGCGGCTCGGCGGGCTGCCCGAGGTCGAGATGGTGGAGCCGCTCGGCACGGACGGCGCGTGGCGCTCGTTCAAGGTGTTCGCCAAGGCGGACCCGCGGCCGTCGATCGTGGAGCTCGCCCGCGGCTCCGGCGCCCGCGTGCGCGCGCTCGAGCATCGCCTCCCCACGCTCGAGGAGGCCTTCGTGGGCATCGTGGGGCGCGAATGAGGGACGCGCTGACCATCTGGAAGAAGGAGCTGCGGATCTACTTCGTCAGCCCGCTCGCCTACGTCTTCCTCTCGGCCTTCCTCTTCCTCGCGGGGCTCTTCTTCTACCTGGGCGTCACGCTCACGGGCGAGGCCTCGCTCCGCGTCCTGCTCGGCAACCTCGCGATCACCCAGCTCTTCGTGCTCCCGATGCTCACGATGCGGCACTTCGCCGAGGAGCGCCGCCAGGGCACGCTGGAGATGTTGCTCACGGCGCCCGTCTCGCTCGGCGCGGTCGTGATCGGCAAGTGGCTCGCCTCGCTGACGCTCTGCCTCCTCATGTTCGCGGGCACGCTGCTGTTCCCGATCGTGCTCGCGTACTACGGCGACCCGGACTGGGGCGTGATGGCCACGAGCTACCTGGGCCTGTGCGGCGTCGCCGCGGCGTTCTGCGCGGCGGGGCTCTTCGCCTCCTCGCTCACGGACGACCAGGTGGCCGCCGGCCTCGTCGGGATCGTGATCCTCCTGCCGTTCTGGCTGGTCGGGCGCGCCGAGGCCCTGCTCCCCGAGGAGTGGGCGGACGCCATCCGTCCGCTGTCCGTGCTGATGCACCTCGACTCGTTCAACCGGGGCGTGCTCGACACGGCGGACATCTTCTACTTCGTGGCCTTCACCTTCGTGTTCCTCTTTCTGACCTACCGCTCCCTGGAGTCGCGTCGGTGGCGCTGAACCGCAACCTCCAGCGTCGGCTCGCCGTCGGCAGCAACGCGACGCTCGTGACGTTCCTCGTCGTGGCCGCGGTGGTCGTGCTCTACCTCATCGTCGACCGCTTCCGCGTGCGCGTGGACTTCTCGGCGGACCAGGGCAGCGTGCTCGCCGCGGACACGCAGAACAAGCTCGGGCTCCTCGACCGGGACGGCCAGACGGTCACGATCACGGCCTTCACCGCGCAGCGCGGCAAGAAGGAGTCCTACTTCAAGGACCGGCAGCTCCAGGACCTCCTGGAGGAGCTGGACTACAACTCGGCCGTGGTCGAGACGCGCTTCGTGGACTTCGACAAGGAGCGCCTCACCGCCGAGAAGCTCGGCGTGACCGACTACGGCGCGGTGGTGGTGCAGCGCGGCGAGCGCCGCGTGGACCTCCAGGATCGCGACCTGTTCCGCCGCACGGGCAAGGGCGACGATCGGAAGATCGAGTTCCTCGGGGAGGCCGCGCTCAACCGCGCGTTCTCCCAGCTCATGTCGGACACGCGGCGCGTCGTGTACGCGCTCGTCGGGCACGGGGAGCTCGACCCCGAGGGCCGCGACCCGGACGGCCTCGCCGACCTCGCGCGCGCGCTCGACCAGGAGAACTACGACCTCAAGAAGCTCGACCTCGTGCGCGACCGCGAAGACGCCGCCCCGCGCGTCCCGGACGACGCCGCGGCGGTCGTCGTGGCGCGCCCGCGCGTCGCGATCCCCGCGCTCGAGGAGGACCTCCTCCTCGCGTACCTCGCCACGGGCGGCTCGCTGCTCTTCGCGGTGGAGCCCGGCCACTACGTGCCGAGCCTGCTCGGCCGCCTGGGCGTCGTGGTGCCCGAGGGCATCGTCCTCGACAAGCTCCTCGTCTTCCCGTACCCGGACCGCCCCGTGCCGCGGTACAAGCCGCACCCGATCACGAAGGATCTCTCCGATCAGCTGCTCGTCACGGTCGTGTCCCGCGCCGCGCCGCTGCAGCCCGCGGTCCCGCCGCGGGAGGGCGTGCGCGCCTCGACGCTGCTCGAGACCTCGCGCGACGGCTGGATCGACCGCGGCGGCGCGCTCGAGGGGGGGACCGCCCGGTACGAGCCGGAGATCGACGGCGCCGGACCCGCGGCCATGGCGCTGGCGCTGGAGGTCGGGCCGGAGTCCGGCCTCGTGAAGAAGGGCCGCGCGCGCATCGTCGTGCTCGGCGACGCCGACGCGCTCGGCAACGGGCTCCTCGCCGAGGGGCCCGGCAACGCGAGCTTCGCCATCAACACCTTCCGCTGGCTGCTCGGCGACGAGGGACGGCTCTCCGTGGTGGGCCGCCCGAGCTCGGTGCGTCGCCTCGCGCTCTCGCAGGACGACCTCGGGAAGGTGCGCTGGCTCGTGCTCTCGCTCGGGCCCATCCTCGCGGTGATGCTCGGCGCCGCGGTGTGGTCCGCGCGGCGAGGACGATGAGGGGGAGGACCGGATGAAGGCGTTCCGCGGCACGCTGCTCGCGCTCGTGGCCCTGGCCGTGCTGATCGGCGCGTGGTGGGTGGTCCGCCCGAAGGAGCTCACCCCCGCCGAGCGGAAGGCGGCGCTGAAGGAGGCCGACAAGCCGATCTTCGTCTTCGAGAAGGCGAACCTCGTGAAGGTCGAGGTGACGCGCCCGGAGGGGACGATCGTGCTCGTCGAGCGCGCCGAGGGCTGGTGGATCGAGGGCGAGGAGCTCCGCGCGAGCCGCTCGATGGTCAACCGCGTGAAGCACCAGCTCCACGACCTCGTCGCCCGCGCCACGGTGGTCGAGGGCCCCGCGGACGACGCGCTCTACGGCCTCGGCGCCAGCGCCATCCACGTGAAGCTCACCTTCCGCGACGGCTCCACCGAGGAGTTCGACGCCGGGGACCCCAACCCGTCCGGCGTGAGCTTCTACATCCGCAAGACGGGCGACGAGACGGTCTACACCGTGAAGAAGTCCGCGGTGGACTACTACAGCCTCTCGCTCGCCGAGTTCCGCGAGCGCCGCTTCGCCACCTTCGACAGCAAGGACGTCGACGCGCTGTCGGCCGAGCTCCCCGGCGGGAAGAAGCTCGCGTTCCAGCGCACCGGCGAGCGCAGCTGGGACATGCTCGAGCCGCAGAAGTTCGCCGCCAACGACAGCGAGGTGCGCGGGCTCCTCGGGCGCGTCTCGGCGCTCAAGGCGATCCAGTTCGTCACCGACGACGCGACGGACCTCGCGAAGTACGGCCTCGACCAGCCGCGCGCGCGCATCACCATCCGCTTCTCGGGGCGCGACCCGCTCACGCTCCTCGTCGGCGCGCCGACCGGCGAGAAGGACGGCGAGTACGTGCTCTCCTACGTGAAGCTCGACGGCGAGCCGACCGTGTACGCGGCCCGCGACGGCCTCCTCGAGGACTACACCGCGGATCCCGAGACCTTCCGCATCAAGCGCTTCGCCCGCATGGACCCGAACACGCTCGCGTCGCTCGTCGCCACGTTCGCGGGGGACGCGCGTGATCCCGAGCTCGCGAAGACCGTCACCGTCAAGATGGAGGCGGACAGCTGGCTCTGGGACGACGGCGTGCCGGTCCCCGGGAGCACGCCGCGCCGCCTCGCCACGCGCGCCGCCAACGTGCAGGCCGACGAGTTCGTCACCGAGACCTCGGACGACGGCGATTACGGCTTCGACGAGCCGCTCGCCACCGTCGTCATGAACGACCGCGGCGGCGAGGTCCGCACCATCGTCGTCGGGAAGGCGGCGCCCCCGGTGACCGACCCCGAGGGCCACGAGCGGGAGCGCTTCTACGCGCGCGCGCTCGAGTTCCCCGAGGTCTACATCATCGACAGCGGGCTGGTGGACGTGGTGAAGGACCTCATGCGCGAGCACGGTCGCAAGGCGACGGGCGACGCGGAGAAGTCCGGCCGCCAGGAGCGCATCGCGAACGAGCGCGGGAACAAGCCGTGAGGTGGCGGCGCCGCCTCGTGCTGGCCGCGTTCGGGCTCCTCGGCTGCTCGGGCCCCGAGGTCCCGGCCGCGCCGGCCGGCGGCGTGACGCTCGTGTACTCGGGCAACGTGGACGGCGAGATCGAGCCCTGTGGCTGACCCAAGCACCCTCTGGGCGGTCTGTCCAGGCGAAACACCGTAATCGAGAAGCGGAAGGGGGAGGGGCCCGTCGTCGTGGTCGACGCGGGGAACCTCTTCTACGGCAAGCCCGCCGTGCCCGAGCGGGACCGCGCGCAGCAGATCGAGAAGGCGAAGCTACAAGCCGCGGCGTACGCGCTCGTCGGCATCGACGCGATGCTGCCCGGCGCGGGGGACCTCGCGCTCGGCCTCCCCTTCCTCGACGGGCTCGCGACCGAGCACAAGCTCCCGTACGTGGCCGCCAACCTGGAATGCGGCGGATCGAGCGTGTTCCCGTCCTCCATCACGATCGAGCGAGGCGGCCTGCAGGTCGGCATCGTCGGCGTCGTCGGCAACTCCGCCAAGGAGCCGGGCTGCCGCGCCACGGAGCCGATCGCGGCGGCGAAGGCCGCCGTCGAGGCCGCCCGCGCCGACGTGGTGATCGTGCTCTCCGGCCAGAAGACCGAGGAGGACGAGGCGCTCGCGGCGGCGGTGCCCCAGGTGTCGCTGATCGTGAACGGCCAGGAGAGGCAGCAGCTCGAGCAGCCGCGCGGGCTCCCGAACGGCGGGCTCCTCCTCGCCTCCGGCTCCCGCGGGAAGCAGCTCGGCGTCGCGACGTTGACCCTCACCCCCGGCGCCACGCGCTGGCGCGACACCAAGATCCTCGCCCGGTACGCCGACCAGAAGGACAGCTACGCGGAGCGCAAGAAGGAGCTCGAGGGCCGCATCGCGGCCGCGGCCGACGACGCCACGCGCGCGCGCCTGCAGAAGCAGGCCGACTTCATGGGCCGCAAGATCGCGGAGATCGAGAAGGAGCTCGCCACCGAGGCGTCCACCGGCGGGCCGGCGCACCAGCTCGACAACGCGCTGGTCGACATGGGCGCGGAGCTCGCCGACCATCCGGCCACGGCCGCGCTCGTGGCCGCCGCCAAGGAGCGCATCGCCCAGGTCGAGCCCATCTCGACCGTGTCCGCGGTCGCCAGCGGCCCGTTCGCGGGCAGCAGCGCGTGCACGGGCTGCCACGCCACCCAGGCGCAGCAGTGGGGCGCCACCGGGCACTCCCGCGCCTGGGCGACGCTCGCCGCGGCCGGCAGCGAGCGCGACCGCGCCTGCTTCGAGTGTCACGTCACCGGCGCGTTCCACCCCGACGGCCCGAAGGATCCGGGCGCCGTCGCCGGGCTCGAGGGCGTGGGCTGCGAGAGCTGCCACGGCCCGGGCAAGGCGCACGTCTCGAATCCGCCCACCGTCGAGATGATCGCCAGGCCCGACGTGCACGTGTGCACCACCTGCCACGACGGGAAGCGCGACGAGGGGCGCTTCGACGCCGGCACGTACCTCCCCAAGGTCGTGCACTAGCTGCTCTTGGGGCGGGGGGTGCCCCCCCGCAACGCCCCCCGCTCTCTCGCGGTGGCGGGCCTCGGCGCGCCGGAGCTGGCGGGGAGAGGGCAAGGGCGGGAGAGGCGTCTCCTCCGGAGCGTAACGGCCCGCCAGCCCGCCACGATGGGGGGCGTTGCGGGGGGGCCCGCCCCCCGCCCCAAGAAAATCAAGGCCCATCGGGGTAGTCGGCGCGGCTCGGTGCGGCCTCCCCTCATGATCGGCCTCGGCATCGAGTGGTCCTGCGACGAGACGGCCGCGGCCGTCGTCGGGCCGGACGGCGTGCGCGCGGACGTGGTGCACGGGCAGGACATCCACGCGGCATACGGGGGCGTGGTGCCGGAGATCGCGTCGCGCGCCCACGCCGAGCAGATCGTGCCCGTCGTGCGCGCGGCGCTCGAGCGGGCGGGCATCGAGCGGCCGGACGCGGTCGCGGCCACCGCGGGCCCCGGGCTCGTCGGGGCCGTGCTCGTCGGGCTCTCCTTCGGGAAGGCCGCGGCGCTCGGCTGGGGCGTGCCGTTCGTGCCGGTCAACCACCTCGAGGGTCACCTTCTCTCCGCGCTCCTGGACGATCCGGCGCCCGCGTTCCCGTACCTCGGGCTCGTCGTGAGCGGCGGGCACACGACGTTGTACCTGGCCGAAGGCGTCGGCCGGTACCGGACGCTCGCCGAGACCGTGGACGACGCCGTCGGCGAGGCCTTCGACAAGGTCGCGCGCCTCCTCGGGCTCGGCTACCCGGGCGGCCCGCTGGTCGACCGCCTCGCGGCCGCGGGCGATCCCGCGGGCGTGCCGCTCCCCCGTCCTCGGGTCGGGGAGCTCGACATGAGCTTCGCCGGGCTCAAGACGGCGGTGCGCACCCGGCTCGAGCGGTTTCCGGACACCCCGCCGGCAGACCTCGCCGCGAGCTTCCAGGAGGCGGTCGCGGACGTGCTCGTCGACCGGGTGAAGCGCGCCGCGGTCCAGACGGGCGTGGAGCGGATCGCCATCGGAGGCGGCGTGGCGGCGAACAGCCGCGTGCGCGCGCGCATCGCGGCGTCGGGGCTGGAGGCGTTCCTCCCGCCGCGGGCGCGCTGCACAGACAACGGCGCGATGATCGCGAACGTGGGGCGCCTCCGCCTCCTCGCGGGCCTCGCGACCGGACCGGCGAGCGCGCGCCCGCGCTGGCCCGTGGGAGAGGCCTGATGGCGCGTTTCGGCCCGCGCCGGGAGAACCCGTGATCCACCCCGCGGCCCGGCTCCGGGCCCTCGAGCAGCGCGCCCGGCGGCGCTTCGGCCAGAACTTCCTGGTGTCGCCGGAGTCGGTCGACCGCATCGCGCTCGCGGCGTCGCTGCGGCCCGACGACCGCGTGCTGGAGATCGGCCCGGGCCTGGGCATCCTCACGGAGCGGCTCCGCGCGTCGGGCGCGGAGGTGCGGTGCATCGAGATCGACCGCGACCTCGCGGCGGCCCTGCGCGACGTGATCCCGGACCTCACCCTCGTCGAGGGCGACGCGATGAAGGTCGACCTCGCGGAGGTCTGCCCGGGCAGCGGCTGGAAGGTGGTCGCCAACCTCCCGTACAACGTCGCCACGCCGCTGCTGCTGCGGCTGCTCGCCCGGCCGCAGACCTTCACGTCGATGGTGCTGATGTTCCAGCGCGAGGTCGGCGATCGCATCATGGCCGAGGCCGGGGACTCGGCGCGGGGCTCGCTCTCGGTGCAGGTCCAGGCGCGCGCTCGCGTCCGGCCGGTCCTCCACCTGCCGCCCGGCGCCTTCCACCCGCCGCCCAAGGTGCACTCGATCGTGCTCGGCTTCGAGCTCTACCCGGAGCCGGACTTCGGCGGCGTGGACGGGGCGAGCTTCGACCGGGTGGTGCGCCTCGGCTTCCAGCATCGTCGCAAGACGCTCTTGAATTCGCTGAGCAGCGGACTCGACCGCGCCCGCGTCCTCGCCGCCTGCGCCGCGGCGGGCGTGGACCCGGGCCGACGCGCCGAGACGCTCACGTTGGCAGAGTGGCGTAAGCTGGCGGCCGCGGTGCGGGCATCGGCGGCCGCGAACGCCGATGCGGACGCGATCGGGGACGAGTGACGGGCGCCTTCGGGCGTATCGTTCTGTCCCTTCCTCGTCTCCCCTTGCTTGGCGCCGAGGTACGCTCACGCTAATCGCCCACCTGGAAGGACAGGGGAACGTCCATGCGGATCACCTCCTGCGGCATCACCGACGTCGGTGTGAAGCGCACGAACAACGAGGACAACTACCTCATCAACGACGAGCTCAACCTGTTCGTCGTGTGTGACGGCATGGGGGGGCACGCCGGCGGGGAGTTCGCGAGCGCCATCGCCGTGAACACCGTCGAGGAGGTGCTCTCGAACCTCGAGACCTCGCCCGAGGTGGACGCCGCCCAGGAGGACGGCACCATCGAGGTCATGCGCGAGCGGCTGCGCTACGCCATCCGGCTCGCCGGCAAGCGGATCTTCGAGAAAGCGAACGCCGAGCCCGAGTACCGCGGCATGGGCACGACCTGCCTCGTGCTGCTCGTCGACGGCCCGAACGCCTTCGTCGCGCACGTGGGGGACTCCCGCGGCTACATCGTCCGCGACGGGCGCATCGAGCAGCTCACCGAGGACCACTCGCTCGTCAACGAGCGGATCCGCGCCGGGCTCCTCACCCCCGAGCAGGCGCGCCACCACAAGCTGAAGAACATCATCACCCGCTCGCTCGGCTACACCGAGGACGTCGAGATCGACATCCAGGTCCGGGCGGTGCGCCGCGGCGACAAGTTCCTCCTGTGCAGCGACGGGCTCTCGAACCTGGTGGAGCCCGCCGAGCTCGGCGAGGCCGTCCGGTCGATGAACCCGCAGGACGCCGCGCGCCACCTCGTGCAGCTGGCCTGCGCGCGGGGGGGCGACGACAACATCACGGCCGTGATCACGCGTGTCGACGAGATCAACTGAGAAGGCCTCGGGCGCGCAGCCCGACGTGCGCTACACCGTGATGCTCGTCCCCGAGCGGGGGCGCGGCGAGATCTGGCAGGCGAGTGTGCAGCTCCGCCGGGTGCGCCAGGCGGTCGCCGTGGCGGCCACCGTGGTGGTCGGGCTCTTCGGCCTCGTGGGCGTCCAGGCGATCACGCTCCCGCGCGTGGTCGCGCACGACGCGCTGGTGGGGGAGAACCTCGCGCTGAAGGCCCGCCTCGACGAGGTGGATCGGCGCCTCGCCGAGCTGGAGCCGCTCGTCGCCCGCGTCCGCACCTACGACGAGCAGCTCCGCGCCCTGGAGGCGCAGGAGGCCCTCCCCGGCTTCGGCCCGCTCGATCCCGAGGAGGTCGCGGCGCGCCAGGCGTGGATCGACGGCATCGTGCCCGAGCTGCCCCGCGGCGAGCGGAGGGCCGGCGAGGTCGAGGCGCACCTCGCCGCGCTGGAGGACGACCTCGCCGCGCTCTCCGGGGGCCTCGAGACGTTCCAGGAGCGCCTCGCCTCCTACACCGGCTTCGAGTCGGCCCTCCCCAAGGTGTGGCCGCTCGACGGCGCGGTGCTCACGTCGCCCTACGGCTACCGGATCCAGCCCTTCACGCGCCGCTGGAAGTTCCACACCGGGCTCGACCTCGGCGCGCCCTGGGGCACGCCCATCCTCGCGACGGCCGACGGGCTCGTGTCGTTCACCGGCTGGGACTCGGGGCACGGCCTCTCCGTGATCCTGGACCACGGGCAGGACGTGACCACAAATTACTTCCACGCCTCCCGGGTGCTCGTCGAGGAGGGCGACCAGGTCGCTGCGGGCGACGTCATCGCGCTCGTCGGGTCCACGGGCATGAGCACGGGCCCGCACCTGCACTTCGAGCTCGTCGTCGACGGGGAGAAGGTCGATCCGCTCGAATATCTTCCCTGATCGCCTGCTTTTAGCTGATCTGCTCCACGGGCGCCGTCCGTTCGTGCATACGTGCGCGCGCGGGGTGGACGCAGCCGCGTCACGAGGGGGTTAGGAGCGCGGGTTCGAGGGAGTTGGTCCGATGATGGGTCTCGATACGGTCTTCGCCCGCGTGTTCGGCACGCGCGCCGACCGGTTGATCCGCAAGATGCAGCCCACCGTGGCCCAGATCGGCGAGCTGGAGCCCAAGCTCCGCGCGCTCACCGACGAGGAGCTCCGCGGCCAGACGGCCTTGTTCCGGCAGAAGCTGGACAACGGCGCGTCCCTCGACGACCTGCTCCCCGAGGCGTTCGCCACGGTCCGCGAGGCCGGGCGCCGCGCCATGGAGATGCGGCACTTCGACGTGCAGCTCATCGGCGGCATGGTGCTCCACCGCGGCATGGTCGCGGAGATGAAGACCGGCGAGGGCAAGACCCTCGTGGCGACGCTCCCCGTGTACCTCAACGCGTTGTCCGGCAAGGGCGTGCACGTCGTGACCGTGAACGACTACCTCGCAAGCCGCGACGCCGAGTGGATGGGGCGCATCTACCGGTTCCTCGGGCTGTCCGTCGGCACCATCCTCTCGGGCGAGCGCTCCGACGTGATCAAGCGGACCGCGTACGCGGCCGACATCACGTACGGTACGAACAACGAGTTCGGCTTCGACTACCTCCGGGACAACATGAAGTTCCGGAGCGAGGACTACGTCCAGCGCGGCCACAACTTCGCGATCGTCGACGAGGTCGACTCCATCCTCATCGACGAGGCGCGTACGCCGCTGATCATCAGCGGCCCGACCGACATGTCGATCGACAAGTACTTCATCATCGACGGGATCATCCCGTTGTTGCAGAAGGAGATCGACTTCACCGTCGACGAGAAGTCCCGGGCGGTGAGCCTCACCGACGAGGGCATGGACAAGGTCGAGGCGCGGCTCGGGGTCGACAACCTCTACGACCCGCACAACATGGAGATCCTCCACCACGTCAACCAGGCGCTCAAGGCGCACTTCCTCTTCAAGCGCGACAAGGACTACGTCGTGCAGGAAGGGAAGGTGGTCATCGTCGACGAGCACACGGGCCGCCTCATGCACGGCCGGCGCTGGTCGGACGGCCTCCACCAGGCGATCGAGGCGAAGGAGCGCGTCAAGGTCGAGGCGGAGAGCCAGACCTACGCGACGATCACCTTCCAGAACTTCTTCCGCATGTACGGCAAGCTCGCGGGCATGACCGGCACCGCGGACACCGAGGCCGAAGAGTTCGGCAACATCTACAAGCTCGAGGTCGTGCCCATCCCGACGAACCGGAAGGTGCAGCGCCTCGACCACCACGACATCGTCTACAAGACGCAGGGCGAGAAGTTCAAGAAGGTGATGCAGGAGCTCGAGGAGTGCTACGCCAAGAAGCAGCCCGTGCTCGTCGGCACCACCAGCGTCGAGAAGAGCGAGCTCGTGGCGCGGCTGCTCGCCAAGAAGGGCATCCCGCACGAGGTCCTCAACGCGAAGAACCATGCCCGTGAGGCCGACATCGTCGCCCAGGCGGGGCGGTTGGGCGCGATCACGATCTCCACGAACATGGCGGGTCGCGGCACCGACATCAAGCTCGGCGGCGACCCGGAGGGCCTCACCAAGCTCGAGCTCGGGAACCCCGGCATGGTGGAGCCGGACCTCTGGCGCGTGACGCTGGAGAAGTACCGGGCGCAGTGCGAGGCCGAGCGCGACGAGGTGATGAAGGCCGGCGGCCTCCACATCCTCGGCACGGAGCGCCACGAGTCCCGCCGCATCGACAACCAGCTGCGCGGCCGCGCCGGCCGCCAGGGCGACCCCGGCT
>CAYWGD010000080.1:0-34959 GCA_964457335.1 uncultured Enterobacteriaceae bacterium | reverse complement strand
GCTGCTCCTCGTGCCCGCGCTCGGGCAGGTCCCGGCGTCGGTGGCGGCCTGGTCGGCGCGCGCCGAGACGGCCACCCGGGCCAATCGCGAGCGCGTGGCGGCCGTCCGCTCGCGCGCCACCCTCCTCGCGGCGCACGTGGGGGCCGCGGGCTCGACCGCGCTGCACAGGGTCGACGAGCACGTCCTGGCCGAGCTCGACGGCTCGTTCGCCGACCCCGACACGCGCGCCGGCTCCGCGGAGCGCTTCGTGGCGAGCCTCGCGGCGTGCGCCACGTCGGGGCGCGCGCGCGCGCGCGTGGGCGGAGACGACCTCGGCCTCGCGGTCGACGCGCTCCGCGTCCACGGTTTCCTCGCCATCGACACCGCGGTGCCGGACGGCACCTTCACCCGCGCCCAGGCGGACGCGCGCGCCGCGCTCGCGCGGACGTGGCTGCACCCCTCCGTGCGGCTCGTGCAGCTCCCCGCCCCGGCGGTCCTCCGCGCGGGCGGGCGCGCCGACGCCGTCGTGGAGATCGTGCGCGCGCCGTGGACCGACGGCCGCCGCACCACCCCCACCGCGCGCGAGCTCGCCGCCACGCGCGCCGGGCTCTCGCCCGACGGCGTCCACGCGCTCGCGCTCGCCGCGACGAGCCTCCCCGACGGCGCGCTCCTCGCCGCCATCGCCGACTTCCGCGCGGTCTACCCGGGCGCCTCCCTCTGGCTCCCCCCCGAGGGCGCGGACACCGCGCTGCTGCTCGGCCCGGCGTCCGACGCGCGCCTCCCCTGGTCGGGCTTCGAGCGCTGCGTGGAAGCCGACCGCGAGGGGATGCGCGCGCTCGCGCTCCGCTCCGCGGTCGACCTCGGCGCGCTCGCCCTGGCCGACGCCACCTCGCTCGCCGCGCTCCCCACCGGCCGCCGCCTCGGCCCAGGCCTCCCCGCCTCGATCCACGCCCCGCCGGCCCTCGCGCTCACCGCCCTCCCCGCGGTCACCGCCGACCCGGCGCGGCTGTTCGCCGGGGCGCCCGCCGCCCTCGCGGACCGGGCCGAGGGGCGCGCGCTCTTCCTGGAGATGCTGCGGGAGGCGACCCGCGGCGACGTGAAGGAGGTCATGACCCGGGCACGCGCGCTCGCCGCGACGCCCGGCGGCGCGCGCGCGCTCGATCCCCTGCTGAAGCCCCACCTCGATCACGCGCGGCAGGCGATGGCGCGCGGGGCGCGCGAGGGCATCGGCTCCGAGGCCTGGGAGGAAGCCGAGACGGCGCTCGCCACGGCGCGAGCGCTCGCGCCCACCCAGGCGGCCACCCGCTGCCTCGAGGGCGAGCTCGCGGGTGCCCGCGGGCAGCTCGTCCGCGCCGAGGAGGCGTTCGCCGCGTGCGCCGAGGCCGATCCGGAGTCCCTCGACGCCTTCGAGGGGCTCGCCCGCGCGCGCCGCTCGCGCGGCAACCTCCCGGGCACCGAGGAGGCCCTGCGCGCCGGCCTCCGCGCGCGCCCCGACAGCTGGACCGCCGCGCACAACCTCGGCGTCTTCCTCGTCGAGCTCGCGCGCTACGACGAGGCGGAGCGGCTCCTGAAGCAGGCCGCCGCCGCGCAGTCGCGGAGCGGTGGCGCGCCCGCGGCGGCGCCCCACCTCGCGCTCGCGCGGCTCTACCTCGCGACCGACCGCGCGGAGCTCGCCCTCGCGCAGGCCGAGCGGGCCGTCGGGCTCGGCGGCGGCGCCGACGCCCTCGCGCTCCGCGGCGCCGCCCGCTTCGAGCTGCGCCAGCCGGCCATGGCCGAGGAGGACTTCCAGGCCGCGCTCGCCGCCGCGCCCGCCCACGTGCTCGCGCGCAGCGGCCTCGGGCAGCTCCAGGCGGTGCGCGGCGAGTACGAGCTCGCCACCGCCTCGTTCCGCGCGGTGCTCGAGGCCGACCCGCAGAACGTGGCGGCGCGCGAGAACCTGCGCCGGCTCGCGCGGCTCGCCAAGGAGAGCGAGTAGCGGGAGCCGCCGACGGTGGCAGCGGCACCCACGCCGCCGCAGCGCGGAGCGGCTGCCCCGAAGATCCGCGCGCCGGGGCCGCTACGTCAGTAGATCTCCATCCACGCGATCGCGGACGTGCCCAGGAAGGGGTCGGTGGCGGCGCGGATGGTCTCGACGGCGGCGCTGCTGCCGTCGACCGTGGGCGTGGCGCTGCCGTAATAGACCATGCCGTCGCCGACGGTCACGCCGGACACGTAGCCCTCGGTCTCGACGTAGGGCTCGTCGGCGGGGGTGACGCCGTCGACGCCGTCGGTGTCCATGCCGGGGCCGCAGGTGTCGAACTGCAGGCCGTAGACGCGGCCCACGCCGAGCTCGCAGCGGTCCGCGTCCGGCGTGTACGTCGTGAAGTAGACGACGCCGGCGTAGACGACGGGGTCGGAGGTCAGGCCCTCGCCCGAGTCGAGCGGGTAGTAGCCGTCGTTCCCGTTGCAGTCGATCGGCTGGGCCGTGCTCGTGCAGTCGAGCGGATCCTCGTCGTACATCGCGAAGAAGTAGCCGGTGTCCGAGCCGTCGCGCGAGAACGGCGTGCCGGTGCCCCAGTAGATGCCGAGCGAGCCGTCGGAGAGCCACGCGGTGGTGGCCGCGTAGTAGACCTCGGGACGGGCGCCGACGCCGTTGGTGCCGTCCGTGCCGTCGAGCGGGTCGTAGAACTGGCACCACTGCGGGTTGTCCGGCGCGGTCTCGTCGAGGATGGCCTTGTACATCCAGGAGGAGCCGGGATCCTCGGGGTCCGTGACGCCGCCGCCGCCTTCGTCGCTCGGGCGGTAGGGCGTGCTCACGGGGAAGTAGACCACGTCGCCGTCGCCGTCGCCGTCGGTGTCGACCGCGGCGAGGGCCGCCGCGATGTAGCCGTACTCGAGGCGCGCGGGGTCGCTGCCAGCGTAGTTGAGGTCGGTCGGGTTGGTGGCGCCGCCGTTCGACACGTGGTCGGGGTGCTGCGAGCCGATGTTGTCGCCCCGGACGGCGTAGCCGGCGCTCTCCGTGCCCCAGAAGTCGTCGCCGATGTTCCACATGTAGAGGTTGGCTTCGGAGGACTCCCAGTACTCGGTGCCGGAGCTGCCGGTGTAGCCGACGGCGCGCCCGCCGCCCCACATCGCCACCCACTGGTCGGGGCTCGTGAGCTCGGTGGCGTCGTACACGTTGAAGATGACGGGGCGCCCGACGCCGTAGCCCTGGGCGGTCGAGTCGGCGGTGTTGGTCTGCTCCCAGAGGAACTGGGGCGACGCGGTGTCGGTGATGTCGAGCGCGAGCGTGACCGGGCCGCCGAAGCCCTGCTGGACGACCACGACGCGGTGCCACTCCTCGGCGGTCTTCACGCCGTCGCCGTCGTCGTCGATCCAGACGTCCTCGACCACGGGGCTCCCGTCGAACAGGGAGGTCTTGCCGTACCACATCAGGTCGACGAGGCTGTTGGCCCACTCCTCCGGCTTGTCGCGCAGGAGCAGGTAGCCGGGGATCCAGGCCCAGAGCTCCTCGCCCGCCTCGTCCTCGGTGGCGGTGGCGGGATCGTCCTCGAGGCGGAAGGCGTGGAGCATGCCGTCGTTGGCGGCGAGCAGCACGATGGAGGGGATACCGTCGGCCTCGAGCGTCGCGAGGAACTCGCGGTAGGTCGAGTCGGTGGAGAAGTTGTCGTCGCGCGCGGTGACGACGACCGGGATGGAGTAGGGCGAGTCACCCAGCTTCCACCGGCCGCGGGCCAGGTCCAGGTAGCGGAACTGGGCGTCGGGGAGGCCGCGCGCGAAGTCGATGAGGGTCTGGAGGTCGTCGCCGTCGACGCCGCAGTCCTCGTTGAGGTCGTAGGGCTCGTCGTCGGTGCAGTTGCCCGGCGTCGAGGTCGAGTACTCCATGTAGAGGTCGAGCGTGGCCGCGCTGCCGCCGACCGCGTTGGCGAACTCGTAGTCGAAGCCGATGCGGCGGGCGGGGCGCCCAGTGTAGTCGGTGGCCGTGGCCTCGGTGCCCAGCGAGCTGACGAGGTAGGCGTAGTCCTCGAAGGTGTAGATGTCGCGCTTGCCGACGCCGTCGCGGTCCTCGGGGTTGGACTCCGACGCCGTGACCGGGCGGCTCACGAGGAGATCGCCGCCGTCCCACACCGCGCCGCCGTACTCGCTCGGGCCGTCGTAGAGGACCTCGCCGTACGTGGTGGACGCCGGGTCGTCGTCGAGCGCGTAGGCGCGCACGTGGCCTTCCGCGAGCGGGTTGTCCCCGGTCATCTCGTAGAAGGTGTAGATGAGGTAGTCGCCCGCGGCGGTGACCACCGGCGTGGACCGGCTGTAGGTCCCCGCCATGATCTCGCTCATGATCGCCAGGATGCCGGCCAGGATCTGGTCCTGGGTGGTGGCGTCCGTGTAGCTTCCCTCGCTCACCGTGTTGGTGACGGCGTTGTTGAAGAGGTCCTCGGCGATCGAGCCCGCCGTCACGCCGAGCGAGATGGTGTGGACGATCGCGCGCTGGGTGTCGGAGAGCGAGGAGAGATCGGTGTTGTAGAGGTGCGACGCGACGTTGTCGTAGAAGCACTGGTTGTCGAGCACCGTGAGCCCGACGGCGTCGCAGGAGACCTCGCCCGCGGTGCCGTTGCTCGCGGAGGAGTAGGTGAAGGACACCTGGTCGTCTTCGGTCGGGCGGTCCTTCGCGAGGACGATGATGTGGGTGTCGGTGCAGCTGTAGACGATGGGCGACTCGGCCCAGTCGCCGGTCATGCCGTCGCCGTCGTCGTCCTCGCCATCGTCCGTGCTGCCGTTCTTGAGGTAGCTCTCGGTGACGTCCTCGACGACCTCGGCGAGGTTGCGCGTCGTGCTCGGCACGACGGTGACCGAGGCGAGCGCGGAGGCGATCTCCGCGTAGGAGCTGCCGACCGGCGCGATCTCGTAGAAGGTGTCGTCCGCGGCGTCCTGGGCGGTTCCCACGACGCCGTACCGCGCGTCGGGGAAGTGGCGCGCGACCTGGGAGATCGCGTCGACCACGTCGTCGATGCAGGGGTCCCCGACGCCGCCGGCGCACGGCGCGGTCATGGTGATCGAGCGGTCCACGACGAAGATCACGATCGGCGGGACGCGCTCGACGGTGGAGAGGAGCTCGTCGGTGCCGGTGCTGCCGGCCCACGCGGGGGCGGCGACCAGCGGGCTGGCGAGGAGGAGGAGCAGCGGAGCGCGCGTCATGCCGACCTCACCGGATCTTGCAGGAGCCGCGCATGACCTTCCGGAGGGTCGACACGACGACGGCTTGCGTGGGGTTGATCTGGGCGTACGTCGAGTCGTCGAACGTCGCGCGGGAATGCATGTCCCAGAAGTCCGAGCGGTACCCGGCGCGGCCGAGCTCGGTGCTGTAGCCGGGGGGCGGGTTGGAGCACTTCTGGTAGACGGCGTCGACCTGGTAGACGCCCTGGTTCATCGGGAACGCGATGCCCTCGAAGGAGGTCTCCGCCTCGGTCTTGGGGACGAACAGGTTGCCGGTGTCGGCGGTGTCCCAGCCCTCGTTGCGCGGGTTCTCGGACTGCAGGAGGTAGCGCGCGTGCTCGGTGCCGGCGTCCGCCGTGTTGAGCACCATCATGTGGCGCCGGTTGTGCGTGGCGACGCGCTGGTCGACGCCCGCCACGGACAGCGACGTGGCGCCGATGATGGTGAGGAGCGCGATGAGGACCAGCGCGACCAGCATCGCGTAGCCCTCGCGGGACCGGCGGCTCGGGAGGAGGCTCATAGCAGGCTCTGGATGCGCATGTTCCGGACGGTGACCTCGTTCGAGAGCACCTGCCGGAAGTAGTGGTCGGTCCCGCCCGCCGTGTTGTCCTCGATCGCGGGGCGCTGCCCCACGTGGAGGCGGGAGGGATCCTCCCGGCTCGAGCGGACCACGACGGTGAAGCGGATCATGTAGACCTGGTCGGCCTCGTCGGTGGCGATGGTGTTCACCCACGCCGTCGCGTCCGAGCAGTCCGTCGAGCCCGACGTGGCCTCGAGGCAGTAGGCGATCTGGAGGTCCTCGACGTTGTCGACCAGCGGCACGTCGTCACCGTCGGGGGACTCGAAGTCGAGGTCCATCATGAGCACGGGGTGCTCGGCGCTGCCGGCGCCGATGCCGTCGGTCTCGTCGGCGTCGATGTAGAAGGTCACCACCTCGGCCCGCGAGCAGGTCATCACGAGCGGGAGGTTCTCGGTGAGCGGGCAGGCGAGGTCGTAGTCGGCGTAGCTGTTGCCCGCCGCGACCGTGAGCTCGCCGGTGCTCGCGTTGCCGTCGGCCGTCATCGGCCAGAGGAAGCTGCGGAAGCCGCCGATGGCGCCGTAGTCGTAGCACATGAGCATCTCGCCGCTGCGGTACTGGGCGAGGCGCGCGGCGTTGTGGAGCGCGGTGGGCTCGACGGTGAGCGTGGTCGTGGAGCAGGACGGCGGGAAGGTGGCGGCCGTGTTGACGACGAGCGAGGGGTCCATCGACACGAGCGTGATCGCGTCGCTGCCGTTCGGCCCCGTCGCGTTGTACGAGAGGATCGCCGGCAGCGAGTTCGAGTCGATCCCGCCCGCGCCGAACGCGCCCACGGTCGTGCCGTTCGTCCCGTAGCCGGCGAGCCGCCCGGTGCGGCTCAGCATGTCGAGCGAGAGCCGCGTGTTCTGGTGCATCTCCATCTGGAGATCCTGGTACACGAACTGCCGGACCTGGTTCGAGAACAGGTTGTAGAGCGCGCCGATCACGAAGAGCCCGATCGCGAGCGCGATCATGAGCTCGATGAGCGAGAAGCCCCGGCGACGGTGGTGGAGGGCGCGGCGGGCCATCAGCTGTCCCGGTACCGGTACGACGAGATCGTCGTGCCGTGCGCGCCGCCGAAGGTCGCGTCCTCGTAGGTGCAGCGCACCCGGAGGCGGATCCACGTCGCGTTGGTGTCCATGTTCTCGATGTCCCACGAGACCGTGTAGAGCGGCGGCGAGAGCTGCGTGTCCGACGTGGTGAACAGGTTGTTCACGGGGATGGCCGAGCCGGGCCACTCCAGCTGGTCGTACATGCCCGCCACGGAGGCATCGACCGTGCCGCTGTTCGTGAGGTCGGTGGGCCGCGAGGAGCTCGTCCAGTCCATCGCCAGGAGCCGCTCCATCTGCGTCTGGGCGAGGTAGGTGCAATCCGTGAGCCTCCGCGCGTTCATGTTCGCGCGCAGGGCCTGGCTGTGGAAGCCGAACATCACGACGAGCGAGAAGCCGAGCAGCGCCGAGGCGATCACCACCTCGACCATCGTGAAGCCGCGCCGGGCGCGCGCGGAGCGGAGCGTGGCGCGCGTCATGGGGTGCTCGCCTCCGCCGTGCCCACCGTGTTGGTGGGGAGCGCCGTCGCGTCCGACACCTCGAGGCGCGACAGCCCGCCGCGGGACACCCGCACGGTCGCCTCCTCCGCGCCGCCGCGGAGCAGCGAGCGCTTGTTCACGATCCGCAGCGCGACGTAGCCGTCGGCGAAGTCGGCGGCGGGGTTCGCGATCCAGCCGCGCGGGGAGAACACGATGGCGTCTGCGTTCCCGCTGCCGGGGCCGGTGAGGGTCGGCCAGGGCGCGAGGCTGATGTGCGGCGCCTCGTCGGCCCCGTCGGGGTTGAGGCTGCGCTCGCCGGCGGAGGCGTCGCTCCCATCGTCGATGGGGAGCGTGTCCCACTCGACGCTGCCCTGCGAGCGGTCGCCCGCCTGCAAGAGCCACTCGCCCACCTGCACGTCGGTCGGGTCGAGCGCCGCGTCGGCACCCGTGAACACGATGCGCGTCTCGCGGTTGGTCGCGATCGCCAGGGCGCGGAGCTCCTGGAGGTCGGATTGCAGCAATCGCGCGGCCTTCATCATGCGGAAACGGTCGACCTCGTCCTGGACTGCGTACCACCCCATCGCTGCGAGGATCCCGACGACGGCGATCGCCACCGCGAGCTCCACGAGGGTGTGGCCGGTCTCACTGTTTGCAAGATCCATTCCCGCGAGATCCGGCGCTTCGTGCCGTCTGGTGGGGCCTTGCGTTGGGAAATTTCTACCCACCTGGGAACTTCCTGCCCACGTCGGGCTGGCCGGCGCGGAGGCCCGGACAGGTGTCGTCCACGCCGCCGCGGCGCTGCCGCACCGCCCGGCGCGCCGCGACGAGCTCGGGGAGCGGGACGCCCGTGGCCTCGGCGCGGTCGAGCGCCCGGTCGGCCTCGTCGAGCCAGGCGTACACGGGCGGGGCCGTGCCGGCGCAGTCGTCCGCGTCGACGCGGCCGCCGCTCGCGGCGAGGATGGCCCGCGCGCGCGTGAAGTGGGCGAGCGCGACCGAGCGCGGGTCCTCCGCGAGCCGCACGGCCTCCGCGGCCGCCTCCAGCGCGTCCTCGGGGCGCCCGGCGACGAGCAGCGCCTCGGCGAGCCCCTGGCGGAAGGCCGCCCGATCCGGCTCCTCCGTCGCGAGGGCGCCGAACGCCGCGACCGCCTCCGCGCCGTTGCCCGTGCCGAGCGCGAGGAGCCCGAGGCTGTGCCGTACCGCGGGGTCGCCCGGCGCGCGCGCCAGCGCCTCCTCGAAGCGCCGCTTCGCCAACGCCGCGTTCCCCTGCGACATGGCCACGCTCCCGAGCCCCTTGTAGCCGAGCGGGCTGTCAGGGTGCGCGTCCACGCACTGCTGGAACGCCTCCCGCGCCAGCTCGGGCCGCCCCGCGAGGTGGAGCGTCCAGCCGAGCCCGTAGAGCGCCTCGGCGCGCCCGGGGTCCGCCGCGAGCACCTCGCGCCAGGCCGCCTCCGCGGCCACGAGGTCCGCCGCGTCGAGCGCGGCCTGCGCCGCCGCGATGCCGCGGGGCACCGCGGTCACCCGGAGGCCGACCGCGACGGCCGCGACGACGAGCGCGGCGCCGATGCCCAGCGGCAGCCACCGGCTCCGAGCGGACCCGGGGTCGCGGGGGGTCGGAGATCCCCCGCCCCGAGAGGAAGCGACCTCGGAAGCGGCTGGCTCGCCCTGCGCGCTCACGGCTCGATCCCGTACTCTTTGATCTTGTAGAGGAGCGTCTTGTACGAGATCTCGAGGACGCGCGCCGCCGCGGCCTTGTTGCCCTCGGCGCGGGTCAGGGCGCGCTCGATCAGGCGCTTCTCGAGCGCCGCCACCTGCGCGGGGATGGAGAGGTCCTCGTCGGTCGGCGCCCGCGGCGTGACGACGCGCAGCTCCCGCGGGAGATCCTCGGGTTGCAGCGTGTCGCCGTCGCAGACGAGCAGCGCGCGCTCCAGCGCGTTCTCGAGCTGCCGGACGTTCCCCGGCCAGCGCTGCGCCAGGAGGATCCGGAGCGTCGCCTCGGGGACCGCGGGCCGGGGCAGCCGCATGCGGGCCGCGAGCGCGCCCAGCAGGTGCTCGACGAGCAGCGGGATGTCCTCCGCCCGCTCCCGGAGGGGCGGGATGTGGAGGTGCACGACGGCGAGGCGGTAGAACAGGTCCTCGCGGAAGCGCGGCGGGTCGAGCGGCTGGGCCGACGCGGCGACGATGCGCACGTCCACGGGCGCGTCCGAGCGGGCGCCGAGCCGGCGGACCATGCCGTCCTCCAGCACGCGCAGGAGCTTGGACTGGAGCGGCCCCGGGAGGTCGCCGATCTCGTCGAGGAAGAGCGTGCCGCCGTCGGCCTGCTCGAACAGGCCCGGCTTGGCCTGGATCGCGCCCGTGAACGCGCCCTTCGTGTGCCCGAAGAGCTCGCTCTCGAGCAACGTCTCGGGGATCGCGGCGCAGTTGATCGCGACCCACGGCCCCTTCGCGCGGGGGGAGAGCCGGTGGAGCGCGCGGGCGAGGAGCTCCTTGCCGGTTCCGCTCTCGCCCGAGAGCAGCACGGTGGAGTCGTGGCGCGCGGCCCGCCCGAGCACGCGGAGCAGCTCCTGCACCGACGGCGAGCGGCCCACGAAGCCCTCGACGGGCTCGCCGCTGCGCTCGTGGAGCCGCGCGTTCTCGACGGCGAGGCGGCCGCGGTCCGCGACGAGGCTCTCGCGCTCCTCGAGCTTCCGGAGCGTGAGCACGATCTCGTCGGCCTTGAAGGGCTTGCCGACGTAGTCGTAGGCGCCGCGCCGCATCGCCTCGAGCGCGGTGTCGACCGTGCCGTAGGCGCTCATCATCACGACCGGGGGGGCGCCGGGCGGGAGCGCGCCCAGGAACGCCAGCCCGTCCATCTCGGGCATGCGGATGTCGCAGAGCACCACGTCCGCGTCCCCCAGGCGGCCCAGGGCCTCGCGCCCGTTCTTCGCGGTCGAAACGGCGTAGCCGGCGCGCCCCAGGATCAGGCCGAGCAGGTGGCGGAGGTTCTCCTCGTCGTCGACCACGAGGACGCGGAGCGGGGACGTGTCGGGCACGCGCGGATGATAGCGCGCCTCCGCGCCCGGCCCGGCGCCCCGGATAGGCGGGGAGGTGCCCCGCCTGCTCCAGATCGTGCACGGCTACCCGCCGCGGCAGAACGCCGGCACGGAGCAGTACGCGCGGCGGCTGGCGGACGGGCTCCGTGGCCGCGGCTGGGAGGTCCACACGCTCGCGATCGCGCCGGAGGCGGGCGCCGCGATGTACACGCGCACCGACACGCCCGGGCTCACGCGCGTCGCGAACAACGCGCCGTACGCCGGGCTCCGACGCGGCGCGTCCGACCCGCAGATCGACCGCGTGATCGCCGAGCTCGCGCGCGGCGTGGACGTCGTGCACGCGCAGCACCTCGCGTTCGCCTCCGCGAGCTTCCGCGTGGACGCGCCGCTGGTGTGGACGCTGCACGACGCCTGGGGATGGTGCGCCGCGGGCGGCCTGCTGCTGCGGGAGGGACAGCCCTGTGACGGTCCGGATTCAGGGTGCGCGGCGTGCGCGTCGGCGTGGGCGCACGACACGCCCGCGCTCGCGACGGCGCTCGGGGTCGCGGGCCGCGTGGGGCGGTGGGTCGATCCGGCGCGGCTCCAGGCGGCGTGGCGGCGCGTGCCGGCGCGGGTGCGGGCGCGGGTGACGGGCGGGGCGGCGCCGCCGTTGTCGACGGAGGACGTGCAGCGGCGCGAGGCTACGATCCGCGCGTTCGCGGGCCGGTGCGCGCGGATCGTGAGCCCGAGCCGCTGGCTGGCGGACGCGGCGCGGCGGGCCGGGGTGGCGGTGACGGACGTGGTGCCGCACGGCGTGGAACCCGTCCGGTCGGATCACCCTGATCTTCTTGGGGCGGGGGGTGGCCCCCCCGCAACGCCCCCCGGACTCGCGCGCGGCTCCGCCGCCCCCGACGATCCGCGCCCCTTCGTCTTCCTCGGCACCCTCGCCCCCCACAAGGGCCCGCACCTCGTGCGCGCGGCGTGGGCGCGCGCCGGCGTGGCCGCGCCGCTCCGGATCCACGGCCCGCCCGGCCCCGACGCCGCCTACGTGGCGGCGCTCCCGAACGACGGTCCGGTCGCGTCGGACGCCGTGCCCGCCCTGCTCGCCGGGGCGCGCGCCCTCGTCCTCGGGTCCGTGTGGCCCGAGAACGCCCCGCTGGTCGTTCTGGAGGCGCGCGCGGCGGGCTGCCCCGTGATCGCCCCGGCGATCGGCGGGCTCCCCGAGCTCGTCGAGCCCGGTGTGGACGGCTGGCTCTACCCCCCGGGCGACGTCGAGGCGCTCGCCGGGTGCCTCCGCGCCGCCGCGGCCGCCGCGCCACCGGTCCGCGCCCCGCCGACGTTCGCGGCGCACCTCGATCGGATCGAGGCCGTGTACGCCGCCGCGCGGAGAGGCTGACCGCCGCGAATTCGCGCCGCGCCCCTGACGACGGCTTCGCGGCGTATAAATGGGGTGGGAGCGAACATGAGCGACCGCCTGAGCGTGCTGGCCGACCGGGTGAGCGACTTCCTCGTCCGGATGGACATCGATCCCGATCGCAACCCCGAAGGGATCTTCCTCCTCAAGTACGGCTCGACGGTCGTGATGATCTCCCTGTTCGAGGACGAGCGCCACACGTTCGTGCGCTTCGCCTCCACCATCCTGGCCGGCGCGCGGCCGCAGCTCGAGCTCGTGATGCGGCTCCTCCGCATGAACACCGAGGTCCTGTTCGGCGCGTTCCTGCTGTTCGAGGACGACACCGTCTCGTTCACGCACACGCTGCTCGGGGACGAGCTCGCTTTCGCCGAGTTCTCGCACGCGCTGCGCTACGTCGCCCGCGTGAGCGACGACCACGACGAGGAGCTCCAGGCCCTCGCCGGGGGAAGGCGGGCCGAGGAGATCCTCGCCGAGGCCGACTGAGGGGTGCGTGTCCTCCACGTGGCGCACGGGTGGCCGCCCGACGCGCTCGGCGGGACCGAGCTCTACGCGGCGGCGCTCGCGGACGCCCAGGCGCGCGCGGGCGCATCCGTCGCGCACTGGACCCCCGCGGGGCTGCCCCGCCGGCGCGGGTTCCGGTCCACCTTCGCGAACCCCGACGCCGAGGCCGACTTCGCGCGCGTCGCGCGGGCCTTCCGCCCGGACGTGGTGCACGTCCACCACCTGACGGGCGCGTCCCTGGGGATCCCGGCGGTCGCGCGCGAGGGGGGCGCGCGCGTGGTGCTCACGCTGCACGACGCCTGGCTCGCCTGCGCGCGCGGGCAGCTCGTCGACCGCCGCGACGAGGTGTGCGCGGGCCCGGAGGAGCGCCGCTGCGCGCGGTGCCTCGCGCCCGCCACCTGGGCGCCGCTGCCGGCCTCCGTCGCGGACCGCCTCCCGCTCCGTCGTGACCTCGTGCGCGCACGGGCCGCGGCGCTGGCGGCCGCGCTCCGGCAGGTCGACCATCTCTTGACACCCTCGCGGCACCTCCCGGCGCGCCTCGGACTGACGGCCTCGTACCTGCCCCTTCCGCTGCTGCGCGCGGTGCCGGCGGCGCCCGTCGCGGCCCCGGGGCCGGTGCGCTTCCTGTTCCTCGGCGGGCTCGTGCCGACCAAGGGGCCCCGGCTCGCGCTCGAGGCCTTCGCGGGCCTCCCCGCGGGCGCCGCCACGCTGCGGATCGTGGGGCCACCCCTCCCCTACGACGGGCGCACGGCCTACGTCGATGCGCTCACGACGCGGGTGCGCGAGGTGCCGGGCGCGCGACTCGAGCCCCCCGTCGCGCCGGAGGGGGTCCCCGCGCTGCTCGGGGAGGCCGACGTCCTCGTGTTCCCGAGCACCTGGGAGGAGAACAGCCCGCTGGTGCTCCGCGAGGCCGCCGCGGCGGGCCTCCGCATCGTCGCGAGCGACGTGCCGGGCGTCGCCGAGGTGGTCGGCGCGCGCGCCGCGCGCGTGGAGCCGGGCTCGATCGAGGCGCTCCGCCGCGCGATGGCGGCCGAGGTGCGCCGGGGCCGCGCCCGCGCGGAGCCCGCCCGCTTCGAGGACATCGACGCCCACGCGGGCCGGATCCTCGACGTGTACCGGGCGGCGCTCGCCGACGGGCGGTCCAGGGCGGCGCCGGGGGGCCGTCAGGACGGCGCCGCCGCCTCGAAGTAGAGTTCCCGCATGTTGCCGTTCGCCCTCCTGATCGCCGCCCACGCCGCGGACGAGGCGTGCCTGGCCTGCTGCCGCGTCGGCGGCCTGCCCACCTGCGAGACGACGCTGGTCGTGTACGGCGACGGCTCCCGGATCGGCCGCGAGGCGGGCGCCTGGCGCGTGTCGGGGCTCTGGCGCGTCGGCTGCGACGGGCGCGGCGTCTTCGACGCCTCCGCCGGGGCGCTGCTCGACCACCCGCCGCTGGGCGGCGAGCTCGTCATGGACGTGGTGAACCCGCTCCAGGTGCACTGCTTCCAGCAGGCGTGCGGGCTCCCGCCGGGCACGTGTGTCTCGCCGCCCGACGAGGACGGGCGCTTCTTCCTGCTCGACTGCGGGACGGGCCTCCCGGCCGACGCCTCCGCGCTCGGGCGCGCGCCGTCCGCCGACAAGTACCCGTCGTCGCGCGTGGTCGTCGTGGACGGCCGCCCGCTCGTCGTGGCGCCGGGGACCACCGGGGGCACCGCGGCATCCGCTGCGAGCGCGCCGGCCGTCCCCGCGGTCGCGAGCGCCCCGGCGCCGATGGCCAGCGCGCCGGCGCCCATGACCGGCGCTCCCTCGCCCATCGCGAGCGCCCCGACGACGAGCTGGTCCGCGCCCGTCGCGACCGCCCCGACGACGACCTGGTCCGCGCCCGTCCCGGCAGCGACGCCGGCACCGACGGTCGCGCCGCCCCCGAGCGTCCCGGTCGCCGCCGCCTCCACCACGGGCGCCCCCCTCGACGCCTTCGCCACCTTCGCCACGAGCCTCCCGAAGGATCCGCCGGAGACGTGCACGCCCCCCGCCGAGGCCCTGCGCGGCGAGGCCCGCAAGCGCGTCGACGCCGGGGACGAGAAGCGCATCCGCAAGGACGCCGCCGGGGCGCTGCAGGAATACCGCGCCGCGCTCACGATGGACGCCTGCAACGCCTACGGCTGGCTCGGCATCGGCGAGATCGCGAGCGCCGCCGCGCGCCCCGACCTCGCCGTGCGGGCGCTGCGCAACACCACGCGCATCCTCCCGGGCCACTACGGCGCGTGGACGATGCTCGGGAAGGCGTACGAGGGGCTCCACCAGGCAAAGCTCGCGGCCGAGGCCTACTCGAAGGCGCTGGAGCTCCGACCCGGCCTGCCGGAGGCCCTCGACGGGTGGCGCCGGACCGCCTCGCCCTGACCGACAGGGCGCACGGCCGATCGATCTCCGCGCCTCCCGCGTGTTACCCGCGGTCCTCATGGATCCCGTGCTACCGGTCTACCTCGCGTCCGTCGCCGCGGCGGACGACGGCTTCTCGATCGTCGCGCTCGTCTTCGAGGCCGACTTCATCGTGCAGTCCGTGCTCTTCCTCCTCCTGGGGATGTCGGTGGCCTGCTGGGCCATCGTCATCAACAAGTACGTGGCGGTGCGGCGCGCCTCGGTGCAGTCCACCTCCTTCGTCGACTCCTTCTGGAAGGCGGGCACGCTCGACGAGGTCTACCAGCGCCTCGGCCGCTACCCGAGCTCGCCGGTCGCGGCCGTGTTCAAGGCCGGGTACGACGAGTACAACCGCCTGACGACGAGCGGCTCCGGCGGCGGCATGGACCTCGGCCTGACCGAGAACATCGAGCGCGCGCTCCGTCGCACCGCGAACGTCGAGCTCAACCAGCTCGAGCGGCTCATCCCCTTCCTCGCGACCACGGGCTCGACCGCCCCGTTCATCGGGCTCTTCGGCACGGTGTGGGGCATCCTGCGCGCGTTCCAGAAGATCGGCGCAACGGGCCAGGCCACCATCCAGACCGTCGGTCCCGACATCGCGCACGCGCTGGTCGCGACCGCGGTGGGCCTCCTCGCCGCCATCCCCGCGGTCATGGCGTACAACTTCTTCAACAGCCGCATCAAGGGCGTGGCGAGCGAGATGGACGCTTTCTCCTCGGACTTCCTGAACATCGTGAAGCGCCACGCCCGTGGGAGGTGAACGATGGGCATGAGCGGCCCCTCCCGCGACGGCGGGATGATGTCCGAGATCAACGTGACGCCGTTCGTCGACGTCATGCTCGTGCTCCTCATCATCTTCATGGTGACCGCCCCGCTGATGACCACGGGCGTCGCGCTCGACCTCCCGCGCGCCGAGGCCCCGCCGCTCGGGGCCGACGAGGAGCAGCTGGTGCTCTCGATCACGGGCGAGGAGAAGTACTTCCTGGGCAAGAACGAGTTCCCGCTCGAGGAGCTCAAGGTCAAGCTCGCGGCGATCGCGAAAGAAAACCCCGACCAACAGGTGTTCGTACGGGCGGATGGAAAGCTCGCGTACGAGAAGGTGCTCCAGCTGCTCGCCGTCGCGCAGACCGCCGGCGTCGCCAAGGTGGGCCTCGTGACCCAGCCCGGCGCCGTCGAGGAGCCGCTCTAGGCCATGCCCGCGGGCCCCGCGCTCAGCTGGGAGATCCCGGTCGCGGCCTTCGGCCACGCCGTGCTCTTCGCGATCGTGATGGTCGCGCGCTGCTCGTCCGGCGAGTCCGAGCCCCTCTTCAAGCCCCAGGACACCATCCAGGTCGCGCTCTCCGGGCCCCCGAAGAACGTCACGCGGATGCCGCAGAAGGCCGAGCGCGCCCCCGACGCGCCGAAGGCGTCCGCGCCCGACGCGAAGGCCGAGCCGCCGCCGCCGAACGCGAGCGACATGGCGTTCAAGACGCCCGACGCGCCGAAGACGAAGGGCGACCCAAACGCGGACGCGCGCCAGAAGGCCATCGACGAGCTCCGCCGGCGCCAGGCGCTCCAGGACCTCACCGCGCCCGTCGGCAAGGAGGACCGCCTCGCCTCGAACCCCGACGGCGCCGCGGACAGCACCGGCTCCACCGCGACCTCCGGCCTCAACGACCCGGCGCTCGCGCGCTGGGCGGAGAACGCCAAGCGGCAGATCGCGGCCAACTGGCACCCCCTGCAGCGCGACGCCAACCTCTCGGTCGACGTGCTCATCGAGGTCGACGCCGCCGGCAACGTGACCGGCACGCCGAAGATCAAGAAGCCGAGCGGGAGCGTCTCCTTCGACGAGTCCGCCCGCCGCGCCGCCGAGCTCACGCCGAAGCTCGGCAGGCTCCCCGAGAAGTACGCCGACGGCATCGCCGTCACCCTGACCTTCGAGCCCAAGGACGCCAAGTGAAGCACGCGCTCACCCTCCTCCTCGCCGTCGCGCCCCTCGCCGGGTGCCTCGACGCGGCGGCGCAGGAAACGCCGCGTCCGAACATCGGGATCGTCATCGGCGAGCCCGGCGAGCGGGCGATCCCCATCGCCGTGCCCCTGCCGAAGGGCGACGCGAACGACGAGTTCTGGAAGGTCGTGCGCCGGGACCTCGAGCTCTCCGGCTGGTTCAAGGTGCTCGACGCGAACGCCTCGATCGAAGGCGCGAACGCCGGCATCCGCCCGGGCGAGTTCGACTTCGGGGACTGGCGACCGACCGGCGCCGCGGTCCTCGCGAAGACGAACCTCGCGACCATCGAGGGCAAGGTCCGCACCGAGGTGTGGGTGTACGGCGTCGCCGCGGGCGAGAAGCTCGCCGCCAAGGCCTTCTCCGCGCCGCCGGCCGGCACGCGCACGCTCGCGCACCGCGTCGCCGACCTGATCATCCAGGCCGCCACCGGCGAGCGCAGCTTCTTCGACACGAAGTTCGCCTTCACCGGCAACTTCTCGGGGAACAAGGAGATCTACTGGGTGGACGCCGACGGGCACGGCCGCACCCAGCTCACCCGCAACGGCAGCATCAACCTCAAGCCGAAGTGGAACGCCACCGGCTCGTCGATCGTCTACACGAGCTACGCCGCGGGGAACCCCGATCTCTACGTCGCCGACCTCGGCTCCAAGCAGATCCGCCGCGTCTCCGCCCGCTCGGGCATCAACACGGGCGGCTCCTTCTCCCCCCTCGGCGACATCCTCGCGCTGACGCTCTCCATCGGGGGCGACTCCGAGATCTTCACGATCGACCCCTACGCGGGCCGCGAGATCGCGCGTCTGACCGCGAGCCCGGGCATCGACGTGTCGCCCACCTGGTCGCCCGACGGGAGCAAGCTCGCCTTCGTGAGCGAGCGCAGCGGCGGCCCGCAGATCTACGTCATGAACGCGGACGGCTCGGGCGCGAAGCGCGTCACCTTCTCCGGCTCCCAGAACACCGACCCCTCCTGGTCGCCCACCGGGGACCGCATCGCGTTCGTCGGCCGCGACTCCGGCCACTTCGACGTGTTCACCGTCCGCCCGGACGGCTCCGGCATGGAGCGCATCACCCAGGGCGACGGCGACAACGAGGACCCGAGCTGGTCGCCGGACGGCCGCTACCTCGCCTTCTCGTCCACCCGCGAGGGCGGCTCGCACATCTGGATCGCCTCCTCCGACGGGCGCTTCCAGACGAAGGTGACCAGCGGCGCCGGCGGCTACACCAACCCCAACTGGTCGACCCACCTGAGCTGGTAGGTCCTGCTTTTCTTGGGGCGGGGGGGCAGAGCCCCCCCGCAACGCCCCCCCTCCCTTCGAGCGGCCGAGTCCCCGCTCCGCGGGCTACGTTTCCCGCCCTCCGGAAGCCCCATGCCCCGCGCCGCCATCGACATCGGCTCGAACTCCCTCCTCCTCCTCGTCGTCGACGACGCGGGGAACGTGCTCCACGACGAGGCGCGCGTGATCGGCCTCGGCCGCGGGCTGGGCGAGCGGGGCGTGTTTCGCCCGGACCGGATGGAGGCCGCGCTCGGCGCGCTCCAGGAGTACGCGGCCAAGGCGCAGTCCCTCGGGGTGGCGCCCGCCGACGTGCGCGCCGTGGCCACCTCCGCGTCCCGCCGCGCGCTCAACGCCGCGACCTTCTACGCCTCCGTGAAGGCGAAGACCGGCCTGCGCGTGGAGGTGGTGAGCGGCGAGGAGGAGGCCCGCCTCACCTGGCTCGGCGGCGTCGACGGTCTCGGCCTCGGCCCCGGCCCCGCGCTGCTCTGCGACCCGGGCGGCGGCTCCACCGAGGTGATCGTCGGGGAGGGCCCGCACATCCGCACGCGGGTGTCCCTGGAGATCGGCACGGTGCGGCTCACGGAGCAGTACCTGGGCACCGGCGTCGTCACCGCGTCGTCCCTCGCGCGCCTCCGCGCCCACGTGGACGCCGCCGTCGCGACCCTCGACATCGACGTGCTCCCCAAGGCCGCGGTGGCGGTCGCGGGCACCGCCACGACGCTGGCCGCCGCGGATCTCGGGCTCGAGCGCTACGACGCCTCCGTGGTCCACGGGTCGACGCTCACCGCGGCCGCGCTGCGCCGGTGGATGGACCGGCTGCTCGCCGCGGGGCCGGAGGAGCGGCGCCGCCTCGTCGCCGTCTCCCCCGAGCGCGCCGACACGGTCCTCGCCGGCGCGGCCATCCTCCTCGCCGTGCTGGAGAGGGCGCGCCGGCAAGCGTGGCGCGTCTCCGATCGCGGCCTCCGGTTCGGGGCGGTAAGACGCCTGTAATTTCGGACGGGCCGGAAAACCGGCGGTGACCGTCCGAGACGGTGTGAGAGATTCGCAGACAACTTTTTTGCGTCTCGCCCGCCTTTATGTATGATGCATGACGGCTGGGCTCCGTCTAGGAGCCCCCTGCCTACGTGCCCCCCTTCCGACCCCTCGTTTCCCCGGCACCCCGGTGGAGGCCTCGCATGGTCAAGATCGTCCTGCCCCTGTCCCTGTTCGCGCTCCTGGCCGGTTGCGACCCCTCCGCGGGAACCGACAAGACCGATGACGGCACCGAAACCGACACCATCGATCCGGGCGCCGGTGACGAGGACGACGACGGGTACACCCCGTCGGAGGGCGACTGCGACGAGTCCAACGCCGAGGTGAACCCCGGCGCGACCGAGATCTGCGACGGGCTGGACAACAACTGCGACTCGACGATCGACGAGGGCGTCCAGGGCACGTACTACCAGGACTTCGACGGGGACGGCTTCGGCAACCTCGATGTCACGGTGGTCGGCTGCGAGGCGCCCGCCGGCTACGTCCAGAACGGCAACGACTGCGACGACAGCGAGGCCCGCGCGTACCCCGGCGCCACCGAGGTGTGCGACGGCATCGACAACAACTGCGACGGCACCGTCGACGAGGGCGTGACGAACACGTACTTCGCGGACGCCGACGGCGACATGTACGGTGACCCCGCGGCCAGCATCGCGGCCTGCGAGCAGCCCGACGGCTACGTCGCGGACAACACCGACTGCGACGACTCGACCAACCGCGCCTTCCCCGGCAACGGCGAGGTCTGCGACGAGATCGACAACAACTGCGACGGCACGGTCGACGAGGGTGTCACCACCACCTACTACGCCGACTTCGACTCCGACACGTACGGCAACTCCTCGCTCACGCAGGAGGCCTGCGCCGTCCCCACCGGCTACACGACCAACGACGACGACTGTGACGACAGCGTCCGCGCGGTGAACCCCGCCGCGACCGAGACCTGCAACGACGTCGACGACGACTGCGACGGCGCCATCGACGACGGCGCGGCCGACGTGAGCACCTGGTACGCGGACGCCGACGGCGACTCCTACGGCAACGCCGGCTCCACGACCACCGCGTGCGACCAGCCGGTCGGCTACGTCGCGAACGCCACCGACTGCGACGACGCGCGTGCGCTCTCCAACCCCGCCGCGACCGAGTACTGCAACACGTACGACGACGACTGCGACGGCACGGTGGACGAGGCCGACGCGGTCGACGCGCCGACCTGGTACCTCGACGCCGACGGCGACACCTACGGCAACTCGGCCCGCAGCGTGGTCCAGTGCAGCGAGCCCGCGGGCTACGTCGCCGACTCCACCGACTGCCTCGACTCGAGCGACATCTCGTACCCGGGCGCGGACGAGGTCTGCGACGGCCTCGACAACGACTGCGACGGCACCGTGGACGACGACCCGGTCGACGGCAACACGTACTACCTCGACGCGGACGCCGACGGCTTCGGCGACCCCTCGAACACCGACGTGGAGTGCGCGCTCCCCGCCGGGTACGTCGAGAACTTCTGGGACTGCGACGACGCCGACCGCACCGAGCCGGTCGTGGCCGATCCGGTCTCCGGCTCCTCCGCCGGCACCGGCTCGCTCGCGAGCCCGTTCGACAGCCTGCAGGACGCGATCGACACCGCCTACCAGTGCGTCATCGCCTACAGCGGCACCTACCGCGAGCAGATCGACCTGGGCGGCAAGTCGATCGACGTGTGGGGCGCCGAGGGCTACGAC
This sequence comes from uncultured Enterobacteriaceae bacterium, assembly GCA_964457335.1. GTDB lineage: Bacteria > Myxococcota_A > UBA796 > UBA796 > SXON01 > CAJBVW01. Next base: position 14,375 of record CAYWGD010000080.1, on the reverse strand, counting down.
GTGACCATCATCGACCCGAACTACTCGACGTGCACCTACACCAACCCGACGGCGTGCGGGGCGGCGGTGACCATCGACTCGGGCTCGAACGCCACGCCGACCATCCACGGCTTCACGATCACCGGCGGCACCGGCGCGTACACCATGTCGACCAGCTCGACGACCTGCGCGGACTCCTCGGCCTCCCACAGCGGCCGGACCACCTGCACCGTCGAGACCTACGAGTACTGCGGCGGCGGCGTCTTCGTGAACGGGGACGACCCGATCTTCTACGACGTGGACATCCGCGACAACAACCTGCCCGAGTTCGCGCAGGTCTCCACCGGGTCCTTCACCCAGACCTGGATGTACAGCTACGGCGGCGGCGTCTGCCTCCAGAACTCGAACGCGAGCTTCGAGGGCAGCTGGATCGCGGGCAACTTCGCCGACCAGGGCGGCGGCATCTTCGCCGAGGACGGCTCGAGCTTCAGCTTCGCCCAGGGCATCGTGGGCGAGAACGAGGCCACGGACGGCGGCGGCGTGAACCTCTCGGGCGCGTCGGCCGACTTCTCGAACGCCGTCGTGCACTGCAACGACGCCTCGACCGACGGCGGCGGCCTCTTCACGGAGACCTCCGGCACGGCGACCTTCACGAACACGGTGCTGTACGGCAACACGTCGTCCACCGCCGGCTCGGCCCGCGGCTCGCAGGCCTACGTCGGCACGTCGACCACGTTCGACCTGTACAACTCCATCGTCGAGGCCACCACCACGGTCGCGCTCGTCTACGGGGCCGGGTCCGGCACGCACGAGTACAACAACACCTACAACGGCTCGGGCGTGAGCTACTCCGGGACGATCAGCGCCGGCGCCGGCGCGATCTCCAGCGGCAGCAACTTCACCTCCGTGACCTGCGAAGGGAACCCGTACAACGACGACTTCTCCCTCCGGTCCTCCTCGGCCTCGGTCGACGCCGGCAACCCCGACGCGGCGTACAACGACGCGGACGGGTCGGTCAACGACCAGGGCGCGTACGGCGGCCCGAACGGGAGCTGGTAGTCCTCCGCGGCCCGGGTCTCCTGGGAAGCGAGCCTCGAACGGCCCGGCGCAAGCCGGGCCGTTTCGCTTTTCTGGGCCGACGATTCCAGCCGGCACGTTTCAACCATGAAACGAAACAGGAAGCCATCGGCCTCCGCGACACGGAACCAAGCCTTCGAGGCTGGTTTCCAACTGTCGATCCGGTTGGCACGGCGGTTGCGAAGGGTCCCGTCGACCGTAGACCCGCAACCCGGAGGCCCCTTGGTCCCGCCCCGTCTCATCGCCCGCTCGGCCGCCAACCCGGCCGGCTACCGCGATCTCCCCCCTCTCTGCGCGCTCCACCACCTCGGGGACGTGCGCCTCGTCGACGTACGAGAGCCCGACGAGTTCGTCGGCCCCCTCGGACACATCCCGGGCGCGGAGCTCGTGCCCCTCGCCACCCTCCCCGCCGCCGCGGCGTCCTGGGACCGCGAGGCGCCCGTGCTCCTCGTGTGCCGGAGCGGCGCCCGCTCCGGCCGCGGCGCCGCCGCGCTCGCCGGTCTGGGCTTCCAGAACGCCTACAACCTCGTCGGCGGGATGCTCGCCTGGGAGGCGAACGCGCTCCCCCAGCAGCGCGCCGACGAGCCGTTGACCACCCTCGCGGGGCAGCTCCACGCCTGCTTCGTGGCGGCGGCCGGCGGGGACGCCGAGGTCGGTACGGCCGCGTTCCGCGCGGCGGCGGGGCCCGGCCCGGCCACCTTGGAGGGGATCCGGCGCGCGCTCCGCGCGCTGACCCCCACCGGCAGCGTGACCTCGGAGGAGTGCGCCGCATGGACGGCGCGCTTCGAGCGCGGCCTCGAAGGGAGGGCGTGAGCCATGATGATCCTCGCGCTCGTCCTCTCCATCCTCATCGGCGTGTCGCTCGGCCTGCTCGGCGGCGGCGGCTCGATCCTCACCACCCCCATCCTCATCTACGCGCTCGACGTGGAGACGAAGGCCGCCATCGCGACCTCGCTCCTCGTCGTCGGCGTCACCAGCATCGCCGGCGTCGTCCAGCACGCGCGGGCCGGCAACGTGGAGTGGCGCACGGGCCTGATCTTCGGCGCCGCGGGGATGGCCGGGGCGTACGCCGGCGGCTTCGTCGCCGGGTGGATCCCCGCGAAGGTCCTCATGGGGCTCTTCGCGCTCATGATGCTCGCCACGGCCGGCGCGATGTTCCGGGGGCGCAAGGACCCCGGCGGCGCCGCCAAGGGCCAGGCGGTCTGGAAGATCGTGCTCGACGGGCTCGTGGTGGGCGTCGTCACCGGCCTCGTCGGCGCGGGCGGCGGCTTCCTCGTGGTGCCGGCGCTGGCGCTCCTCGGCGGGCTCCCGATGCAGCGCGCGGTCGGCACGTCGCTGCTGGTGATCGCGCTCAAGAGCTTCGCGGGCTTCGCCGGGCACGCTACACACGTGACCGTGGACTTCCAACTCGCGGCCCTCGTCGCCGGGGCGGCGGTCGTCGGCTCCTTCGCCGGGAGCCGGATCGCCTCCCTCGTCCCCCCCGACGCGCTCCGGCGTGGCTTCGCCGGCTTCGTGCTCGTGATGGGCGGCTTCGTCCTCTACCAGCAGCTCTGAGGTGAACGTGTCTCCCGACTTCACTCCCCTGGCCTCCGCCATCGGCGGCGCGCTCATCGGCGCCTCCGCCTCCATCTTCCTCCTCGTCGAGGGCCGCGTCGCCGGCATCAGCGGCATCGTCGGCGGGCTCTTCGCCCCCAAGGCCGGCGACATCGGCTGGCGCGTCGCGTTCCTCGCCGGGCTCGTGCTCGCCGGCCTCGGCGGGGCGCTCCTCGCGCCCCAGACCGTCGCCGTCGAGGTCTCCCGCGCGCCGTGGATGCTCGTGGTGGCCGGCCTCCTCGTGGGCGTCGGCACCCGGGTCGGCAACGGCTGCACGAGCGGGCACGGCGTCTGCGGGCTCTCCCGCATGAGCCCCCGCTCCCTCGCCAGCGTCCTGACCTTCATGGCGGTCGGGTCCGCGGTCGCCGTCGCGGTCGGCAAGCTCACGGGGGGTGCCTCGTGAGGAGCATCGCGCTCGCGCTCGTCGCCGGCCTCGTGTTCGGCGTCGGCCTCCTCGTCTCGGGGATGACCCAGCCCGCCAAGGTGGTGAACTTCCTCGACGTGGCCGGGAACTGGGACCCGTCCCTGGCCTTCGTGATGGGCGGCGCCATCGCGGTGCACTTCGTCGCGTACCGCTTCGTCCCGCGGCTCCAGAAGCCGCTCTGGGCGGCCGGGTTCAGCCTCCCGACCCGGAAGGACATCGACGCCCGGCTCATCGTCGGCGCGGCCCTGTTCGGCGCCGGGTGGGGCCTCGGCGGCTACTGCCCCGGCCCCGCGCTCACCTCGGTCGTCGCCGGCGCCTCCTCCACCCTGCTGTTCACGGGCTCCATGCTCGTCGGGATGTGGGGCTACGCGCTCTGGGAGTCCACTCGCGCCGCCCGCTGACCGCTCCCGCGCCGCCCCGCGCGGGCGGCCTCCCCCTCCCCGTGTTCCTGGAGATCCCGATGGACATCCGCACGATCCTCGTCCCGGTCGACTTCTCGACCTGCTCCCTCCTGGTGACGCGCCAGGCGGCGGGCCTCGGCGCCCGCCTCGGCGCCCGCGTCGTCATCCTCCACGTCGCCGAGCTGCCGTCCGACGTGAAGCCGGACACCCACGTGCGGCCGGAAGGCGCCGACCGCACCGCGTCCGACTACCTCGTCGCCGACACGCGGGAGCGGCTCGAGCCCTTCGCCGCGGCGGCGCGGGAGCTCGGCGCCACGGTCGACGTGGACGTGCGGGTCGGCCCCGTGGTCAGCACCATCGCCGACACGTCGACCTCCATCGGCGCCGACCTGATCGTCATGGGCACGCACGGCCGCACGGGGCTCGCGCGCCTCGTGCTCGGGAGCGTCGCGGAGGGCGTGGCGCACGTCTCGCACGTGCCCGTGATGCTCGTCCGGCGTGAGTCCCGGCCCGAGTGCGCGCGCGAGAGCTGCGAGTGGTGCCCCCACGAGGGGCGGAGCCCCGCGGAGCAGCGCCTGGCCGGCGAGTCGCAAGGCTGAAGACGCGCCGATCGGCGCACCCACGACGCCCCGGGCGGACCCAGGTCCTCCCGGGGCGTCCTCGTTTTCGGGCCGAGCGGCGTTCCGGGTGCGCGGAACCGGAAACGAAACAAGGACACCTGAAACAGGTTCGCGGATAATTCTGCCTTGATCGGGATCCAGGCGAACGGCACGGTGCTTGCTTGAGAGGGGGACAGCAACCTGGAGTCCCCGATGATCTTCCGCCAGCTCTTCGAGCCCGTGTCCTCCACCTACACCTACCTGCTGGCCGACCCGACGACGCGGCAGGCCGTCCTGATCGACCCCGTGGTCGAGGAGCTCGAGACCTACACCCGGCTCCTCGCCGAGCTCGACCTCACGCTCGCGTACACGCTCGAGACGCACGTGCACGCCGACCACGTGACCGCGGGCGCGGCGCTCCGGGAGCGCTTCGGCAGCCGCACGGTGGTGCACAAGGATGGCGGCGCCGCCTGCGCGGACGTGCCGGTGGCGCACGGCGACCATCTGCGCGTCGGCGCGATCGACCTCGAGGTCCGCGAGACGCCGGGCCACACCAGCGGCTGCGTCGCCTACGTGGCCGGCGACCGGGTGTTCACCGGCGACACGCTCCTCATCGGCGGCTGCGGCCGCACCGACTTCCAGCAGGGCGACGCGGGCCGGCTCTACGAGAGCGTCCACGCCCAGCTCTTCACGCTCCCGCCCGACACGCTCGTGTACCCGGCCCACGACTACAAGGGCCGCACGGTCTCGACCATCAAGGAGGAGCGGACGATCAACCCGCGGCTCGGCGGCGGGAAGTCGAAGGAGGAGTTCGTCGAGATCATGGCGAACCTCAAGCTCGCCTACCCGAAGCAGATCGACCGCGCGGTGCCCGCCAACCAGCAGTGCGGCCGCGAAGCCCACGCGCAGTCCTGAGGGAGGCCGGATGTCGTCCAACTCGAACCGGCTGTTCCCGGTCGCCACGCTCGCCATGGCGATCGGGGCGGGCGCCCTCGGCTGGATCCTCGGCGAGCGGAACGGGACGGAGGTTCCCGCGGACGGCCCCTCCGGCGCGAGCGGCGGCGTCCCGGCCTCCGCCGCTCCCGCCTCCCTCGCCCCCGCCTCCCCCGCGACCGCCTCCGCCGTGGTGACCGGCTCCACGGCGGCCCCCGCGGCCCCGAGCGCCGCGACGCCCGCGAAGTGGCCCCTGAAGGCGCCCGACCCCTCGACGATCCCGGAGGGCCCGATGGGCGACGCAGTTCGGCGCGGCCAGACCCTCGTCACCCGCACTCGGGAGGAGCTCCCGCAGCACGTCGGCAACGGCCTCCACTGCACGAGCTGCCACCTCCAGGGCGGCACCGTGCCCAACGCGGGGCCCTGGGTCGGCATCACCGGCGTGTTCCCCGAGTTCCGCACCCGGAACGCGAAGGTGAACGTGCTCCAGGACCGCGTGAACGACTGCTTCGAGCGCAGCATGGACGGCAAGCCGCTCCCGCACGACGGCGAGGACATGACCGCGATCGTCGCGTACATGACCTGGCTCTCGCAGGGTGTGCCCAGCGGTGTGCCCATCGAGGGCCGCGGCTTCGCGCGCATCAACCCGCCGCCCACGCCGGACCCGGCCCGCGGCGAGGCGCTCTACACGGAGAAGTGCACCGCGTGCCACGGCGCGGACGGCGCGGGCCGCGAGGGCCCCAAGGGCGAGTACGTGTTCCCCGCGCTCTGGGGGGACCGCTCGTACAACCTCGGCGCCGGCATGGCGCGCCTGGACACGGCGGCGGCGTTCGTCCGCTGGAACATGCCGCTCGGGCAGGGCGGCACGCTCACCGACCAGGAGGCCTACGACATCGCCGCGTACTTCATCGACCAGCCCCGCCCCGACTTCGCCCGGAAGGGCGAGGACTGGCCCAAGGGCGGAAAGCCGCGCGACGCGCGGTACTGAGGAGGCCCCGTGCTCGTATTGATCGCCGCGGCCGCCGCCGCCGACTGGCTCCTCCTCCAGGGCACCGAGCCCGGCCCCGATCCCGCGGCCGTGCGGCCGTGGGGGTTCGTGCAGGGGCTCGGGGAGGGCGTCGCGTTCGCCGCCCCCGTCGAGGGGCTCACCTCCGAGCCGCTCGCGCCCTTCGAGGGCGAGCTCGCCAGCTTCAACCGGGTCGGCTCCGCCGACGCGACCTGGGGCCTCTCACTCCGGCGCGCCCGCGCCGGGCTGCGCGGGGCCGTCCCGAAGACCGACGGCCGCGTGGCCTGGCTCCTCGCCGCCGAATTCGGCGACAACGCGCTCACGCGCGTCGACCCGGTCGTGCTCACCGACGCCTCGGTCACCTTCTCCTACGTCCCGGGCGCGCGCGTGCGGATCGGGCAGTTCAAGCTCCCGCTCGGCGAGGAGGCGCTCGAGATGAACCCGCTCGCCGCGGAGTTCGTCAACTTCTCCGCCGCCACCAGCCAGCTGCTCCTGGAGAGCCCGATCGCGGACGGCGCCTACACGGGCGGCGCGAGCGGGTTCCGGGACCTCGGCGTCCAGGTGTTCGACAGCTTCCACATCGGCAAGGGCGCCCTGTCCTACGCGGTGATGCTCGGGAACGGGCGCATGGGCACGCTCGAGATCGACGACCACAAGGACGTGGCGGGGCGGGTGTACTGGGCCCCGGTCGTCTGGGGCGCCGCGGACGCGCCCCACCGCGAGGAGGTGGGCGTCTACGTCTTCTGGCAGCAGGGGCTCCGCGAGGTCGACGGCGTCGAGGTCGACCGCATCCGGCGCGGCGGGGGCGTGCAGGTCGAGAAGGCCGGCTGGCACGCCCGGGTCGAGGTGGTCCAGGCGTCGGGCGCGATCGAGGCGGGCCCCACCTTCCCCGGCACCCCGCCGGTCCTCTCCCCCGCGGGCGAGGCGCTGGGCGGCTACGCCTTCGTCCACTACGAGCGCGGGCACGTCGGCGGCGGCGTCCGGTACGACGAGCTCTGGCGGCGGTACGACGCCGAGGCCGATCTCCGCGTGTTCCGCACCGTGACGCTCGACGCGCAGGTGGAGATCACCGCGCGCGCGCGCGTCATGCTCGACTACGAGCTCCGCTGGCTCCAGGCGCCCGGCGGCTCCGCCGACGCCCAGGCGATCGCCGCCTCCATGGGCGACCGCGTCTCCCTCCAGGCCGGCGTCGTGTTCTGACGCCGGCTACTTCCCCCTCGTCCGGAGGTCTCTCCATGCTCCGCTCCCTCCTCGCGCTCTTCGGCCTCGCCAGCGGCTGCGCCGACGCCGCTCCAACGGCCCCCGCCACCGCGGCCGCCCCGGCCGCCGCCGTCCGCACCGTCGACGTGGCCACGCTCAAGGCCGACCTCGACCGCGGCGCCGTGCCGCTCCTCGTCGACGTCCGTACGGCCGGCGAGTACGGCTCCGGCCACGTGCCCGGGGCGAAGAACATCCCCCTCGACACGCTGGCGTCCCGGATCGGGGAGCTCGGCTCCGCCGAGCAGGAGGTGTACGTGATCTGCCAGTCCGGCGGCCGCTCGGCGAGGGCCTCGGCCACGCTCGCGTCCAAGGGCCTGCGCCCGGTCGACGTGAAGGGCGGCACCGGCGCCTGGAAGGCCGCGGGCTACCCGGTCGAGTAGCCGTCAGTCGTTGTCGGTCGGCGTGCCGAGCTCGGCGCGCACCTCGTCGGGGCGGGCCTCGATCAGCTCCAGGATGTCGTCGTACCCGCAATTGTCCTCCCGCCGCGGGTCGCGCTCGCACGCCTCCTCGATGGTGGCCCCCGCGGCCGCCGCGTAGCCATGGAGGTCCCAGAGCTCCCAGGTGTCCGCCACGTAGCGGAGCGCCTGGTCGAGCCGCTCCTGGCACTCCGGGACCTCCGAGCAGTCGCGGGCGAGCCGGCCCGCGTACGAGCCGTGCACGTCGAGCCCGTCGCGCATCGACTGGTCCTGGCCCCAGGGCACCATCCACCACCGGTCGCCGCGGAGCCCGTGGTAGACGAGGAAGTTGTTCTTGCGGTTGACGTAGCCGTCGCGATGGCCGGACACGAGGTCCATCGCCCACATCCGGAAGAGCGCGCGGCCGTCGAAGCGCCGGTCGATGAGCGCGAGGAGCTCCTCGGGCGGCGTGGCGTCGAGCTCCTCGATGAGCGCCTCCACGTCGGTCCAGGGCTCGTCCAGCTCGCCCTGGCGCTGCAGCTGGAAGTCGTAGGCGTCGCCGCGCTCGAGATCCACGCCGTAGCCGCCCTCGTAGAGGGAGCCCTCCGCGTCGGAGGGGAACACGCGCTCGGCCCAGCTGCCGTCGAGCGTCTCGAGCAGCCCGTACACGCCGTAGGGCTCGCCGTCGATCCACACCTCGGCGTAGCCGTGGCGCGGCGCGGGCACGCCCAGCCAGGCGTAGGCCTGGTAGGCCACGTGCTCGCGGATCATCGAGCGGTCCTGCACCATGTTGTTGAAGGTGAGCCGCCGGATCCCCAGGAGGCGCTGGTCGGGCACGAACTCGCCGACGTCGATCTTGAACGACGGCTTCCCGGACAAGGTCCGGAACGAGAAGCTGCCCTTGAGGTGCATGCCCACGAGGAAGCTCCGGCCGTCGTAGGTGAGCGTGGCCTCCACATCCGTCTTCGGGTCCGAATTCAGGCGGCTGCGCGCGCTCCCGTCGAGCTTGATGTCGAAGCGGTGGATCGTGCCCTCCTCGAAGAGCTCGTCCCCCGCGAAGGGGGGCTCGACCGCGGGGTCGCCCCACTCGTCCAGGTAGGGGGGCGCGTCGGGCGCCGCGCGGGGATCGGACGGGCGCTCGCGGCCGTCGACCGGCCCTTCGGGGGCGTCCTTCGGCGTCTGCGACGCTCCGTAGTCGGGCCCGACACACGCGCACAACCCCGCGGCGAGGAGCCAGGCGGCGCCCCGCTTCCTCACGACCTCCATTCCCCAGCCTCCGCCGGGAACGTGGTTCCGGGCCCGGCCCCCGTCCCGCGCCGCGCTGTCCCGTTCCGTCAGCGGCGGGCGGACCGAGCGCCCGGGATCCCCGGGCCGTCAGAACCAGGCCTCCGCCTCCGCCGACACGAGCTGGTGCCAGAATCCGCCGGTCGGCGTCCCGGGCCAGGCGTCCGGCACGGTCGCGTGCTGGATGCCGTACAGGAGCCGCAACGCGGGCCGCGAGCCCAGCCCCGGGCCGCTCGGGACGAGCATCACCCCGCCCTTGCCCTGCCACGTGCGCTTCGGCGCGCCTCCGGGCGACACCTCGTGCGCGAGGCTCGTCTCGGCGAGGAGGCTGATCGTGCGCGCCAGCGGCACCTGCCCGCGCGCGACCGTGGAGACGCCGGTGTAGTTCCCGGGCCCGAGGCCCCGCTCGTCGTCGAGGTCGAAGCGGTGGTCGAACATCGCGCCCCAGGCGAGGTCGACCGGCCCGAGGGCGAGCTCCACCTCGGCGCCGACCAGGAGCGCGTAGCGCTCGTCCGTGCAGGACGCCCCGCCGATGCGCACCTCGCCGCCCTCGACGGCCTCGACGGCAGGCGGCTCGGGGAGGCGGTGCTCGCCGATCACCTGGAGGCGGGCGGCCCGGAGCGCGCCGAGCTCCGCGAGCCCGACGTGGCCGACGAGCTTCCAGGCGAGGCCGGACACGGGCACGCCGGGCCCGGCGTCGACGTGCGCACGAGCCCACGCGGCGCGATCCCCGTACCAGCCGGCTGCGTCCAACCCGGGCGAGTCCTGCAGCCCGTCGGGGTCCCCGTCGCCCGGCTCGAACCACACCTGCCCGCCGATCCCGACGACGCCGTGCTCGCCGACGCCCGTCCGCAGCGAGCCACCGCCGCTCGCCACGAGGTGGTAGCGCGGCCCCCGGAGCGAGAAGCCGGCGTCCCCGGCCCCGAGCAACAGCTCGGTGTCGCCCTTCGTCCACGCCGCCTGCACGCCGAGCACGTCCACGAGCATCTGGGAGGGCCGGGCGTCGTACAGCCACAGGTCGCCGAAGGTCGTCTCCAGCGTCCCGATCCGCCACTCGACGCCGGCGGGGCCGAGGTTCCCGCCGTGCATGTGGAGCTGGGAGAGCCGGAAGCCGAGGAGGCTCCCGTTGGTCGTGTCCCCTCCCGCGACGGCGCCGCCCTCCACGCGGAAGCGCAGGTCCCCCCAGGGCGCGCCCTCCTCGCCGCCCACGAGGGGCTGGCGCACGTCGAGGAGGCCCCAGGGGCCCTCGTTGAGCAGGCGGCCGTAGAAGGGGGAGGTCCCGAGCCGCCCGTCACCGCCGACGAGGTCGGGGCGCGCCATCAGGCGGAAGTAGCCGTGCAGCTCGGTGGCCTGGGCGTGTGCGAGGAGGAGGACGGCGAGCATGCGCCCCCGGACACCCGATGGTCGTCTCGCCATCCCACGATCCGCACCCGATCGTCACGTTGGCGGCTGTTTATCCGCTGAGCTCGCGATGCCCGGACGCGACCCCGACCGTCTCAACCGAAGAGGCGCAGCTGCGGGGTGGGCCCGGCCCAGGCCTCGACCCAGCCCCCACGCGCGACCACGGCCCGCTCGACCTCGGGGTGGCGGGCGTCCGCCTCCAGCCGCACGAGCCCCTCCTCCGGCACGGCGTCGAGGTCGCCTAGGGTCCGCACCACGTGCATCGGGCGGGTGGGCAGGTCGAGCCAGCGCCAGGTGGGCGCCGAGCCGAGCGACCACACGGCCGCGCCCTTCGTCTCCCCGCGCTCCACGAACGCGGTCCGCTCGGTGGAGCCGGGGTGCACGACCAGCGTGTCGCCGACGCGGAGGGCCTGCCGGGGGTGGATGTGGCCGCACAACACGTGGGGGACGCCGCGGGGGAGGTGCTCCGCGCCGACGACGTCGGGGTGCGCCCCGACGCGGAAGACGAACCCGGGCACCCGCGCGCCGTCGAAGGCCTGGTGGGTGCACAGGAGGTCCACGCCGTCGCGGCACACCTCCGCGGCGGCGGCGGCCCAGGTGGCGGCGTCCGGGAGGTAGGGCACGAGCGCGAGGCGCAGCCCGGCCACGCGCACGGCCGCGGGCCGATCGAGGATCTCCACGCCGGGGATGGGCGCGGCGAGATGCGCGCGGAGGCCCTGCCGGTCGTGATTGCCGGGCAAAAGCACGACGGGGACCCGCCGCCCCACCTCCGCGAGGATGGCGGCGGCGTCCGCCACGGCGCGCGCGGGCGGCCGCGACCGGTCGAAGAGGTCGCCGGTGTGCACGACCACGTCGACCTCCCCCTCGAGCGCCGGCGCCAGGGCCGCGAGGAAGGCCGCCCGGTGATCGTCGGCACGGCGCCAGCCCGAGGGCGCGCCGCGGTACCAGCGGTCGAGCCCCAGGTGCGTGTCGGTGACGTGCAGGAGCCGCATGGGCAGCAAATTATCGCGATCGCGCGCGGTCTAGGGCGCCGCGCGCCACTGCGCGTCGGGGAGCTCCCCGTCGAGCGACTCCAGGAAGGCCACGAGCTCCGCGACCTCGCCGTCCGTCAGCTCCAGCGGCTGGAGGATGTGCTCGCGGTGCCCCTCGCCGCCCTCCTCGTCGAGCGCGGAGTAGAAGCGGACCACGTCCTCGAGCGTCTCGAAGTGGCCGCCGTGCATGTACGGGGGCGTGCGCGCCACGTCCCGCAGCGACGGCGTCTTGAACTGCCCGACCTGCTCCTCCCCCAGCGCGAGGTACGCCACCCGCGCCGCCCCGGCCTCCGGGTCGTCGGAGTAGGCGCCCGCGCCGTTGAAGGGGTCGGCCTGGACGCGCACGATCCCCGCGTAGCGGCCGTAGTCGGGGTCGTCCGGGGTCCAGTCGCGGGCGGGGAGCGCGAGGTTGTGGAACTCCCGGTCCGTGAGCCCGGGCCCCGAGTGGCACAGGGTGCACAGCCCCACGCCGACGAAGAGCTGAAGCCCGCGCACGGCGTCGGCGGAGAGCGCGGCCTCGTCCCCGCCCACCCAGCGGTCGAACGCGCTCTCGCCGGTCATCAGCCGCCGCTCGTAGGCCGCGATCACCTTCCCGATGTTGGCGAACACCCGGTCGACCGCCGCCTGGTCCTCCGCGGTCATGGCCGCCCACGCGACCGCGTCGGAGTGCCCGGGATCGTCGGCCACCGGGCGGCCGCTCGGGGGGAAGCGCGCCTCGTCCGCGAGATCCGGGAGCGCGCCGAAGAGCGCCTCGTAGGCGTCCCGCAACGCGGCGTCCTCGTGGACCACGTGCGCGACCGCGAGGCGGCTCGTCCCGTGCTCCACGGGGTTCTCGAGCGGGCCGAGCGCCTGCGCCCACGCGGAGTCGGCGCGCCCGTCCCAGAAGAACCAGCGGTTCGCGGCGCTCCCGAGCACGGTCGGGGCGTGACGCCCGGTGGTCCCGAGGCCCTCCGCGAGCACGCGCCCGTCCGCGAAGCCCTCCGCGGGGTCGTGACACGTCGCGCACGAAACGCTCCCGTCCGCGGAGAGGCGTGTGTCGAAGAACAGGCGTTGTCCCAAACTTGCCGCGTTTGGATCGTCGGCAACGGAGTTGGTTGGATCGTCCGCGGCGGCGGGCGCCGGCGACAGCTCGCGCGCCGCCTGCCACTCCTCCTCGGAGAGCGTCGGGGCGCACGCGGCGAGGAGCGCGAGCATCACTCCTCGCAGCACTCCACGTAGAAGGTGCTCGTGTCGGTCACGTCGCCGCGCGTCGCGGTCGCGGTGATCGTCCACCACCCCCGCATGTGGAACAGGAAGCCCTCCGCGGTGAAGGTCCCGTACTCGTCCACCGTGATGGCCGGCTCGGTGTTCATGCCGTGGCCGTGGGCCGGCATCTCCACCTCCAGCGAGAGCGTCGCGTCGTCGTACATGCGCGAGTGGTCCGCCCCGTCGTGGACCATCCAGTACAGCGTGAAGGGCTCGTTGAACGGGATTGGATCGGGGTCGGAGGAGTACATCAGGTAGTACGACCCGCCGTCCGTCACCTGGGCGACCTCCTCCACCCAGCCGGTGTCGTCGCCCCCCGGCGCATCGCCCGCGCAACCGGCCAGCATGCCAAGGAGCAACGCGCGGGAACCTCGCACCACCATCCGTACCTCCGGTGACCAGATACCTCAAAAAGGAGGAGGGGTGCCACATCGCGTACGATCCGCATCCCAACTCGATCGAATTGCGATCGTCCTTCCTCGTTCGGTGATCCGCTTTACTTGTTTTTACACGCCTCGTACACTCGCCCTCGAGAGCACGGTTCCTCTGTGCCCCGGACGAGACGAATGCTTCGCGTGCCGCTTTACGCCCTCTTGTTCCTCGCAGCCTGCGCCGACGGAACGGATCCCAAGGACGACAAGGACAAGCCCCAGGACACCCAGGGCCCGGTCGACGAGGACGGGGACGGCTTCCTGATCTCCGAGGGCGACTGTGACGACGGCAACGCCGACGTCAACCCCGGGGAGACGGAGATCTGCAACGGCGTCGACGACGACTGCGACACCACGATCGACGAGGACGTCCAGGGCACCTACTACCAGGACTTCGACGGGGACGGGTTCGGCAACCCCGGCGTCGAGCAGGTCGCGTGCGAGGCGCCCGCCGGGTACGTCCAGAACGGCTCGGACTGCGACGACAACGAGGCCTCGAGCTACCCCGGCGCAACCGAGATCTGCGACGGCATCGACAACAACTGCGACGGCACGATCGACGAGGGCGTGACCACGTCCTACTACGCCGACGCCGACGGCGACGGCTACGGCGACCCCTCGGCGCTCACCGAGGCGTGCGAGGCGCCCGCGGGCACGGTGCTCGACAACACCGACTGCGACGACACGATGGCCAGCGCCTTCCCCGGCAACGCCGAGGTCTGCGACGAGGTCGACAACAACTGCGACGGCACGGTCGACGAGGGTGTCACCACCACCTACTACGCCGACTTCGACGGCGACTCCTACGGCGCCGCCGGCCTCACCCAGGAGGCCTGCGCGGTCCCCTCCGGGTACACCGTCAACGCCGACGACTGCGACGACTCCTCCGCCGCGGTGAACCCGGGCGAGCTCGAGGTCTGCAACCGCACGGACGACGACTGCGACGGCACGGTCGACGAGGACGACGCCCGCGACGCCTCCACCTGGTACGCGGACGCCGACGGCGACAGCTACGGCGACGCCTCCGCCACGACCCGGTCCTGCGCCCAGCCCACCGGCTACGTCGCGGACAGCACGGACTGCGACGACGGCCGCGCGCTGACCTACCCGGGCGCCACCGAGTACTGCAACACCTACGACGACGACTGCGACGGCACCGTCGACGAGGACGCCTCCGCGGACGCCGCGACCTGGTACCTGGACGCCGACTCCGACAGCTACGGCAACGCCAGCATCACCGACGTGTCCTGCGCCCAGCCCGCCGGCTACGTCGCGGACAGCACGGACTGCAACGACGGCACCGCCCGCGCCTACCC
>CAYWGD010000079.1:0-35416 GCA_964457335.1 uncultured Enterobacteriaceae bacterium | reverse complement strand
CGGGCCTCTCGCGCTAGGGATGCGCACGGCCGCCGCCTCCGGCGGCGGGTCTGCGGGCCGTTGGCCGGACGACCGAGGCGCCCCGCGCCGAGCCTGGAGCAGCCCGACCCCCGGCCCCGCCGGGGGGCGCGCCCCGACGAGGAATCAGGGCGCCGCGCTCCCCTTCCCCGCCGTCGCGTCGCCGGCGACCGCGTCCGGGAACGCGGGCCGGGCCGGCTCGGTGAGCGCGAGCTCGGTGATCTGCGTGAAGGGCGCGTCGGGTGGTGTCGAGAGCTCGACGACGACCTCCTCGGCGTCGCGATCGACGGGCGCGGGCAGCGTCCAGTCCGACGGCGCGGCGTGCAGCGTCGCGAGCGGGACGGCGGTGGCGAGCAGCTCGCGGCCGCCGACGAGCACGCGGACGGTGAGCACGGCGTCGGTGTCGCCGAAGGAGACGCCCGTGAGGTGGAGCGTGGTGGCGCCGGCGCCGAGGCCGCCGAGCTGGCGGGGGCCGACGCGGAAACGCGCGTGGTCCCCCGGGTACAACCAGCGGCTCGTGAGGCACACGCGCTTGGGATCGAGCGCGGCGGTGTAGGTGCGCCCGTTCGTCAGCGGGGACGTGCCGTCGGGGGTGGTGAAGAGGACGCCCGCGGACGTGTGCGCGTACGCGCCGGCGGTGGTGGGGAGCTTCGCGAGGCCGACGTTGGGGACCGCGAGCGGCACGCCGTCCTCGAAGAGCCGCACGGGCGAGCAACGGTTGATGCCCGAGCCCCGGGTGATGGCCTCGGAGTCCGGGGCCGTGAGCGCGGAGGTGTCGATGCGCCACGTGCCGTCCTTCGCGGGCTCGACGGACCCGAGGGCGCCCACGGGTGGAGGCTCCGCGGCCCAGGCCACCTCGCCCTTGAAGAGGTCGACGGCGCGCCCGGTATCGGCGCTGCCGAGGAGGTGCCAGGGCGCGTCCTCCGTGCCCGCGACGACGCGCCGCACGAGCAGCCAGGGGCCGTCCGGCGGGGAGCGGACCTCGGCCCACCACGACGCCGCGGGGGACCCACCGGCGAGCGTCGCGGAGCCGTCGGCGCCGATCGGGGCCTCGCCCGCCTCCCACGCGAACGTGGCGGGCCTCGCTCCCTCGATGGCGACGAGCGCCTCCACGCGCAACGCGAAGCCGTCGAGCGGCGCGTCCCACCCCTCCGCGGCCTCGGCGCGGAGCGTGGTGCCCGGGTAGACCCACCAGGCCTCGTTGCCGGCGGGGTCCCGCAGGGGGAGCTCGTCGGAGAGGCCGACCGTGTAGGTGCGCGACGGGACGACGTCCGCCGGGCCGCCGCTCGGCGAGAACTTCAGCGCGTTGCCCTGGTGGTTGAAGGCGCCGGCGCAGGCGAGGTCGAAGGCCTCGCGCTTCGCGTGGGCCTGGAGCGGCACGCCGTCCTCGTACAGCACGAGCGGCGAGACCGAGCCGACGCCGGCGCGGCCGAGCACGCTGTCGGAGAGGCCGGCGAACCCGCGCAGCGGGAGCTGCCAGCCGCAGTCCCAGGGGCCGCGCGTGGGGGCGCCGGGGGTCGGCACGGCGGGCGGGGCGCCCGAGCGGCGCACGGTGGCGGGGGCGCGCGGGACGGGGGCGGGCGCGAACGGCGCGGCGCCGAGGGCATCGAGGTCGAGGAGGCGCTCGGCGAGCGTGGCGGTGAGCTGGACCTTGCCCGCCGGGCTCATGTGCACGCCGTCCCCGTAGGCCGTCCCGGGCAGGCCGATGCCGGTCAGATCGAGCCAGCCGGCGCCGCGCTCGTTCAGGGTGACGACCAGCTCGCGCAGGAGCGTGGGATCGACGACCTCGTAGCTGTCGACCTTCGACGGCGCGACGGGCGCCCGGGCGAACACGATGCGCGTGCCGCGGGCCTGCGCGAGGGCCACGAAGTCGGGGACGAGCGTGCCGGCGATCGTGGCGTCGCGCGCGGCCCCGGCGCCCGCCCGATCCTCCGCGATGGGGATGGCGCGGTGCCGGGTGACGGCGTCCTCCCCGGCGTCGGCGCCGAGCACCTTCTCCAGCGCGGGCTCGGCGTACGCGCGCCCGGCGGCCAGCACGCCCTCGTCGCCCGGGGGCGCGAAGAAGAGCCCGGCGACGAGGTCCCGCACGCCGTGTTGGAGCGCGAGGACGGCCTCGGTCTTGCGGCTCCCGACGCGCTGCCAGAAGGGGCTGGCGCGCGCGCCGCCGAAGACCTTCTCGTCCAGCACGGGCTCGCTCTCCCCGAGGAACGGGGCGATCGCGAGGCGCTCGCGCTCGCTGTCGAGCGTGGTGCGCAACATGGAGCCGGCGGTCGCGTACACGACGACGAGGCGGGGGTGGTGCCCCTCGTCGAACACGCAGCGTTCGAGCGCGGCGTACCAGTAGGGCGCGCTCGAGCCGGGCAGGCTCACCGCGCCCACGGCCTTCACGCCGAGCCCCTTTGCGAGCGCGACGCGGTCGATGTCCGTGCCGATCTTCGAGTTGCCGACGACGATGACGTCGCGGCCCGTGCGCTCCACCATCCGCACGCAGGACGCGACCGCCTCCGGGACCTCCGCCTCCCCGGCGGGGGTGTCCGCGCGGCCCAGGTAGCCCAGGACGCCGCCCACGATCGCGGCCGGGGCGAGCACCGCCACGATCGCGGCGAGCCGGCGGCTCATGGCGCGCTCCCGGCGCCCCGGGTCGCGTCCGCCGCGCCGACCGCCGGGAACGCGGGTCGGCCCGGCTCGAAGAGCGCCAGGGCGGTGATCAGGGTGAAGGGGCCGTCGGCGGGGACGGAGAGCTCGACGGTGAGGTCGGGGGAGGTCGGGAGGACCGCCCGGGCGAGCGTCCACGACGGGGGCGCCCGGTCGATGCCCGCGAGCGGCGCCGTCCCGGCGAAGTGCTCCTCGTCGCCGACGAGGACCCGCGCGGTCAGGGCGCTGGTGCCGGCGTCGCCGAGCGCGGCGGCCGTGAGCTCGAGCCGCGTGGCGCCGCGCGAGAACGTCCCCAGGCGCCGGGCCGGGAGGGTGAAGCGCGCCACGTCCCCCGGGTAGAGCCACCAGGCCGACCGGCACTTGCGCGCGGGGTCGAGGTGCGCGGTGTAGGCGCGGCCGTTCTCCAGGGGGGAGGAGCCGTCCACGGTGACGAAGCGGACGCCGAAGGCGGTGTGCTGCCAGGCGCCGGGGGTCTCCAGCACGAGCCGCGGCGCGGTGTTCGGGGCGGGGAGCGGGACGCCGTCCTCGGCGATCGTCAGGGGGGAGCAGGCCGAGATGCCCGACATCCGCGCCACCTCCTCGCCGTTCGGGACGCCGAGGGCGTCCGCCTCGATGCGCCAGCCGCCGTCCTTCGCGGGGAAGATCCGCCCGAGGGAGCCGATCGCGGGCGGCGCCCCGGCGTAGGCCACGTCGCCCTTGAGGAGGTCCACGGTGCGGCCCGCGTCCGCGGCGCCCACCAGGTACCAGGGCGCGGCCGAGGTGCCGGCGACCACGCGCCGCACGAGGAGCCAGGGCCCGTCGGGGGGCGAGCGGACCTCGACGCTCCAGGGGCCTTCGGGCGCGGGCCCGGCAACGGTGGCCTCGCCGTCGATCCCCTCCGCGACGACGGGCGCCGATCCGCCCTCCCACGACAACGTGGCGGGGGACGCGCCGGGGATGGCGACCACGGCCTCGACGCGCACGGCGAAGCCGTCGACCGGATCCGCCCAGCCCTCCGCCGCGTCGGCGCGCAGCGTGGTGCCCGGGTACACCCACCACGCCTCGCGCCCGAACGGGTCCCGGAGCGGGAGCTCGTCGGAGAGCCCGACCGTGTAGGTGCGGGAGGGCACGACGTCCGCCGGGCCGCCGCGGGGCGAGAACTTGATCGCCCCGTTCTGGTGGTTGAAGGCGCCGGCGCAGGCGAGGTCGAACTCGTCGCGGGTGCCGTGGGGCGCGAGCGGCGCGCCGTCCTCCAACAGCCGCAGCGGGGACACCTGGCCGACGCCCAGCCGCGCGAGCACGCTGTCGGAGATGCCCGCGAGGCCCGGGAGGCCGATCTGCCACCCGCACGTCCAGGGGCCGCGCTTCGGCTCGCCGGGCGTGGGGAGCGCGGGGGGCGTGCCGTCGCGACGCACCTCCGCGGGCACGCGGGGCAGCGGCGCGGCGGGGAAGGCGTCGGCGGCGAGCGCGTCGAGGGCGCGGAGCCGCTCGCCGAGCGCGGCGGTCACGCGGGCCCGGCCGGCGCTGTTCATGTGGATGCCGTCCCCGTAGGCGGACGCGGGCAGATCGAGCGTGGTGAGGTCGACGAAGCCGGCGCCCTCCGCGTTGAACGTGGCGACCAGCTCGCGAACCAGGGCGGGGTCGGCCTTGTCGTAGGTCTCCGCCTTGGCCGGCGACACCGGGGCCTGCACGAACACGATCCGCGTCCCGGCGGCGCGCGCGAGGGCCACGAGGTCGGGGACGAGCGTGGCGGCCACGGTGGTGTCCCGCGCCGCGATCGCGTCGGCGCCCGCCTCGGCGACGGGGATGGCGCGGTGCCGGGCGACGGCGTCGGCGGTCGCGTCGGCGCCGAGCACCTTCTCGAGGGCCGGCTCGGCGTAGGCGCGCCCGTCGGCCAGGAGCCCCCCGCCCTTTGGCGCCGCGAAGAAGAGCCCGGACACGAGGTCGCGCACGCCGTGCTGCAGGGCGAGCACGAGCGTCGTCTTGCGCGTGCGCACGCGGCTCCAGAAGGGGCTCGACGCCTCCCCGCCGAACACCTTCGCCTCCAGGACGGGCTCGCTCTCGCCCAGGTAGGGCGCGACCAGCAGGCGCTCGAACTCGCTGTCGAGCGTGGCGCGGAGCATCGCGCCCGCGGTGCCGTAGACGATCACCAGCTTCGGCCGGTGCCCTTCCTCGAACACGCAGCGCTCCAGCGCGGCGTACCAGAGGGGCGCCGCGGAGCCCGGACCGCCGATCTTCTCGACGGTCGCCACGCCGATGGCCTTCGCGAGCGTCGGGCGATCGATGTCCGTGCCGGACTTGGAGTTGCCGACGACGATCACGCCGTCGTCGGCGCGCTCGGCGGCCTGGAGGCACACCGCGAGCTCGGCCGGGATCGGGGCCTCGGCGGCGTCCTCGTCGGGGCGGCCCAACAGCCCCAACGCCGCGCCCACGATCGCGGCCGGGGCCAGCACCGCGACGAGCGCGGCGAGCCTAGAACTGGAAGTAGATGAAGTCATTGGCGGACATGCGCGCGAACGTGAACATGCCGAGGCCGAAGGCGGCCCAGGCGGCGGTCTGGACGGGGAGGTACCAGGGGGAGGCACGCAGGGTCGGGATCAGCCAGCGCTCGGCGGCGAGCGCGAGGAAGAGCGGGGTGGCCAGCGTCAGCGTCATCGCGACGACGACCGCCGCGGCGAGGTTCTGCTCCGGCGTGGACGCGAGCGGGTCCTGGCTCAGGAGCGCGACGATGCGTGTCACCTCCAACTCCCGGAAGAGGAACCAACCGAAGCAGGTGAAACCGAACATGATCACGATCGCGACCATCCGCGACCCGGGCATCCCCTTCCACGCCTTGGGGAGACGCGGCACGACGAGGCGATAGCCGGTGAGCAGGGCGCCGTGGTAGGCGCCCCAGAGCGCGAAGTTCCAGGACGCGCCGTGCCAGATGCCCGAGAGCACCATGGCCGCGAACGTGTTGCGCGTGCTGAACCAGAAGCTGCCGCGCGACCCGCCGAAGGGGATGTAGACGTAGTCCCGGATCCAGCTGGAGAAGGAGATGTGCCAGCGGTTCCAGAAGTCGGACGGGTTCGTCGCGAGGTAGGGGTGGCGGAAGTTCTCCATGAGCTCCCAACCGAGCATCCGGGCCGTGCCGCGCGCGATGTCGGTGTACCCGGAGAAGTCGGCCAGGATCTGGAGCGAGAACGCCAGCGTCCCCGCCACGACCATCGACGTGGAGGGCGCGTCGACCGAGAACATCTTGTCGACGTACGGCGAGATGGTGTCCGCGACGCAGACCTTCTTGAACGCGCCCCACATCGCGAGCGCGAAGCCGTCGCGCACGTTGCCCCAATCGAACTTGCGGTCCTCCTCCGCCTGCTGGAGCAGGTTGCTCGCGCGCTGCACCGGCCCCGCCACGAGGTGACAGAAGAAGCTCACCGCGAGGAGGTACTCGAGCAGGTTCCGCCGTGGCTTCAGCTCGCCGCGGTACACGTCGAAGGAGTAGGCCATCGACTGGAACGTGTAGAAGGAGATGCCCGCGGGGAGCAGGATCCCCAGCGGCGTGAGCGAGTTGGACACCCCCAGCGCCGTGAGGGCGGCGGCGGTGCTCTCCACGAAGAAGTCGAAGTACTTGTAGTAGCCGAGGAGCCCGAGGTTGGCGGTCACGCTGACGGCCAGGACGGCCTTCTTGTGCGTGGGCCACTTCTCCATGGCGATGCCCGCGCCGTAGTCGAGCAGCGCCGCGACGTAGAGCAGGACGAGCCACCAGGGGTGCACCCACCCGTAGAACAGCGCGCTCGCGACGAGCAGGAGCAGGTTCTGCGCCACCCGCGCGCGCACACCCCAATACAGGGCGAACACGATCGCGAAGAAGGCGAGGAACTCGGCTTGGACGAAGGTCATGCGGCGGATCCCGGGGCGACGCGGGCCGACGCCAGCCGGCCGACAAGGGGGGCATCATAGCCGTGCGTGCGGACGGCTGCCCCGGCCGGGGGTATCTTTGCGAGGGAGTCGCCCGCGTGCTCGTCGTCCTCGTCGCCGCCCTCCGGGCCTTCGCCGCCGAGCCTCCCTGGGTGCGGACGGTGGACGTCCCCGACGCCGCCGGCCCGCCCGCGGACCGCTGCGCCACGACGGCGACCTTCCCGCCGCCCCCGGCCCCCGGCGAGCGCGCCGAGGTCGAGGATCCCCGCACCCGTGGGATGCTCCGCGTCGACACGACGCCCGGGGCGCCGAACGCCGACCTCCCCGCCGAGCTGCGCGACCGGGTGACCACGCCGGTGTCCCTCGCGGCGCTCCCCGCGGTGCCGCTGGGGGGGAGCCCGGAGGGGATCCGCCGCGTCGCGGACGCGCTGGCCGCCGCCTCCACCCGCCCGGTGCGGGTGTCGATGTGGGGCGACTCGCTCACGGCGGCCGACGCGCTCCCGAGCGCCGTCCGGCGCGGGCTCCAGGCCCGCTACGGGGACGCCGGGCGCGGGTTCGTCGCGCCGGCCCCACCCTGGGCCACCTGGTCGCCGGCAGACCTCGAGTGGTGCGCCTCGGGCGCGTGGCGCGCCGTGCACGAGCGGACCCGGACCGGGCGGGAGGACGGGCGGTACGGCTGGGCCGGCCTGCGCGTGGAGGGCGGGACGGGCGCCACGATGTGGGTGCAGACGCCGCCGGGCACGAGCGTCTCCGCGTTCGAGCTCCACTACCTGCGCCAGCCCGGCGGGGGCACCGTGCGCGTGCAGGTCGACGCGGCCCCGCCCGTGGAGGTCGCGACCGCCGACGCCGCGCCGGGCCCCGGGGCCCTCCGCCTGCGCGTGCCCGACGGTCCCCACCGCCTCTCGCTCGCCGTCGAGGGCGACGTGGCCCTGTTCGGGGTCCACCTCGACCGGGAGTCTCCGGGCGTCGGCTTCGACGGCCTGGGGGTCGGCGGGCGAACCGCGGGCGCCTGGCTCGCGTGGGACGAGCCGCTGATGGCCGCCCTGCTCGACCGCCGCGCGCCCGACCTCCTGCTCGTGGAGTACGGCACGAACGAGACCAACACCCCGGGCACCACCCCCGACCGCTACCGCGAGCAGCTCCGGGCGATGCTCGCCAAGCTGCGGCGCGTCGAGCCGGACGCCGCGTGCGTGCTGGTGGCGCCTCCGGACCGCGGCCAGAAGGTGCGCGGGGCCGTCTACGCGGCCTGGCCGCACATCGAGTGGGTCACCCGCGTCCAGTCGGAGGAGGCGGCGGCCTTCGGCTGCGCGACCTGGTCGATGCAGGCCGCGATGGGCGGCTTCGGCGCGGCGTTCGGCTGGCGCCTCGCCTCCCCTCCCCTGATGGGCCCCGACTACCTGCACCTCACGGCGGCGGGCTACCGGGAGCTCGGGCGCAGGCTGGCGGACGCGCTCGTCGCGGCAGCCCCCGACGCGGCGGGGCCGTAGGTCCGATGCCCCCCATCCACATCCTCGCCGTCTGCGGGAGCCTCCAGGCGCAGTCCGGGAACCTCACGCTGCTCCGCAAGGCCGTGGCGCGGTCCGACGAGCGCGTCGTCGTCACGCTCTTCGAGGGGATCGGCGCGCTCCCGCTCTTCAACCCGGACCTGGAGGCGGCCGGCGAGGTCCCCGCGGCGGTGGCGCGCTGGCGCGAGGCCCTCGCGCGGTGTGACGCGCTCCTCGTCGCCTCGCCCGAGTACGGCCACAGCCTGCCCGGGGCGCTGAAGAACGCGATCGACTGGGTCATCGGGTCGGGCGAGCTCGAGCGCAAGGTCGTCGGGATCACGGCGTCCACGCCGGCCGCGGAGCGGGGCCGCAAGGGGCTGGCGGCGCTGCGCGTCCCGCTGGGCGCGGTGAGCGCGCGCGTCGTGGGCGGGGAGCCCATCGTTCGCGGCGCGGGGGAGGACGCGGCGTTGGCCGCGTTGGTGGACGCGCTCGCGGCGGAGGCGCGGCGCACGCCGGAGGAATGACCGTGCGCCTCCGCGGTGGCGGCGCTACCGTGGCCCCATGCTGCTGCTCCTCTTCGCGTGCGCGCCCGAGGACACGACGAAGCCCGACCACGACGAGACCGGGGCGCTCGACACGGGGGCCGACGACTCGGCGGACGAGGACACGGAGACGGGCGAGACCGCCGATCCGGAGACGGGGGAGAGCGGCGAGACCACGCCCCCCGCGCCAACGGACTGGACGCTCGACGACGCCCACCTCGTCATCACGCCGAGCGGGACCGACCCGTACCCGACGACGCGCACCGGCCATCTCGACGGGGACGGGATCCTCGACCTGATCGTGGTGCTCGAGGACGACGACCGCTTCGGGCGCGACCGCGGCCTGGCGCTCGTCTACTTCGGGCCCGTCGCCGGGGAGCTCGCGTTCGCCGACGCGGACGTGGCCATCGCCGGCAGCGGGGAGCTCGCGCTGAAGGACATCGACGTGCTCGGGGACCTCGACGGGGACGGCGGCGCCGAGATCGTGGCGATGGGCGACGACGACGGGTTCCTCTTGCGCTCGGACCAGCTCGTCCCGGGCGCGGTCCTCGGGGCCGCCGACGGGGTGGGCGCCTGGGGCTACGAGATGGCCTCGGAAGCGTGGGACGACATCGACGGGGACGGGATCGCCGAGGTCCTGTACGGGGACGAGCAGGCGCGGGTCTGGGACGAAGACTGGTTCGACTGCGGCGCGCTCGTCGCGTACTCCGGCGCCGACCTGCTCGCGGGCGTGTGGACCGCGCTGTTCGACACGCGGGAGAGCTACGCCGAGGACTACGTCGGCGCGGAGATCCTCGTGCTCGACGACCGCGACGGGGACGGTTTCGGGGAGATCGCCGCGTCGGACGACCACGGCTGGCTCGTCTGGCACTCCTCGGACCTGCTCGCGGCCCGCTACGACGTCGCGCAGCGCATCACCGGCGTGCACAGCCCCGTGCGCGCCGGCGACGTGGACGGCGACGGGCTCGACGACCTCTTCGTCGACGCGGGGGACGGCATCGGCATCGTGCACGCGACGGCCGGCGACGTGGACGGCGCGGACCTGCCCGCGCTGGGGTTCTCGATCCACTCCCTCGGCGACCTGTCGGCCTTCGGCGACCTCGACGGGGACGGGCTCACCGAGGTGCTGGCGGCGGTCGCGAACACCGCGGCGCGCATCTCGGGAGCGACGATCGTGTCCGGGGGCACGCTCGACCCCGCGGCGCCCGACTGGGCGATCGACATGACCGGGCGCGGGGCCGGCGCACGCGCGGACGCCGACGGAGGCGTGTGGATCACGCTTGCCACCGCGTCCCCGTGGTCGGTGGGCGTGTACGGGCTCCGCACGGAGCCCGGCGCCGGCCTCGTGGACATCGACACGGCGACGACCTCCTACTTCGAGCGGGCCCCGTACCTCCCGGGGACGAGCGCGCCGGTGTGGGCGGACGTCGACGGGGACGGCGCGCGCGACCTCGTGCTCCTGGGGATGAGCACACCCGAGAGCACGGCCGTGCTCGACGCGGCGCGGGTGGCCGCCGGCGGCACGGTCCCCGCCTGCGTCGACGCCTGCACCCTGGTTCCCGGGGAGGCGGGCCTGACCCCGGACCTCGACGGGGACGGCCTCGAGGAGCTGTTCGTCTGCACGGACACGGAGACGTGGCGCTACCCGCTCGCGGCCGCGCGGGACGGCTTCGACACCCCCCTCGCGCGGGTGTGGGACACGTCGCTCGACTGGGTGCGGGACCCCTTCGCCCAGGACGTGGACGGCGACGGCGTCCCGGACCCCCGCTACCTCTTCGGCGTCGTGAGCGGGGCCGGGCTCGTGGGCACCTTCACGGAGGCGGATCGCCTCTCGTGGGACGGGGAGCAGCACCTCGGCGACATCGACGGGGACGGCCACGGCGACGTGGTCGCGCGCTGGTCCGACGCCGACGTGGTCCTCTCCGGCGCGGACCTCCACGACGGCGCGCTGATCGAGGATGCGGCCTTCGCCTTCTACTACGGCTCCGACGCCCACGACCCGGCCACGCGGCCCACGGACGTCGACGGCGACGGCCGGATGGACGTCCCCGTCGTGTTCGGGGAGGTGGCCGGGTGGATCCCCGGGTCCGTGCGGTCCGCGACCGAGACCGCGGTCACGCTGGGAGTCTCCGGCATCGAGGAGACCGCCTCCATCTGGGCGGTCCCGTCCGGCGCGCCCACGCGGATGCTCGCGGTCGGGCGCTTCGACGGCGCCTGGGAGCTGCGGGTGTGGACCGTGGACGAGGCCCGGCTCTACGAGCCCGCCGAGGCGACCGTCCGGATCGAGCGGCCCGACGACGTGGCCCTCTCCGTCGCCTGGGCCGGCCCCGATCCGCTCGGTGGAGACGGCATCGCCGCGCTGGTGAGCCTCTACGCGAACGACGGCGGGGTGGACTCCGTCCGCCTGTACCGCTTCCCCTGACGAGGCCCGCGGGGCCTCACCAGGCCCCGCCGTGGGGTGCATGGGGGAAGTCCAGGCGGCCGACCTCCGTGGAGCCCCGACCTCCCCGCGGCGTTCGCGGCCGGCTCCCCTGACCGGACAGGATTGTTCGCCGCCGGTCGACGCCCGTGCGGCTACCAAGCGGCGCGACCCTGGAGACACCCGTGCGCCTGCTCCCGCTCCTCCTCCTCGCCGCGGCTTGCGGTCCCGACGCATCGAACGGGGGGCAGAAGGTCGACAGCGATGGCGACGGCTACTCCGCCGAGGTCGACTGCGACGACGGGCGCGCGACCGTGTACCCCGACGCGCCCGAGCGCTGCGACGGCGCCGACAACGACTGCGACGAGGCCGTGGACGAGGACGCGGGGGACGCGCCCACCTGGTACACGGACGCCGACGCCGACGGCCACGGCGATCCCGACGCGGCCACGGCGGCGTGCGACGCTCCCTCCGGCGCGGTCGAGGGCGCGGACGACTGCGACGACGCCGACCCGACCGCATTCCCGGGCGCGGACGAGGCATGCGACGGCGTCGACGACGACTGCGACGGGGAGGTCGACGAGGACGCGATCGACGCCGGCACGTTCTACGTGGACGCCGACGGGGACGGCCACGGCGACCCGGCCACGGCGACGACCGCCTGCGAGGGGGGCCCCGGCGCCGTGACGGACGGCACGGACTGCGACGACGCCGACGCGGCCATCCACCCGGCCGCCCCCGAGGACGACTGCGCGGACCCCACCGACTACAACTGCGATGGCTCGGTGGGCTGGGCCGACTTCGACGGCGACGGGACGGCCGCCTGCGACGACTGCGACGACGCCGACGCGGCGCGCAACCCCGGCGCCACCGAGGTCTGCGACGCCGCCAACATCGACGAGGACTGCGACGGCCTCGCCGACGACGCCGACCCCGGCGCCTCCGGCGAGTCCACGTTCTACCGGGACGCCGACAGCGACACGTACGGCTCCGCCACCAGCACCACCGCCGCCTGCGACCTCCCCGCCGGCTACGTCACCAACGACGACGACTGCAACGACGCCTCCGCGGCCATCTCCCCCGCCGACACCGAGGTCTGCGACGCCGCCAACACCGACGAGGACTGCGACGGCCTCGCCGACGACGCCGACCCCGGCGCCTCCGGCGAGTCCACGTTCTACCGGGACGCCGACAGCGACACGTACGGCTCCGCCACCAGCACCACCGCCGCCTGCGACCTCCCCGCCGGCTACGTCACCAACGACGACGACTGCAACGACGCCTCCGCGGCCATCTCCCCCGCCGACACCGAGGTCTGCGAGGACGGCATCGACCAGGACTGCGACGGCGCCGACGAGGTCTGCCCGGGCGGCGACTACGCCGGCGACTACCCGGTGGAGAGCGCCTACGACACGAAGATCTACGGCACCACCGCCAGCGCGTACCACGGCGCCGCGGTCGTCGGGGGCGACTTCGACGGCGACGGCCTCGGGGACCTCGTGGTGGGCGGGACCGGGCAGACCGTGTCCGGCGGCTACTCGGGCGCGGTGTTCGGCTACTGCGGGCCCGTGGCCGGCGGCGCGTACGATGCGCGGTCGAGCGACTGCTTCGCCTACAGCAACCCCTACGCCGCGTACGTCGGCACGTACGGCGGCGGCGCCTGGAACATCGGCGACGTTGACCTCGACGGCACGGACGACCTCGCGTTGCACGTGGCGACGTACACCACGCTGGTGGTCCTCGGCGGCGACGCGGGCACGAACGACGTCGTCTCCGCGTCCGACGGCACCTACTCGTGCCTCCGCGCCGCCCCTGGCGGCGACCTCGACGGCGGCGCCGCGGACGACTGGGTCTGCGGCTACAGCTCCTACTCGGGGAGCACGGGCGCCGTGTACCTCTACTCGGGCACGGCCGCCTCCCCGTACGCCACGTTCACCGGCGAGAGCGCCTCGGACTACCTCGGCTGGGCGGTGGACGGCGGCGGCGACCTCGACGGCGACGGCTACGACGACCTCGTCGTCGGCGCGCCCTTCGACGACGACGCCGGCTCGAACGCGGGCGCCGCCTACGTCGTGTACGGTCCGGTGTCCGGCACCGCCAGCATCAGCTCCGCGGACCACAAGATCGTCGGCGCCGCGGCCTCCGACTACCTCGCCTCCGTCGTCGAGATCGCCGGGGACACCGACGGCGACGGCTACGACGACCTCCTCGTGACCGCCGCCGACAACGACTCCGGTGGCGCGGGCGCGGGCGCGGCCTGGCTCGTCACCACCCCCGCCAGCGGCGCGGTCACCGGGCTGGCCGCCACGACCTTCATCGGTGAGGCGGCGGGCGACGCGATGACGGAGGCCGACGTAGCCATCGAGGACTTTGACGGCGACGGCAACCTCGACGTGCTCCTGTCCGCGTTCCAGAACGACACCACCGCCGCTGACGCCGGCGCCGTCTACCTGCTGTACGGCCCGACCTCCGGTACGATCGACCTCGCCACCGCCGACGCCCGCTGGACTGGCACCTACGCCGGCGACTACCTGGGCACCGACGTGGCCGCCATCCCCGACATGGACGGCGACGGCGACGCCGAGCTCGCGATGAGCGCGTACGGCCACGACTACGACGGTGGCGGCACGAGCGCCTCCAACCGCGGCGCCGTGTGGATTTGGCCCGGGGACTGACCCGCCGTCCCGGCACGTCAGGCCAACCGCCGATCCCCAGGAGCGGCGGCTCGAGACCGCCCTCGTCCTCCGGACGTTCGCCGACCGCATCGAGCGCCGGTTGGCCGACGAGGAGGTCACGCTCTCACCGGGTGGCGTTCACCCACCTGCGGCATGCCGCCGCAGCGTCACCACCCCCCGCCCATCCCCCCGTACGCCCCGATGTCCACCCGGCTCCCGTCGAGGTCGTACCGCTCGGGATCCCCCGCGTCGACGCCGGGGCTCCCGGCCCCGAGGTGGAAGTCTCCGCCGGCCGCGTCCACGAAGAGCGGGTCCTCCTCGATGTTCCCGTTCTCGCCGGTGGGGTCGGCCATGCCCGCGAACGCCGGGGAGCCGTTGTCGTGGTGCAGGTTGTAGCGCCACACGGGGAACACCCCCTGCGCGGTCGCCACCCCGCCGACGTTGTCGGCCACGATGCTGTCGGTGATCACCGCCGACCCTGCCATGCGGAGCGCGACGGTGCCTGCTTCGCCGACGTTCCCGGCCAGCACCGTGTTGGTGATCGTCAGGTCGGCGCCCTCGACGTACACGGCGCCCCCCGCGCCCCCCGAGACGTTGTCGGCCACGATGCTGTTGGTGAGCACGAACCCGCCGTGGAAGCTGCAGAGCGCGCCCCCCTGGTCCGCCTCGTTGCCGCGCACCACGAGGTGCGACGCGGTGACGGTGAACCGGTCCTCCGGCGACTCGGCGAGGCCGTCGTCGTCCATCGCCATCGCGCCGCCGCAGTCCCCCGCCACGTTGTCCTCGAGGAGCAGGTCCTCGATGGCCATGTCGTAGTACGGCTCGTTGAAGTGGATGGCGCCGCCGCGGCCGCTGGCCTGGTTGCCACGGAAGGTGTTGGACACGAGGTAGGAGATGTCGTCGTCGACCTCGATGGCGCCGCCCGTGCTGGCGGAGTTCGCCTCGAACACGTTGTCGCGGACCTCGCAGCCGGCGTGGGACACCTTCATCGCCCCGCCGTCGCCGCTGGACGCGATGTTGGCCACGAACGTGTTCCGCTCCACGACCGCCGCCCCGTACAACATGCGGAGCCCGCCGGCGTCGTCGGCGGAGACGTTGTCGTGGAAGTCGTTGTCCGTCACGAGCCCGGTGTGCGACTGGGTGAACCCGCCGCCGCCGTCCGCGTCGCTCCGGTTCTCGTACACCACGTTCCGCGTGATGGCGCCGCTCCCCTCGACCAGCGCGAAGCCGCCGCCGGTGTAGAGCGCCACGTTGCGGCGCAGGATCGTGTGGGTCAGCGAGAACGTGCCGTCGAACCAGATGCCGGCGCCCACGTGGCCGCTGTTGTCCTCGAAGACGCTGTCCGACACGCCGCCGGTGGCCCCGCGCACGAGCAGGCCGCCCCCGTTGGCGCCCACGTTGAGCGCGACGCGGCTCTGCACGACGCTGAGGTCCCCGCCCTCGACGAGCCCGCC
The DNA here is from genome assembly GCA_964457335.1 of uncultured Enterobacteriaceae bacterium. GTDB lineage: Bacteria > Myxococcota_A > UBA796 > UBA796 > SXON01 > CAJBVW01. Next base: position 20,290 of record CAYWGD010000079.1, on the reverse strand, counting down.
GCCGCCCTCCCCGTAGGCGGTGTTGGAGCTGATCTCCACCCGCGTCAACGCGAGGATGCAGCCCGACGACGCGAGGCCGCCGCCCTTCTGCGCGCCGTTGTCGGTGATGTCGACGTCCGTGAGGGTGAGCGTGGCCGACTCGCACCACACGCCGCCGCCGCGCTCGCTCCACCCGTTCGTGATGGTCAGGCCCTCGACGGTGAGCGTCGTGGGACCGGCGGTGCTCGTGACGACCAGCGCCTGGTTCCCCGCCCCGTCGAGCACGGCGCCGGGCTCCGCGCGCAGCGTGTGCGTGCCGCCGCTCACGACGACCTGCTCCAGGAATTTCTCGGCGCACACCTCGACGACGGCGCCCTCCGGCGCCCCGTCCAGCGCGGCCTGGATCGTCGGGTAGTCGCCGTCGCTGCACGCGGTGACGACGACCTCGGGCTCGACGTCGGGGCCCGTGTCGCCCGTGTCCCCCGAGTCGACGTCGGGCCCGCCCCCTCCCCCGCCGCGGGGACCGTCACCCCCGGCCCCCACACACCCGGACAGCAGGAGACCCACCGCGAAGCTCGCTTTCATCCTCGCCACCCCACAAGTGCATACGCACCTCGGCCGCGGCCGAGAAGCGCGCCTACCCGCCCGGCGGCCCGCCGGGATAGCCCGTGGCGGGAGGCGGCATGCAGGACCGCGACGAGATCGAGGTCAAGCTCGCGTGGCTCGAGAGGTACGTGGTGGAGCTCGACGGCGTGGTGCGCGGGCTCGCGGACGAGGTGGTGACGCTCCGGGCCGAGCTGGCCGAGCTACGCGCCGCGCGCGCCGCGGGCGGCGAGGAGCCCGACGACGGCACCGACCTCGTGTACGAGAAGCCGCCGCACTACTGACGGTCAGTACAGGAACTCGCGCAGCTCGGTGATCCGCGCGTTCCACTGCTCGGTGGCGGTGTACTCGCAGAGCGCGTCGTCGTCGTCGAGGTCCGACCGCGCGGTGACGAGGAACGCGATGCCCGGGTGGTCCACGGCGCTGAGCCCGACCTGGTAGTTCCCGCGGATGTTGCCGTCGGGCGACCACCCGATGGACTGCCAGTTGGGGTCGGACCGCTCGAAGCGCCAGGCGAGCTTGTCGAGCGCGCTGTCGTCGCGGGGGTTGAGCGGCAGCTCGAGGTACTGGTCGAAGGAGGCGTCGTAGGCGATCTCGGCGCTCTTGATGCCGTCCACGTTCGCGGGCAGCTCGGCGCGCTTGGCCTTCAGCTGCATCTCGAGGAAGCTCGGGACCGCGATCGCCGCGAGGATGCCGATGATCGCGACGACGATCATCACCTCGACCAGCGAGAAGCCCGCGCGCGCAGCGAGCGTGCGACCCCGCTCCGTCCTTCCTTGCGCGCTACGGTCCTGGTCCAAGGTCTCCTCCCGGGTGGATCCGACGGCCGACCACCGAAGGGTACCAGTTGCAGGCGACGGCGAACACTGTCGCCGGGTTTACACGACCCTGTCGCGCGCGGCTCGCCCGGACGCGCTCCCGCCGCATCCGGAAGGATGCCCCTGCCCTTCGACGCGCGCACGGACGAGCGCTCCGACTTGCGACGCCGCGGTCAGCCCCCGACCGGGGCGTCGGCGACGGCCTTGCGCTCCGCGAGCACGCACGTGAGCACCGCGCGGACGCCCGCGGCGTCGAGGCCGCGGAGCTGCACGAGCAGCGGGTTCTGACAGTGTTGCAACCCGATGCGCGCGAGCCCCCACGCGGAGACCGGCAGGTCGAGCTCCCCGCGGTGGAGCATCAACAACGCGCGCTTCAGGTCCTCGGTCGTGACCTCGGTGAGGCCCAACGCGTAGCCTGGGATCATCGTTCCTCCGGCGGGGTGCGCCCCCGCGGTTCAGTGGATCTCGTCCTGCTGGTGGGTGACGAACTCGGCGTCGCTCGTGACGCGGGTGCAGCACAGGAGCCGGTAGCCGCTGGCGACGTGCTCCTCCTCCAGCGTGTACTGCTCCTCCATCTCCGTCTCGCCCGAGACCAGCCGCCCCGCGCAGGTGAGGCAGCCGCCGTTGCGACAGGAGGCGGGGATGTCGTGCCCCGCGCGGTCGGCGGCGTCGAGGACGAACTCGCCCGGCTCGCACTGGATGGTCAGGTCGAGCCCCATGTCCTCGTTCCGGAGCCGGACGGTGAACGCCGCGTCCGTGGTGGTGAAGGCGGCGCGGAGGTGCGCGTCGCGCAGGGGTGCGTCGCCGTCGGAGCGGAACTGCTTCGGGAGCGACGACGCGGGCGGGACGGGCTCGGCCGCGGGGGGCTCGACGGGGGCGGGAGCCTCGACGGGCGGAGGGGGCGGCGGCGCCACGGCGACGGGGGGCGGCGGGGCGGGCGGCACCTCGACGACGGGGGGCGGGGGGGCCGGCGCGGGGGCGGGCGGCGCGGGCGGACGCGCCGCATCGCCGGCCGCTCTCGGATGCGCGCCACCCCCGGGCGGCACGCCGAGCGCCTGCTTCAACCCCTGCTTGAGACGATCCCGGAGACCCATTGCCCCCACCTAGCGTGATCGTAGCGGCGCCGCCGGTGCGCAAGCTGCGCGACGGCTCACCGAATTCGGGGTAGCATGCGCGCGATCATGCGACCCCAGGCCTACGGAGCGCTCTTCGCCCTGCTCGCGGTCCCGCTGGCCGCGCGCGCCGCCGAGCCCTTCGGGGACGGCGTCTACTACCTCGGCGATCTGCACGCCCACACCGGCTACTCCGGGGACGCCGGCGCCTCCGACCTCGGCGACTGCGACGGGAGCTGCGGCGCGCTCGCCGACGTGTTCGGCACGGCCCGGGACAACGGGCTCGACTTCGTGGCGATCACCGACCACGTCAACGGCACGGCGGCGCTCACCGCCGCCCAGTTCGCGGACCTCAACGCGCGGGTGGTGGCCGCGAACGACCCGAGCGGCGGCTTCGTCACCATCCCCGGGGCCGAGGTCTGGTTCACGATCCGCGGCACCGACCAGCGGCTCGGCCACAAGACGCTCCTCCTGTTCGGCGACGACGCCACGGTCTCCGGCCTCACGCTCGTGGACATGCGCCCAGGCACCACGTCCACCGTGGGGGCGTGCGAGGACATCTGGACCTGGATGGACGGGCTCTCCACCAGCTTCGGCGACGCGATGCTCATCCCGCACCACCCGGCCGTCCAGATGCCGATGCACAACGACTGGAGCTGCCACGACCCCACGTGGGAGCCGGCGGTCGAGGTCTACTCGGAGCACGGCAGCAGCCTCCACGACGACGGCTACGACACCCCGGGCGAGGGCATCTACGAGGACTTCACGGTCCACTCGGCGCTCGATCCCGACCGCTACGGGTTGAGCTTCGGCTTCGTGGGCGGCACCGACTCCCACGACACCCGCCCCGGCGACGTGTGCGGCACCGACACCGAGCAGCCCACCCACCTGTACGGCGGCGGCCTCACCGTCGCCGTGCTCGACGCCTCCGCCAGCTTCGACCGGTCCACGCTCCACGACGCCATCCGCGAGCGGCGCACCTACGTCACCACCGGGCCCGCCCTGCCGATGACCATCGCGTGGTCGGCCGGCGGCCACCAGCTCGGCGGGCTGGGCGACGCGCTCGACACCCCCGTGACCCTCGACCTCGAGGCCTCGGTCAGCTTTCCCGTCGATCGGGACGGCCACGTCCTGGCGGTCGACCTCGTGGGCCCCGACGGGAGCTGGTCGCTCTGCGGCGACGGAGCGGGAAACTGGACCGGGTCCGTCCCCGCGGGGGAGGTGCCCGCCTGGCTCTACGTGGCGGTCGAGATCGACGGCGCCGGCTGGTACGGCGCCGGGGCCTGCGCGGATGGGGGCGACGACATCGAGTGGCTCTGGGGGAGCCCGTCGACGATCCGCACCTGGGAGGACGACGCCGACGGCGACGGCGCGAGCCTCTGGACGGGGGACTGCGACGACACCGACGACGCGAGCTACCCCGGCGCGCCGGAGACCTGGTACGACGGCGTCGACCAGGACTGCGCCGGCGACGACGACTTCGACCAGGACGGCGACGGCGTGGCGGCCACGGGCTGGGGCCTCGACTGCGACGACACCGACGCCGCCGTGCTCCCCGGCGCGGAGGAGTCCTGGTACGACGGCGTCGACCAGGACTGCGACGGCGCCTCCGACTTCGACCAGGACCGCGACGGTCAGCTCCGCCGCGGCGACGGCGGGCTCGACTGCGACGACACCGACCCCGCGGTCGCGACGGGCCGCCCCGAGGTCTGGTACGACGGGGTCGACCAGGACTGCGCCGGCGACGACGACTTCGACCAGGACGGCGATGGCCACCGCGCGCTCGACGCGGGCGGCGGCGACTGCGACGACGCCGATCCCGACGCCTGGCCCGGCGCACCCGAGGTGCCCTACGACGGCGTCGACCAGGACTGCGACGGCGGCTCCGACGCGGACGCCGACGGCGACGGCTTCGACGCGATGGAGCTCGGCGGCACCGACTGCGACGACCTGCGCCCCGAGGTCCACCCCGGCGCCGAGGAGGCCTGGTACGACGGGCGGGACGGCGACTGCGACGGCGGCTCCGACTTCGACGCCGACGGCGACGGCTTCGACGCCGAGCTCGGCGGCGGCGCGGACTGCGACGACACCGACGCGGAGGTCTCCCCCGCCGCGGAGGACAGCTGGTACGACGGCGTCGACCAGGACTGCGACGGCTGGTCCGACTGGGATCGCGACCGGGACGGCTTCGACTCGTCCGCCTGGGGCGGCGCCGACTGCGACGACGACGATGCGGCGGTCTCGCCGGCCAACGCGGAGCACTGGTACGACGGGATCGACCAGGACTGCGATCCCGCCACGGAGTACGACGCCGACGAGGACGGCGTCGCGTTCCCGCTCGACTGCGACGACCGCGATCCCGCCGTGCGGGCCTGCGCCTCCGACGAGCCGACGCCCGCCCGCGGCTGCTCGACGACGGGCGACGCCGCGCCGGTCGGCGCCCTCGGCCTGGTCGCGCTGCTCCTCGCGCGCCGGCGCTCGGTCAGACCTTGACGCCCACCGGGCAGGCGACGCCGGTGCCGCCGATCCCGCAGTAGCCGTCCGGGTTCTTGGCCAGGTACTGCTGGTGGTACGCCTCGGCGTAGTAGAACGGGCCGGCCGGCGCGATCTCGGTGGTCACCTTGCCGTGGCCCGCCTGGGTCAACACACGCTGATACATCTCGCGTGACGCCTCCGCCGCCACGCGCTGGGCGTCGGTGGTCGCGTAGATGGCGGAGCGGTACTGCGTGCCGACGTCGTTGCCCTGCCGCATGCCCTGCGTCGGGTCGTGGTTCTCCCAGAAGACGCGGAGGAGCTCCTCGTAGGCGAGCTTCGGGGGCTCGAACACCACGCGCACGACCTCGGTGTGGCCGGTCCGCCCGGAGCAGACCTCCTTGTACGTCGGGTTGGGCGTGAAGCCGCCGGCGTAGCCGACCGACGTGGAGTACACGCCCGGGAGCGTCCAGAACTTCCGCTCGGCCCCCCAGAAGCAGCCCATGCCGAAGCAGGCGAGCGCCGTGCCCTCGGGGAACGGCGGCGCGAGCCGGCTCCCGAGCACGAAGTGGCGGTCGGGGACGGCCAAGGGCTCCGCGCGCCCCGGCAGCGCGTCGGCGGCCGCGATCATCTTGGGGGTGGAGAAGGACCACATGGACCCAACGTGTTGCGCTGGCACGCTGCCGGCAAGCGCGTGGGGGGTCCTCTCGCGCACGATGGTGAGCCCGGTCGCGCACGCGCCGCCTCGCCGCTGGTATCCTCCGCTCCGCCGTGCTCGCGCTCCGCACCTCGCCCTGCCTCCTGCTCCTCGTCGCGGGGCTCGGCGCGCTCGTGGGCTGCGAGCCCGAGCCCAGCGAGAAGGCGCCCACCGCGCGCGGGCCCGCTCCGGCGGTCGCGCCGGCCGCGCCGTCCCTCCGGCGCCTCACCCAGGACCAGTACCGGAACGTGATCGGGGAGCTCTTGGGCGACGGCCTCGTGCTCCCCAACAGCCTCGAGCCCGACACCGCGGTGGACGGGCTCTACGCCGTCGGCGCGGCCGCCACGACGATCTCGTCGGTGGGCGTGGAGCAGTACGAGGACGCGGCGTTCTCGCTCGCGGAGCAGGTGCTCGCGGACGATGCGCGCACCCAGGCAGTCGTGGGGTGCGACCCCACCGCCGACGGCTGCCTGCGCGCCTTCGTGACGGCGTTCGGCCGCCGCGCATGGCGCCGGTCCCTCTCCGACGCCGAGGTGGACGCCGTGGTGGCCCTGGGCGACGCGGCCGCCACCACCCTCGGGGACACCGACGCCGGCGCGATCTACGCGCTCGCCGCGATCCTCCAGTCCCCGCACTTCCTCTACCGGGTGGAGCTCGGCGAGGCCGACCCCGAGGACGCGACGCGGCGGCGGTACACGAGCGTGGAGATGGCGACGCGGCTCGCCTTCTTCCTCTGGAACACCACCCCGGACGACGCGCTCCTGGACGCCGGCGAGGCCGGCACGCTGGTCACGGACGAGGGCCTGCGGGCCGAGGTGGAGCGGCTCCTCGCCGACGAGCGCGCGCGGGAGGGCGTCCGCGCCTTCTTCACCGAGATGCTCGAGCTGCACGCGCTCGACGAGCTGAGCAAGGACGCCACGATCTTCACGCACATGAGCCCGGAGCTCGGCCCGTCGGCCCGCGAGGAGACGCTGCTCGGCGCCGAGTCTGTCGTGTTCGCGGACGAGGACTGGCGGACCTTCTTCACCACGCGCCGGACGCACCTCGACCCCGTGCTGGCCGCGCTCTACAACGTACGGGCGCCCACGCGGGAGGGTTTTGGGGAGACCGTGCTCGACGCGGAGGGCGGCCGCGCCGGCTTCCTCGGCCAGGCGAGCTTCCTCGCGCTCCAGTCGGACCCTACGTCCACGTCGGCGACGCTCCGCGGCAAGTTCATCCGCGAGATCCTGCTCTGCCAGCCGATCCCGCCCCCGCCTGCGGACCTGGACACGTCCATCCCGGAGGCGGACACGACCTCCCCCACCCTCCGCGATCGGCTCGCGGTGCACATGAGCGACCCCACCTGCGCGAGCTGCCACCAGCTCACCGACCCCATCGGTCTCGGCTTCGAGAACTTCGACGGCCTCGGCGCATGGCGGCTCACCGAGAACGGCGCCACCATCGACCCGAGCGGCGTGCTCGACGGCGACTCGTTCGCCGACGCGATGGACCTCGGCCGCGTCGTCTCCGAGCACTCCGCGCTCGGCCCCTGCCTCGCGAAGACGGTGTACCGCTACGCGACGGCCCGCACGCTCGAGGAGGACGGGGAGGACGAGCTGGTGCGCTGGCACGCCGACGGCTTCGCGGAGTCCGGCTACCGCGTGAAGGCCCTGCTCGCGGACGTGGCGACGAGCCCCGGCTTCCGCACGGCCGGAGTGGTCGAATGAGCTGGCGCAGCCGCTTCCACCTGCACGGGCGCCCGATCGGGCGGCGCACGGTGCTCCGCGGCCTCCTCGGCGGCGCGGTCGTCACCGTGGGCCTGCCGCCCCTCGAGGCGTTCCTCGATCTCACCCGCAAGGCGAACGCCACGTGCGGGGGCGTGATCCCGCGGCGCTTCGGGGTCTTCTTCTGGGGCAACGGCAACCGGCCCGACAAGTGGCTCCCGACCGGCGAGGGCGAGAGCTGGGAGCTCTCCGAGGAGCTCGCCCCGCTCGCGAACGTGAAGCACAAGATCACGGTCGTGAGCGGCATGGCGGTCAAGACGGGCAACGTCTACCCGCACACCTCCGGCGCGGTGGGCCTGCTCTCCGGCGCGGCCCCCATCGAGAGCGGCGGCTCGACCACCTGGGCGCTCCCCTCGGTGGACCAGGTCATCGCCGAGGCCATCGGCGGCGAGACGATCTACAGCTCGCTCCAGACCAGCGCGACGGGCGCGGAGGGCCTCTCCTACCTCGGCCCCAACAACCGCAACCCGCCCGAGAGCTCGCCCTACGCGCTGTTCGAGCGCGTGTTCGGCGCGGGCTTCCGGCTCCCCGGCGAAGACGGCCTCGTCGACCCGTCCCTGGGCCTCCGGCGCAGCGTGCTCGACGCGGTGATGGGCGACCTCACCACGCTGCAGGGCCGCGTCGGCGCCGCCGACCGCGTGCGGCTCGAGCAGCACCTCGACGGCATCCGCGAGCTCGAGCAGCGCCTCGCCCGCCTCCAGGAGGACCCGCCCGACCTCGAGAGCTGCGCGCTGCCCGAGGAGCCGCTCCCCGAGTACCCCGACGTCGACGGGCGCCCCCAGGCCTCGGCGCGCAACCGCGCGATGTGCGACCTGCTCGCCATGGCGCTCGCCTGCGACCAGACCCGCGTCTTCGGCCACTGGTTCAGCGACCCGGTGAGCGACGTGCTCTACGACGGCACGAGCGCCGGCCACCACACGCTCACCCACAACGAGGGCGGCGAGCAGCCCGAGGTGAACGACATCACCGTGCAGATCATGGAGGAGCTCGCCTACCTCGTGGAGAAGCTCGACTCCATCCCCGAGGCGGAGGGGACGCTGCTCGACAACTGCGTGATCCTCGCCACCTCGGAGGTGTCGGAGGGCCGCACCCACTCCGTCGAGGACATGCCGATCGTCGTCGCCGGCGGCGGCTGCGGCGCGCTGCGCACGGGCTACCACTACCGCTCCTACACCGCCGAGAACGCCAGCAAGGTGATGCTCACGCTCGTGCGCGCGATGGACATCGACGCCGCCACCTACGGCGAGGGCGACGGCGAAGTGGACGACGGCCTCTCGGAGATCGAGGCGTGATGCTGCTCTGGGCGCTCGCGTGCACCGCGCCGGAGGAGGTCGCCGCGCCGGTGGACGTCCCCTGCGACGCCGTGGACGACACGCGCGTGGTCGTCGTCCGCCGCATGAGCTTCGCGCGGCGCGCGGACGGCGTGTCCCGGGGCTTCGATCTCGACGGGCACGTGAGCGACGCGGACGACCCCGAGGGCTGCTTCCAGGAGGACCTCGTCGACCCGAACGGCGTCGAGGGCATCGACAACGTCTTCTCCTCCTTCATCCCCATCCTCGAGGCGAGCGAGGGCGCCGCGCTCGAGGGGCTCCTGCAGGACGCCATCGACGCCGGCCGGGTGCTGGTGCTGTTCGAGCTCGAGGACGTGGACGACCGGGCGAGCGACAGCTGCGTCAACCTCGAGATCGTGGGCGGCCAGGGCACGCCCCGGCTCGGCACGGACGGCGTGATCCTCTCGGGGCAGACCTTCGACCGGGACCCCAGCGTGCCCGAGAGCCGCGCGGACGGCCTCTCGATGGTGGACGGCACGGTCGAGGCCCACGGGCTCTCACTGACGATCCCGATCCAGATCTTCGAGATCTCCTTCGGGCTCGAGCTGCACGACGTCGCGCTCTCGGTCACGCTCGACGAGCTCGGCGGGGCCACGGGCTACCTCGGCGGGGGTTTCGCCATCGAGCAGATCATCGAGATCCTCGAGCCGCGGGACGACATCGACATCAAGGACCTCGCGATCGACATGCTCCGCGCCTCCGCGGACCTGCGCCCGGACGACGCGGGCGTGTGCCCCGACCTCTCGCTCGTGCTCGAGTTCGAGGCGACCTCGGCGTTCCTCTACGAGGACCCGCCGCCGGACACCGGTGGTTCGTCGGGCGATACGGGCGCGGACACGGGCGACACGGCGGGGGACTGACCCCGCGGCTCAGCCCCCTCCCCCACGGACCACGTAGACGGCCCCGGCGCCCGAGTTGTACCCCGTGGCGCCGGTCCACAGGTCGTCGAAGCCGTCGCCGTCGACGTCGCCGGCGAAGCCCACGTGGCGGCCGGCGGCGTCCCGGGCGGACTCGCCCCGGAGCACGGCGTCCGCCGCGCCGAGCGACACGGTTCCCGAGAGCGAGCCGTAGAGGAGGTAGGTGGCGCCCGCGCCGGTGCCGGCCGAGCTCTCGTAGTACGCGCCGACCAGCACGTCGGCCCGCCCGTCGCCGTCGGCGTCGCCGCCGCCTCCCACGGAGGTGCCGGCCCGGTCCTGGGCGGAGGCGCCGGTGAAGACGGCGTCGGCCGCGGAGAGCGCGGTGTCCGTGACGGGCCCGCGCACGAGGTAGGCCGCGCCGGCCTCGGAGCCTGCGCCGTCGGCCTGCGGCGCGCCGACCAGCACGTCGCCGTAGCCGTCGCCGTCGGTGTCGCCCGCGGCGGCGACGGAGGTGCCCGCGGCGTCGCCGGCCGCGGCGCCCGTGAGCGTGGCGTCGGCCGCCGAGAGGTCGATGGAGCCGGAGAAGCTCCCGAGGAGGAGCCACGCGGCGCCCGTGTCGGTGGAGCTGCCCACGCCGCCGACGAGCACGTCGGAGAGGCCGTCCCCGTCGGTGTCCCCGGCCCCGGCGACGGCGTAGCCGGCGGCGTCGCTCGCGTCCTCGCCGGTGAGGAGCGCCCGCGCGGCCGAGAGGTCGACCGTGCCGGAGAGCGGCCCCTCCAGCAGGTACGCGCGCCCGGCGCCGGAGCCGCCCCCGTCGCTGCCCGTGGCGCCGACGAGCACCTCCGACGTGCCGTCGCCGTCGGTGTCGCCCGCGGCCCCGACCGCCCAGCCGGCGGCGTCGCCCGCGCTCTCGCCCACGAGCAGCGCGTCGGCCGTGGAGAGGCTCGCCGTGCCGGTGAGCGGCCCGAGGAGCACGTACGCCCCGCCCGAGACCGACCCGCCGCCGTCGGTCCCGTAGGCGCCGACCACCACGTCGTCCCAGCCGTCGCCGTCGAGATCGCCGACGCCCGCCACGTCGTAGCCGGCGCTGTCGGACGCCGCGACGCCGGTGCGGCTGGCGAGCGCGCCGGAGAGCGATCCGCCCGCGTCCGCGCCCGACACCACGTACACCGCGCCCGAGAGCGAGCCGCCGCCCGTGCGCCCCCACGCGCCGATCACGAGGTCGGGGAGGCCGTCACCGTCGTGGTCCCCCGCGGCGTCGGCCGGCCCGGCGAAGTCGTTGCCCGACACGCCCGTCCAGCGCGCGTCGGCGGTCGCGAGGTCGAGCGTGCCCGCGAGCGTGCAGGCGACCTCGGCGCCGTCGCAGTCGCCGTCGATGTCGTCCTCGCAGACCTCGGCGGCCCCGGGGTGCGCGATCGCCTCGTCGTCGTCGCAGTCGGTCGCGTCGGAGACGTAGCCGGCGGGCTCGTCGCAGGCGGAGCGGGTGGTGCCGTACCAGCCGTACCCGTCGCCGTCCGCGTCGCGGTACCAGGTGCGGCGCCCGGTCGGCGAGGTGTCGGCGTCGTCGGCGAGGCCGTCACAGTCCTCGTCCACGTTCGCGTCGTCGCAGGCCTCCATCGCGCTCGGCGACACATCGGCGGACGTGTCGTCGCAGTCGCCGCCCACGAGCACGGTGCCGTCGGCGCCCGCGCAGGCGTAGACGACCGTGTCGTCGTCGCCCCAGCCGTCGCCGTCGGCGTCCACGAAGGAGGCCACCGCGTCGGTCGCGTCGTCGTCGATCGCGCCGTCGCAGTCCTCGTCCACGCCGTCGCAGGTCTCGATCGCCGCGGGTGACACATCCGCGGATGTGTCGTCGCAGTCCCCGGTGGTGGCCACCCAGCCGTCGGGCTGCGCGCAGACGGGCTCGCCCTCGAGCGCGCCCCAGCCGTCGGCGTCCTCGTCGGGGTACCACACCGCGCCGTCGCTCGGCCCGTCGTCGACCACCCCGTCGCAGTCCTGGTCGACGCCGTCGCACACCTCGTCGGCGTCGGGGTTGATCGAGGCGTCGGCGTCGTCGCAGTCGGCGCCCCCGTCGGCGAGGCCGGGCCAGCCGTCGTCGTCGCCGTCGCCGTCGTACACGTCCAGCGCGAGCTCGGCGACGTCGTACGCGCCCCCCGCGTCCGTGACCGTGACGAGGACGCGCTCGGCCCCCGGCGCCCAGTAGAGCGCCTCGCCGACGGCCGCGCCCGTGGCGTCCGGGTTCGCGGGCCCCGCCGCCCCCTCCCAGGTCAGCGTGAGCACGCTCGGGTCGGCCTCGTCGAGGTCGGCCACCTGCACCGGCACGGCGAGCGCGACGCCGGCCGCCAGGCGGGTGACGTCCGTGCCGAGCGTGATCGTGGGCGCCTGGTTGTCCTGGACGGTGAAGGCGACCTCGTCGCGCCCCGTGTTGCCGCCCGGGTCGGTCGCCGACACGGTCACGCTCACCGGCCCCGGGAGCAGCGTGCGCGTGTGGAGCAACGTCACCGCCTGCCCCTCGAAGGACGCGGTGACGTCGAGCTCGCCGCCGGGCTCCGCGATCACGGTGTAGCGCAGGTCCTCCGGCGCGTCGTCGTCCCGCAGCTCGGCCACGAAGGCGAGCGGCTCGCCGGCGCGCACCACCTCGCCCTCCACGGGGGCCTTCAACGTCAGGATCGGCGCGCGGCCGCACGCGAGGAGGAGCAGCAGGCTCATGGGCGCCGCCGCCGGACGAGCGCGAGCCCGAGGAGACCGAGCCACGCCGCCCCGGTCGTGCCGGTGTCGCAGCCGCAGCCGCCCGCGTCGTCGGGCTTCTCCGGCTCGGGCGCCGCGTCGTCCGGCTCGGATGTATCGGTCGGTGTGTCGGTGTCGGCCGTGTCGCCCGTGTCCTCTGGCGGCGCGGGGACGCCGCCGCGATCGGCGTTCTCGCCCTCCACGACGGCGAGGTGCCAGTCGGCGTCGTCGCCCGCGGCCGCGAAGAGCGCGTAGTGGAAGGTCTCGCCCTCCATCGCGTCGGTGTCCACGACGAGCCGCGCCTCGCCGGCCTTCGGCGCGAAGTCCACGTCGAGGATGACGCCGTCGTCGGGCCCCGTCGGCCAGTCGCCGGCCTTCCGCACGAGCACGGTGGCGGAGAGCGGCTCGATCCACGGCTGCGTCCAGGTGATCGTCACCTCGTCGGCGTCGTCGGTCGCGACGAGGTCGCGCACCCGGTAGTGGCCCGGCACGTCGTCGAGCGTCACGACGCACACGCCGTCGATCGCCCAGCCGCCGAACTCGAGCCCCGCGTCGCTCTGGAGCGTCCAGGTGAGCTGCGTGTCGCCCTCGGCGTCGAGCAGCGGCTCGATCGGCAGCTCGTGCGCGGTCCAGGCCACGTCCAGGTGGTGCTCGCTGCCGCCGGGCGACCGCGCGTTCCCCCACACCCGCACGCCGTTGGCGGCGAGCTCGGCGCGGTCGTAGAGCGCGTCCTCGACGGTGAGCCAGCGCTGATACGTGAGAAGGGTCATCGGGCCCGGGGTGCCGACGGGGATCACCGGGCTCTGGAGCCACTGGTTGTTGTCGGGGCCGTAGTCCCCGTCGAGCACCGTCGCGGCGTGCGACGCGCCCTCGGTCGGGAGGTCGGGGTCCCAGCTCCCGCCGCCGACCGGCGCGCCCGTCACCCACTCGTCGACCGTCCCGCCGTGGGTCCACTCGCCGAAGCCCGCCTCGAAGTCCGCGCACCACACGACGGCCCGGTCGCCGACCCAGAAGTGGTAGGCGCCGTCCTCCTCGCCGCTCTCCGTGCGCACCAGTTGCGTGCCGTCGGTCGACGCCGCCTGCAGGAAGTAGCGGACCTCGGTGCCCGCGAGCTGCCGCGGGACCACGCCGACCCACTCGCCGCCGTCGCGCGTGAGCGGGACGCTCGCCCAGCCCGCCCAGGGGTCCGCGTCCCCCGTGTCGGTCGTGTCACCTGTGTCACCTGTATCAGCTGTGTCACCCGCCTCCGGCGAGCTCCCCGGCACCGCCGGGATCGGCGTCCCGTCGACGGAGTACCAGAGCGCGACCGAGCTCTCGTCGAGCCCGCTGCACTCCGGGAGCAGGTCCGCGAGGACGAAGCGCACCTCGTAGCCCTCGGCCCAGGAGGACTGCGGGCCGAGGGGCTCGTGGTCGAAGCGCACCACGCCGATGGGCCCGGGGCCGAGGCCGTGCTCGGCGAGGCGCTCCATCAGCTCGCAGCCGTTCGGCGTGCCGTTCGTGAGGTCCCCGTCGTCGTCGTCGGCGAGCACGACCGCCTCGTAGAGGTCGGTGAGCGTGGGGCCCTGCTCGAGCGTGCCGAGGAAGAGCGCGTCGGTGGCGTCGGCGCCCCAGTCCGCGCGGAGGTTCCAGAGGAAGCTCGCCCACACGAGCCCGTCGGTGTGCGGCTCGTTCACGATGTCGTCGGGGTAGCGCTTGTCGGTCTCGATCTCGCGGATGGCGCCGCCGTCGACCCAGGCGTTCGGGGCGAGCGTGGAGTCGTCCAGGATCGTGGCGGAGATGTAGTCGCTGGATCCCTCGGACACGTCGGAGGCGAAGGTGCCGGCGGCGAGGATGTACTCGTGGATGCCGTGCCCGACCTCGTGGTAGACGACATCCGCGATGCGCCCGAGATCGTTGCAGGCGCCGGGCTGCTCGCGCAGGAAGTTGACGGTGCCGGACGTGTAGTAGGCGTTGCACGTCCCGGGCTGCTCCACGTCCGCCGGCACGCGCTCGGCTAGCCAGGCGTGGGTGGGCCATCGGTCGCCGAGCCAGTCCCACACGACGTGGAAGTGGTGCAGGACGGTGGACGCCGCGTAGGGGATGTCGTCGCCGCCGGCGAGCTCGCCGTCGGTCGAGGCGCGCACGGGGGCGCCGTTGAGGGTGACGCCGAGCACCGGGCCGTCCAGCAGCGCGTCGACCGACCCGGCGAGCGCGTGGGAGCCGTCGTCGGCCGTCACCGCCGTTGCGCCGTCGGCGTCGGTGAGCGTGATCTGCCGCGCGGGACCCGAGACGAGCGCGTCCCCGACGGTGCGCTCCTCGTAGGTGTGCGTGACGTTGGCGTAGAGCCGCGGGTCGTAGCGGTGCACGACGCGGCCGGCGCGGTCGCGGTACACGACGAGCCCGCCCTCCTCGCCGCGCCGGACGAGCCGGGGCGCGCCCCTCGGCGGCGCGGGGAGCACGGTCTCCCCGGCCCGGGGCGCCTCCCCGAGCGTCACGGGCGTGAGCTGGACCCACACCCCCGCGATCCGCCCGCGGATCGTGACGACGGCGACCTGGTCGCCCTCCACCTCGGCACCGCGCCAGGCGCGCGTCCACGCGCGGATCACGCGGTCGCCGCGCTTGGTCGTCCGCGCGGGCACGAGCTCGGCGGGGTCGACGCCGGCGAGCCGGGCCACGTCCGCGACCAGCGCGTCCGCCTGCGACGCGGGCACGCCGGGGGCCCACAGGAAGCGCGGGGTCGCGTTCCGCGGATCCCAGCGCACGCCCCAGCGACCCGGCCACTCGGCCTGGAACGCCCGCCACGACGCGCGCGTGCCGAGGCGCCACTGGGTCGCGGGGTCGGTCGCGAGGTGGGCGGCCGGCGGGCCGGAGGCGATGTCCCCACCCGGGGGGACCATGCCGAGGAGGAGGAGGAGGCCGAGCATGGCGCAGCGTAGCGCGAGGGCGCGGAGCCCGCGCTTCCCAGGCTCGGAACCCGCCCCCGCGGCCGGGGATCGGGAATCCTGCGCGCGCGTGGTCCCCGGCGCGCCGGTGTGCACCTTCCCCGGATGTCGGAGCCCCTCGTCCGCGCCGCCCCACCCGCCGCCGACCCGGTCCTCGACCGGGTGTTCTCGCTGGTCGCCTTCGACTGGGACGGCACCGCCGTGCCCGACCGCGCGGCCGACGCCACCACGCTCGGCGCGGCCATGGACCGCCTGCTCCGCGCCGGCGCGCAGCTCGCGGTGCTCACCGGGACCCGCTTCGCGAACGTCGACGGGGCGCTCGCGGGCGCCATCCGCGGCCCGCACGTCGCCCGGCTGCTCGTCTCCGCCAACCGCGGCTCCGAGCTCTACGGCTACGACGCCTCCGGCGAGCCCGTCCTCCTGCACCGCCGCGTGGCCACCGGGCGCGAGGAGGCCGCGCTCGACGCGATCGCGGACGGCCTCGCCGCGGAGCTCATCGCCGCGACGAAGCTCGACGTGGCCGTGATTCGCGACCGCCTGAACCGGCGCAAGATCGACCTCTTCCCCTCCTGGTCGGACCCGCCCAAGGCCCGGATCGCCGAGCTCGTGGAGGCCGTCGAGACGCGCCTCGCGACCTCCGGCTGGCGCGGCGGCATCGGGGCGATCGTCCGGCGGACGCGGATGCGGGCCGAGGCCGCGGGCCTCGCCGACGCGCGCATCACGTCCGACGGCAAGCACGTCGAGGTCGGGCTCACCGACAAGGCTGACGCCATCGACGCGATCCTCGCCTGGACGGGCGAGCGGGCCGCCCACGTGCTGCTCGTCGGCGACGAGGTGGGCACCGTGTCCGGCGTGGTCGGCAGCGACTTCCGCATGGCGACGGCCGGCGCGCGGGGCGCCACCTTCGTGTCCGTCGGACCCGAGCCCGAGGGCGTCCCGGCCGGCGTACTCCACCTCCCCGGCGGCCCCGAGCGCTTCGTGCAGCTGCTCGTCGCCCAGGCGGACCGCCGCGCGGCCGTCGGCGCCGACGCCTCCGCCGGGCCGGCCCCGGCCGTCGTCCCGACGGAGGACCCCACGCGGCGCCTCGTCGAAGACGGCCTGCAGCTCGTGCGGGAGCACGAGATCGAGTCCTGCTTCGCCGTGGGGAACGGCGCCGCGGGCGTACGCGGCTCGTTGTCGGAGGGCACCCCGCTGTCCGCCCCGGCGACGCGCATCGCCGGCGCCTGGACCCGCGCGGCCGGCCTCCCCGCGATCGCGCGCGCGCCGGAGTGGACGGGCCTGCACGTGCAGGTCGGCGACGTCGCGATCGAGATCGACGAGGGGGCGCCCGAGCACCGCCGGGAGCTCGACCTCGCGCAGGGGATCCTCTGGCGCACCTGGCGGCACTCGGACGCCGAGGGCCGGGCCACCGAGCTCCGGGTGGCCCGCTTCGCGTCCCTCGCCGATCGCCGCCTGCTCGCGGAGCGGCTGGAGGTGCACACGGTCAACTGGTCCGGGGAGCTCCGCCTCGAGCTGCGGGTGGCCGTGCCGTCCGAGTGGCGGCGCGAGGGGGCCCTCGCGTGGACCGGACCCGGCGCCGCGGCCGTGGCCGCCTCGCTCCGGGGCGACGGCGAGGGGGGCGAGGTGCCGGCCGCCGATCCCGTGGACCCGCAGGTGACGCCGCCGCCGCTCCGCGCCGAGGAGCCCCTGCCCCCGCGCGAGGCCGTCGAGCCGCCGATCGGGATGGAGCCCGAGGAGCGGCTCGCGTGGCGGGTCCTCACGCGGCCCGGGGCCACCTGGCGGTTGGATCGGGTGTGCGCCGTCTCGCGGCGACCGCGCGGCGACCTCACCGAGGTGGCCACGACCGCGCTCGGGGACCTCGACCGCGTGGTGGCCGACCACGCCGCGGCCTGCCGCGTCCGCGCCGCGGCCTGCACCCCCGTGCTCGAGGGCGACGCCACGCTCCGGCGCGCCCTCGCCTTCGCCGGCCACCACCTCGTGGCCGCCGCGAACCCCGAGGACGACCACGTCTCCGTCGGCGCGCGCGGGCTCACCGGGCCCGGCTACATGGGCCACGTCTTCTGGGACGCCGAGCTCTGGCTCCTCCCGGTCTACGCGCTCACCTGGCCCCGCGCCGCCCGGGCGCTGATCACCTACCGCTGGCACACCCTCCCCGCGGCCCGTGCCCGCGCCGCGGACGCCGGCTGGCGCGGCGCGCTCTACGCCTGGGAGTCGGCCGGCACCGGCGAGGACGTGACGCCGCCCGCCGTGCGGATGCCCGACGGCCGCATGGTGCCCGTGCGCACGGGCCTCGACGAGCACCACATCTCGGGCGACGTCGCGTGGGCGGCCTGGCACTACGCCGCGTGGACCGGCGACGACCGCTGGCTCCGCGACATGGGCGCCGAGATCATCCTGGAGACCGCGCGCTTCTGGGCGAGCCGCGGCCGCGTGGAGGCGGACGGCCGCTTCCACATCCGGCACGTCATCGGCCCGGACGAGTACCACGAGGACGTGGACGACGACGCCTACACCAACGGCCTCGCCGCCTGGAACCTCCGCTGCGGCGCCCGCGTGGCGCGGCTCTTGGCCCGGCGGTGGCCCTCGCGCTTCGAGGAGCTCGCGGCGTCCCTCGGCCTCGACCATGACGAGCCCCGGCACTGGGAGGCGCTCGCGGCGGGCACCTGGGACGGCTTCGACGCGAAGACCGGCGTGATCGAGCAGTTCGCCGGCTACTTCGACCGGGAGGACATCGATCTCCGGGCGCTCGAGCCGCGCACCGCCCCGGTCGACGTGCTCCTCGGCCACGCGCGCGTGCAGGGCTCGCAGCTCCTGAAGCAGCCGGACGTGCTCCTGCTCCTGCACCTCTTCCCGGACCAGTACGCGCCGGAGGTGCACCGCGCCTGCTGGGCGTACTACGACGCCCGGACGGCCCACGGCAGCTCGCTCTCGCCGCCGATCCACGCGCTCGCCGCCGCTCGGGTGGGCGACCTCGACGCCGCCGAGCGCTACCTCCGGATCACCGCCGCCATCGACCTGGACGACCACTTCGGCAACGCCGCCGGCGGCGTCCACGTCGGGGCGCTGGGCGGGCTCTGGCAGGCGGTCGTCTTCGGCCTCGCCGGGCTGCGCTTCACCGAGGCGGGCCCCACGCTCGACCCGCGGCTCCCGGCCTGCGTCGACCGGCTGGTCATCCCCTTCACCTGGCGCGAGCGGCGATGGCGCGCCGAGGTGCGCCCCGGCGCCGCCCGCCTCCTGGAGGAGACGTGACCGCGCCCCAGCCGGCGCAGGCCGGGACGCGGCCGTCGGTGGTGATCGTGCCGCTGGACGGCTCGGCCCCGGCCCGGTCCGCGCTGCCGGTGGCGCACACGCTCGCCCGCGCGCTCGGGGCCACCCTGCACGTGGTGCACGTGTCGGAGCCGGCGCTCCCCGCCGCGGAGGCCCACCGGCGGCTCGACGCCCCCGGCATCGACGTGGTGCACACCACGGGCGGCGACCCCGCTTCCGCCATCCTCGTCGCCGCGCGCCGCGGGGCGACCATCGTGATGGCGAGCCATTGCGGCCACCCCCGGGACAGCGGCCTCGGGCGGGTCGCCGAGCGCGTGCTCCAGGAGACGACGGCGCCCGTCGTCTTCGTCCCTCCCAGCCGCGGCGAGGTGCCCTGGGAGCCGCGCACCCTGCTCCTCCCGCTCGACGGCGCGCCCGGGAGCGCCCAGGCGGTGCGCCACGCGCAGCGGCTCGCGCGCGCCTGGAACGCCAGCCTCACGCTCCTCCACGTGGCCGGCACCCCGCGCGCCCCGGAGCGCGGCAGCTTCGGCATGCCGGTCTACGCCGACCAGCCGCAGCACGAGTGGCCCGCGTGGCGCGCCGAGTTCGCCGAGCGCTCCGCCTGCGGCTGCGCCGAGCCCGGCGCCATGCAGGTGCACGTGGCCTGCGGGCCCCCTGGCGGGGCCACCGTCCGCGCGGCGGACGAGAGCGGCGCGGACCTCGTCGTCGTCGCGTGGCACGGCGTGCTCGGCGACGGCCACGCCGACACGCTGCAGACGGTGCTGGCCGGCGCGAGCTGCCCGGTCATGGTGGTGCGCGCGGCGTAGCGTCACGGATCGGCACGCCCGCGCGTATGGTGGGACATGATCGCCCTCCTGCTCCTGTTCGCGTGCGGCGGCCCTCAGACCGCCGAGGATTGCATCCCCACCACCGGGGACAACTGCAGCTGCCAGCCGCAGTGCCTCACCGAGGAGCAGATCCGGTGGGAGCAGCGCAACGGCATCTGCGCCATGGACTGCATGTTCGAGTCGACCTGGACGTGCGGCCTCGAAGACGGCCAGTGCGTGGTGATCGAGGAGTAGCTCTGGGCGCGCCCCCTGCCCGCGGACGGGCAGGGGTCGGTCCCCTGCAGGGTCGCGGCAGAGCCGCTCCGTCGGCCGGCCGCGCGCCGGCCGACCGGCGTGGGCTTCCGGACGCGGCGCGCCTCCGGCCGAGGGTCCGCCGCGCCCACGCCGCCTTCCGGGCACCTCGCGCGGGAGGGCGACGCAGGGGTCAGGCGCTCGAGAGCGGGTGTCAGGAATTGATCATTGGCACCCGGCACAGGAGGCCGGGTGTCAGGAATTGATCATTGACACCAAGAGTCAACGGTGTCAGGAATTGATCATTGACATTTGTCAGGCAGACGGGCGAACGCCTGGAATCGAATCGTAGGTGTCAATGATCAATTCCTGACACCGTTCTTCGCTGACACCGTTCTTCGCAGGTGTCAATGATCAATTCCTGACACCCTCGTCCCTGACACCCACGTCCGGCCGCCTGGCGAAGGCAGGCGACCGTACCTGGCGGGGCGGCTGGGCCCCCAGATGCGGCCGCGCGTGGGGGGCCGGAGGGCGCGCGGGGGGCGGGGGGCCGGGGGCCGGAGGCCGCGGGGGCGTGCAGCCCCCGGCGCGGGGGGGGGGCGCGCCGGGGGCCCCCCCCACCGCCCCCCCCCGCCCCCCGCCGGGCGCCCCCCCCCCCCCCCCCCGGGGGGGGCCCCCCCCCCCC
>CAYWGD010000078.1:0-35485 GCA_964457335.1 uncultured Enterobacteriaceae bacterium | reverse complement strand
CCGCCCCCCACCGGGGGGCTGGGGCTGGGGGGGCCCGTGGCGGCGGCCGCCGGGGGGGGGGGCTTTGTGCGGTGCGGGGGGGTCCTCTTTTTTTTGGGGGGGGGGGTATGGGTAGCGCGCGGCGGGCGGGCGGCCCCGTGCGCCCCGGGTCCGCCGGTGGGTCCCCTTCCAGGGGGGACCGGCGGGGGCCCCCGGGCGCGGTTCTCGGGGCCGCCCGCCCGCCGCGCGCGGACAGAGGCCCCCCCGCAACGCCCCCCCGGACCGTCGTTCTCTACAGCCTCGCCCCCGCCGGTGAGCGCCTCGTGGAGCTCGACGTGGCCGAGGCCGCGGAGGGCGTGGCCGTCGAGCTCGGCGTGCGCCCGGTGGGCGTGGAGGGCCGCCCCGACGAGATCCTCGCCGCCGTCGGGGACGCGAACGTGGTGTTCAACCTCCTGGAGGCCCCGCTCGGCCGGCCGGATCGCGAGGCCACCGTGCCCGCGCTCCTCGAAGCGCGCGGCGTGAGGTACACCGGGTCCGGCGCCGCCACGCTCGAGCTCTGCCGCCGCAAGGACCGCGCCCACGCCGTGCTCGCGGCGGCGGGCGTTCCCGTGGCGCGGGCGGGCGCGGACGCGGGCTTCCCCTGCATCGTGAAGCCGGTGGGCGAGGACGGCTCCGCGGGCATCGACGCCGGCTCGGTCTGCGCGGACGCCGCCGAGCGGGACGCCGCCGTGGCGCGGCTCGACGCCGCCGGCCTCGGCCCCGCGCAGGTGGAGGCCTTCCTGCCCGGGCGGGAGCTCAACGTCGCGTTGTGGGCCGACGACGCGGGGACCTACGACGCCGTCGGGGAGATCCGCTTCGGCGAGGGCATCCGCGTGCTCACGTGGGCGTCCAAGTGGGACCCCGCGAGCGACGACTACGGGCGCACCCCGAGCCACTACCCCGCCGACGTGTCGCCCGCGCTGCGCGCCGCCGCCGTGGCCGCGGCGCGCGCCGCCGCCAACGCCGTGGGCGCCCGCGGCTACCTTCGCGTCGACCTGCGTTGCGACGCCGTCGGCGCGCCCCGTGTCATCGACGTGAACCCCAACCCCGACCTCACGCCCCACGCCGGGTTGTGGCGCGCGGTGGCCTCCGCGGGCTGGACGTGGGGCCGCTTCGTGCGTGCCCAGGTCACGGTGGCGCTCCGCGGCGAGACCCCGCGCTGGTGACCCGCTTTCCGGAGCTCCGATGTTGATCCGCCCGCTGATCCCCTCCGACCGCGCCCCCCTCGCGGAGGCCCTGGAGCGCTGCGGCGCCTTCTCCGACGAGGAGATCGCGGTGGCGCTGGAGGTCCTCGACGGGGGCCTTTCCGGCGGGCTCGGGGGCGACTACCCCCACCTCGTCGCCGAGGAGGGCGGGCGCGTGGAAGGGTACGTGTGTGTCGGCCGGACGCCCATGACGCGCGGGACGTGGCACCTCTACTGGATCTGCGTGCACCCGCGCGCGCAGAAGCTCGGCGTGGGCCGGGCGCTCCAGGCAGCCGCGGAGGACTTCGCGCGGGCGCGCGGCGGCGAGCGCGTCGTGCTCGAGACGAGCGGCCGCCCGGACTACGCGCGCACCCGCCGCTTCTACGCGGACGCCGGCTACGACGAGGTGGGACGCATCGTCGACTACTACAAGCCGGGGGACGACTGCGTGTACTTCTGCAAGCGGTTGTGACGGGCCGTTGCCGCGCGTGCCCCACGTCCTCGCTTGTCTCCTTCTGCCACGCGCGGCGGGATCCCGAGCCGTCGGGCGTTTGTTGCTACGGGGCGCGGGCACGTGCCCCGTTCCGACCGCCCGGTTAGGCCGCCCCCCTCTCGCCCCCGAGGAACCTGCATGTCGCTGATCGCCGCCCTCGCCCTCTCGGCCGCGCACGCCGCCTCTTGTGACGCCCAGCTCGCCAAGGTCGGCGGCCTCGAGGCCGCCGCGGTGGCGGACGCCTACACGTCCCTGGCGAAGTGCGACAAGAAGGTCGCCGAGGCCAACTTCAACAAGTACCTCGAGAAGGCGACGGACTCGGACGCCGCTGTGGCCCTGTTCCTCGCCGCGATCGACGCGGAGACGTGGACGCCCGTGTGGGGCTCGCTCTCCAAGATCACGTCCTACGAGGCGCGCGACGAGGTGGCCCAGGCCGTCGGCGCCGCCTGCGCCGAGAAGCCCAAGGTGGTGAGCTTCCTGCAGGGCGCGTACTTCGGCCTCCGCGACATCGAGTTCCAGCAGTGGGACGACGCCTACCGGGCCTGCAACGACCCGGGCCTCGCGGGCTGGATGGAGAAGCAGGTGTCCGCGCCGCCGAGCAAGATGTTCGACGAGAAGTTCAACGCGCTCATGGACATCTACGTGAAGGCGCGCCGCGTCGACGCGCTCCCCGCGCTCACCGCGGGCGCGGTGAAGGCCGCGGGCGACGGCGGCCCCTTCGACGCCATCCTCATGAAGATGGGCGAGGCCGTGGCGCCGGAGCTCGGCGGCCAGACCTCGGCCGAGGACCAGAAGAAGCTCGAGGACGCGCTCGTGTCCGTGGCCAAGCAGGTCCCGGCCGACAAGGCGCGCAGCGTCGCCAACCAGCTCGCCAACTCGGGCGCGGACGCGGCGGCCGCCCAGCTCCTCCCGACGCTCTTCCCCGACCGCGTGCAGGGCGGCGGCGGCTTCCTCTACGGCGCGCTCGCCGTGGAGGCCGGCGACTGCGACGGCAAGAAGTCGGCGGTGCTCCACTACGCGACGGTCACCGAGCCCGGCAAGCGCTGGTCGATCGTGCCGGCGCTCGAGGGCCCGCTCCGCGGCACCAAGGCCAAGCTCGGCAAGTGCACCGCGGTCGAGACGCCGTGGCCCCTCATCACCACGCCCGAGCCGCTCAAGTCGGCGGGCGAAGTGGAGAAGTGGGTCGAGACCGTGCAGGCCGACTGGGAGAAGAAGGGCTACGCCGTGAAGACCCAGAAGGAGAAGGCGATCGGCCTGTAGCCGGGCGCATGCGCCGGGCCGGGCTCTTCGCGGTCTTCGCCCTCGGGGCCCTGCTCGGGCTCCCGTGGATGCCGGCGGCGCGCGCACCCGACGCGCCGCCCGACGTGTTCTCGGCCGGCCGCGCGATGCGGCTGGTGGAGGCGTGGGCGACCGAGCCGCGGCCCACCGGGAGTGACGCGCACGCCAGGGTCCTCTACGGCCTGGGGCGCGCGCTCTCGGACGTCGGCTTCTCCGTGGGGAGCGCGCCCTTCGGCGGGCGGGTGTCCGGGACGAACCTCGTGGCGGCGCCGCCGGGTCGGGCCGAAGCGTCCGGCGCCGCGTCGCCGGACGCGGCCGCGCCCGCCGACGTCTGGCTCGTGGCGCACTCGGACAGCGTGCCCGGCTCCCCGGGCGCCGCCGACGACGCCCTCGGGCTCGCCGTGGCGGTCGAGGCCGCGCGGGCGCTCTCCGTGGGCGGGGTCCCGCCCCGGCTGCGGGTGCTGATCACCGACGCCGAGGAGGAGGGGCTGTTCGGCGCCAAGGCGCACGTCCGCGAGGGCGGGCCGCCCGGCGTGCTCCTGAACGTGGAGGCGCGTGGGACCGAGGGGCCCGCCTACATGTTCCAGACCGCGGGGCCGCCCGGGCCGATGCTCGACGCCTGGCGCGCGTCCGGGTGCGGCGCGCAGGCGACCTCGCTCGCCCGCGCGGTCTACGAGGTCCTCCCGAACGACACCGACTTCACCGTGTTCCGCCGGGCCGGCTGGTGGGGGTACGACTTCGCGCTGATCCACGGGGCGTGGCGCTACCACACCGCCGAGGACACCCCCGAGCACCTCGACCCGCGCAGCGTGCAGCAGGTCGGCGACTGCGTGGTCGGCCTCGCGCGGGCGTGGCTCGCGCGCCTCGACGGTCACGACGCGGACGGCCCGGGTGCGCTCGGCGCGGCGGGCGCCGCGGCCGGCGCGGCCGAGGATGCGCGCGTGTACGCGCAGGCGGCAGGGCGGACCGTCGTGCTCCCGCCGCTCCTGCTCCAGGTGCTCGGCGGCGCCACGCTGCTCGCGCTGCTCGCGGGCGCCGCGCGGGGCGGGCGGGCGGGCCTCCGCGGGCTCGTCGTGGGTGGCATCGCGTGGCTCGTGGCGCTGGGGGTCACCGTCGGCGCCGGTATCGGGCTCCTCGCCGCGTTCGAGGCGGTGCGGGCGGACTTCTGGGAGCGGCCCGCGGAGGTGGCGGGGCCGCACGCGCACTGGGCGCTCGCCGCGGCCGTGGGGGCCGGCGCGTCGCTCGGCCTCGCCTGGATCGCGCGGCGGCTCGCCCCGGGCGCCACGCGCGGCTGGCACGTGGCCGCCGGGCTCCTCGCGGCGGTCGTGGCGATCGCGCTCCCGACGGTCGGCTACCTGCTCCTGCCCGGGGCGCTCGTGAGCGGCGCGCTCCTGCGGGGCCGGCCGGGCCTCGCGCTCGTGCCCGCGGCGCTCGCGGGGGTGGTGCTCGCGCCCTTCCTCCACGCGATCTTCCCGGCGCTCACGACCCGTTTGACGCCGATCCTCTGCGTCGTCCCGGCGCTCGTGCTCGCGTGGCTCGTCCGCGTGGAGCCGGCGCCGCGCGCGCCGACGCCGCGGGTGGAGGCCTGACCGCGCGGGTCAGGCGCGGCGGCGCAGCCGGTCGACGATCCCGCGCACGATGCCGCGCCGGCCCTCGGCCTTGTGCGTGGTCGAGCGCTCGCCGAGCTCCTTCAGCCCGACGCGGGCGCGCTCCAGCGTGGGCTCGAGCCAGAGCGCCTCGCGGAAGTGCCGCGCGGCCTGCTCGAGGTTCCCGTCCCGCAGCGCCAACGAGGCGAGCTCGAGGTGCATGCTCGCGCGCCGACCGCGGTCCTGCTCGTCGATGAGCTTCAGGTGAAGCTCGGCGACGCGGTCCTGCTCCAGGTGGATCTCCATCGGGGGCATCTTCCCCGATCCGTCACCGGGTTGAAAGACATCCGACGCGCCCGTCCCCATGCCTTACGAACACCTGACAGCCATTTCCCGGTACAGGATCTCGTAGTGGCGCACGGTGTCGTAGATGTCGAAGCGCTCGGCCGCGCGCCTCCGGCCGCGGACGCCGAGCTCTCTCCGAAGGTCCGCATCTCCGGCCAGCCGTGACAAGGCGGTGGCGAGCGACACCGGATCGTCGGGCGGCACCAGGAGGCCCGCGTCACCGACCACCTCGCGGAGCCCGTCCACGTCGGAGGCGACCACGGCCGCGCCCGCGGCGAGGGCCTCCGCGGCGGCGAGCCCGAAGCCCTCCCAGCGGCTCGGCACCGCGACGATGTCGGCCGCCGCGAGCAGGGCCGGCACGTCCTCGCGGCGGCCGAGCAGCCGCACGCGCGGGTGGTCCGTGGTCCACGGGCCTTCGCCCGCGATGTCGAGGGTGAGCCCCTCCGGGAGCGCGTCGACGAGCACGTCGAAGCCCTTCTGCGGCACCCGGCGCCCGATCGCGAGGACGCGCGTGCCGTCTCCGCCCCGGTGGGGGCCGAAGCGCGCGAGGTCGATGCCGTTCGTGATCACCCGCACCCCGCCGATCCCCTCGACGTCGCGGGTGTAGGCGGCGGCGGCCTCGCTGACGCAGACGATCGTGTCGGAGACCGGCGCGAGCGCGCGCTTCACGGAGCGCTGCCACGTCTCGTCGCGGTTCACGTTGTGCTCGGTCGTGAGCACGGCGGGCCGCCGGCCCCCGCGACGGCGGAGGAGCGCCGCCACGCGCCCCCAGGTGTCCCCCGCGAAGAGGTGCGTGTGGACCACGTCGACGTCGTCCATCGCGGCGGCCAGCCGGGCGAGCGCGCGGACGCCGAGGTGCCCGCGGGGCCGGCCGCCCATCACGAGCGGGATGCCGGCCGCGCGGTAGGCGTCCTCCAGCGGCCCGAGCCCCTGCACCGTGGCCACCCGCACGTCGATGTCGGGCGCGCGGCGGCGGCAGAGCTCCAGGACCAGGCGCTCCGCCCCGCCGGGGGAGAGGTCGCAGAGCACGTGCAGAACCCGAATCACGACGTTTCCAGCCGCCACTCCGTCCGTATCGAGGTGGCATGCGCCTTGCTAAGCGATCGCCGCGGTGGACCACCTGTAGAACGCCCCGCTGCGGTCCCCCAGGGAACGAACATGGCTCGCTCGCTCGTCGTCAAGCACGAAGAAAAGCTCGGTACTTCGCCGCTCCTCAACACCTTCCTCCTGCTCGCGCTGGGGTGGATGGTGGCCGGCGCGTTGCTCGCGTCGATGGGGGAGGGCGCCTCCGTGGTGACCCCCGCGCTGGTGTCCGAGTAGCGGTTCGTCGCGCGGCGTCTACCGATCGTAGATCGGTCTTGCCGCGTCAATAGGACCACACCCAGCACCGGCCGGCGGCGGACGCGAGCCAGCGTCCCCGGGGGCTGAACGAGAGCGCGAGCACGGGGCCGTCGTGGCCCTCGACGCGGCTCGGGTTCACCCGTTGCCCGCCGGGCTTCGCGCCGCCGAGCGCGACCGCGCCGACGCGCGTGCCCATCGCCACGAGGTTCGCGTCGGGGGAGAGCGCGGCGTTGACGACCTCGAAGAGCTTCACGCTCACCGGGGACTCGCCGGGGCCGTGCCACACCGTGACGCCGCCCATCGCGATGCCGAGGACCGCGTGGTCCGAGGCGAAGCGGAGGGTGTGCACCGTGGGCCGCTCGGCCGGGAGCGGCTGGCCGAAGCGGCGGATGGCGAGGCCCTCCTCGGTGCTGCTCGCGAGGAGCAGCGTGCCGTCGTAGTCCGCGCCGAGCGCGGCCCGGGGCGGCACGCGGGCGCGCGCGCGGCGCTGGCCCTCGTCGTCGAACACGTGCACGCGCCGGTCCTGGCCGTCCTCGCCGGCCACGGCCACGCCGCCCTTCCACCACTGGAGCTGCAGCCCGGCGACGAGCCCGGTGGGCTGCTCCCAGGCGAGGTCCTGCGTCTCGAGCGACCACACCTGGAGCCGGCCCTCGCGGGTCAGCAGCGCGAGGCGGCCCCGCGCGATCGCGATCTGCGCGGCGTCGGGCGCGCCCGTCAGGAACGGCCGGGTGCCGAACGACGGCTCGACGAAGTGCACGACCCCGTCGCGCGCCGCCACCAGCAGCGTGTCTCCGTTGAGCCAACACAAGGCGCGCGGCTGCTCGACCGGCGGGCTCACGAGCGCCTCGAGCGTCCGGGCGCCGTGCAGGTAGTGCGGGTCGAAGTCGGGGGCGCGGGTCACGGGGGCACAACGTAGCCCATGCCGGACAAGGACCCCGCCTGTTTGAGGGTTCTTCGAGGGGTGACTTCGCCGAAGAGGAGGTGGCTCACGACGCGGCCCCTCCTCGCGGAGCGCGGGCCCCCGGAGGCAGGGGGCGGCACGGAGCGGCGGAGCCCAGCGCCCGACGAGACGGGGGGCGTTGCGGGGGGCCGCGCCCCCCGCCCCAAGATCCAGAAGCCCTACCCCGCGATCTTGCGGCGGTCGGCCACGATGTCCGCCACCTCGCCCGCGCTGACGGGCACCACGTAGTCGCCGTCGAAGCAGGCCATGCAGACCTTGCGGCCCGCGACCTCGCGCAGCGCCTCGTTGGAGAGGAAGGTCACGGAGTCGACGCCGAACGCGGCCGGCCACTCGACGGAGGGGAGCCGCGCGGCCACGAGCTCGTCGCGCGTGGGCATGTCGATGCCGTAGTAGCAGGGGTGCCGCACGGGCGGGCTGAACACCGCCATGTGCACCTGCGTGGGCTTCACGGCGCGCACGAGGTCGGCGAGGCGGCGCACGGTGGTGCCGCGGACGATGGAGTCGTCCACGAGGATGACGCGCTTGCCCTCGAAGATCTCGGGGATGGGGTTGAGCTTGAGCCGCAGGGCGGCCTGCCGGGTGCTCGCGTCCGGCATGATGAAGGTGCGCCCGCTGTAGCGGTTCTTGATGAAGCCTTCGCGGTAGGGGAGGCCGAGCACCTCGGCCATCGCCTGCGCGGCGGGGCGGGAGGTGTCGGGGACCGGCACCACCACGTCGGCCTCGAGCCCGCGGGCCTTCCACTCCTCGCCGAGCCGCACGCCGAGGTCCCAGCGCACCTGGTACACGCGCCCCTCCTCCATGCGGGAGTCGGGCCGGGCGAAGTAGATGCGCTCGAAGATGCAGTTCCGCGGCTCCTCCGGCTGCACGGAGAGGCGGAGCGGCGCGTGCCCGGGCCGGAACAGGAACACCTCGCCCGGAGGCAGGTCGTCCACGCGGGTGAAGCCGATGGCGTCGAACGCCACGGTCTCGCTCGCGACGGCCCACGCGCCCTCGGCGCTGTAGGCGTAGCTCCCGGGGCGGATGGCGTGGGGGTCGCGGAAGGCCACGAGCGTCTCGACGCCGTCGACATCGAGGACGGCGGCGCACGAGTAGGCGCCGCGCACGCGCTTGTAGACCTCGCGGACCGCCTCCTGGACGTCCTCGGCGGTGTGCCCGCTGGGCCGGCGCGCGCCGAGGGCCTCCGCGAACACGAGCAGGATCGGCTCCACGTCGCATTGCGACTGCACGCGGATCCCGCGGCTGTTCAGCCAGTCCTCGAGCTCGGGGAGGTTGGTGACGTTGCCGTTGTGGGCCATCACCACGCCGGGCCGGCGCGTGTGGAAGGGCTGCGCGTCCTCCCGGCTGCCGCCGCCGACCGTGGGGTAGCGGACGTGGCCGATGCCGGCGCGCCCGGTGAGCCCGCGGACGATGGGCTCGCTGAACACCGACGCCACGGCGCCGAGGTCCTTGTGCAGGTGGACGCGGCCGCGCTCGACGGTCGCGATGCCGCAGGCGTCCTGGCCGCGGTGCTGCAAGGCCTGGAGGC
Organism: uncultured Enterobacteriaceae bacterium; assembly: GCA_964457335.1. Classification (GTDB taxonomy): domain Bacteria; phylum Myxococcota_A; class UBA796; order UBA796; family SXON01; genus CAJBVW01. The sequence continues at coordinate 26,754 of CAYWGD010000078.1, read as the reverse complement.
CGGCGGAGAGGAGGGGGGCGGCGCGCTCGACGCCGATCATGCCGACAAAGCCGCACATCTCAGGACTCCAGGAGCTTGATGAGGAGCTTCGCCTGGTAGAGCGCGTCGTAGTCGGCGCGGTGCTTCAGGCCCATGTCCTCGGACTCGAGCCCGAGCCGCTTCTCGAGGACTTCCTTGCTCGAATCGAACCAGTGGATGTTGAGCTTGCCCGTCGCGAGCGCCTTGGTGTCGAGCGCCTTGTAGCCGAAGGGGTTCGGGAGCTCCTCGACGGCGTAGCACCACGCGACGAAGCTCCAGTCGAACGGGGCGTTGTGGCCCACGAAGACGGGTTTCGTGCCCTTCTTCGTGCGCGCCTTCACCCACTCGGCGAGGCGGAGCACCGCGTCGCGCCGGGGCGTCCCGTCGCGGCGGAGGGCCTCGATGTCGAGGCCGTTGACCTTCATCGCGCCGGGGTCCACGCGGGGGCCCTCGGGCTTGATCTCGACGTAGAAGGTGTCGCCGACGGCGAGCCGGCCCTGCTCGTCCGGCGCGACGACCACGGCCCCGAGGGAGACCATGTCGTAGAGCGCGGGAACGGGCCCGGAACACTCGATGTCGACGGAGAAGTAGGTAGCGCGGGTCTCGGGCATGGCGCGGCTTAACCGGAGCCCGCGGTGCGGGGGTGTCGAGGGACTGTCCCGTCGTGTCCCCACGACGCGCCTCTCGCGGCTACGTTGGGAGGATGCCCGATTCCACCGCCCCGACCTACACGAGCCGCGACGAGATCCCCGACCGCTACAAGTGGGACCTCGGCCGCATCTACCCCGACTGGACCGCCTGGCGCGCCGCGCTCGACGAGCTCGCCGCCGGCATCCCGCGCTACGCCGCCCTCCAGGGCACGCTCGCCAGCGGCCCCGAGGCGCTGCTCGCCGCCTACCGGCTGGAGGACGCGCTGGGGCAGCTCTCCTACAAGGTGTGGTTCTACGCCTCGCTGAAGCACGACGAGGACCAGCGCGACAACGAGGTCGGCGCGCGCCGGCAGGAGGTGCAGATCCTGTTCGTGCGCTGGCGGCAGGCGGCGTCCTGGTTCGGGCCCGAGCTGTTGTCGATCCCGCTCGCGACCGTGCGGAGCTGGATGGACGCGAACCCCGAGCTCGCCGTGTACCGCTTCGCGATCGAGGAGGTGTACCGGCAGCAGGAGCACGTGCTCGACGAGAAGGGCGAGCGCCTCCTCTCGCTGGCCGGGCGCCTGTCGGGCACGCCCGGCGAGGCCTACGCCGCGCTCTCGACGGCCGACGTGGTGTTCCCCACCATCCGGCTCCAGGGCGGGCAGGACGTGCAGGTCACGCCCGGGCAGTACCGCGCGATCGTCTCGACCAACCGCGACCAGCGCGACCGCGAGGCAGCCTTCGAGGCGCTGAACAAGGTGTACGCGGCCAACGTGAACACCTACGCCTCCATCTACGGCGGCGTGCTGGAGCGGGATTGGTTCCTGGCGCAGGCGCGCGGCTACCGTGACACGTTGGAAGCCGCGCTGGACACCAACGCCATCCCCACCTCGGTGGTGGAGAACCTCATCGCGGCCACGCGCGCGGGCCTGGAGCCGCTCCGGCGCTACCACCGCCTGCGCAAGCGCGCGTTGAAGCTGGAGACCTACGGTCCCTACGACGGATCGCTCCCCATCGTCGAGGTGGACCGGCGCTACCCCTACGACGACGTGCTGCATTGGCTCGAAGCGTCGGTCGCGCCGCTCGGGGACAGCTACCAGCAGGAGCTCCAGGCCGCGCTCCGCGGCGGCTTCATCGACGTGTACGAGAACCCGGGCAAGCGCAGCGGCGCCTACTCCGCGCCGGTGCACGGCGTGCACCCGTACATGCTCATGAACTACAACGACACGTTGGACGCCGTGTTCACGCTCGCCCACGAGATGGGCCACTCGATGCACACGCTGCTCGCGCACCGCCACCAGCCCTTCGTGTACGCCGGCTACACCATCTTCGTGGCGGAGGTGCCGTCCACGCTGGCCGAGTCGCTCCTGCTCGAGCACATGCTCGCCGAGAGCGGCGATCCGCGCGAGCGGGCCGTGCTCCTGCAGCACGCCATCGACTCGATCGTCGGCACGTTCTACGTGCAGGTGATGTTCGCGGACTTCGAGCTGCGCGCGCACCGGCTCGTCGAGCAGGGGCAGCCGGTCACGTCCGACACGTTGAGCGAGCTGTACATGGGGCTCTTGCGCGACTGGTACGGCGACGCCGTCACCTACGACGACCGCGCCCGGGCGGGGTGGGCGCGCATCCCCCACTTCTTCGGGTCGCCCTACTACGTCTACCAGTACGCGACCTGCTTCGCGTCGTCCGCGCGGCTCGTGGAGGAGCTCACGCAGGGGCCGGCCGAGGGCCGCGCCCAGGCCGTGGAGCGGTTCCTGGAGCTCCTGAAGGCCGGCGGCAGCGACCACCCCATGACGTTGTTGCGTCGCGCCGGCGTGGACCTCTCCGAGCCCGGCCCCGTGCAGGCCGTCGTCGACCAGATGGACGTGCTCGTGGGGCGCCTGGAGCGGGAGCTCGCCGCGCTGGGGATCGTGACAGCCGCGTGATCGGGTCCTTCGGCCACGAGCCGGCCCGGCGGCGGGCGTCGTTGGTGGCGCTGACGTGGACGTGGTGCCTCCCCACCACGTTGGTCGGCCTGGCGGCGGGGCTGGTGGCCCGCGGGATGTTGGGTGGCACGGCCGTGGGCTTCCGCGGCGCCACCGTCGTGCGGTCCCGGCGCCTCCGGGACCTCGGCGGCGTCTGCCTCGGCCCGGTGATCCTGGTCGGCGACACGGCCTCCCACGAGCTCGTGTGTCACGAGTGGGGGCACTTTCGCCAGCACCTGCGCCTGGGACCCCTCTACCTGCTCGTCATCGGCATCCCGAGCGCGACACACGCGCTCTGGCACATGGCGCGGCGCGGCGGGTTCCCGGACTACTTCCACTTCTGGACGGAGGCCTGGGCCGACGACCTGGGTGGGGTGTACCACCTGCACGCGCACCGGCACCGGCATTGGACGGGGTACCTGCGGTTCTGGTGATGGCGTCGTCGGGCGCGCCCCCCTGACCGTACGCGCCTCCGCACGTCGGAGTCGACGCGCGCGGGACGAGCCTGAGTTTTTTCAGGGACGAGCTTGCCCTTCAATACATCCACATGTATGTATATACATCAGCATGGATTCAGAACTCTTCCAGACCCTGGCCGACCCCACGCGCCTGCAGATCCTCGCGGCGCTGCGCGAGGGGGAGTGCGCCGTGGGGGACCTCGTGAAGCGCGTGGACATCCAGCAGAGCGGCGTGTCGCGGCACCTCCGCATCCTCCACGAGGCGGGCCTCGTGAAGGTGCGTCCCGACGGGCAGCGCCGCCTCTACTCGCTCCGCGAGGAGCCCTTCCGCGAGCTCGAGGCCTGGATCGCCGGCTACCGCCGGGTCTGGGACGCTCGGCTCGACCGCTTCGAGGCCGCTCTCCAGCGGCAACAGGCCACCCGCAACCCCACCAAGGACGAACCGACATGATCCAGCCCGAAACCAAGGCCCGCATCTCCATGGAGCGCACCTTCGCCGCCTCGCTCGAGGAGGTCTGGGCGCTCTGGACCACCAAGGAGGGCATCGAGTCCTGGTGGGGCCCCGAGGGCTTCGCCGTCACCGTGCAGTCGATCGACCTGCGGCCCGGCGGCGAGCTCCACTACACGATGACGGCCGTCGACCCCGGCATGGTCGCGTTCATGGAGCAGAACGGCATGCCGACCGCCACCATCGCCACCATCACGTACTCGGAGGTGATCCCGCGCAGGCGCCTCGGCTACGTCCACCTCGTCGACTTCGTGCCCGGCGTGCCGCCCTACGGCAACAACACGCTCGTGGAGCTGTTCGCCGCCGACACGGGCGTGCGGATGGTGCTCACCTTCGACGCGATGCACGACGAGACCTGGACCCAGCGCCAGGCCGCGGGTTGGGAGAGCGAGCTCGGCAAGCTGGCGAAGGTGCTCGCCCGGAGGTCGGCGTGAGCTGGGGCCGGAGCGTGGGCGCGGTGCTGGCGGGCTTCTTCGCCACCGCCGTGCTCTCCGTCGGCACCGACGCCGTGCTGCACGCCACGGGGGTGTACCCGCCGATGGGCGTGCGGATGTCGGACGGGTTGTTCGTGCTCGCGGGCGTGTACCGCGCGGTGTACACCGTCGTCGGAGGTTGGGTCGCGGCGCGGCTGGCACCCCACGCCCCGATGCGCCACGCCTGGGCGCTCGCGACGCTCGGCACCCTCGCGGGGCTCGGCGGCGTGGTGGTCGCCTGGAACGGCGGCGACGCGCTCGGGCCGATGTGGTACGCGGTGTCGATCCCGCTGTCCGCGTTCCCGTGTATCGGCGCGGGGGCGTGGTTGCGGACGCGGCAGGTGGGCGGGGAGGCGGTCCGGAGCGCGTGACGACCGGGCGCGGGCGCGGCGCGCGGTCGATCCCGGTGGCGAAGCTCTGCTATGGTTGCGCCCCCGTCCAGAGCCTGGATGCGTTTCGCGCCCGTCCTTCTTCTCGGCGTGCGCCGTCGCGGCGGGCGACTACAGCGCGACCGCCAACCAGTCCACGGGCTGGGACCTCGACAAACCTCGGCGTCGACCCGCTCTACACGGACGCGTCGTTGTCCAGCGCGCTGTATTGGGACCTGGCGCTGCAGAGCACCTCGCCCGTGCGCAACTCCGGCAACCCGTCCTCCACGTACTACGATCCCGACGGCACCTACGCGGCCATCGGCGCGTACGGCGGGCCCTACGCGGACGACTGGTAGGCGTCGACCGCGCAGCCCCGCTTGCCCGGTGCCGGAAGGATCCTAGCACCGGGCAATGCCCATCATCGCGCCGCCGGTCATCGAGGGACTCCCCGTCGTCGAGTACGGTACGCCGGAGTTCCGCGAGCACTCGATCCGCATCCTCGCGGAGGCGGTCGCCGCGGGCCCGGTGTGCCGGGTGATGCCGCGGGGCGTGCTCGGCGTGCTCGCCTTCCGGGAGGTGGACGCCATCCTCCGGGACCCGCGCACGTTCTCGTCCCGCGTGGACGTGATCCCCCAGCCGAGCGGCACCCAGCGGCTCGGCGCGCTCATCGGCGACGACCCGCCGGACCACACGCGCCTCCGCGCGCTCCTCGGGCAGGTGTTCACGCCGGCACGCGTGGCGACGACGATGGAGCCGCGCGTGTTGGCGATCGCGCGGGACGTGGTGAGCCGCGTGCTCGACGCGGGGCCGACGTTCGACCTCGTGCGGGACGTGGCGGGCCCCTTCCCGGTGCGGGTGATCTCCGAGCTGCTGGGCGTGGACGCCGCGGACATGCCGCGCTTCCAACGTTGGTCGGACCACATCACGGCCGCGGCGCTCACCGCGTCGCTGCCCGACAGCCCCGAGAAGGCACGGCGGATGGCGGAGATCGACACGAGCCTGCGCGAGATCGACGCCTACCTCGGCGACGTGGTCGCGGCCTACCGCGCGTCGCCGGGCGACAACCTGATCTCGTTCATGGTCCAGGCCTCGGAGGGCGGCGACCGCCTCACCGGGGGCGAGGTGGTCGGCCTGGCGAAGCTCCTCCTCGTCGCCGGGAACGAGACCACGACCAAGCTCATCGGCCTCTCGATGAACCAGATCCTCCGGAACCCGCCGGCGTGGGACGAGCTCCGCACGTCGCCGGGCCTCGTGCCGGGCGCGGTGGAGGAGGCGTTGCGGCTCGAGGGGCCCGTCTACAACCGGCTGCGTCGCGCGACGCGGGACGGCACGGTGGCGGGCGTCGAGGTGAAGGCCGGCAGCCTCGTCGACTGCGTCATCGGCGCGGCCAACCTCGACCCGACGGTGTTCGCGGACCCGACGCGCTTCGACATCCGCCGCGCCATCCCGCGGCACCTCGCGTTCGGAGGGGGCATCCACCAGTGCCTCGGCGCGCCGCTCGCCCGGATGGAGGCGCGCATCCTCTACGAGGAGCTGCTCGAGCGGATGGAGGGCATCCGCCTCGCCGGTCCCGCGCGGCGCGGGACGGTCTCCGCGTTCCGCGGCTTCGAGACGATGCCGCTCTCCTACCGACCGCGGACGGCGAGGCCGCTGCCCGCGGTCGCCAAGGTCGAGCGGGAGGTGGCCACGGCGCCGGGGATCGCGCGCCGGTCCGACGCCGACCTCGGCCTGGACAAGCGGGCCCGGGAGGTGGTGCGGGTGGCCCGGATCCGCGACCTCGCGGAGGGGATCAGGCTGTTCCGGCTCGTGCACCCGACGGGCGGGCTGCTCACGCGGTTCACCCCCGGCAGCCACATCGTGGTGTTCCTGCGCGACGGCGACCGCGTGTACCGGAACGCCTACTCCCTGCTCAACAGCGAGTTCGGCAACGGGCTCAACTACTTCATCGCCGTGAAGCTCGAGCCGCTCGGGCGCGGCGGGTCGCGCTTCCTCCACGAGAAGGTGACCCCGGGCATGGAGCTCGAGGTGTCCGTCCCGGCGAACAACTTCGCGCCCGCGCCGCACGCGGTCCGACACCTCCTCGTCGCGGGCGGCATCGGGATCACCCCGATCTTCGCGTTGCGGAATCACCTGCGGGCCCAGGGGGAGGCCTGCGAGCTCCACTACGCCTTCCGGAACGCCCGCCAGGCCGCGTTCGTCGAGGAGCTCGAGCTGGAGGCCGATCCCGCGGTCCGGACCTACGAGGACGCGCGCGGGCAGAGGCTCGACGTGGACGCGGTGGTCCGCGCCCAGCCCGAGGGCGCGCACGTCTACGTGTGCGGGCCGGAGGGCCTCATGGACGCCGTCATCGAGTCGGCGCTGCGCCACGGCTGGCCGCGCGAGCGCGTCCACTTCGAGCGCTTCGGGGCCCCGCGGCCGACCGGCGAGCGGCCGTTCGAGGTGGTGTGTGCGCGCAGCGGGCGGACGCTCGTGTGCCAGGGGAGCGAGACGCTCCTGGAGGCGCTCGAGCGGAGCGACATCGAGGTGCCCTACGCCTGCCGCGCGGGGAGCTGCGGGGCGTGCGTGACGACCGTGCTCGCCGGGGAGGTGGACCACCGGGACGTCGTGCTCTCCGGCACCGAGCGGGCGGCGGGCCAGATGCTCGTGTGCGTGTCGCGCGGGAAGACGCGCCTCGTCCTCGACGTCTGACGCGACGAACCGCGACCGGCGCGGCCGACGCCGGCGCGGTATCTGGACCGGGTGACACGGGTCCTCCTCGCCCTCGCGATCGCGGCCGGGTGCGTCCCGGCCGCCGCGGCGGTCGCGGCGCTCACCGGGCTCGGCGTGGTGCGGGGGCTGTCGGCGATCCACGTCGGCTCCGCGGCCGCGCTGGTCACGATGCTGCCCGTCGCGGGCCTCTGGTCGCTCTTCGGGCGGTCGCACGGCGCCCTGGCGGCCGCGCTGCTCGTGTGGCCGGGGCTCCTGCTCGTCGGGCTCCCCGGGTACTTCCCCGGGGAGGTGCCGGGCGCGGTCGGGACGGGCTTCTCGGTGTTCGCGGCGGTGGGCGGCCGCGACGCGGCCGCGCGGGCGGCGCGGCTCGGCGAGGTCGTGGGCGGCACGGTCGCGGACGCGCCCACCGGAGAGGGGCCCGCGGCCGAGGCCGAGCGCGTGCTCCCGGACTGCCCGCCGAGCCCGCTCCCCGCGAACAGCGACCAGGTGGCGCTCCCCTACGAGGGCAGCGGCCACAGCATGGCGATCCCCGTCCAGTTCGGCGACGTCGAGCTCCCCATGCTGTTCGACACCGGCGCGAGCGTCACCACGCTCGGGAGGGCGAGCCTGCGCGCCATCGGCGTGGACGTGCCGCCGGACGCGCCGGAGATCACGCTCCGCACGGCCAACGGCGAGCGCAAGGCGCGCCTCGTGCTGGTCCCCCGGGTGTGGGTGGGCGGGATGCTGGTGGAGGGCGTCACCGTCGGCATCTGCGAGGAGTGCGCGGACGAGCGGACCGCCGGGCTCCTGGGCCTGAACGTGTCGGGCCAGTTCCTGGTCACGGTCGACACGCGGCGGAAGGAGGTCCTGTTCCAGGCGCGCGACGACGTGGGCGAGCGCCTCATCGACGTGGCGCCCTGGCTGCGCGTCGAGGCCCGCGCGACCGTTTGGCCCGACAGCCGCGTCGAGGTGGAGGTGCACGGGGAGAGCGCGGCGCCGCGCACCATCGCGGAGGCCACCGTGGGCATCGCGTGCGGGGAGGACCGCTTCGTGGCCCGGCTGCGCGACATCCCGCCCGCGGGCGACGCGACCGCCGCGGTGAGCCTGCCGCGCGGCACGGACTGCGCGGAGTACAAGGTCTCGCTGGACGGCGCGAGGTGGTGAGGTCGGGGCGGGTGCTCCTCGGAGCGTGACGACACGAGCGTCGGCATGGCGCCCTCGGTTGCGCCCGGGGGGCGCGCGGCTGTATCGTCGCGACCGAGGTGAGTGATGCGTCTCTCGATGTCCTCTCGGGTCGGGCTCCTCGTCTTCGCGGGCGCCGTGGTGACCGGAACGGCGTTCGCGACGGACTACCTGTTCACCTCCAACCGGACCGGCGGGGGCGCGCAGGGGCGGCGGCTCACGATGTCGACGAAGACCGTCGGCCCGTACACGGACGTTCCGTGCAACAACGGACTGTCGACGATCCACTGGAGCCCGGGTGGCGCCTCCTGGGGGATCGCCCGCGACTACTCCGACACCGATCTCGTGTGGGCGAGCATCAGCAGCACCAACCCGGCGGACTGCGGCGGGAGCGGCAGCGACACCTGCGTCGGCGCCGCCTGGTACGACACGAGCACCGGCACGCTCACCCGCAGCTACAACGGCTCGTGGAGCGATCCGGGCGCGGTCGTGCCGGACGTGGCCGCCGCCTACCCGGACGTGGTCGCGCTGGAGAAGCGCGCCAGCGGCACCATCGCACAGTGGGACGTGACCTCGGGGGTGACGGCGAACGCCGGCGGGGTTGCGCACCTGAGCCAGGTGGACTGGATCGACGGGAGCCTCTTCGCCGCGACCGAGACCGCCACCACCACGCTCAGCTGCGGCGACGGGGTGCGCGGCTCGCTGGTCATCGGCGAGGTGGCGAACGCGACGCCGATCAGCGGGGTGACCGTCGCCCGGCCGGGTGGCGCGCCCGGCACGGCCTCCACCAAGCCCGAGGGGGTCACCGTCATGCCGCTCACCGGCGGGTGGGGCTCGACCTCGTGCGCGGCGGGGTCGACCCACGTGATCTACGTGACGGACTGGTGCCTGTCCCAGTTCATCGCCTACAGCATCGACACGTCGGACCCCACGCCCACGCCCGTGGAGGAGGGCCGGGTGGACCTCGACGCCAGCAGCGCCTTCACGGGGGACTGCCACCCGTCGTCGGTGGAGTGGCACAGCATCACGCGTGACAGCTTCGTGGTGTGCCAGTCGCGCGACACCATCCTGCGCATCGACACCAGCACGGACCCCTGCGCGCCCGCCTGGGCCTCGGACGAGGCGACCCTCCAGTTCTACGACTCGGGCTCCAACCCGAGCTGCAGCGCGACCCCCACGGTGCAGGACTGCACCGCCTGCGAGGCGCACGACGTGGCCTACTCGACCTCGGTGTCCCCCGACTGGCTGTTCGTCGCGCTCGCCCCGGTCGTCGACGGGACCACCGAGGGCCAGGTGGTCGCCATCGAGGCGGCGGACTTGACCAACCAGTTCCTGTTCTACCGCGACGCTGGGGGCACCTACTCGCCGCTCGAGCTCGAGGTCACGCCGTAGCTGGTCCCGTCGCCGTGAAGCCCGCCAGGCGGCCGGCGGGGCGCGCGGGTGAACGCGCGCGGCCCGCGCTACGATGACGGCCTCTCCCGGGTGCCGCCCTTGAGCTCGATCGACGCCTACCTCGCCACCCTCCCGGACGACCGCCGCGCCGCGCTCTCGAAGCTGCGCGAGGTCATCAACGCGAAGCTGCCCGCAGGCTACGAGGAGGGGCTCCAGTACGGGATGATCGGCTGGTACGTCCCGCACTCGCGCTACCCCGACGGCTACCACTGCGACCCGAAGCAGCCGGTGCCCTTCCTGCACATCGCTTCGCAGAAGAGCCACCTCGCGGCGTACCTCTTCTGCGTCTACTGCGACCCCGCGATGACGGCGTGGTTCCAGGAGGAGTGGGCGAAGACGGGGAAGAAGCTCGACATGGGCAAGAGCTGCGTCCGCTTCAAGAAGCTCGAGGACGTGCCCGTCGAGCTCTTCGGCGAAGTGGTCGCCCGGATGCCCGTCGACGCGTTCCTCGCGACCTACACCTCGCAGATCCCGCCGTCGGCGAAGAAGAAAGCGAAGAAGTAGCCCCTCGCGGCGCTGCGTGAGGTGCCTGGAAGGCGGCCGCGCAGCGGCCGGTCCCGGGGCGCGGTCCGCCGCGACCCGGACCGAGGGCGGAGCCCGAGCCTGGAAGGGACCGACCCCCGCCGCTCCGGCGGGGGGCACGCCCCTCACGTCCCCGGCCGCACCACGTAGATCCCCTGGTACCAGACGCGCCAGGTGTCCAGGTAGGCCGGCATGGGGACCTCGGCGACCGCGCCGACGGTGTGCTCGCCGGCGATGAAGCGCCGCAGGAGGTCGCCCTCGTAGACGGCCATGTGGCGCACCCAGTAGGGCTCGCCGCCCAGCGTGACGATCGCCGGCTCGAGCGGGTTCGGCACGCGCCCGATGAAGAAGACCACGTCGCCGCTCCGCAGGAGCGACCAGTCGATGTGCTCGGTGAGCACGCCGTCGAGGCCGGGCACCGGCGCGCCGAGGGCGCGGGCGGCCACGAGCTCGGTGGGGTTCACGGAGAGCTGCGCCCAGGGCTGGCCGGTGGTGTCGGTCCACGCGAGGAAGACGAGGCCCATGCAGTCGAGCTCGGCCCCGCGCCCCGCCCAGGCGTAGGGGCGGCCGCGGTAGGCCCGCGCGGCGGTCACGAGCGGGGAGGGGTAGGCGGCGTCGGGCGCACCGGCGGGGGCGTACGCGGGCTTGCTCACGACGGCCGGCGCCCCGGTGGACGTGGCCACGGGGGGCGGTACGGCGATCGCGGGGGCGTCGCCGGCCCAGGCGGCGGAGGCGAGCGCCACGGCGAGGAGTCGCATGGATCCAGGGTAGCCGCGGACGCGGCCGTTCGCCGGGCGGGGACTACGCTTCGGGCAGGGGGTCATCATCATGCCCGGGGTCGGTCCGTCGCGCGAGGAGCTGCTCGCGATCATGAAGTCCTGGCGCCACGTGCGCGACGTGCACAAGCGGGCCGCGACCGGCACGCACGCGCGGGACTCCGCGTCCAAGCGGCTCGCGGAGCTCGACGCCACCTTCGAGCGCCGCCTGCGCGCCTGGGTGGTGGACGAGCGGCAGCGGCAGGCGTGGCGGAACGCGCTGCACCACGACGCGCCCACGCCGCTCGTGCCGGGGCCGTCGCCGGAGGTGTTGTTCCGGGGCCGGTCCAACGCCGGGTCCCAGGTGCAGGTGAACGCCGCGGGCGCCAACCAGGCCGAGGTGTGGGTGGACGGCTCGATGGTCCGGCGCCAGCCGGGCGTGTCGCTCGGCCGCGAGCAGGGCGGGCCCGCGCGCTTCCGCCTGGACGAGCGCCTGGAGTTCGAGGAGACGTTCGACGCCCCGCGGGAGGCCCTCGACGCGCTGCGCGCGTGGTCGGCGCATCCGGGGGGCGAGCCGCCGTTCCGCTTCGTGCGCGAGCTCATCGACGACGGGCTCGTGGACGCCAACTTCTCGCTCACCGCCCGCGGCCGTCGCGCGGTGGCGGCGCGGGTGCCGGTCCCGGCGTAGGGCTACAGCACCTCGAACGGGAACGCGACCTGCATCTCCTTCGGGAGGTTCAACAGGATGCGCTCGTCTTCCTCGTTCAGCACGTCCTGGGCGTGGAAGGCGTACATCCCGGGGCCGACGGGCTCGCGCGTGGTGATCAGGTAGGCGTCCCGCGCCGGGAGCGCCTTGAGGTCGAACGCGATCTCCTCGGCGGCGACCCAGAGGTTCACCGTGGCGTCCATTGCGCCGAGCACGCCCTTGACCCGCGTGTGATCCACGAAGTCGAGGCGCGACAGGTGCAGGTTCATCCGGGCGAGCTCGCTGGAGCGCAACGTCGAGCTGAACACGAAGGTGGCCGGCTGGCCGCCGGAGAGCCCCTGGTCCGCCACGTCCTGGATGCCGGCGTAGTGCTTGAGCTCGGTCCCGACCACGCGGATGCGCCTGGCCTCGAGGTGCACGTAGTCCCGGGGCCCGACGCCGTAGAAGCCGGGCTGGTCGGGCTCGGGGTAGAGCGCGAAGGCGAGGGGATCGTAGTCGTCGTCCTCCTCCCCGGGCGCGGCCACCACCTCGATGTCCTTGATGAAGCCGTCCTTCCCGGCCATCACCCGCGACACGTTCGCCTCCGTGTCGATGGTGAACTTGCCGGCCGAGTCGGAGTGGTAGCGCTCCACCACCCCCTCGATGACGACGGTGGCGTCCGACACCGGGTTGCCCCAGATGTCCTTCACCTCCCCCGCGAGCACTCGTGTGTCGGTGCACGCGCCGAGCAGCAGGCTCGCGAGCATGGTCTCCCTCGACCTCCTTCTATCGCATTCGCGGATCCGGGCCCCGCCGTCAAGGCTTCTCTTCGCGCGGGTGAAGCGGGGTGCGATTCCTCGCACTTTGCCGCTCGCCCACCCCCGAAACGGCTAACGTGTGGGGACCGTCCCGGCGTGCCGGTCCCGCGGATCCGCCCCGGCGCGCGGCGGCGCGCGGGAGGCCCGGTCGTCCACCCGCTTCCCCGGCCGCTTCCCCGGCCGCTTCCCCGGCCGCTTCCCCGGCCGCTTCCCCGGCCGCTTCAGGCCCGGGCGCGCAGGACGTCGCGGATCGAGCTGAAGTCGACCGTGCCGGTGCGGGACAGGCCCTCGAGCAGGCGCCGGCCCGTGCGCGCGAGCTCCAGGAGCAGGCGCACCCGCGTGACCAGGAAGCGGCTCTGGAGCATGGCCGTGGCGTTCTGGCCGCGGCCCGCGCCGTCGAGCAGCGCCACGGCCTCCTCGAGCTGCTCGATGGTGCGCTCCACGAGGCGCAGCTCGCGCTCGCGGACCACCCGGGCCACCATCGCCCAGATGTCCGTCTCGGCCACGAAGAGCCGCCGCCGGTTCGGGCCCGGGGGGACGCGCTTCACGACGCCCCACTGGAGGAGCTCCTGCAGCGACATGCTCACGTTGCCCGTGCTAAGGCCCGTCCGCGCCTCGATCTCCTCCGCGTCCAGCGGCTGCTGGGAGAGGTAGAGGATCGCCCAGATCCGTCCGAGCGAAGGCTTGAAGTTCCAGAACCGCATCAGCTCGCCGACGGCGTCGGCCACGATCCCGATCGCCTGTGCCCGCGCCTCGTCGGTCTCCGACGCCATCTCACCCTCGCCGGTTTCAGAAAGTTCAGTTAACATTGAAATCCCTGAACCGTCGACCGGAGGTCTGATGGAACCCGCGGCCCACCCTGCGCGCCCTGGCGACGGTCCGCTCCGGATCGAGCCCGGCGCCGTCGCGCGCCGCGCCCACGCGGTCGGCGTGCACGGGGGCGCGCCGCTCTCGTTCGTCGAGACGCCCGCGGACGTGTTCGCGCTCGCCGCGCCGGCCATGGCCGGCGCCGAGGCGCGGCTCCGCGAGCTCGTGGCCTCCGAGGTCGACGTGGTCGAGGCCATCGGCGCCTACACCGCCACCGCGGGGGGCAAGCGCCTCCGCCCGCTGCTCACCGCGCTCGGCGCGGGCGCGGTCGGCTTCGACCGCCGGCTCGACGGGCTCATGTGCGCCGGCGAGCTCATCCACCTCGGCTCGCTGCTCCACGACGACGTCGTGGACGACGGCGACGTGCGCCGCGGCCGGCCCGCCGCCCAGCGCGTGTACGGCAACGCCGCGGTCATCCTCACCGGCGACTTCTGCCTCGCGCGCGCGGTGCTGCTCGCCGCGGAGGAGGGCGGGCACGCGGCCGTGACCGCGCTCGCCCAGGCCGTCACCGCCATGGCCGAGGGCGAGGTCCTGCAGCTCCAGCGCGCCGGGAACCTCGGCACCACGCTCGACCAGTACCTCGAGATGATCGACAAGAAGTCGGCGGCGCTCATCGCGTGGTGCGCGTCGGCCGGGGCGCTCGCCGCCGGGGACGAGGCCGCCGCCGCGGTCCTCGCCGGGTACGGGCGCGCGGTGGGGGTCGCGTTCCAGATCACCGACGACGTGCTCGACTACGCGGCCGGCACCGGCAAGACGCCCGGGCAGGACCTCCGCGAGAAGAAGCTCACCCTGCCGCTGCTCTTCGCGATGGAGCGCCTCCCCGAGCTCCGCGCGCGCATCCACACCGACGACGTCGACACGCTCCTCGGGCTCGTCCGCGGCACCGGCGCGCTCGAGCTGGCGCAGGCCGAGGCCCACCGCCGCGTGGAGGCCGCCGTCGGCGCGCTCGACACGCTGCCGCCCACCCCCTGGCGCGAGGGGCTGGTCGTGCTCGGCCGCTACCTCGTCGACCGGAGCCTCTGATGACCGCGCTCGCGCCCGTCCCCGGCGACCCCAACCGCGCCCCCGCGGTGCGCGACATGTTCGCGCGCATCGCGCCTGGGTACGACCGCGCAAACCAGGTCATGTCGATGGGCATCGACCGGGTGTGGCGCAAGATCGCCATCCGCACGTTGGGTGCCAACGCCCGCGGCGACGTGCTCGACCTCTGCGCCGGCACGATGGACTTCACCGCCGCGCTCGCCCCCGACGCGAGGAGCGTCGTGGCGCTCGACTTCTGCGCGCCGATGTTGGAAGCCGGGTTGGCCAAGATCCCGCCCGGCGCGAACGTGCGCACGGTCTGCGCCGACGCGCGGCACCTCCCGCTGGAGGACGCGAGCTTCGACGCCATCGTGATCGGCTTCGGCATCCGCAACGTCCCCGAGCCCGAGAAGGCCCTCGCGGAGGCCCGCCGCGTGCTCCGCCCCGGCGGGGTTTTGGTCGTGGTCGACTTCTTCCGCCCCACGAGCCTGCTCCAGAAGCTCATGGCGGGCACCTACAACCGGGTGGTGTTGCCGATCGTGGGCGGGCTCGTCACCGGTGACAGCTCCGCCTACCGCTACCTCGCCGGCTCGATGGCCGCCTGGTACGACCGCGTCGGCTTCGAGCAGGCCTGTGTCAAGGCGGGCTTCGACGTGGCGACGGGGCGCGACTTGTTTCCGCCGGTGGCGTCGTTGGTCGAGGCTCGGGTTCTTGGGGCAGGGGGGGCGAGCCCCCTCCGCAACGCCCCCCCCACGGATGGTGGGCGGTGAAGCTCGTCGTCGGCATCTCCGGCGCCTCGGGCGCTCCCTACGCGGAGCGGGCCCTGAAGTTCCTCGCGGGGCCCGGGAAGGACGCCGGCATCGAGACGGACGTGGTCTTCACCAAGACCGGCCGGCTCGTGTGGCAGCACGAGATCGGGACCAACCCGGCGGACCTCGGCTTCCGCACGTGGAGCCCGAGCGACATGACCGCCCCCTTCGCGTCCGGGAGCTCGCGCTACGACGCGATGATCGTGATCCCGTGCTCCGCGGGCTGCATGGCGCGCATCGCGCACGGGGTCAGCGCCGACCTCGTGGGGCGCGCGGCCGATGTCATGTTGAAGGAGCGCAAGCCGCTCGTGCTCGTGCTCCGCGAGACACCCTATTCGCTGATCCACCTCCGCAACATGGAGCAGATCACGCTGGCCGGCGGCATCGTCATGCCCGCCGCGCCGTCCTTCTACAGCCGCCCGGCGTCGATGGACGCGCTGCTCGACACCGTCGTCGCGCGCGCCTTCGACCGGGTGGGCATCGAGAACGAGCTCGTCCGTCGCTGGAGCGGGTTGGAGGTCGAACATGATTGAGCTGGCTGGCACCACCCGGCGCGCGGTCGACGTCGCGGGGCTCGGCGAGATCCGGGAGAAGCTCGACGCGGGCGTGCGGCTCTCGTTCGAGGACGGGGTCAAGCTCTTCCGCACGCCCGACGTGGCGGCGCTCGGCGCGCTCGCCAACCGGGTGCGCGAGGACCGCTGGGGCGATCTCACCTTCTTCAACCGCAATCTGCACGTGAACGCGACGAACGTGTGCGAGGCGAGCTGCATCTTCTGCAGCTTCGCGCGGCTGAAGACGGGCGACCCCGACGCCTACACGATGTCCATCGACCAGGCCGTGGGCCGGGTGCGCGCGCTCCGCGAGGAGTTCATCACCGAGGTCCACATCGTGAACGGGCTCAACCCCGATCTGCCGTGGTCCTACTACACGGACCTGTTGCGGGCGATCAAGGCGGAGCGCCCCGACCTGCACATCAAGGGCTTCACGGCGGTCGAGGTGCACTACTTCGCCGAGAAGTACGGGATGACCTACGAAGCCGTGTTGCGGGAGCTCGTGGACGCCGGACTCGGCTCGCTCCCCGGCGGCGGCGCCGAGATCTTCCACCCCCGCGCGCGCAAGAAGCTCTGCCACGACAAGGTGGACGCCGACGGTTGGTTGGAGGTGCACCGCGTGGCGCACCGGATGGGCCTGCGCTCCAACTGCACGATGTTGTTCGGCAGCATCGAGACCGTCGAGGAGCGGGTGGACCACCTCCTGCGGCTGCGGTCGCTGCAGGACGAGACAGGCGGCTTCCAGACCTTCATCCCGCTCAAGTTCCACAACGAGAACAACCGCCTGCGCCGCCTCCCGGAGCCCACCGGCTACGACGCGCTGCGCACGATGGCGGTGTCCCGCCTGATGTTGGACAACATCGACCACGTCAAGGCGTACTGGGTCATGCTCGGCATCAAGCTCGCGCAGGTGTCCATGGCCTTCGGCGTCGACGACATCGACGGCACCGTGCGCGAGGAGCGCATCTACCACATGGCGGGGGCCAAGACGCCCCAGGAGCTCACCCGCGCCGAGCTCGTGCAGCTCATCCGCGACGCCGGGCGCATCCCCGTCGAGCGCGACACCCTCTACCACATCGTCGCGGAGGCCTGACATGGCCACCAACCAACGCTATCGCGTGGCCTGCGTCGGCTACACCAACTCCTGGCCGCTCACCCGGCACCTCGACCCGGCGCTCTTCGAGGTGTCCGGCTCGGTGCCGTCGGAGGC
Organism: uncultured Enterobacteriaceae bacterium; assembly: GCA_964457335.1. Classification (GTDB taxonomy): domain Bacteria; phylum Myxococcota_A; class UBA796; order UBA796; family SXON01; genus CAJBVW01. Next base: position 9,774 of record CAYWGD010000078.1, on the reverse strand, counting down.
CGCGCGCAAGCTCTCGAACGGCCAGGCCGACGTCGGCCTGATCCCCGTCGCGAGCCTGCTCGCGGACGGCGACTACCGCGTGGTCCCGGGCCTCGCGCTCGGCTGCGACGGGCCCGTCGCCAGCGTGCTCCTCGTGGGCGAGACGCCGCTCGAGGAGTGGGACGCCGTGGCGCTCGACGGCGCGAGCCGCACCTCGGTGGTCCTCGCGCAGATCCTGCTCCGCGGCCCGCTCGGGCGGCCCGACCTGAAGGTGTTCCCCGTCGACCCCGGCACCCCGGCGTTCCACGCCCAGGGGAAGACCGGCGCCGTCGTCATCGGGGACGCCGCGCGCAACCTGCCCGATCGCCTGACCACCCGCATCGACCTCGGCCAGGTCTGGAAGGAGTGGACCGGCCTCCCGTTCGTGTTCGCGGTGTGGGCGGGTCGGCCGGACCTGCCCGCCGAGGCGATCGAGGGGCTCCGCGCGTCCGCCGCCAAGGGCCTCCCCGAGCGCGCCAGCGCGCCGCTCGAGGACCGCACCTACCTCACCGAGCAGATGCGCTACGCGCTCGACGACCGCGCGATGATGGGCCTCCGCCGCTTCGCCGCGCTCGGCAAGCAGGCGGGCTTCTTCCCGAAGGACGACATCGCGCTCTACGGCCCGCCGGTGACACGCCGGCCGCGCGTGGACCTCGACACGCTCCTGGCCAAGGGCGCCGCCGGCGAGCGCCTGACCTTCGAGGAGGGCGTCCTGCTCGAGGAGCGGGCGCCGCTCCAGGATCTCGGCAACGCCGCGCACCTCCGCCGCGTGGCGCTCCACCCGGGGCCCGAGGTGACCTACATCATCTCGCGGAACATCAACTACACGAACGTTTGTGTCACCGCGTGCAAGTTCTGCGCGTTCTACAGGCCCAAGAACCACCCCGAGGCCTACACGCTCACGCGTGAGCAGATCGCGAAGAAGCTCGACGAGCTCGTCGCGTGCGGCGGCATCGAGACGCTGCTCCAGGGCGGCCTCAACATGGCGCTGGGCATCGAGTACTACGAGGACCTGTTCCGCTGGATGAAGAGCAGCTACCCGATGGTGGCGCTGCATGCGCTCTCCCCCGAGGAGGTGTTCCACATCATGGGCGTGTCCAAGCTCACGATGGACGAGACGCTCGATCGCCTCGTGGCCGCGGGCATGGACAGCATCCCCGGCGGCGGCGCCGAGGTGCTCGTGGACAGCGTGCGGAAGCGCATCGCGCCGCTCAAGTGCACGAGCGACGAGTGGCTCGAGGTCATGCGCCAGGCGCACAAGCGGGGCCTCCGTTCGTCGGCGACGATGATGTTCGGCATGGGCGAGACGCCCGCCCACCGCGTGGAGCACCTCGTGCGCCTGCGGGACCTCCAGGACGAGCACGGCGGCTTCACCGCCTTCATCTGCTGGACGTTCGTGCCCGACAACACGTACGTCACGCCGTCGTCCAACACCGCGGCCGACTACCTGCGTGTCAACTCCGTGGCCCGCCTGATGCTCGACAACTTCGAGAACATGCAGGCGAGCTGGGTCACGCAGGGTCCCGGCGTGGCGCAGGCCTCGCTCTACATGGGCTGCAACGACTTCGGCAGCGTCATGCTCGAAGAGAACGTCGTCAGCGCCGCGGGGAGCACCTGGGCAATGACGATCGACGACGTGGAGCGCAACATCCGCGAGGCGGGGTTCGTGCCGGTGCGTCGCAACATGCGCTACGACCACCTCGAGGTGCGGCAGGCGCCGACCCGCGGGAACCCCGCCGGCGTGGGGGTCTAGGGCACCGTGGGCGCCTCCTCCTCCGACGCGCGCGCCTACCGCGTGAGCTGGGCGTGGACGCCCGACGGGCTCGCGCGCGGCGCCACCATCGGCGTGGACGAGCGCGGCCACGTGTGTGATCCCGCGGGGCTGCCGGTCGAGGAGCGGAAGGGCTTCCTCGTGCCGGGCTTCGTCAACGCGCACACCCACCTCGAGCTCGCGTCGGTGGCCACCGCGCCGATGGCGGGCTTCGTGAGCTGGGTGCAGCAGTTCCGCGCGGGGCCGCCGCCATCCGCGGCGCAGGCCGGCAAGGGCGTGTACCAGGCCATCAAGGCGGGGACCGCGGCCCTCGGCGAGATCACCAACACCGGGCAGTCCCGCGGGGCGTTGGTCGCCGCCCGGATGCCCGCGCGGGTGTGGCACGAGGTGTTCGGCATCGACTGCGACGCGCTCCCCGACGACGTCACCGGGCGGGTCACGGCGCACGGCCCGCACTCCACCCACCCGAACATGGTCCGCGAGGCCGCGCGGCAGCCCGGGCCGTGGTCCATCCACTTCGACGAGGACCCCGAGGAGGCCCGGTGGCTCGCCACCGGCGAGGGCGCGTGGCGGCCCTACATGGAGCGCTCCGGCCGGGACTTCTCCAAGTTCCCCATCCCCGGGATGTCACCGGCGGCCTGGCTCCACTCCCTCGGCGTGTTGGACCGGCGCGCGCTGCTCGTGCACGCCACGTGCACCCGCGGGCCCGACCTCGACCTGATCGCCGGCGCGCGCGTGTGCCTCTGCGTGCGGTCGAACCAACACATCACGGGCCGGCTCCCCGACGTGCCGGGGATGTTGGATCGGGGCATCCCGCTCGCGGTCGGCACCGACTCCCTCGCGTCGAGCCCCGACCTCGACCCGCTCGCCGAGGCCGTGGCGCTCCGCCGGGCCTTCCCCGGCGTGGCGCTCGAGGTCTGGATGCGCGCGCTCACCGAGGGCGGCGCCGACGCGCTCGACCTGCCCGTGGGGCGGCTCCGCGTCGGCGAGGCGCCCGGGCTCCTCCTCGTGGACGTGCCCGAGGGCGACGATCCGCTCGGCGCGCTCTTCGACGGCACCCCGTGGCCCCGGAGGTGGCTCGCATGTCCGGCCCCTTGAGCGTCGGGAGCGCGATCGCGGTCTACGGCCGCATGATCAAGTTCTCCCACACCATCTTCGCCATGCCCTTCGCGCTCGCCTCGGCCGTGCTCGCCGCGCGGACCCACCCGGTCGAGTGGCGCACGGTGGCGCTCATCGTGATCTGCATGGTGCTCGCGCGCTCCTGCGCCATGGGCTTCAACCGCATCGTGGACCGCCACTTCGACGCGAAGAACCCGCGCACGGCCGTCCGCGAGATCCCGAGCGGCCAGATGAGCGTCGGCACCGCCAGGCTCATCACCGCCGCGGCGGCGATCCTGTTCGTGCTCTGCGCGTCGCTGCTCAACCCGCTCACGGCGTGGCTCTCGCCCGTCGCGTTGATCGTGGTGTGCGGCTACTCCTACGCCAAGCGCTTCACCGCGCTCGTGCACCTCTGGCTCGGCGTGGCGTTGGGCCTCGCGCCGGTGGCGGCGTGGATGGCCGTCACCGGGACCGGCTCGTGGGCCTCGACCGCGCTCGGCTTCGCGGTGATGACGTGGGTGGCGGGCTTCGACATCCTCTACTCGCTGCAGGACGAGGAGTTCGACCGCGGCCAGGGCCTCCGGTCGATCCCCGTCGCGCTCGGGCAGGTGGGCGCGCTCTGGGTGAGCGGCCTGCTGCACGTCGCGACCGTGGGGCTGCTCGCCGCGGTCCCGTTCCTCGCGGCGCCGGTCGGTTGGGCGTACTGGGTCGGCTGGGTGCTGATCACGGCGGTCCTGGCCTACGAGCACAGCCTCGTGAAGCCCGGCGACCTCTCGCGCATCGACAAGGCCTTCTTCGACCTCAACGGCTACGTCTCGCTCGTGTTCTTCGGCGCGGTGCTGCTGGCCTGAAGGGGAGCGCCCGCTCCGGACGCATCGGTTCGGCGTCCCTACGTTGAGGGGATGGGGGACGCGATGGCCACACAGAAGCGAGAGGGAAGCGGCGGGGCGCGGGACGAGCGGCCGGCGGTCGGAGAGCGGTCGGAGCCGGGGACGGCGCCGGAGGAGCCGACGCTCCTCGGGAGGCCGCCACAGCCGCACGAGGCCCAGCGGCCGGCCATCGGCATGTCTTCGTCGCAGCCGGAGCCGGGGGCCTTCGGGGAGCACGCGAACCCGATCGCGGGGGAGGCGGCGCCGTCGGTGGGCGGGCCCGCCGCGGCGGCGGCGCTCCCGTCGGGGAGCCGCGCCACCACGCGGCCGAGCGCGTCGGACGACGCCACGTGCGGGGCTGGCGGATCCCGGGTACCCGCCTCGGACGGCGAGCTGCCGTGCGCCGTGCAGGTGCTCGGTCCCGGCGAGGTCCTGTCGCCGCGCGCCGCCGCGGACATGACCGCGACGGGCGCGGCGGCGGGCCCGCACCCGCCGGCGCCGCCGTACGAGACCGGCGAGCGGCGGCTCGCGCAGAGCGACTGGGACCGGTGGCGCGCCGAGGAGCGGCGCCGCGCGCCGTTCACCTACCCCGAGTGGCGGACGTAGCCGGCCGGGGGCCGGATAGATGCGGAGGATGAACTTCCTCCCTCCCGGCCCGGTCGGCCCCGTCCCCTGCTACCGCGCGGACCCGCCCGGCGCGCGCCCCGGCCGGCCCGCCGTCTTCGTCCTGCAGGAGATCTTCGGGTTGAACCCGTACATCCGGGGGGTGTGCGACGCGCTCGCGACGGCCGGCTTCACCGCCGTGGCCATGGACCTGTTCCATCGCGACGCCCCGGGTTTCCTCGCCGGTTACGACGAGGCGGGCTTCGCCGCCGGGCGCGCGCGGGCCGCCGCGCTGGACCTGCGCGGCTTCCACGCGGACGTCGACGCCGTGCTCGCCGCGCTGCGGAGCGAGCCCGGCGCGGGCCGCGTCGGGGTGCTCGGCTTCTGCTTCGGCGGCATGCTCACGTGGGAGGCCGCCGCGCTGCACCCCTTCGACGCGGCGGTGAGCTTCTACGGGCGCGCGCATTCGCCGGGGCTCGACGGCGTGCCGCCCTGCGAGCGCGCCCGCACGCTCCGCGGGCCGATCCTCGCGCACTTCGCCAGCGACGACCCGATCATCCCGCCCGCCGCCGTCGGGACCTGCGCCGCGGCGCTCGTGGGCGCGCCCGTGCGCGGCACCATCGAGGTCTGGCCGCGCACCCACCACGGCTTCCACTGCTGGGACCGCGGCGCCTACGACGCCGAGGCCGCGCGCGCCGCCTGGGACCAGACGCTCGCGTTCTTCGGCGAGCACCTCGGGGGCTGACCGGGCCGGATCGGAGGGCACCAGGTCCGGGCAGCCGGCCCGCGCGCGGACGCGCGGCCGCCGCGGCGGCGGGGGGTGCCGACAGGGGCGTCGGCGGCTCGGGTGCCCGCGTCGTCCCCCTCGAAGCGACACAACCCGCACAGAGGTCGAGGTCCCGGCGACTTGTGTCGCGATTTCGGGTCGCGCGGCGACACAACCCGCACAGGTGTCGAGGTCTCGGCGAGTTGTGACGCGATCTCGGGCTCGAACGCGACACAGCTCGCACAGATGTCGAGGTCTCGGCGCGTTGTGTCGCGGCAGGAACCTCGGGCTGCGTCCCGGTCCGCCCCAGCGCCGCGCGAGGGGACCGGAGGGCGGGGCGGGCGCGCTGATTCTCGCGGCCGACGGCCACGACGATCCCCCTCCGCCCGCCCCGGTCGGCCCGCACGCAGCGGGCCGACGGAGGCGCTCGCGCCGACCCCGCAGGGCACCGACCCCGGCGTCTTCGCCGGGGGCGCGCCCCGCATCAGCTCCCGAGCGCGATCGCGACCAGCTGCTTCACGTTCAGGGGCGCGTCGATCGCGTCGTCCTCCCCGACCCAGCGCCACTCGCCGAACTCGTCGTTGGGGCGCACGTCCGCGGAGGGCACGTCCGCGACGAAGGCGAAGTTCATGTGCAGGCCCTTCGAGCCGGCGAGGTGCTCCTCGTAGCCGATGAGGCCGGCGGGGGAGCCGTCGACGCCCGGCGTGGCGGGGAAGCTGCCTTCGAGGCCGGTCTCCTCGCGGAGCTCGCGGCGGGCGGCCTCGAGCGGCGTCTCGCCGGGCTCGATCTCGCCGCCCACGGGCAGCCAGGTGCCGAGCCGGCGGTGCTGGATCAGCAGGACGCGGCCGGCGTGGCGCGCGAACACCGCGACGGAGAAGGCGCGGCGGGTGGCGCTCATGTGGGGAAGGCGCGGTCGAGCTCGGCCAGGTCGGCGTCGTCGAGGCGCAGGGACATGGCCGCGGCGGAGTCGACGGCGCTCGCGACCTTGGACGCGCCGGGGATGGGCAGCATCACGGGCGACTTCGCGAGCAGCCAGGCGAGCGCGACCTGGAAGGGCGAGACGCCGTGGCGCTTCCCGACGGCCACGAGCGTCGCATCCGTCGCGACGCGGGCCTTGCCGCGGCCGCCGCCGACGGGGCTGTACGGCAGGAACGCGATGCCGTTGGTGGTGCAGTACTGCACCACGCCGTCTTCCCAGGCGCTGCGGTCGAAGGGGTTGCAGCGGTTCTGGACGCTCACGATGGGGACGATGGCCTCGGCGACGCGGAGCTCGTCCACCGAGACGTTGGAGAGCCCGACGTGCGCGATCTTGCCGTCGGCGCGCAGCTTCGCGAGGGCGCCGACCGAGTCGGCGAAGGGCACCTCGTCGTCCGGGGCGTGGAGCTGGTAGAGCTGGATCTGCTCGACGCCGAGCGCCACGAGGCTCTTGTCGCAGGCGCGCGCGAGGTGCTCGGGGCGGCCGTTGCAGGTCCAGTCGCCGCCGGGTCGCTCGAGCCCGCCCTTGGTGGCGACCACGATGCCCGCGGTGTCGCGGCGCTCGCGGAGCGCCTTCGCGATGAGGCGCTCGTTGTGGCCGATGTCCCGGTCGTCGAGACAGTAGACGTCGGCGGTGTCGACGAGCTCCATGCCGGCGTCGAGCGCGGCGTGGATGGTGCGGATGGCCTCCGCCTCCGGCGGGCGCCCCTGGATGGACATCGGCATGCCGCCGAGCCCGATGGGCGTGACGTGGAGGCCCGAGCTCCCGATCGCGCGGCGTTGCATGCCGGACCTCCTTCGTCGCTACTTCTTCTTCTTCTGGGCCTTGGACTTCGTGTTCGCCGGGCTCCGGAAGCCGGGCCGGGACGCGAGGTCGGTGCCGCGGGTGAGCATGCCCGGAGGCGCCTTGGGCGTGCTCGGGTTCTCGGTGGGCTTGAACAGCTCCTTCTTCTCGCTGCTCTCGGTCTTCTCTTCGTCGGACACGGAACCTCCTGGGCGCACGGCTTATCGACCGGCTACCTGCGCGGCCATGTCGCCCTGGCTGCGCCCCCTCCGCGCCGACGCGCGCGTCCGCCTGTTCTGCCTCCCCTACGCGGGCGGCGGCGTCGCGGAGTTCGCACGGTGGAGGCTGGTCCTTCCCCCCGAGATCGAGGTGGCGCCGGTGTCGTTGCCCGGGCGCGACGGCCGCCTCGCGGAGGCGCCCTTCCGACGGCTGGAGCCGCTCGCGGAGGCGATCGCCGCGGCGATCGTCCCGGCGCTCGACCGGCCGTGGGCGCTCTACGGGCACAGCATGGGCGCGGCCATCGCGTTCGCGGTCGCGAGCAGGTTGTCTTCGGCGGGGCACCGGCCCGCGCACTTGTTCCTGGGCGCGCGCGGCGGGCCGGGCGGGCCGCGCGGCGAGCCGGTCCACGGGTTGCCCGAGGACGCCTTCCTCGCCGCCCTCCAGGCGCGCTACCAGGCCGTCCCGGCCGCGCTCCTGGCCGACCGCGCGCTCCTCTCGCTGTTCCTGCCGGCTCTGCGCGCCGACATGGAGATCGCGGAGACGGCGGAGCTCGCGCACCTGCCGCGGGTGCCGGCGCCGGCGACGGTCTTCGTGGGGGAGGAGGACTCGACGGCCACGGTGATCGACGCTGCGCGCTGGCGGGCGTGGGTGGGCGAGCCCTTCGCGGTGCGGACGCTCGCGGGCGGCCACTTCTTCCTGAAGGGGCCCAACCGGGCGCTGCTGGACGTGATCGCGGGGACGCTGGCGGAGTAGCCGGCGAGGGCGGCGCCGCGGGTGGAGGGGCCCTGCGTCCAGGCGCGGTCCTGCCGCCTTCCTGGATGCCCGGATCAGGGCACGAGCCCCGACAGGTCGAGGTGCGCCTCGAGGAGGTCGGCGAGGGTGTCGAAGCCGGACGCGGTCGCGGGCGGGGCGGCGGCGAGCCCCTTCCGGGCGCGCAGGGCGTCGACCAGCGCCGCGCGCACGTCCGGCGCGTCGAGGAGCCCGTGTACGTAGGTGCCGGCGACGAGCCCGAGGACGGCGCCGTCGGGGCGGTCGCCGAGGCGGACCAGCGGGTCGGCGCCGGTGGTGCGGCCGGCGTGGATCTCGTAGCCCTCGAAGGGCAGGCCGGCGGGGAGCAGCCAGCCGCCGCACGTGACGCCGCGTGCGGGCCGCACCTGCTTGGCGGCGTAGTCGGTGGAGACGGGGAGGAGGCCGAGGCCGGGCGTGTCCCCGAGGCGCGCGCCGAGCATCTGGTAGCCGCCGCAGAGCCCGAGCAGCGGGGCGTCGAGGTGGCGGAGCGCCTCGGCGAGGCCCGTGCGCCACAGCCACGCCATGTCGCCCTCGGTGTCGCGGCTGCCGGGGATCACGAGGAGGTCCGGGCGGCCGAGGTCCCGGGGATCCCGGATCCACCGCACGCCCACGCCGGGCTCGCGGGCGATCTCGTCGAGGTCGGTCGTGTTCGCGACGCTGGGGAGCTCGACGGCGACGATGTCCACGGCGCCGCGCGAGGAGCGCAGCGTGGCGGCGTCCTCGCTCTCGACGAGCACGTCGTCGCGCCAGGGGAGCACGCCGCGGACCGGCACGCCGGTCAGGTCGGCGAGCGGCGCGAGGTCGGGCAGGAGCGCGGCGGGGTCGCCCCGGAAGCGGTTGACGACGAGGCCGGCCACGCGCACGCGGTCGGCGGGGGGCAGCAGCATCACGGTGCCGTAGAGGCTCGCGAACACGCCGCCGCGCTCGATGTCCCCGACCAGCAGCACGGCGGCGTCGGTGTGGCGCGCGATCTCCATGTTGGCCATGTCCCCGCGCAGGTTGAGCTCCGCCGGCGAGCCCGCGCCTTCGAGCACGACGACGTCGGCGTCGGCGGCCACCCGCGCGTAGGCGGCGGTCACCTCCGCCCAGAGCTCCGCGCGGGCGGCGTCGTAGGCGGCCGCGGCCATCGGGCCGCGCGACTGGCCGCAGACCACCACGTCAGCGCCCCGGCGGCCCATGGGCTTGAGCAGGAGCGGGTTCATGTCGACGTGCGGCTCGCGGCCGGCGGCGCGCGCCTGGACCGCCTGCGCCCGCCCGATCTCGCCCCAGCCGTCGGGCCCGCGCGCGACCGCGGCGTTGTTGCTCATGTTCCACGCCTTGAACGGCGCCACGCGCAGGCATCGCCGGGCCAGGAGCGCGCACAACCCGGTCGCCACCCACGACTTGCCCACCCCGCTGGCTGTGCCCTGGACCATCAACGCGCGCGCCATGCGGCGGCGGGTAACGCGGGTGGGTGGGGGAGGGCGCCGAATGGGGCGGCGGGTGAACGCGGGGCGCGCGCCGCATGGGGCGGTGGGTGACGCGGGGGGGCCGCGGGGGGGCGCGCCCCCCGGCGAAGCGCCGGGGGTCCGGTGTCTTCCGGGGTCGGCGCGGGGCGCCTCCGTCCGCCCGCTGCGTGCGGGCGGACCAGCGCGGGCTGGGGGCGGCGGCGTGATCGAGGAGCCCGCGGCGCCCGCGCTGCCCTCCAGCCCCCGTCGCGCGACGCGACGGCGGAGCGTGACGTAGCGTGGAGGGGGTGACGTGTGGCGGCGCTCACGCGGGACGTGGTGCGGGAGAGAGTGGCGCGTGGCGGCGCTCACGCGGGACGTGGTGCGGGAGAGGGTGGCGCGTGGCGCCACGCGTGACGTAGCGCAGGAGATCGCGGCTCAACTCGGGAGCTACG
>CAYWGD010000077.1:0-35894 GCA_964457335.1 uncultured Enterobacteriaceae bacterium | reverse complement strand
CCGCGCGCGCCTCGGTCTCCGCGGCGCGCGCTTCGGAGGCCGAGGCGCGCGCCTCGGCTTCGGCCTCGCGCGCCTCCGCCTCCGCCGTCTCGGCCTCCGCGGCCCGGTCGGCCGCGCGCGCCGCGTACCGCCGCAGGTGCTCGGCGTGGTCCTCGGCCGACTCGGCCCGGCGCTCCGACGCGAACGCCGCGTCCGCGGCGGCGTCCGCGCGCTGCTCCTCCTCCTCGGCGTGCGCCGCGATCACGCGGGCCTGCTCCGCGGACTCCGCGAGCGCCCCCTCGACCTGCGCCAGCTCGGCCGACGCCCGCTCCCAGCGCGCGTGCACGGCGCCGACGGCGCCGACGCCGCCGACCGCCGCGAGGAGCCAGGCCGCCGCGACGATCCGCGCCGGGTTCCGCCGCATCCACAACGCCGCGCGCACCGGCGACCACCGCGCGTCGACCGACGTCGCCTGCGACGCCCGGTACCGCGCCAGGTCGACCGCGAGCGCCGCGGCCGACGGGTAGCGGTCCCGCGGGTCGGCCGCCGTGGCCCGCGCGACGATGCGCGCGAGCCGCGGCGGCACCCGGAAGCGCGTCTCCACCTCGGTGAGCGAGGGAGGCGACGACGCCGCCGCCCGGGCCCGCACCCGCTCGATGGGCTCGCCCTCGCCCGCGTCGTGCGGCGCGCGGCCCGCCAGGAGCGCCCACAAGGTCGCGCCCACGCCGTACACGTCGATGGCCGCGAGCGCCTCCGCGTCCCGGCCGGGGTCCGGCGCGCGCCGGAAGCCCCGCGCCTGCTCGGGCGCCATGTAGAGCGGCGTCCCCGCGACGAGCGGCCCCTGCCCGCCGGCCGGCACGGTGAGCGGCCCGTCCGCCGCGCCGTCCCACGCGCCCTGGAGCGGCGCGAGCCCGAAGTCCGCGATGCGCACCTTCCGGCTCGCCGGCAGCACGAGCACGTTGTCGGGCTTCAGGTCGCGGTGGAACACGCCGACCGCGTGCGCCGCGGCGACGCCCCGGGCGATCTGCTCGCCCCAGGCCACCGCCTCCGCGAGCGACCGCGGGGCCTCCTGGGTGAGCGCGCGCGCCACCTGCGGCGCGGCGTCCGACGCCGTCTCCTCGCGACAGAGCGCCATCGCGATGTAGCTCGTGCCGGCCACCTCCCCGGCCTCGCGCACGTACACCACGTGCTCGCTCACGACCCGCGACGACGCGCGCGCCTCGGCCATCACCCGCCCGATCGGGGCCGCCCCGCGCACCGGCGCGAAGAGTTTGAGCGCCACCGGCGCGTCGATCCGCCGGTCCACGGCCTCCCACACCTCGCCCGTCGCGCCCTCGCCGAGGCGGCGCACGAGCTCGAACGGCCCGACGTGCACCCCGGGCGCGCGCGGCCGCGGGCTCGTCGCGCCGTCCGGCACGAGCGTGCCCGGGACCTCGCCGTTCCAGGTGTGCTCAGCCATTCGGGCCTCCGTGGTTCGCGCTCATCGTGTCCTCCCGACACCGGACCGAGCCGGCGCCGCTACCGTTCTACGACAAGCCCCCCCTCGGATTCCGTCACCGAACGTCCCCGTTTCGTCCCGTCCTGTCCCCGGACTTACGCCACAGCTCGTGACCCGCACCGACCGCGCAGAGCACGTGGTGGGCGCCGAGCCACATCCAACCCCGCCACCCGAGCATCGGCCCGACCAGCACCGTGAGCCCCACGGCCACCACGATCCACGTGATCGCCACGGTGCGGCCGATGTCGATGCGCCCCATGCCCGCCTCGTCCGATGCCGCCTCGATAGCGCGGGCGGGGTAGACGTTCCACGTGGAACGTACGCTCGACCAGCCCCACCGCGTGGTGCCCGTGCCCGATCGCGGGGCGGGCCGGCGTGCCGACGTCTTCCTCCAGCTCCGCTTCCCCGACTGGTCGCGCACGAACCTCGCGCGCTTCATCCGGAGCGGCCACGTCGTCTCCGACCGGCGCCAGCTCAAGCCCTCGTCGACGCTCCAGTCCGGCGAGGTGCTCCGCGTCTACATCCCCGGCCTCGCCCCGGTCGACGCCGCGCCGCCCATGCCGCCCGTCCTCTACGAGGACGACTGGATGCTCGCGCTCGACAAGCCCGCGGGGCTGATCATGCACCCCGTCGGCCAGAAGTGGGCCTGGGGCCTCGTCGGCGTGGTGCGCCGCGCCCGGCCGGACGCCGCCGTCGACCTCTCCCACCGCCTCGACCGCGACACGTCGGGCGTCGTCGTCCTCACCAAGCACCCGGACGCCAACCGCGCGATCAAGCAGGCCTTCATGGACCGGCGCGTCGGGAAGGTCTACTGGGCGCTCGTGCGCGGCGTGCCCCCGTGGGACGAGACGACGTGCGACGCGCCGCTCGGCACCGCCATCGGGAGCGCGGTGCTGCTGCGCCAGGGGGTCAACCCCGCCGGGGCCGCCGCGCGCACGCGCTTCAAGGTCGTGCACCGGCTCGCCGCGCACGCGCTCGTGGCCTGCAAGCCGGTCACCGGCCGCACGCACCAGATCCGCGCGCACCTCGAGCACCTCGGCTTCCCCATCCTCGGCGACAAGCTCTACGGCCAGCCCGACGACGTGTTCCTGGAGATCCTCGAGCAGGGCGTCACCGACCGCGTGCGCGCCGTGGTCGGCTTCCCCCGCCACGCGCTCCACGCGCGCTCGATCGCCTTCCCCCACCCGAAGACGGGCCAGGTCCTGCGCGTTCGCGCGCCGCTCCCGCCGGACATGCGCGCGATCGTCAACGGCGCCGTCCCGAGCTGGGAGCCCGCTGGCGACGCCGGGGCCGAGCCCGGCGCCGACTGAGGCTACCGCCGGAACAACGCCCCGCTGACCGCGCTGACCGCGTTCTCCTCCACCCGCGCGTACTCGACCTCGGCCTCCCCGTCGGCCAGCCGTGCGCCGACGGCCTCGTGCAACGTGAGCTCCGCCTCCTGCCCGGTGATGACGGGCACGTCGTGCGGCGTGTTGTGGTGGCCGAAGGCCTTCCCGGCGGCGCGCCGCTCCTCGACGAAGCGGCGGTGCGCCGCGAGCCGCGACGACGCGCGCCCGAGCCGCGGCGCCGCCCCGGCCACCCGCGCGAGGATGTCGGCCGCCAGCGCCGGCTCGCGCTCGACGCTCACGCTCGACCGACCCGCGCACGCCGCCGCGACCGCGGTGGTGCCGGTGCCCGCGAAGGGGTCGAGCACAACGTCGCCGTACACCGAGAACATGTGCACGAGCCGCCACGGGAGCTCGAGCGGGAACGCGGCGCTGCGCTCGCGCGGGGCGCGGGGCCCGAGCTCCTGGTCGGTGCCCGCGAGCCCCGTCCACACGTCGGAGAACCAGGTGTTGCGCTCCTCCCAGAAGTACGCGCTCTCGCGGCGCAGCCGCTTCGCCTCGGGCGTCGCGAACACGCGGCCGCCGCCCTTCCGGAACACGAGCACGTACTCGTGCTCGTAGGTGACGTAGGCCCCCGCGGGCAGCATCCCCGAGCCCATGAACTTGTTCGGCGCGTTGGTGGGCTTGCGCCAGAGGATGTCCGGCAGGGTCGAAAATCCGAGCCGCTCGCACCCCCGGAGGACCCGCGCGTGGTTCGACCAGAGTCGGAAGGTGTCACCAAGCGAACGCGTGGCGTCCCCGACGTTGACACACAACAATCCGCCGGGCGCGAGCACCCGCCAGCACTCGGCCCACACCGCGTCGAGCGCCTCGTGCCAGGCCTCGAACACCGCCGCGGGCTCGTGCTCGAGGCGCGCGGCCGAGCCGGGCACGAGGGCCTCGAAGACCGCGTCCCACATCGCGACCATCGGGTACGGCGGCGAGGTGACGACGAGCGCCACCGCGGCGTCGGGGAGCGCGATGCGGCGCGCGTCCGCGACCAGCACCCGGTGGGTCGTACGCATCAGGCGCGCCAGGTACGGAGCACGTCGGCGAGGCGCTCGTACTGCTCGGGCGTGTTGTACACCTGCCCGGAGATCCGCACCCAGGCGCGGCCGTCGTAGCCGGTGAACGGCACCTCGATGCCGTGCTGCTCGAAGAGCGCCGCGGTCAGGCGCGCGAGCTTCGGGTCGTCCGCCGGGTCGGCCCAGGGCACCCGGATGGTCGCCATCGAGCCGTACAGGCGCGGATCGTCCGGGTGAGGAAGCTCGGTCCCGAGCGCCTCTGCGATCCGGACGCGCCCGTCCCGCACGAGCCCGTGGTTCCACGCACGGACGGCCTCCCAGCCGATCGCGTCGAACAGGTCGAGCGCGTCGGGGACGGCGAGCCAGGCGGTCGGGTCGGCGGTGCCGGTCCAGTCGAACTCGGGGCCGAGCCCGCGGCCGTAGGCGTGGGACACCGGCAACGGGTGCAGGCGGTCGCGCCAGGCCCGGCCCACGTGGAGCACCGCCGCGCCCTTGGGGGTGCACACCCACTTGTGTAGGTTGCCGGTGTAGAAGTCGGCATCGACCGCGCGGATCGAGAGCGGGAGCATGCCCGGGGCGTGCGCGCCGTCCACGAGCGACGGGATGCCCCGCGCGCGGGCGGCCGCCACGACCTCGGCGGCGGGGAGCACGCACGCGGTCGCGGAGACGACGTGGTCCACGATCACGAGCTTCGTGCGCGCGGTCATCGCGCCCGCGAACGCGGCCGTGACCTCCTCGGGCGCGGTGATCGGGAACGGCACGCGCGCCTCGACCACCCGCGCGCCCCAGCGGTCGGCGACGGCGCGCGCCGCCTGCTTCACCGCGTTGTAGGCGGAGTCCGCGAGCAGGATCTCGTCTCCCGGCTCCCACCGGAGGGCACGGAGCACCGTGTTGACGCCCGTGGTCGCGTTGGGCACCAACACGAGCCCCTCCGGCTCGGCGTCGAGGAAACCTGCCACGCGCGCCCGCACCTCCTCGATCAGCGCGGGGAGGCGCCGGGCGAGGAACGCGACGGGCTCGCGCTCCATCTCGTCCCGCCAGCGCGCCTGCGCGGCCAGGACGGGCCGGGGCGTGGCGCCGAAGCTGCCGTGGTTGAGGAAGGTGACGCGCGGATCGAGCGTCCAGGCGGCACGGAGGCCGGGGCTGCCGGGGGTGAGGTCCATCGAAGCACGCTATCCGGGCCCGCGCGCGCCCGTCGGTTGGCGCCGCGCCGGGTGGCGCGGAATGGGGCCCGCGCCGCCGGAAACGTGATAGAAGCCTTGGATGATCCGCAAGGTCCTGCTGGTCGACGATGAGGAGGACATCCGCACCATCGGCCACATCTGCCTCTCCCGCGTCGGCGGTTGGGAGACGTTGCTCGCCGGAAACGGAGAGGAAGCGCTCCGCGTCGCCGCTGCGGAGCGGCCGGACCTCGTGCTGCTGGACGTCATGATGCCCGGGATGGACGGGCCCACCGTTCTCGCGAACCTCCGTCGCGACCCGCGCACGGCGCAGATCCCCGTCATCTTCCTGACGGCCAAGGTGCAACGCGGCGACCTGGGCCACTACGTGGCGCTCGGGGCGCTCGGCGCGATCCCCAAGCCCTTCGACCCCATGCGCCTGCCGCACGAGGTGCGCCGCATGGTGGAGCGTGCTGCGTGAGCGAGCCCCCGCGAACGCCCGACGTCGAGGCGTTCCGCTACCGGGACATCGTCGAGCACATGCAGGCGGGGTTCTACCTCTACCACCTCGAGGACCGGGACGACGACCGCACCCTCCGCCTGATCGGCTGCAACCCCGCCTCCGCCCGCATCACGCGGGTGCCCGCGGCGGAGGTGCTCGGGCGCACGCTCGACGAGAACTTCCCGCGCCTGCGCGCCGTCGGCATCCCCCAGGCCTACGCCGAGGTGGTGCGCACCGGGCGCCCCTGGACGAGCGACCAGCTCCCCTACGGCGACCGGCGCGTGGTCCAGGCCGCCTTCATCGTCCGCGCCTTCCCGCTCCCCCACGACTGCGTGGGGGTGCTGTTCGAGGACGCCACCGCGAACTTCCGCGCGCAGGACGAGCTCCGCCGCAGCGAGGCCCGCCACCGCGCGCTCGTGAACGCCCTCCCCGACACGCTCTACCGCGTGGAGCCCGACGGCGCGGTCGTCGACGCGCGGCTCGGAGCCGAGGGCCCCGCGGCCCTCGCCGCCCACATCGCGGAGCGCGTGACGCCGCCCCTCACGTCCGGCGAGGTGCGCGTGTTCGAGTACCGCGACGGCGACGCCGACTTCGAGGTCCGGCTGCTGCGCGGGGGCGAGGACGAGCTTCTGGCCATCGTGCGCGACATCACCGAGCGCAAGAGCGGCGACCGGCGGAAGGACGAGTTCATCAGCATCGTCAGCCACGAGCTGCGCACCCCGCTGACCTCCATCCACGGGGCGCTGGGGCTCATGGAGGGCGGCGTGTTCGGCGACGTCCCGCCGGCCATGGCCGAGCTCGTCAAGGTGGCCCGCTCGAACACGGACCGGCTCGTCCGCCTCATCAACGACATGCTCGACCTCGACAAGATGGAGGCCGGGCGCATCGACCTGGAGCTCGTCCCGCTCGACGCCGGCGACCTCGTCGACGCGGCGCTCGAGGGCATGCGCGGCGCCGCGGCGAGCGCCGGCGTGCGGCTCCGGCGGGTGACCGAGCGCGCGGGCTCCGTCCTGGGCGACCGGGACCGGCTCTTGCAGGTGCTCACGAACCTGCTCTCCAACGCGGTGCGCTTCTCCCCTCCGCAGGCGTGCGTCACGGTGACGGTGCGCGCCGAGGCGGGCCGCGTGCGCTTCGCCGTGCAGGACGAGGGGCCCGGCATCCCGCCGGACCGCGTCGACCACCTCTTCCGCAAGTTCGCGACCGTCAGCGGCACGGACGGGCGGCGCCGCGGCGGCACGGGGCTCGGCCTCGCCATCTCGAAGCCCCTGGTCGAGCAGCACGGCGGCACCATCGGGCTGCTCCCCTGCGACCGCGGCGCCTGCTTCTACTTCGACCTCCCCACCGTCCCCGCGCCGCCCGCCCGCCAGGACGACCTCTTCGCCGACCTGCGCGTCGCCTACGCCGCGGCGCTCCCCGGGCAGGTGGAGCAGCTCACGGCGCTCCTCGCCGGCCTGCCGGACACGCCCGGCGCGCGCAACGACGCGCTCTCGCTGTCGCACCGGCTCCACGGCACGGCGGGCACCTACGGCTTCGGCGCCGCCAGCGAGGCCGCCGCGCGGATCGAGCGCGCCCTGCGCGGCGAGTCCGACGCCGGCGACCTCGTCGACGCCCTGGCCGAGCTCCGCCGGGCCGCCGGGCTCGGCTGACTCACCGGCCGACGCGCCGCCGGACCTCCTTCACCAGGTCGGCGATGTTCGTGGGGAGCGTGCTCGTGGCCGCGATCTCGCCCACCCAGCGCGGGATGTTGCCGCCCGCGTCGGTGCAGATGCGGTAGCGCAGCCGCGTGGTCTCGCCCTGCGGGGTGAACGTCCAGTCGCCGACGTTCACCTTCGTCATCACGGCCGAGGGGAACCTCTGCTGCACCTCGGCGAGCGCGGCCGGCCACTTCGTCGCCGGGTCCACGAGCTCCCAGGCGAACACCCGGTCCTCGCCCACGCGGCCGGACGTGGCGGTCACGAACCAGTAGCGGTCCGCGATCGGGGAGGGGTTGTCGAGCACCTGGTAGTAGTCGAAGCTCGTCGCCCCCGGCGAGAGCTTCACGGACGCGGGCACCTTCCAGGTGCTCCAGCCCGGCTGGTTCGGGATGTCCGTCGCGGCCGCGAGCATCGTGTCCGGCGGCAGCGGCGCGTAGGCGGTGCCCTCGAGGCAGTCCTCGCCCGCGATCACCTTGTGGCGGATCACGATCTCGCCGACGCCGTCGTGCTGCTTGCGGGTCACCTCCTCCCACCCTTGGGAGGAGGCGAGGCCCGCGCGGAGCTCCGCGGGGGTGGCGGCGAATGCGTCGGCGAGCAGGAGGAGCATCGTCACACTGTACAGCGGGTTTCGGGCAGCCGGCTCCGCCGCTGCGTCGGCAGCGGTGCCCGAGCGCGCGTCGGCGGCTCGGGTGCCGGGGCGCGAAGCTTCAGGTCCCGCTGAACTGCACGCCTTCGAAGAGCAGCGACGGCGAGCGGATCCCGCTCCAGGTCCACGTGTCGTCGGCGGCCTCGGCGAAGTTGTTCAAGAGCTCGCCGATGTTGCCCGACACGTTCATCTCGGAGAGGTGCTTCACGACCTCGCCGCGCTCGAGCAGGAGCCCCTGCACGCCGAAGCTGAAGTCGCCCGTGAGCCCGTTGCTGTTGCCGCCCAAGAAGCCCGTGACGACGATGCACCGGTCGAGGTCGCGCGTGATCGCGTCCGTCGAGCGCGTCCCCGCGGGCACCACCCAGTTGGACCGCCCGCCCGTGGTGGGCTCCATCCCGAGCTTCCGCCCGTAGTACACGTTGATGTAGTAGTTCTCGAGCACGCCGTCGCGGAGCACGGGGAACGGCTTCGCGAACAGCCCGTCCCCGTCCCAGCCGCGCGAGCCGAGGCCCCGGGGGATCGTCGGGTCGTCGAGGATGGAGAGCTTCTCCGACGCGATGCGGGTGCCCTTCCTGCCGGCGAGGAAGCTCCGGCCCTGGTGGAGCTCGGAGCCCGCGAGCGGCCCGCCGAGCACGCCGAGGATGCGCCCCACGGCGTGGTTCTGCAGCAGCATCGGGTAGCGCCCGGAGGGGGCCGGCCCGCTCCCGAGGCGCTGCGCGGCGCGCTTCCAGCACTCGTTGGCCACCGTCTCGAGCGAGGGCAGGTCGGAGAGGTGCGTGGCCGAGTAGTAGGAGAAGCCCTCCGGCCGGCGACCGCTCGGGTCCTTGAGCGTCATCTCGGCGCCGTGGCCGAAGCCCGTGCCACGGCTCGTGCCCTCGAAGCCGTTGGACATCACCCGCGCGGTCTCGCCGATGCTGTCACCCAGGTAGATCGTCGCGGAGATCACCTTGTCGCGGTTGGGGAGCGCGTCGACGGCGGCCTCCAGGCGCTCGGCGTGCTCGCGGCGCTGCTCGGCCGTGAGCGACTCCCACGCGCCGTCGAAGCGGTCGAGCACCGACTCCGGCGTGTGGCGACCGCAGAGCTCGCGCGGCGCCTGCCGGCGCTCCGGCTCCGGCTCGAGCACGCGCGTGGCGGCCACGGCGCGGCCCAGGAAGGCGTCGAGCGCCTCGGGCCGCAGGTCGGAGGTGGAGTGGGAGGAGTAGCGATCGTCCACGAGCAGGGAGAGCGACGCCGACAGGCTCGACGCCTGCGTGGCCTGCTCGAGCTTCCCGGCGCGCCGCACGAGCGACACCTCGGTGCCGCGCGACACGACGACCACCGCCTCCTCCGCGCCGTGCGCGAGGGCCTTCTTCAGGATGTCCCGACCGAGCTCGAGGGGTTCCATCAGCTCGCCCCCCCGACCGAGAGCCGGCTCACCTTGACCGTCGGCATCCCCTGGGACACCGGCACGCTCTGTCCGTCCTTGCCGCACGTCCACCCGCCTTCGTCGATGACGAGGTCGTTGCCGACCATCTCGATGGTCTCGAGCACGCGCGGCCCGTTCCCCACCAGGTTCACGTCCTTGATGGGGCGCGTGAGCTTCCCGTGCTCGATGAGCCAGCCGTGGCGCACGTAGAACGCGAAGTCGCCGGCGCCGATCTGCACCTGCCCGTTCGAGAAGGAGCGGCAGTAGATGCCGTGGTCCACGCTCGCGATGATCTCCTGCGGATCGTAGGGGCCCGGCTCCATGTAGGTGGAGCGCATGCGTGGGAGCACCGGGTGGCGGAAGCTCTCCCGGCGCCCGGAGCCCGTCGGCGCGACGCCGTAGTGGCGCGCGCTGATCTCGTCGTGCAGGTAGCCGCGGAGCACGCCGTCCTCGATGAGCACGGTCTTCTCGGCGGGGTTGCCCTCGTCGTCGGCGTTGATCGTGCCGCGGGCCCAGGGGAGCGTGCCGTCGTCCACGATGGTGACGCCCTTGGGCGCGATCGGCGTGTTCAGCCGGTCGGCGTAGATGCTCACGCCCTTCCGGTTGAAGTCCGCCTCGAGCCCGTGCCCGATCGCCTCGTGGAGCAGGATGCCGGAGGAGCCGGCGCCGAGCACGACCGTCATCTCGCCGGCCGGCGGCTTGGTCGCCTCGAAGAGGATCACCGTGTCGTCGACCGCCTTCTGGATGAGCCGCTCGACGCGCTCCGGCGTGTAGAACTCGAGGCCCATGCGCTGGGCGAGGTTGGACGACGCCGTCTCCCGGCGGCCGGTCTCGTCCTGCGCGGTGCACACCACGAAGGCGCGCGTCATCGGCTGGTAGTCGTACACGATGCGGCCGTCCGGGCGCGCGACGAGCACGTGCCGGAAGGAGTCGGCGAGCGACACCTCCACCTTCTTGATGCGCGGGTCCTTCGCGAACACGCGCTTCTCCCAGTCGCGCACCATCGCCACGCGCTTCTCGAGCTCCACCTGCTCCCACGGCATCGTGACCGGGTAGCGGTCCGCGTAGGACGTGGGCGTGGCCTCGAGGGGCTGGCGCGAGCCCGTGCCGGCGGCGATCTCCGCGGCGAGCTGCGCGGCGCGCACCATCGCGTCGCGCGAGAGGTCCTCGGTGTAGGCGTAGCCCACCTGGTCCCCCACCACGACGCGCACGCCCACCCCGAGGTCGACGTGGGTGGACGCGCGGTTCACCTTCCCGTCCGAGAGCGCCACCGACGTGGAGCCGGCGTGCTCGAAGTACAGGTCGGCGTCGTCCGCGCCGCGGGACAGCGCCGTGGACAAGACGGCGCGGATGGTCTCGGCGGCGACGCCGAACTGGTCGAAGTGGATGACGCCTTGGCTCACGCTCGCTCCGCTCGGGCTTGCTGCGGCCCGACCGCTCAGTGTTCTCACCAGAGCCCGGGCGGCAAGCCGAAAGATGCCGCGGGCCCCACCGGCCGTCGAACCCGCGGCGCGCGAAAAAGCGTCCGGAATGCGGCTACGCCGGCTCCCAGACCCCGCCCGACTGCGGGCAGCTCGTCTCCCAGAACGAGGCGACGCTCGCGGGCCCGACGTGGATCATGTAGCAGTACTCCGGCAGGGCCTCGTTGTAGTAGACGCAGGTGCCCGCCCGCTCGGGTAGCGAGCACGGCGTCGTCGTAGACACCGTCGCGCCGCCCGCCTCGCACTGGGCACGCACCATCGCCTCCGTGTAGGCGCCGAAGTAGTCGGAGCAGGCGGTGTAGTCCCGCTCCTCCAGGTTGCACGACACGGTGAAGGAGAGGCCCTCGCAGGGCCGGATCAGGACGTTGGTGTCCGTGTCCGTGTCGGTGTCGGTGTCCGTGTCGGTATCGGTGTCGGTGTCGGTGTCGGTGTCGGTGTCGGCGTCGGCTTCCGACGTGTCGGTGTCGGCGGGCTTGCCGCCCGCGCAGGCGAGGAGGAGCAGGAGGGACATGGGGTCTCCGGGTCGGGTGGGTGCACATCTTGCCAGAACCACCGCCGGGACCGTCAGAAGAGCACCACCATCGCCCCCTCGCGGAGCGTGTCGTAGACCGTGCCCACGTCCCGGAGGTGCAGGACCACGCAGCCCCAGCTCATCCCGCGGTCGGCCTCGTCGGACCACTCGTACGCCCAGCCGTGCAGGCCGATGCCGCCCCCGAGCGCCGTCCCCTGCGGCGGCATGCGGCGCGCCCAGAACGCGCGCGTGATCGCGCGCTGCGTCGCCCCGTCCACGAGGCCCGCGTCGACACCGCGGGCGGCGTCCCACGGGTTGGGGTAGCCGAGCTTGATCCAGCGGCCGCCGTAGTAGGCGCCGAACGGCCCGTCGAACGGGCCCTTCGAGCGATACACGACGTGATACATCCCCTTCGGCGTGCGGTTGTCGCCGCGCTGCTCCTTGTCGCCTTCCGCCTGGCCGAAGCCCACCTCGAACGTCCCGATCGCCGCACCGTCCACGTAGATGCGCATCTGGTCGAGGTCGTGCGACACGAGCGCCAGCACCGGCTCGGACTGCGGCACCGCGAGCCGGGGGCGCCCGGCCAGGAAGGCGTCGATCGGCCCCAACGCGGGCGCGACCAGGCGGAGGGTGGCGGCCGTGCCGAGCGGCTGCCCGCGCGTGATGCGCGCGCCCGCCGTCACCGACGGGGTGATCCCCTCCCAACGCAGCGTGGCCGTGCGCTTCTCGTGGTCCTCGTACCAGAGGTGCTCGGTGACCAGCGTGTCGGCGGTGGCCTCCCGGACCACGCCCGCGGCCACGGCCAGCACGGGCGTGCCCGATGGCCGTGTCCAGCAGCCGTCCCCGCACGGCTCCCCGGCGGGCACGGTGAAGCCGTCCGCGACCGGGATCGGGGCCTCCAGCCAGGCGGTGAAGACGTCGGGGCCCGCCGTCCGCTCGTCGGGCGCGGCGATCGCGGCGCTCGGGGCGTGGGCGCTCACCGCCGCGACGTCGCCGCCCTGCGCGGCGCAGGCGGCGAGCAGGAGCGGGAGGAGGGCGACCATGGCTCCAACGTAGACCGCCACGGGCGCGAGGGGTTCCCTCTTCAGGGCTCGTCGGGCCCGCCCGGCGGGTCGATCGCGGGCAGGCCGTCGATGCTCGTCGCGTTCTTCTTCCGCTGGTAGTCGACGAGCGCCCGCGGCCCGCCGTCCCGGAGCTTCTTCTCGCACCACGCGGGCATGTTCGGGCGCTCCCCGCCGTAGCGCAGCCGCGGCACGCCGTAGCCGCAGGAGTCGGACACCCGGCCCACCTCCACGACGACGATCGCGCGCCGGCCCTCGGGCGGGCCGGGGACGTCGAAGGCACAGCCGGCGAGCAGCGCGTCGAAGCGGGGGTTCCGCGGCAGCACGACCTCCCCGCGCCCGTGCAGCCGCACGATGCGCGGCGCCCCCGCGAACGCGCAGAGCATTACGACGATACGCCCGTTCTCCCGCAGGTGCGCGATCGTCTCGGCGCCGCTCCCGACCACGTCCAGGTACGCGATCGTCCGCTCGTCGAGCACGCGGAGCGCCCCGATCGGGCCCTTCGGCGAGACGTTCACGTGGCCGTCGGCCGCGAGCGGCGCGGTGCCCACGAAGAACAGCGCCTGCGCGGCGATCCACGCCCGGAGCTCCGCGTCGATGCCGTCGAAGGTCTTGCCCATCTCTGCGCTCCCTCCTCCCCGCGCGACGAGGCGGGGGCGTTGCGGGGGGCCGGTGAGGCCCCCCGCCCCGAGAAGATCAGCCCGAGAACCGCGTGGTCGCGGCCCGGAGCGTGTGGTCGGCCAGGACGAGCGCCGCCATGGCCTCCACCATCGGCACCGCGCGCGGGAGCACGCAGGGGTCGTGGCGCCCGCGGGGGGTGAGCACGACCGGCTGGTTGTGCACGTCCACGGTGTCCTGCGGCTGGAAGATCGTGGCGACGGGCTTGAACGCGACCGTGAACGTGACGGGCATGCCGTTGGTGATGCCACCCTGGATGCCGCCCGACCGGTTGGTCAGCGTGCGCGGGCCGCCGGGGCCCGGCACGAAGGCGTCGTTGTGCTGGGAGCCGCGCAGGCGCGTCCCCGCGTAGCCGCTCCCCGACTCGAAGCCCTTGGCCGCCGGGAGCGAGAGCATGGCCTTCGCGAGCTCGGCCTCCAGCTTGTCGAAGACGGGCTCCCCGAGCCCCGCGGGCACGTTCCGCGCGACACACCGGATCACCCCGCCGATCGTGTCGCCGTGCGCGCGCACCTCGCGGATGAGCGCCTCCATGGCGGCCGCGATCGCCGGGTCCGGGCAGCGCACCGGCGTGGCCTGGACGGCCGCGGGGCCGCCCTCCCAGGCGTCCGGGTCCCACGCGTCGGGGGCCTCGATGTCGCCGACGCGGTGCACCCACGCCACGATGTCGACGGGCGCGATCAGCTGCCGCGCCACGGCGCCCGCCGCGACGCGCGCGACGGTCTCCCGCGCGCTCGCCCGCCCCCCCCCGCGCCAGTCCCGGTGCCCGTACTTCGCGTCGGTGGTGAAGTCTGCGTGGGACGGCCGGTAGATCTCCTCGAACGGCGCGTAGGCGCGCGCGTCGGCGTCGACGTTACGGAACAGGAACGTGAGCGGCGTTCCGAGGGTGCGCCCCTCGAAGAGGCCCGAGAGCACCTCGAAGGCGTCGGCCTCCTTGCGCGGCGAGGTGATCGCCGACTGGCCGGGGCGTCGCCGCGCGAGCTCGCGCTCGATGGCCGCGAGGTCGAGGGGAAGGCCGGCGGGCACCCCGTCGATCACCACGCCGAGCGCGGCGCCGTGGCTCTCGCCGAAGGTGGTGACGCGGAAGTGGGTCCCGAAGGTGTTGCCCGGCACGGGTCACGCCCGCCGGTAGGTGACGCGGACCTCGGCCACGCGCTGGCCGGGCCAGATCACCTCGCTCACGACGGTCGCGCCCTGCGCCGTCCAAACCACGCCGGGCTGGCCGGGCGGTGTCACCCACACGAGCCCCTCGGGGGTGAGCTCGACCGGGTGCTGCGCCAGCATGCCCTCCATGAGGTGGAGCACCTCGAGCTGCGCCACGTCGGGATCCCAGCGGTAGATGCAGAGATCCTCGTGGTCGCCGACGCGCTCCCACACCTCGAGCGCCGTGTCCCCGAGGATCGGGCGCACGCGGAGCCGCGCGGTGACGGGCTCGCCGTGCGCCTGCCCTTCCCCCGCCCAGTCGCCCGCGAGCATCAGCGCCGGGGCGAGGCGGGCGCGGCAGGCGGCGAGGCGCTCCTCCCAGGGATCGGTCGCGTCGGTGCTCACGGGCGCTCTCGGTACCAGGCCATCGTAGCGGCGAGCGCCTCCTCCGGGGGCGTCGGCTGCCAGCCCGGCAGCGCGCGGCGCGCGCGGGCGTCGTCGAGCTGGAGCGGCCCCTCCCACTGGTAGAGGAGCTCCGCGAATTCGCGCGCGTCGCGGTTCCAGAGCCCGGAGAGGCGCACCTGCCAGTGGGGCACGAGGCGCACGCCCGGCGCGGGCCGGCCCGCGGCCTTCGCCAGGGCGGCGGCCCAGTCCGCGGCGGTGAGGAAGGCGTCCCCGGCCAGGGCCACCACGTCGAAGTTGGGGCGGCCGGACGCGAGCAGGAGCTCCGTCGCGACGTGGGCCACGTCCTCCACGTAGGTGAAGACGTGGGCGGTGTCCTTCGCGCCGTACCAGGGGATCGGCTTCCCCTCGAGCGCGGCGCGGAACATGGGCCCGACCAGCGCGTTGTCCACGCCGGGGCCGTAGTAGTCGCCCGCGCGCACGATGAGCGTGCGGACGTTCCGCAGCTCGCTGTTCTGGGAGAGGTGGTCCTCGATCATGTTGCGGACGCGGCCCTTCACGTTGGGCCGGTCGTTGATGTCGAGGTGCGCCGACTCGGGCGGGAGCGGGACCGCGTAGATCGGCTTGAGCCCGTGCAGGTTGCCCGGGAACACCACCGTGGCGCCGGCGAGCCCGGAGGCCTCGACGACGTTGTCGGTGAGCTCGATCATGCCGGGGTTCCACTCGTGGTACGGCAGGTTGAGCGCGTGGACGATGCTGTCGCAGCCCTTGGCGGCGGGGATGAGGTCGTTGAGGCGCCGGGCGTCGCCCTGCACGACCTCGACGCCGTCGGGCAGGCGGGCGCGCGCGGGGTCGCGGACGAGGGCGCGGACGGGGAGGCCGCGGGCGCGCAGCGCGCGGACCATGGCGCCGCCGAAACCGCCGGTCGCTCCGAGTACGAGATGCATGCCCGCGGTCTAACCCCGCGCGCGGCCTGACAACCTGACACGCGGCCGACGGGGCGCGTCCGGGCCCCGCGCTCGCCGGCGGTGCTCGTCCTTCGGACCGCTACCGCAGGCCGAGCTTCACGAGCCGGCTCCGCAGCGTGGTCGGCGGGAGATCCACGATCGCGGCGGCGCCGTCGGGCCCGTAGAGCTTGCCGTCCGTGGCGTCGAGCACGGCCTGGAAGTAGCGTCGCTCGTTCTCCTCGAACGTGGGGAGCTTGCCGGTCGGGGCGGGCTCCGGCGCCACGGGGGGGGCGTTGCGGGGGGGCGTGCCCCCCCGCCCCAAGACCTCGGAGATCCCGAGGTGCGACGGGGCGAGCGGGCCGGCGGCCTGGAGGATCGTCGCGCGCTCGAGCGCGTTCACCAGCTCGCGGACGTTCCCCGGCCAGGGCGCCCACTGGATGGCGGTCCGCGTCTCGTCGGGGAGCGTCCAGGGGCCGCGCCGGCTGCGGGCGGCCTCGGCCTCGAGCCACTCCAGCGCGATGGGGACGATGTCCTCCACGCGCTCGCGCAGCGGCGGGATGCGGAGCGGGAAGACGGCGAGGCGGTAGTAGAGATCCTGGCGGAAGCGGCCGTCCGCCACCGCCTTCTCCAGGTCGACGTGCGTGGCCGCGATCACCCGCACGTCCACGCGCGCGGTGCGGTCGGAGCCCACCGGCTCGAAGGTGCCCTCCTGCAGCACGCGCAGGAGCTTGGCCTGGGCGGACAACGGCATGTCGCCGATCTCGTCGAGCAGCAACGTCCCGCCGTTGGCGGTGAGGAAGCGGCCGCGGCGGTCGCGCTCGGCGCCGGAGAAGGCGCCCTTCACGTGGCCGAAGAGCTCGCTCTCCACGAGGTTCTCGGGGATGGCGGAGCAGTTGAGCTTCACGAAGGGGCCGTCCACGCGCGGGCTCCAGGCGTGGATCGCGTGGGCGAGCACCTCCTTGCCGGTGCCGGTCTCGCCGCGGAGGAGCACCGGGAGGTCGGCCGGGGCGACCTGGCGCGCGAGGCGCACCACTTCCCGCATGCGGGAGGAGCGCGACGCTTCGAGCCGCCGGCCCGCGTCGTCGGCGCCGGCGTCCTCGTTGAGGAGCCGGTTCTCCTCCTTGAGCTGGTGGCGGTAGCGGTCGAGCAGCGCCGCCTGTTCGGCGAGCAGGAGCGCGAGGGACACGAGCTGGCCGTACACGCCCGCGATGCGGACCGACTCGGGCGGATACCGGCCGCAGGCCTGCCCGTCGAGCGTGATGATGCCGAGGTTCGTGTCGCCGGCGAAGAGCGGCACGACCATGCAGGCGTGGCCGTCGGGGAGGTCGAGGACGCCGTCGAAGGGGTCGCCCTCTCCGGCGTGGTGGTGCTCCGCGAGGGCGATGGGCGCGCGGCGCTCGAGCGCGCGGCGGATCGTGGGGAAGCGGGCGAGGTCGAGGGCGTGGCGGCGGACGCGGCCGTCCGCGAGGGGGCCCGAGGCGGCGATGGCGAACAGCCGCTTGCCCTCCAGCCGGAAGACCACGGCGAGATCGTGCGGGATCACGGTGCCGAGCGCGTCGAGCGCGCGATCGAGGATGTCCTCCGTTGCAGCGCGGCCGGCCACGAGGCCGGCGAGGGCGTGGAGGTCCGCGGTGTAGTCGACGACCGGCTCGGAGGGCTCGTGGCGCATGGGTCCTCGGATAACGTCCTTTCGTCGTAGTCGCGATATTTCGTTGTCGCATGGCAGCGAAATGACGTTCTGCGGCGATTCCATTCGCGTGGTTTCGCTACTTTAGGAGGTGCTCGGGGGCTGGCACGCCGCCTGCAATGGGGCGGTGCAACGGAGAACAGATGCGAACCCGACAGGTCGATGTCGCGATCCTCGGCGCCGGGACGGCGGGCATGGCGGCCTACCGTGCCGCCGCGGCCCACACGGACCGCGTGCTGCTCGTGGAGGCCGCCCGCTACGGCACCACCTGCGCCCGGGTGGGCTGCATGCCGAGCAAGCTGCTCATCGCCGCCGCCGACGCGGCGCACGCGGCCTCGCACGCCGACGGCTTCGGCGTCGCGGTCGAGGGCGTGCGGGTGGACGGCCGGCGCGTGATGGAGCGCGTGCGGGCGGAGCGGGATCGCTTCGTGGGCTTCGTGGTCCGCGCGACGGAGAGCTTCCCCGAGCACCACCGGCTGCTCGGGCGCGCGCGGTTCCTGGACGCGCACCGCCTCGCGGTCGGCGACGACGTGATCGAGGCCCGGGCCGTCGTGATCGCGACCGGCTCGCGCCCGCGCGTCCTCCCCTTCCTCGCGGATCTCGGGGACCGCCTCCTGGTCAACGACGACGTGTTCGAGTGGCAGGACCTCCCCGCGTCGGTCGCGGTGTTCGGGCCCGGCGTGATCGGGCTCGAGCTCGGCCAGGCCCTCGCGCGGCTGGGCGTCCGCGTGCGGATGTTCGGCGTCGGCGGGTTCGTCGGGCCGCTGACCGACCCGGTCGTGAAGGCCGAGGCGGCGCGCGTCCTCGACGCGGAGGTGCCGCTCCACCCCGACGCCAAGGATCTGCGCGCCGAGCGCGTGGGCGACCGGGTGCGCGTGACCTGGGACGGCGGCTCGGAGCTGTTCGACTACGCGCTCGCCGCCGTGGGGCGCGTGCCCAACCTCGACGGCCTCGGGCTCGAGAGCACGGGGCTCGTGCTCGATCGGCGCGGCGTGCCGGTCTTCGACCAGCACACGCTCCGGTGCGGGGACAGCTCCATCTTCCTCGCCGGGGACGCGACCGCCGACCTCCCGCTGCTGCACGAGGCCGCCGACGAGGGGCGCATCGCGGGGGACAACGCCGCGCGGCTCCCCGACGTGCGCCCGGGGCTCCGGCGCTCGCCGCTCGCCATCGTGTTCTCCGACCCGAACATCGCGCTCGTGGGCGAGACCTGGGAGAAGGTGAAGGACCGCGACCCCGTCGTGGGGCAGGTGTCCTTCGACGACCAGGGCCGGAGCCGCGTGATGCGGCAGAACCGCGGCCGTCTGCACGTGTACGCCGACCGCGCCACGGGCCGCCTCCTCGGCGCCGAGATGATCGCCCCCCGCGGCGAGCACCTCGCCCACGAGCTCGCCTGGGCCCACCAGGTGGGGCTCACCATCCCCCAGATGCTCGACCTCCCCTTCTACCACCCCGTCGTGGAGGAGGGCCTCCGCACCGCGCTGCGCGACGCGGCGGCCCAGCTCCGCTGACGACCACCCGCAACCCTTTCCGGCGTTCACCCGCCGCTACCACCGGTCCGCCCCGCGGACCCACCCAAGGAGAGACAATGTTCCAGAACCGTGAAGGCCAGCGCGTCCCCGAGGTCAGCTTCCGCACCCGCGTGGACGGCCAGTGGCGCGACGTGAGCAGCCGGGAGCTGTTCGCCGGCAGGACCGTCATCGTGTTCGCGCTCCCCGGCGCGTTCACGCCCACCTGCTCCACCGCGCACGTGCCCCGCTACAACGAGCTCCGCGACACCTTCGCGGACCTCGGCGTGGACGACGTGATCTGCGTGTCGGTGAACGACGCGTTCGTGATGGACGCCTGGAAGCTCGACCAGCAGGCGGACAAGATCACGTTCCTGCCCGACGGCAACGGCACGTTCACCGAGCAGATGGGGATGCTCGTGGACAAGGAGAACCTCGGCTTCGGGAAGCGCTCCTGGCGCTACTCGATGCTCGTGAAGGACGGCGTCATCCGCAAGATGTTCATCGAGCCGGACGTCCCCGGCGACCCCTTCCAGGTCTCCGACGCCGACACGATGCTCACCTACCTGCAGGGCCAGGCGCCGCCCGACGTGCTCCTGTTCACGCGGCCCGGGTGTGTGCACTGCGTGCGGGCCAAGGCGGCGCTCACGGAGAAGGGCGTCCCGTACGCGGAGCTCCCGGTCTCCCCGCGCATCCTGCGCGCGCTGCCGGGGGCCCGCACGACGCCGCAGGTGTTCGTGAACGGCGCGCACATCGGCGGCGCCGACGAGCTCGTGCGCTGGCTGGCGTCCGGCTGAGCCGGGGGCGAGGCCGTCAGGGCAGCTGGTAGACGTACCGCGCGTACACGTTCGCCGGGTTCTGCAGCAACGTCGGCCGCGTGAGGTTCTGCTGGTCGTGCACCGCCCCGCGGGCCCCGCCGGCGTACACGACGCCGATCATGTGCCCGACCGCGGCGCCGTTGGGAGCGCCCACGTAGCTGGCGATCAGGAAGCGCCCGTCTCCATAGGGCCAGGCGTCCATCGTCACGAGCCGGTTGCCCACCAACGTTGCGCCGACGTGCTCGACGTACACCCGCGCGATGTCGCTGTCGGTCCGATAGTCGAGGCCCTGCTCGCGGGACCACGCGTGCCAGTCGGCCACGGCGTGGGTCGCCGGGGCCCGACCGGGCACGTCGACCTGGAAGTCCTCGAGCGCCTGGATGACACAGGCCTGCGCGGCGACCATCACCCCCGGGAGGGGATCTCCCGCCTCGGCCATGTCGTGCGGGAGGAGCAGGTTCCGGACGTCGTCGGTCTCCCCACCCTGCGCGTGCCACACGTCCTGGTACACGTGCACCTTTCGGGGGTGCTGGTACTGGTTCTGCAGCGCCGAGAGCGGCGCGCCCTCCTGGGCGCCGTGGGGCCAGATCGCGGCCTTCACCGCCGCCCACGCCACCTCGTTCACGTTGTACTCGCCGCCCATCAGGACCTCGAGCGTCGAGCCGAAGCGGTCCCCGGTCACGCCGATCCCCGGCGGGCTGTACAGCGACCGGTGGGGGTTCTCCAGCGCCACCATCCGCTGGGTCACCGGCCCGGCGGATCTCCGGGGCGCCGCAAGGGGGTCGGTGAGCGCGTCGGTCGTGCGCTGGAGCGGATCCTCGAGGAGATCCGCCCCGCGCGCGGCGCTCCCGCCCCCACGGGCGGTCGGGCCGTCGACCAGCTGGACACGCGGGGCAGCAACAGCGGGCGGGTGGGACAACGTGCCTCCCACCCGCCAGGGTAGCATGCCGGCCCTACGGCCCGCAGGGATCGAGCAGGTCGCAGTCCGTACCGTAGGTGGCGCAGTCGTACTCGACCTCCATCCAACCGATGGCCGCGAGGATGAGGTCCGCCGTCTCCGGCGCCACCTTCTTGCCGCGCTGCGCCGAGACGTGGCTCTGGAGCGCGTCGAGCGCGTCCATCCGGTCTTCGCCGGTGCGCGTGCAGGCGTTGTTGGCCTGGACGGACAGGCTGTTGACCATCTGGCGCGCGATCTCGCTCGTGGGGCGCGCGCGGATCCAGGTCTCGAGGTCGCAGGCGTCGTCGGGGCAGCCGTCGGTCGCGATCGCGTCGGACCAGGCCGCCTCGTCCGGGCAGGCGTCGAGCTCGTCGGCCACGTCGTCGCCGTCGGTGTCGTCGTCGCAGGCGTCGCCGGCGCCGTCGCAGTCGAGGTCGGACTGGTCGGGGTCGGCGATGGTGGCGCAGATGTCGGTCGTGTCGGCCACGGCGTCCCCGTCGTCGTCGAGGTCGCAGACGTCGCCCTCGCCGTCCACGTCGGTGTCGAGCTGGTCCGCGTTGACATCGACGGGGCAGTTGTCGGCGAGGTCGAGCACGCCGTCGGCGTCGTCGTCGGGGTCACAAACGTCGCCCAGCGTGTCGAGGTCGAGGTCGGCCTGGTCGGTGTTGGCGAGCTCGCCACAGTTGTCGACGTCGTCGAGGATCGTGTCGTTGTCGTCGTCGTCGTCGCAGGCATCGCCCGCGCCGTCGTCGTCGTTGTCGAGCTGATCCGCGTTGTCGACGGTGACACAGTTGTCCGCGTCGTCCAGCACCGAGTCGTTGTCGTCGTCGTCGTCGCAGCTGTCACCCGAGCCGTCGGCGTCCTCGTCGGCCTGGTCGGCGTTGGACGTGAAGACACAGTTGTCCCCCTCGTCCTCCACCCCGTCGTCGTCGTCGTCGGCGTCGCAGGCGTTGCCGAGCCCGTCGAGGTCGGCGTCCTCCTGCAGCGGGTCGGCGTTGACCGAGCAGATGTCCACGTCATCGGCCACGCCGTCGTTGTCGTCGTCCACGTCGCAGGCGTCGCCGGCGCCGTCCGCGTCGGTGTCGAGCTGCTCCGCGTCGGCCACCGCGGGGCACACGTCCTCGGTGTCGATCACGAGGTCGCCGTCGGTGTCGGTGAAGGGATCGCAGGCGTCCCCGGTCCCGTCGGCGTCGGCGTCGGCCTGGTCGGGGTCGGCCACGTCGGGGCACACGTCGACCTCGTCGGCGACACCGTCCCCGTCGTCGTCGCCGTCGCAGGCATCCCCGATGAGGTCGTGGTCGAGGTCGGCCTGGTCGGCGTCCGCGATCGTCGGGCAGACGTCCATCCCGTCGTCCACGCCGTCTCCGTCGTCGTCGGCGTCGCAGGCGTCGCCGACGAGGTCCCCGTCGAGGTCGGCCTGGTCGGCGTCCGCCGACTCGGGGCACAGGTCGAGCTCGTCGGCGACACCGTCGTTGTCGTCGTCGGGATCACACGCGTCGCCGGCGAGGTCCACGTCGAGGTCGGCCTGGTCGGCGTTGGCCACGTCGGGGCAGTTGTCGGAGGTGTCGACGAGCCCGTCGGCGTCGCTGTCGACCACCGTCACGAGGTCGAAGCCGTCGCAGTCCTGGTCGATGCCGTCGTCCGCGACCTCGGCGGCGCCGGGGTGGATCGACGCGGTGGTGTCGTCGCAGTCGGTGCCGCCGAAGGCCGTACCCACGTACCCGTCGAAGTCGATGTCCCCGCCCGCGGTGGCGCAGCTGCGCTCCGTGCCCGTGGTCTGCGCGCCGTAGCGGTCCTGGTGGACGACGCGGTAGCGGTAGGTGGTGTTCGCCGCGAGGTTGGTGTCACGGAAGGTGGTGGCGCCCCACGTGGTGTAGGTCGCGACGGTCACCCAGTTGCCGCTCGTGACGCCGGCGCGTTGGAGCAGGTAGCGGTCGAAGTCCGAGGGGCGGCTCGGCAGCGTCCAGCCCACCGAGAGGTTCTGCGTCGGGTTGGACGAGTCGGGCCGGCAGTCCGAGACCGCCAGCGACTGCGGCGCGGTGTTCGACACCGACAGCGCGTACGCGGGACCGGGGCTCGAGTTGGTGACGCCCAGCGTCGAGACGTACCAGGGCCCCGTGCCCGTGAAGCGGGCGTTGGATGCCAATGTCACCGTCTGGCTGCCAGTGGCGTCCAGGTAGGTCGCGGTGATGGTGTAGGTGCCCGACACCCCGTCGTAGACGAGGAGCGACTGCGTCGCGCCGCCGAAGGTCTGTCCCGGTGCGAACGAGCCGCTGACGGGCGCGATGAACGCGCGGTCGTAGACGGTCCCGTCGGTGTCCGCCGAGATCGTCACCGCGGCGGCCGCCGAGAAGTTCCCGACCCCGCCATTGCGGAAGAGGACGATGACGTCCCCGGTCGTGGCAGCAAATGCGGAGGTTGGTCCGCAGAGGACGAGGAGGAGGAGGTGGCGCATGTCAAAAGGTTACCAAATCGAAGAACTTTCGATCCGATTACATCGACACGGTCGACGTCCTCGCCTCTTACACCTGCCGCGAAAAGGACGACGGAGCGCCAGAGTGGGAAAAACTTACATCCGACTTTCACCCTGTTTTGGGTGTGATGACACGCCCGTACAGGCGTTCAGCCCAGGATCCGCTCCTCGGCGGGCGGGCGCAGGTTGTACGCCGAGCTCATCGCGCGGCCGTAGGCCCCGGCGGTGGCGATCAGGAGCACGTCCCCCTCCCGCGTCTCCGGGAGGCGGCGCGCGTAGCCGAGGGTGTCGCCGCTCTCGCAGATGGGCCCGACCACGTGCGCGACCTCCGCGAGGGGGGCGTCGAGCCGCGTGAGGTTCACGATCTCGTGCCAGGCGCCGTAGAGCGCCGGGCGGATCAGCGAGTTCATGCCGGCGTCCACGCCCACGAAGGCGACGTCCCCCTTCCGCTTGAGCTGCGTGACCGTGCAGAGGAGCACGCCCGCCTCCGCCACGAGGAAGCGGCCGGGCTCCAGCCAGAGCGCGAGCCGGGGGTGGGCCGCCCGCACCCGCGCCAGCGCCGCGTCGAGCGCCGCGAGGTCGAGCGGGGCCTGGTCCGGCTTCTCGGGGACGCCGAGGCCGCCGCCGAGGTCGATGTGGGTCACCGCGGGGAAGCGCTCGGCCAGCCCGGCGAGGAAGAGCGCGACCTCGCTCCAGCTCGAGGCGTCGAGGATCCCGCTCCCCACGTGGGCGTGGAGGCCCACGACGCGCACCCCGTGCCGTCGCGCCAGCTCGGCCACGCGGTCGAGCTCGCCCACGGCGATGCCGAACTTCGAGCGCTTGCCGCCCGTCTTCACGTGGTCGTGGTGGCCGCGGCCGGTGCCGGGGTCGACGCGGAGCAGCACGTCGCGCCCGGCGAACAGCTCCGGCCACTCTGCCAGCGGGTGCACGTTGTCGAGCGTCACGTGCACGCCGGCCGCCAGCGCCGCGGCGTACTCCGCGCGCGGGGCGAAGTTCGGCGTGAAGAGCACGCGGTCGGGCGGCAGCTCCGGAAGCGTCTCGCGGACGCGGGCGAGCTCGCCGGGCGAGACGCACTCGAAGCCGAGCCCGGCCGCCGCGATGCGGCGGAGGATGTCGGGGCTGGGGTTCGCCTTGAGCGCGTAGAAGACGCGGTCGACGCTGCGGAGCCCAACCAGCGCGCGCGCGGCGCCGTCGACCGTGGGGCCGTCGTAGGTGTACAGCGGCGTGGCGCCCTCCGCGGCGGCCAGGAGCTCCTCCCGGCGGCGGACCCACCAGCGGTCGCGCACGGCCAGCGGCGGCGCGGGGCCGTCCCGCAGCTCGCGCCAGGAGGGGCCGAAGTCGGCCTCGGCGGACTCGAAGAGGAGCGCGTGGAGCTCGCGCACGAGCCGCGGCGCCTGCTCCTCGTCGACCACGAAGGTGAGGTTGAGGTCGCTCGCGGCCTGGGACACGAGGTGGATGCGCTCGGCCTCGAACACCGCGAGGGCGGGGCCGAGGCGGTGGAGCAGCGTGCGGATGCCGCGCCCGACGAGGCTCACGCTCGCGCAGGGCCCGATGGCGCGGGCGCCGCAGAGGCGGCCGAGGTCGGCCACGAGCGCGTCCACGGCGTCGGGGCCGAGCGCGTTGGCGGCGGGGTCGATCGAGACGGTGACGTTCGACTCGGAGGTGGAGACGAGGTCGACCGAGACGCCGTGCTCCTCGAAGACCGCGAACACGTCGGCGAGGAAGCCGACCTGCTGCCACATGCGCAGCGTGTCCATGCTGACGAGCACCTGGCCCGTGCGCGCGGAGATGGCCTTCACGCGGGGCCCGGTGTCGGGCGCGGCCCCGATGCTCGTGCCCTCGATCGCGGGCTGCGGCGTCGAGCGGATCCACAGCGGGATGCCGTGCCGGCGCACCGGCTCGATGCAGCGGGGGTGGAGGACCTTGGCGCCGGTGGACGCGATCTCCTGGGCCTCGTCGTAGTCGAGCCGGCGCAGGAGCCGCGCCTGGGGCACGTCGCGCGGGTTCGCGGTGAACATGCCGGGCACGTCGGTCCAGATCTCGCACCGGGCGGCCTGGAGCGCGGCCGCGAACAGGCTCGCGGAGGTGTCGGAGCCCCCGCGACCGAGCAGCACGGTGTCGCCGCGGGTGGTGCGCGCGATGAAGCCCTGCGTCACGAGCGCCGGGCTCGGCATCGCCGCGAGGCGCGCCTGGAGCGCCGGGTCGGGGTCGGCGGCGCACGTCGCGGAGAGGAAGCGCGTGGCGTCGGGCTCGGCGCGGTCGAGCACGCGGAGGCAGTCCCGGGCGTCGACGAAGGGATCGGCCGCCGAGGCGAGCGAGCGCGCGAGGAACGCGGCGCCGAGGCGGGTGGAGAGGAGCTCGCCGGACGCCAGGACCCGCGCGTGCTGCCGGGGCGTGATCTCCCGGGTGAGGCTCGCGCCGAGCAGGAGGCGGCGCACCTCTTCGAGCGTGGGGGCGCAGAGCCCGGGGTCGACGCCCAGCTCGGCCGCGAGCGCCGTGTGGACGGCCTCGACGCGGTCGATCACCCCGTCGTGGGTCCCGTCGAGCGCGGCGGCGAGCGCCCTGCCCAGCAGGTCGGTCACCCCGGAGACGGCGGAGCACACCACGAGCGGCCGGAGCCCCTCGCGGAGGCGCTCTGCGGCGACCTCGGCGATGGTTGACCAACGGGCTGCGGTGGCGACGCTGGTGCCGCCGAACTTGAGGACGACCCAGCGGCCAGGGGGCGGGGACGGGAGCATCCGGCCGTCTATTTGCCCGGCCCCGCCCGCGCGAGCGCGGACTCCGCCGCTACCAGCCGTTCCGGGTGACGACCCCGCGGTACCACCGCGCGCTGTCCTTCGGGATGCGCGCCTGGGTGGCGTAGTCCACCCACACGATGCCGAAGCGCTGCGCGTAGCCGTACGCCCACTCGAAGTTGTCCAGCAGCGACCAAACGAAGTAGCCGGCGACGGGCGCGCCCTCGGCCTGCGCGGCGGCGATCGCGGCGAGGTGGGCCTCCAGGTAGGCGACGCGCCGGGCGTCGGCGATGCGGCCGTCCCGCCCCGGGGCGTCGTGCGTGGCGGCGCCGTTCTCGGTGATGAAGACGGGGCCGGTCGGGTACTCGCGCGCGAGCCGCACCAGGAGCGCGCGGAAGCTCTCGGGGTGCACCTCCCAGCCGATGTCGGTGCGGGCCTCCGGGCCAGGCTCCGGCACGGCGCGGGGGAGGTTCCCCTCCTCGGGACCGCGGGTGATCGCGCGGGTGTAGTAGTTCACGCCGAGGAAGTCGGTGGGGACCGCGATGGTCGCGAGGTCGCCGTCGCGCACCGCGGCCAGGGCGTCCACCCCCGCGGCGGCGTGGTCGGCCACGACGTCGGCGGGGTAGCCGCGGCCGTGCACGGGGTCGAGGAACCAGCGGTTGAAGTCGCCGTCGAAGCGGCGCGCGGCGTCGCGGTCCTGCGGCGAGTCCGACGCGGGCGTGGCCGGGTTCAGGTTGAGCGTGATGCCGACCTTCCCGCCGGGCACGTTCGCGCGCACCACCGGCACCGCCATCCCGTGCGAGAGCAGGAGGTGGTGGGCCGCGGCGAGCGCAGCGGCGGGCTCCTGGCGGCCCGGCGCGTGGTGGCCGGTGCGATAGCCGAGGATACTCGCGCACCAGGGCTCGTTGTGGGTGATCCAGCGCTTCACGCGGTCGCCGAGGCGGCGGGTGACCGCGTCGACGTAGGGCACGAAGGCCTCGGCCGTCGCGCGCACCGGCCAGCCGCCGGCGTCCTCGAGCGGCTGCGGGAGGTCCCAGTGGTAGAGCGTCGCCCACGGGGTGATGCCGGCGCGGAGGAGCTCGTCGACGAGCCGGTCGTAGAAGTCGAGGCCCCGCGCCTCGACGAGCCCCCGGCCCGCCGGGATGATGCGCGGCCACGCGATCGAGAAGCGGTAGGCCGACACGCCGAGCGACTTCAGGAGCGAGACGTCCTCGGGGTAGCGGCGGTAGTGGTCGCAGGCCGGCTCGCCGGTCGACCCGTCGAGGATCGCGCCGGGCTTCGCGCAGAAGGTGTCCCAGATGGACGGGCCCCGGCCGTCCACGGTGGTGGCGCCCTCGATCTGGAAGGCGGAGGTGGCGGCGCCCCACACGAAGTCGGCCGGGAAGTTCACGAGGCCTCCACGAGGTGACAGCGGGCGGTGTGCGCCGGGCCCACGGCGTGGGCGGCTGGCATCACGGCGCGGCAGCGGTCGTCGGCCGAGGGGCAGCGCGCCGCGAAGGGGCAGCCCGGGGGCGGGTCGACGAGCACCGGGCGGCCGGGCTTCGCGGGCAGCGGCTCGCGCAGATCCCCGCCGCGCGCGGCCGCGACGAGGAGCCGCGTGTAGGGGTGCGCGGGGGCGCCCAGCACGACCTCCGTGGGCCCGGACTCGACGAGCACGCCCGCGTAGAGCACGGCCAGGCGGTCGGACGCGGCGCGGGCGGCGGAGAGGTCGTGGGTGACGAGCAGGCACGCGAGGCCGCGCGCCCGCTCGGCGGCGATGAGCGAGAGGATGCCGGCGCGGAGCGACACGTCGAGCATGGAGGTCGGCTCGTCGGCCACGAGCACGTCGGGCTCGACCGCCAGCGCGCGGGCGATGGCCACGCGCTGCCGCTGCCCGCCGGAGAGCTCGCTGGGGAGGCGATCGGCGAGGTGGGCGGGGACGCCGACGGCCGCGAGGAGCTCGCGCGCCCGGGCGCGCGGATCGCGCGCGCGCCGGTGGATGCGCAGCGGGCGCTCGATGTGGTGGCCGATGGTGTGCGCCGGGTTCAACGAGGCGAAGGGATCCTGGAACACCATCTGCACCCGGCGGCGGAAGGCCAGATCGGGGTCGCCGGTGACCGGGACGCCGTCGAGCGCGATGGCCCCGGACGAGGCGTCGTCGAGCCGCACGAGGATGCGGGCCAGGGTGCTCTTCCCACTGCCCGACTCGCCGACGAGCGCCACGCACTCTCCGGGCATCAGCGCGAGGTCGACCGCGTGCAGGGCGCGGAGCACCCGGCGGGAGAAGAAGCCGCCCCCCGCCGGGAAGTGCCGGGAGATGGCGCGGGCCTCGAGCACGGGCGTCATCAGCGGGCTCCGGAGGGGACGAGGCCGGGCGCGGCGTGGCAGGCGGTGCGCCACCCCGGGCCGACGCGGTGGAGCGGCGGGACCTCGGCCGAGCAGCGCGGCGCGGCCACCGCGCACCGGGGCGCGAAGCGGCAGCCCGGGAGCGGGCTGCGGGGATCGGGCGGGGAGCCGGGGATGCCCGCGAGGGGCCGCCGGGGCCCGTCGACGGGGGGCATCGCGCGCAAGAGCCCGCGGGTGTACGGGTGCGCCGGCGCCTCCCGCATCGGCCGCGCGCGCCCCACCTCGGCGAGGCGCCCCGCGTAGAGCACGGCCACGCGGTCGGCCACGTCGAAGAGCAGCGGCAGGTCGTGCGTGACCATCAGCACGGCGAAGCCCAGCGCCTCGCGGAGCTGGAGGAGGCGCGTCAAGAGCTCGCGCTGGACCACCACGTCGAGCGCGGTCGTGGGCTCGTCGAGGACGAGGAGCCTGGGGCGCAGCGCGAGCGCGAGCGCGAAGCAGACGCGCTGCCGCTGGCCGCCAGAGAGCTGGTGGGGCCAGCGGTCGAGGAGCTCGTCGCCGAGGCCCACGAGGGCGAGGAGCTCCCCGGCGGAGACCCGCGCGGCGCGCGCGCTCGGGAAGGGCGGGTGCGAGACGAGCGTGTCCACGAGCTGCTCGCCGACGGTGAGCACGGGGTTGAGCGCGTCCAGCGCCGCCTGGAGCACCACGGACGCGGTGCGCCAGCGGAGCTGCCCCAGCGCGCCGGGGCCCATGGCGAGCACGTCCTGACCGTCCACGCGCACCTCGCCGCCGGTGATGACGGCGGGGGGCCGCAGAAGCCGCAAGGCCGCGAGCGCGAGGGTCGACTTCCCGCTGCCGGACTCGCCCGCGAGGCCGAAGAGCTCGCCCGGGAGCACGTCGAAGGAGACCCCCTCGACGACGCGCGTGTCGCCCGCGGGCCCGCGGTAGACCACCGAGAGGTCGCGCACCGAGAGGGCGGGGGTCGGGAAGGCGGTGCTCGTGTGGTCCTTGGGGCTCATGCGATCTCCCGATCAGCGGCGGGGCGCGCGCGGGGCGCGTCGAAGAGGCGCCGCTCCACCGGCGTGTCGACGAGGGGGGCGCTCCCGCCGGAGAGCCCGGCGCCCAGCAGCGCCAGCGCGAGGCCGACGAGCGCGACGCCCGCGCCGGTCGGCACGAAGGTCCACCACGCGCGGGTGAGGAGCGCGCCGTCGTTCGCGGCCCAGTAGAGGTTCGTGCCCCAGGTGACCGCGCCGGGGTCGCCCAGGCCGAGGAACTCGAGCCCGACCTGCGCGCCGAGGGCGTAGGTCGTGGCGCCCGCCAGCGACGAGGCGAGCAGCGGCCGGAGGTTCGGCAGCACCTCGACGAGCACGATGCGCAGCGGGTTCTCGCCCGAGAGCCGCGCCGCCGCGACCCAGTCGCGCCGCCGCATCGCGGTCACCTCGGACCGCACGACGCGGGCGTGCCACGCCCAGCCCGTGAACACCAACACCGCCACGAGGCTCACCGGCCCCGGGGGGAGCCACGCCGCGAGCACCACGGCGAGCGGGAGCCCGGGGAGCACGAGCACCACGTTCGTCGCGAGCGAGAGCACGTCGTCGATCCAGCCGCCCGCGAAGCCCGCCACGGCGCCGATCGCCGCGCCGAGCCCCACCGAGAGCACGCCGGCCGCGAGCCCGACCATCAGGGTCACGCGCGCGCCGGCGAGGGTCTGGGCGAGCACGTCCTGGCCCTGCCCAGTCGTGCCGAAGGGGTGCGCCCACGACGGCGGCCGGAGCGGCCGCGCCACCGGGGCGGAGGGGTCGCCCAGCAGGAGGGGCCCGACCAGGGCGGCGAGCGCCACCAGCCCGAGCAGCACGAGCCCGACGCGCGCGCGCCGGTCCGCGGGGAGCAGGTGTTTCACGTGGAACATCAGGCCGCCCGGGTGCGCGGATCGACCGCGAGGGTGAGGAGATCGACGACGATGTTCGCGCCCAGCACCGCGAGGGTGATGGCGAGCACGAGGCCCTGCAGGAGCGGCCAGTCCTGGGCGCGCACGGCCTGTACGAGCAGCCAGCCTTCCCCGGGGTAGGAAAAGACCACCTCGGTGAGCAAGGCACCGCTGACGACGAAGCCCAACGCCATGCCGAAGCCGGTCAGGTGCGGGAGGATCGCGTTGCGGAGCACGTAGGCACCCAGGATGCGCGCCGTGGGCAGGCCGCGCGCCCGGGCGAGCAGCACCTGCTCGCTGCCGAGCACCGCCCGGGCCGAGCCGCGCACGCCGAGCATCCACCCGCCGACGCTCGCGGCCACGAGCGTGAGGGCCGGGAGCGCCGCGTGCCGCGCCACGCCCCAGGCGAACACGAGCGGGGAGGCGTCGGTCGCGGAGGTGTCCCAGGCGTGGCGGAGCGGGAACCAGCCCAGGCCGAAGCCGAGGACCTGGAGCGCCACCATCGCCACCCAGAAGTAGGGGAAGGCGCCGAGCAGCGCGAGCGCGGGGCCCAGCACCGTGTCGACCCAGCCGCCGCGCCAGGCGGCCCAGAGGCCCAGCAGCGCGCCGAGCACGAAGCTGATCACCACGGAGACGCCCGCGAGCAGCAGCGTCCAGCCGAGCGCCTCGCCGATGAGGTCGGCCACGGGCGTGGGGTAGCGCGACACGGACACGCCGAGGTCGCCCTGGAAGAGCGCGCCGACCCAGTCGACGTACTGGCGCCACGCGGGGGCGTCGCTCACGCCGAGCGCCTCGCGGAGCGCCGCGACGGCCTCGGGGGAGGCGCGGCCCTGGAGGCGGGCGACGAGCGCCGCCGCGGGGTCGCCGGGCACGAGCCGCGGGAGCGCGAAGCCGAGGGTGACGGCCGCCCAGGCGGCCACGGCGTACAGCCCGAGGCGGCGGGCGAGCCAGGACAACGCGGTCATCGCGGCTCCAGGGCGGTCAGTACGAGGAGGCTCTCAGGCGAGCGGTTCGGGGAGAGCGTCGCCCAGGGGTTCTCGGCGCTCGGGAAGCCCGTGAAGAGCCGCGTGCTCGCGACGCCCCACGCGGGCCCCGGGAAGAGCGGGATGGCGGGCAGCTCGGCGGCGAAGACCGCCTGGAGCTCCCGGTACAGGGCCGCCTGGACGTCGGGGTCGCTGGTGGCCTCTACGGCGGCGAGCAGCCGGTCGGCCTCCGGGGAGCCGTAGCGGTGCCAGTTGCCGCCCGCGGACTCGCCGAGCGGGCGCACCGACGCGCTGCCCATGAGGTCCCGGTAGCCGGCGTAGGGCGTGGCCCCCTGCGTGGACCAGCCGATGGTGAGCGCGAAGTCGCCGCGCTGCACGCGGTCGAGCCAGCCCGCGAAGTCCACCGGGCGGACGCGCACCGTGATGCCGATCTCGCCGAGGTCGCGGGCCACGAGCTGCGCGGCCCGCACCCAGTCGGACCAGCCGGCGACCACGAGGAGGTCGAGCGCCAGCGGCCCGTCGCTGGTCACGCGCGTGCCCCCCACGAGCGGCACGCCCGCGCTGTCGAGGAGCTGCGCGGCGGCGCCCGGGTCCCAGCTCGTCCAGGCCGCGTGCACGGAGGGGTCGCGGAAGCCCGCGAGCGCGTCGGAGAGCCCGGTCGCGTCGGCGGGGTGGGTCGCGCCGTCCATGGCGATGGTGACGAGGCGGTCGCGGTCGATGGCCCGCGCGAGGGCCTGCCGGACGCGCACGTCGTCGAAGGGCGCGACCGCGGTGTTGGCGTAGAGGTACACGGTCGACTCGACCGGCGGCGACCACGCGATGTGCCGCTCCGGGTCGAGGCCCACGAAGGTGCGGTCGACCGCAGGGACGAAGTTGCCCGCCCAGTCGACCTCGCCGTTGACGAGCGCCATGTTCGCCGCGTCGTTGCCCGCGAACGCCGGGAAGCGCAGCGCGGGCACGGCCGGCGGGCCGCCCCAGTAGTGCGGGTTCGCGGCGAGCTCCCAGAGCTGCGTGGTGAAGGTGCGGACCTCCGTGTACGGCCCGGTCCCCACGGGCTCGGGGCAGTCCCACGCCACCGGGTCCTCCACGCCGGCCCACACGTGCCGGGGCACGACGGGCTGCTCGGCGAGATCCTCGAGCCCCGGGGAGAAGGCACGGGAG
The DNA here is from genome assembly GCA_964457335.1 of uncultured Enterobacteriaceae bacterium. Classification (GTDB taxonomy): domain Bacteria; phylum Myxococcota_A; class UBA796; order UBA796; family SXON01; genus CAJBVW01. Next base: position 3,850 of record CAYWGD010000077.1, on the reverse strand, counting down.
AGGCGGAAGACGACGTCGTGGCCGTCGACCTCCACCGCGTCGAGCCAGCTCCACACGCCGAGGGGGTCGAGCGCCGGTGTGTCCCGCATGAGCGTGAAGGTGAAGACCACGTCTTCGGCCGAAAAAGGCGCCCCGTCCGACCAGCGCACGCCGTCGCGGATCGTGAAGCGCAGCGCGCGGCCGTCCTGCTCCCAGGCCCAGGCCGTGGCGAGCCAGGGAACCCATTCGCCCTCGACGCGGTTGTAGACGAGGAGCGGCTCGTGGATCCCGCCGCGGGTCGGCCAACGCGCCGCGCCGGAGGGCAGGAAGGGGTTGAAGTTGCGGACCCACGCGGCCTGCGTCTCCTGGGCGACGACCAGGGCGTCGGGGCCGCGGTCGTGGTCGTCCGCGCAGGCGGAGAGGAGGAGCGCGAGGAGACCGAGGCCCGCTGTTCCCGTACGGACCCGTTCGTGCTTCGCACAACGCTGTGATGTCGTTCTCATCGCGCTCATCGCGCCTCTCGACACGTGGGGCCGAGGGCTATTCCGCGGGCGTGGACGGCTGCGCGACCACCCAGCCGGTGGGGAGGGGCGGCCGGCAGGGGCGCCTCCGGACGGGCCGGTGGGACGGGGCGGCGTCCGCCGCGGATCGCCGCTGGAACGCGGCCGCGCCCGCGAACTTTTTCTTCGGTCCGGCTCCAAGTGCGGCGTGAAGTGGCCGGTACCGCGCCTGGACCGTGACCCTCAGGGGCCGGCGTGAGGTGCCTGGAGGGCGGCCGCCGGTCCTCCGGCGGCCGGTCCGGGGGGGGGGGGGGGGGGGGGGGGGGGCACCCCCCCCCCCCCCCCCCCGCCGGGCGGCGGGCCCCGACGGGGGCGGGGGGGGGGGGCGGGGGGGGGGGCGGGGGGGCCGCGGGGGGCCGGGGGGGGGGGGGCGGGGGCGCGGGGCGGCCCCCCCCCCCCCCCCGACCGAGCGCGGAGCGCGAGCCCGGAAGGGACCGACCCCCGGCGTCTTCGCCGGGGGGCACGCCCGGAGCTCGGCGGTCCCGCCGCCGACTGTCCCCGGGCGCCGCCGCTACTTCGCGAGCCCCGCCGCGAGGTGCACCAGCAGCGTGACCCCCGTGGCGCCCCACCAGAGCGGCCGCGTCGGGCCCATCGCCTCGCCGGTGCGCAGGCCCCGGACGAGCGCCGCCCCCGCCAGCACCAGCGGGACCACCACCGCGACGCCCGCGGCCCCGGCCGCGAGGACGTTCGCCAGCACCACGTCGGGCTCGAGCGCCATCTTGAGCGCCACCGCGACGAGCGGCGCGACGAGCAGCGCGACCACGCCGCCCCACTCGGGCCCCCCGCCGGAGACCGCGCCGGTCGGCTCGCCGGGGACGCCGCGCACGAGGAGCGCGCCGGTGAGCCCGAGGTAGCCGAGCGCGGTGAGGCTCCAGCCGACGCCGTGGACCCACCAGCCGACGCGCGGCTGGGGATCGTCGAACAGGAACGCGAGGAAGGGACCGAAGATCGCGAGCAGCGCGCCCAACGTGGCCAGCCACGCGCGCAGCCCGAGCCCCGTGACGGCGCGATCGGTGCGGCCGCCGGTCCACGGCACGGCCAGGAGCGGCCCGACGACGAGCACCAGCGCGACCAGGAACGCCCAGCGCTCCGCCGAGACGTAGTAGCCGAGGCCGGTGAAGGCCTCGACGTCGCCGTTCCCGCAGGACTTCGTGACCGCGAAGGGGAGCACGAGCGCGACCTGGAGCGCGACGAGCCAGGCACGCTGCGCGCGCGCGAGCCGCGGGTCGTTGGCCGGGGCGGCCTCGGCGGGATCGTCGCTCACTGGTAGTACACGAGCCAGCTCGCCACGTCGGCGCGGCCGGCGAAGCCCGTCCCGTTGCTCAGCCAGACGGGGACGTAGTCCTCGCCCTCGAAGAGCCCGCGGTAGGTGATGGTGTTCTCGCCGCCCAGGAAGTCGACGGCGGCGGTGAGATCGGCGGACCAGGGGTCGACGTGCCGCCCCGGGCACCAGCCGCCGCGCCCGAGCACCCACGTGCCGTACTGGTTGGGCACCGTGCCGCCCGCGATGTCCTCGGCGCACCCGTACTCCGTGCCGGCCTCGGGGAACTCCTGCATCACGGTGAGCGTGTCGTTGACCGTGAACGCGTGCTGGTGGTTGCAGAACTCCGCGCAGTTCTCGCGGTCGGCGCCGAACCCGTGGCCGCTGATGAGGGTCCACACGTCCACGCGCCGGGTGCCCGCCGGCGGCGTGAAGGTGATCGGCGCGTGGAGCGTGTTGTAGCTCTCGTCCCAGGCGCCGCCGCTCCACAGGAACTCGATGCCGACGGGCCGGGCGCCCTTGCCCTGGTTCGAGAAGCGCAGATCCAACGTGATGTAGGGCGCGTTCGCGCTGTTGACGCGGAAGGTGTGCGTGCCGCCGGCCTGCATCATCGCGAGGAACGGCGTCGCGTCGACGACCCAGCGGCCCGCGCGCGCGTAGGCGGTGATGAAGCGGGCGATCTCGGTGCAGGTTTCGGACTCGTCGACGTCCGTGGTGGCGGGATCGTCGTTGTCGCAGAGGTAGGCGTACGCGAGGTAGTCCCACTCGCCGCAGCCCACGGGGTCGGGGTGGCCGGCGCAGAGGAAGGTCATGTCGAGCTCGAGGGTGTCGAACGTGGCCATGGTGGCCGCGTCGGGGAGCTCGAGCGTGACGAGGCGCGCGTCCGTGGCCTCGAACGCGCGGAGCACGGTGGCGCCGTCGGCGTCGAGGCGGTCCTGGAGGTCGGACTGGTGGTTGAACCACTCGACCTCGTAGGTGAGGAACTCCGGCGGGGCCTCCGCCCAGCCGGTGTTGGGGTCGGCGAGGTAGCCGAGCTCGCGCACGACGCCGAAGCGGTCGATGCCCCAGTTGGTCGGGTAGGTCGAGCGGTACGTGCGGTTCAGCGTGCCGATCCACGCGGCGCCCTCGGCGTCGTTGGGGTGGTCGGTGACGTAGTGGATGCGGGTCGACCAGGCCTCGCGGAGCGCCTCGTCGTCGATGCGGGAGATCGCCTCGTCGACGGTCGCCCGGATGGCCTCGAGGGTGGTCTCGCGGTCGCGGAAGGCGTCCACCCACACGAGGTAGTGCACGTTCGTCGGGGATGATTCGAGCCAGTCCCGCACGTCGCCCACGCGGGAGAAGTCGGGGTAGGCGATGAAGTCCTCGGCCTCGTAGTCGGGGTCGTAGGTGATGGAGACGACGCTGTCGCAGCCCGTCGAGACCTCGGACCAGGTGAAGGTCGAGCCGTCGAGCAGGGTCAGCGTGAAGTCGGGCGCGACGGTGTCGAAGTCGCCGTCGGCGCCGGGGGTCCAGTCGCGGCGGGTCAGGCCGCGGGCCGCGCAGCTGTCCTCGGCGACGGCGGTGTCGGCGGTGTCGGCGGTGTCGGCCGTGTCGCGGGGGGCGGGCGGCGGCTCGGGGTCGCAGGCGGCGAGGAGGAGCAGGGCGGCGAAGGGGCGGGGCATGCGCGCAGGATAGTGCCGACGGGGACGAACCGCGCGGGTGCGGGCGCGGCCCCCGGCGTGGGACCGCCGCCGCGGTCGGCGCCCCGCGGGTGCGGCGTGTGGCCACGGCCGGGTCCGCGGGCCCCGACTCCTCGCACGTCGCTGGTGCGGACCGTCGGCGCGCGCATGGCCGGCGTGGGCCCGTGCGGGGGGCACAGGCGTTGCGGGGTTGGGGTTGCAGCGACGGAAGAGGCGGCGGGAGGGGGAGGAGGTGTCAGAGGGGACGAGGTGTCAGGAACTGATCATTGACACCTGGCCTCGGATTCCCGAGGTTCGCCCGTTCCGCCGCAAATGACAATGATGATTCCTGGGAAGAAACCCCTTGCCCGCCTCAGCTGTGCGAGTGACCA
>CAYWGD010000076.1:0-36417 GCA_964457335.1 uncultured Enterobacteriaceae bacterium | reverse complement strand
GGCGGCCCCGGGCGAGCGGGCGGCGGTTGGCTAATATGTAAACATCCTCTCAGTCCAGAGGGCGGAACATGTAGTCGGTGCCCTTCGAGGCCCGCGCTTCGGGACCGGTGTCCCCGTACCAGCTGATCGACCAGGAGACCGCCACGTCCGGCCCAGCCCCGTCGTCGTCGTCACCCGGCCGGGGCGGGAGCGGCTTGTCGTTGCTCGCGGTGAAGTACTCGTGCTTCCAGCCGCCGTCCACCACCGAGATCGAGATGAAGAAGTCGTCCTTGGCCGTGCCTGCGACGGTCGGTTTCACCACGTACCAACCGGTCTCATGGTAGGCGGACAGGGGCACGCAAGCGTCGTCGAGCTTGCACACGTCGGCGACGTTCACGACGGCGTCGGGCTCGGGTCCCTTCCCGGCGAGCGCGTAGCCGACCTGGCATTCACCGGCCGCGCAGCTGAAGCTTGCCGCACTGGAATCGTCTGGGACGTCGATGGCCACGTTGCTGTCGCTCCGGGTCAAGAACCGGGCACTGCGGAAAAACTCGGGGTAGTACGCTACCCGTCCCATCTTCAATGCCGGGCCGGCGGCCACGTATCCCCACCCGCCATCTTCGAGCCGCCAGGGCCCATCTTCGACAGGAAAGCCGAACGAGGTCTCCCCACTGAAGATGTCGACGATTGGGTTCGACAGGCTGGGAGTCGGCGACGGAGAGAGCTCGGGGGGCTCCATGCAGGTCTGCCCCTCCGGACAGGTCGCGCAGCCTGCGTACAGAAAGCCGAACAGCAGGGCGGTCGTGCCCGGTCTCATCGTCATCCGAGTTCTCCGAGGAGCGTTGTTGCCTCGCGAAGGGTGAGGACCTCCCGGCGGAGGTCCGAGATGTCCCCGACGCGCTCCAGCACGTGTACCACAGCGGTCCTGTCCACGTCCGCACCCGCCGTCCGCAGCAGTGCAAGGGCCTGGAGCGCCATCTCCGCGGGCGTGGTCGAAGTCGCGGTCGACAAGAGCGTGCCTGCCTCCTCTCGCCGCGCGCCGCTCGCGCACGCCAACGCGCTCGCCAGTAGCCACCCGTTGCGTGTCAACGCGTTGTCCCACGCCATGGCGGCCTGACGTGCCAGCCGCTCGGCAAGGACCGCGTGTCCGTTCCGCCACGCGATGGCCGCCTCGTTCAGGCAGGCAGGTGCCAGGAGGCGAGGGTCGCCCAGCGCAGCGATGGCATCGATGGCATCGGGATCTGGCACGAGCGGGCGTTCGAGCCGATAGGAAGCCGTTCGCTCACCCACCACTGCGTGGCCCTCGAGCACGGCCAGGCGCGCCATGCCCGCGGTCTGGCGCGCACGGCCGAAGGCAACCAGCGCCTCTTCCAACCGGTAGGCGTCCCGCCATGCCAGCCCCGCGTTGATGAGCGCGTTCGCCTTCCGGGCGACGCCCGACTCCGCGTTCGCCGCTTGCGTGTGCAGCTCGGCCGACTCCACGAATCTGCGCTGGCGGTACCTCAGGTGCCCCAACCACTCGATCCGCCGCCGCCCCACGACCCCTCCCACACCTTCAAGGCCCGCGATCCGCCGCTCCGCCTCCTCGAGATCCGTCGCGACGGCCACACGTACGGGCAGGGCGACCCGCCACGCATCGAGCTCCTCGTCCGGAAATCTCCCCAACCCCCCGACAGCCGCCTCAGCGTCTCGATACCGCCGCTCCCCCGCCGCCTCCCAACCGGCGACCAAGGCGGCCAGCTCCGCGGTCCCCGCGCGCTCCAACGCCACGCGCGCCTCGCGCAACGCCGGGCCGCTGCCATCCACCAGCGCCGCGCGCGCCATCTCCACCAACACTCCGGGGTCCGCAGCCCGCGCGGCCGCCCGGGCCTCCGACACGGCGAGGTGCAGCGTGGCGAGGGCCTTCCCCGCGGCGCCGGTCTCCAGGAGCGACTGCGCGAAGGTGACGGCCGCGCCGTCGATGGGCTCGCCCGCTGCGACGAGGTGGACGAGCCGGCCCTCGGCGGGGACCGCGTCCGCGAGCTTACGGTGCACGCGGGCGCGCTCCGCGTCGGTCCAGCGCCCGAGCGCGCGCGGCAGGGTCAACGCCTGGAGGCGGCCGTCCGGGAGCCGACGCACCGCGCCGGCCTCCTCCAGGGCGCCCAGCTCCACGTCGATCTCCCACGGGGGCAGGCCCGTCGCCGCGACGAGGACCTCCCGCGTGGCGCCGCTGGCGAGCACGACCCAGGCGAGCAGCTCGTCGAGAGGCTCCTCCAGCGGCTCGGCGACCCGCCCGGCGAACACCGCGGCGGGCGCCGCCGCGAAGGCGTCGATGGCGCGCCGATCGACCCGCAGGCGCCCGTCGTCCCAGCGCGCGTCCCCCCGCGCGACCCAGGCCCGCACCTCCTCGGCGACCCGCGCCGGCACGCCGCCGGTGCGCGCGAAGAGCGCCCGCGCCGCGTCCTCGCGCAGGTGCAGCACCACGTCGGGGCCGTGGAAGAGCGCGCGCAAGTCCTCCTCGGTGACACCCTCCACCCGCACCGCGTCCGGCCCGGGCGCGACCCGCAGGACCGACCCCGCCCCCCGCGCGCGCTCGAGCAGCGCCCGCGACCAGCGGTCGAGCCGCGCCGCGTCGTCCGCGACCACCGTGACGCCGCGCCGCAAGGCGTCCACGAGGCGCGCCTCCGCGGCCGCCATCGGCGCGTCGTCGCCGAGCGCGCCGGTCAGCGGCGCGAGGCTCTCCAGCGGCCGTTCGGCCGGCACGAGCAGCGCGACCTCCCGCCCGCCCCTCAGCGCCTCGGAAACCTCGGCCAGCACCCGCGACTTCCCGCTGCCCGGCGGTCCCCACACGTCCCGCGACCGCCCCGCCCGCGCGGCCTCCACGAGCGCGTCGACGGGCGCGCGGGAGCCGAGCCACGGCAAAGGCGCCGCGTCGCCGGCCTGCAGCGCCGCGAGCACCTCGTCCGCGGACGGGCGGCGCGCCGGATCGCGCGCGAGCAGCCCCGCCACGAGCCGCGCGACGTGCTCCGGTACGCCGGGCGCGTCCAGCGGCGGCGCGTCCCGCGTCAGCCGGGCGATCAGGATCTCCTGCGCCGTCCGCCCCGCGAACGGCCGCCGCCCGGCGAGCGCCTCGTAGATCAGGAGCCCGAGCGCGTACAGGTCGGCGCGGCCGTCGACCGGCGCGTCGCGGTGCACCTGCTCGGGCGCGAGGTAGAGCGGCGTCCCGACCACCTCCGCGGAGCCCGTCACCGTGCTGCCGAGCGCGGCCCCGCGCGCGACGCCGAAGTCGAGCACCACGACCCGGCCTTCGTCCGTGACGAGGACGTTCGACGGCTTCAGATCCCGGTGCACGACGCCGTGGGCGTGGATCTGGCGCAGCGTCTCCGCGAGCCGCGCGACGAGGGGCGCGAGCGCGTCCCAGCCGCGGGCGTGCCCGGGGAAGGGGAGCCCCGGCACGAGCTCCATCGCGAGCCAGGGGCGCCCGTCCTCCGTGCCGGCGTCGAGGAGCTCGACCACGCCGGGCACGCGCAACAGCCGCAGCGCCGCGACCTCCTTGCGCGCCCGCGCGAGGTCCACGCTCGCCTCGGGCCCGAGGATCTTGACCGCGGCCGCCGCGCCCGTGGCCTCGTCCGTGGCCCGCCACACGCTCCCGAACGACCCCCGCCCGATCGGCGCCCCGACGCGCCAGCGCCCGCCCACCCGCCGGAGCGGCGGCTCGGTGTCCGGCGGCGGCAGGGTGGCGTCCACGGGCGGATGCTACACCGCGCGTCCCGACGCGGGGCACGTGACGGCGGACGCTGCCTGGACGCTCCTGGGCGCGACCCCCGGCGCGGACGCCGGGGGTCGGTCCCCTGCGGGCGCGGCGCGGAGCGCCTTGGTCGGCCCCCAAGCGGGGGGCCGACCGGCCCGGGCCGTCGACACCCGCGCGGCCTCCGGCCCGGGGGGGCTCTGCGCGCCCGGGCCGCCCTCCGGGCACCTCGCGCGGGGCCCCCGCGAGCACCCGCGCGCTCGTGGGCCTCCATGGCGCCGCGGGGCGGTCACGGAGGGCGGGTCATCCGGGATGACCCCGCCTGGATGGCCGCGTGGCGGTCACGGAGGGCGGGTCATCCGGGATGACCCCGCCTGGATGGCCGCGTGGCGGTCACGGAGGGCGGGTCATCCGGGATGACCCCGCCTGGATGGCCGCCCGCCTGGATGGCCGCCCGGTGCTCCCACGCGACCGCGCCACCGCCGCCCGCGGGCACGCGCGAGGGGGGCTGGAAGGCGGCGCGGGCGCGACGAGGCCCCGGGCCGGAGGCCGCGCCGCGCTCGACGGCCCGCGCCGGTCGGCCGCCGCGCGGGCGGCCGACGGAGGCGCCTCGCGCCGACCCTGGAAGACACCCGACCCCGCCCCCGCGCGGGGCCCCGACACGCCGAAGACGCGAGAGGGGGCGGGGACGCGCCCCCTACTCCTCGGGCGCCGGCCCCGGCGTGGTGCCGCTCGCGACCAGCCGGTTGGAGACCATCCCGGCGGCGTCGTACACTTCGCCCACGAATTCGTAGGCCGTGGTGTAGGCGAAGCGGTTGCCGTCCACCTGGAAGATGATGCCGTAGGTGGCCTCGCCGGTGGTGCAGACCTCGTCGTCGTTCATCGTGCGCACGCCGGCCTCGGTGCCGGCGCCGGAGGTGTCGACCTCGCCGTCGACGACGTCGTCCCACCACACGATCAGGTTCATCTCGTGCAGGTCGGCGTCGTCGTCCTCGCCGGTCGCGGCCACGAGCAGCGCGGGCGCGTCGCCGTCCTCGAAGGGGTAGAGCTCGCCGTAGTCCTCGACCACGAGCTCGGTGAGCACGGGCGCGGTGCCCTCGCAGGAGGGCGCGGCCGTGTCGGTGTCCTGCGACACCGGCGGCGGTTCACCGGAGTCCTTGTCCGTCGCAGGGCACCCCGCAAGTACGAGCGCAAGCAAGCCGATCCGCATCACCGCTCCGATCTCGAGCCCCACCGTAGCACTCTCGCCGCGCCCCGTCGCGCGCGGCCGATCCCGGGCGATGCTGGCGAAAGCGCCGCGAAGCCCGAAGCCATCTTGGGAGTCCGCGGGTTTCGCGTTACGTGATCGCGTGGTCAACGCGCCGACGTCCCCCCGCCGCCTCTACCGCGCCGTCCGCGATCAGCTCGGCAGCATCCGCAAGGTGTACGGGCGGGGCAACCGCGTGGTCCGGCGCGACGACTTCGCCCGCCACGACGAGGCCGTGCTCCTCCTCCACGGCTTCTTCCAGACGCGCAACGTCTGGGAGGTCATGGAGGACCGCCTCCGCTACGACGGCTTCGGCGTGTTCAGCTTCGACCTCGGCGGGCTCTTCGCGCGCTTCAACACCGAGCGCCCCGGGGCCCTCGCGGAGCACATCGCGGAGAAGCTCGAGCGCATCTGCGCGCGCACGGGCCTCGAGAGCTTCCACGTGGTCGGCCACAGCAAGGGCGGGCTCATCGCGCGCGAGTACGTGCAGCACTTCGGCGGGGACGCGCGCGTCAAGTCGCTCATCACGCTGGGCACGCCGCACCACGGCACGCCCACCGCCGCGCTCGGCGTGTGGCTGATGGGCGCGGGCCTGCTCTCCCGCAGCCCCTACGACCTGCTCCCCAACTCGCGCTTCGTGCAGCGCCTCCGCGAGCACCCGTTCCCGGCGCACGTGCCGCTCGTGAGCGTGTACAGCCGGCACGACCTCGTGTGCCCGTGGTGGTCGTCGGTGCTCGTGCCGCGCGTGGGCGAGGTCTCGCTCTACAACCGGCCCGTCACGGGCGTCGGCCACACCGCGCTCACCTACGATCCGGGCGTGTACCAGATCGTCCGCCGGGAGATCCAGGGCGCCGCCGCCGCGTGGAAGGCGCGCCGGCACACGACGCCTACGCCCGTGCTCGTCTCGGGCTGAGGCCGACGAGCGCGCTCACACGCCGAGGATCCGCATCCCCGGCTCCACGAAGAGCGGCGCCGCCAGGACGGACGTGCCGACGAACCAGGTTCGGCCGGCCCAGGCGGGCCAGCGGCTCACACGGAGCCGGCGCTCCACCAGCGCGAGCGCGCCGTGCACCAGGAAGAAGCCCTGCATCCAGAGGGCCGGCTCGAGCCCGAGCGCGGCGTACGTCGCGACGGCGTGGAAGAGCCCGCTCCAGGCGAAGGCCGCCACGACGCCGAGGGCCGGCCGGCCGCGGCTCGAGAGCGGCCGGTAGATCCAGCGGGCGAGCCAGCCCCCGACCTCGCGGTTCCAGCGGCGGCCCCAGAACTCCCCCAGCGAGCGCGAGAGGATGGGCCGGTCCTGCATGGGGCGCGCGACGACGCCCGCGAGGCGGTAGCAGGCGCGCAAGGCCCCCTCGGCCGCGTCGAGCGAGCCGTAGAAGCCGACGATCCCCCCGAGCCAGCGGACCGGGAGCGCGGCCGCCGCGCCCAGGCGCGGGGCCACGAACGCCGCGAGCCCGAACCCCGCCAGCGTGAGGAGGAGGTAGCCGGCGGCCTTCCCGACGAGGCGCGGGTCGAGCGCGGGCGGCGCGCGTCGCATCTCGCGCGCGTCGAGCACCAGGAGCGCCAGGGCCACGCGGAAGGCGGCGGGGCGGTCGGCCTCGGCGACCACGTCGACCATCCGCATGAGCAGCGCGCACGCGCCGAGCCAGGCCGCGCCGCGCAGCAGCGTGCCCTCGGGCGGGGCCGCGAGCAGGGCGACGAACGACAGGCTCGAAATGAGGAGCGCCGCGGCCCGACGCGCGCGCGTGGGCCCCGCGACGAGCGCGGCCGCGAGGTTGCAGGCCAGGACCAGCACGAGGGCGAGCACTCGGCAATCTCACGCGGTCCGGCGTCGGGCGCCGGTGCGCGCGGAGCTCCAGGGCAATTTGCCGAGCATGCGCCCGCGGGGGCGGGTCCGACCGCCGGCCCGCTTCGGCCGGCAGGTCCACGCTACTTGGGCGCCGCCGCGCCGTCGGCCGGAGCCGCGCCGTTCGTGGCGGGATCGGCCGGGGCCGCGCCTTCACCCGTGCCGGTCGACGCCGACGGGGGCGCGTCGCCGTCGAGGCAGCAGCGGAAGGACAGGCTGCGATCGGTGAGGGCCGCGGAGCGCTCCTCCACGAACGCGCACCGGCTGCCCTTGATGGCCTCGCCGGCCTTGCCGCCCTTCACGATGCGGAAGCGGTCGTTGCTCGCGCCGGGGGTGGCGGTCCACTCGCGGGGGCCGCCGGAGAGGTCGTACACGCCCCAGCCGCTCTTGCAGGACTCCATGCCGCCGGAGGACCAGTCGGAGCGCTCGTCGCGGTCGGCGTCGGGGGAGATGTCGGGGCCGCAGGTCTCGGCGACGAAGGTGTCGCCGTAGGAGTAGATGCGGTTCTCCGGGCCCTTGCAGGCGCGCTCCCACTCGTCGGCCGAGCAGAGGCGCTTGCCTTTGCTCGCGCAGAGCTCGGCCGCCTTCTCCTGGTTCACGTTCACGACGGGGTGGCCGTCCTTCTGGTTCTCCCACTCGAAGCGGTCGATGTAGAAGGCGGCGACCTTGGCCTTCTCGGCCAGCGGCTCCTTGGCGGAGGCGGTGCGGCCGTCCTCGCTGTTCATGCGGCCGCGCACGTAGGTGCCGTCGGGGATGTAGACCATCTCCTCGTGACCCACGAGCTTCTGCTTGATGACCTCGGGGGAGGGGAGCGGGTTCTCGCGCGCGACCTCGGCGCGGAGCGTCTCGTCCGCGCGCCGGGCGCCGGCGTCCGGGTCGGTCACCATCAGGACGCCGGCCGCCACCGCCACGACGGCGAGCGTGCCGCCGATCACGACGGCGAGCGTGCGCTTCGAGATGCCCGCGGCGGGCTTGTCGTCGTCCTGGAACGTGCGCTGGATGTCGTTGATCATGTCGCGCGCGGTCGGGTAGCGGTCCTCCGCGTTGGCCGCGAGCGCGAGATCGACGATGTCGTCGACGTGCTTGGGCAGATCGTCGCGGATCTGCGTGGGCGAGAGGTAGGTGCCCATCGGCGTCTGGCCGCAGAGGAGCTCGTAGAGCATCACGCCGGCGGAGTACACGTCGGACTGGGGGGTGCCCCCCGTGGCCGGCGACGAGAGCTCGGGCGCGAGGTAGCCGCCGAAGCCGCGCTCGAGCGCCGCGTCCTGCAGCACGGTCGGGTTCACGAGCTCGGAGAAGCCCAGGCCGACCACGCGCACGGTGCGGACGATCTTGCCCTGGCCCGGGCCCACGGCGCGCGACTGGATGACGACGTTCGTGGGCTTGAGGTGCCGGTGCACGATCCCGCGCTGGTGCGCGGCGTCGACCGCCTCGAGCGTCTTGACGACGATCTGGCAGGCCTCCTGGAGCGAGAACGACTTGCGCTGGCCCGCGTACTCGTCCATGAGGCGGCGCAACGAGTCGCCCTCGACGTACTCGTAGGCGATCCAGCGGTGGCCGAGGTGCTCCCCCGTCTCCGCGATGCGCACGAGGCCTTCGGAGGCGACGTCGTTCACCTTCTGCACGAGGGCCTGCGCCGCCGCTTCCGGCGCGGCAGGGCCCGCGAGCAGCTTCACGGCGTACTTCTTGGGCGAGTTGAGGGAGCGCGCGACCCAGGTGCTCCCCTGGGGCCCCGAGCCGAGCGCGGCGTCGACCTCGAATTTCTTCGCGAGGACGTCGCCCTGCCTGAGCTGTAGCTGCGAAACGGACACGAACGCTCCTTGGGGGGGCTTGCCGGAAGGGGGATGCTACCACGCCGTCAGGCCCGCGCTCAACGCGGGCTCGACACATCCGCACGGCTACGACGGTCGCTCGCCGACGAAGAAGCGGACCACGGCGAGCAGCCGGCGGCGCCAGTCTCGGGGATGGAAGCGTGTCGCGAACAGCCAGTGGATGGCCAGCCCGAGGAACATCAGGCCCGCCACGCCGCACACACCAAAACCCGAAATCGCCAGGAGCGGAACGCCCCACGGCGCGGGGGCCCACGGCGCGATGAGCACCGAGCCGCTCACCGCGAGCGCCAGCGCGCACAGGGCGAGCGAGAGCCGGATGGCCGCGTGGCGGATCTCCATGCGGAGCTCCTCCGCGTCGGGATCGCGGGCGGTGATCGAGATGCGGCCGCGCTCGAGGTCCAACAGGAGCTGGTTGGCCTGGGTCGGCACGTCGCGGAACGCCGCCTGGGCGTGCTGGATCAGGCGGAAGGCGTCCGCGCCCAGGCGTTCGGGGCCGAAACGGGTCGACACGAGCCGCTGCGCGAGGGGGCGCACCTCCGCGACGATGTCCACGTCGGGGAGGAGCCGCTTGGCGATGCCGTCGATGATCGACGTGGCGCGCGCGACCACCGCGAACTCGCGCGGGAGCTGGATGCGGTAGCGGCCGGCGACCTCGATGAACTCGGTGAGCGAGCTGTTCGTCGAGAGCTGCGCGAGCGAGGCGCCCTCGTACTTCGACATGAGCCGCTGGACCTCGGCGCGGAAGGCCTTGAGGTCGACGCGCTCCTTCGTGGCCCCGGCCCGGTAGATCGTGAGCGCGATCGACTCGGCGTCCTTGAAGACGAGGCCGGTGAACACGCTCGTCATCAGGTCCTGCATCTCCCCGGTGAGCGTGCCGGTGAGCCCGAAGTCGAGGAAGACGAGCGTGCCGTCGTCCTTGACCATCAGGTTCCCTGGGTGGGGATCGCCGTGGAAGTAGCCGTGCTCGAAGAGCTGGAGGTACCAGGACTCGATGAGGCGCCGCATGGCCCGGCGGCCCTCCTCCGAGCCGCCCGGGATCGCGTTGAGCTTTCGCCCGTGGATGCGCTCCATGACGAGCATGCGGCGGGTGCAGAGCTCGCGGTAGATCTCGGGCACGTAGACGCCGTCGACGCCCGCGTGGTTCGCGCGGAAGCGGGCCGCGGCCTGCGCCTCCTGGAGGAAGTCGAGCTCGCCGGAGATGGCCGTCTCGAACTCCTGCACGATCTCGACGGGCGTGTAGAGCCCGGGGACCTGCACCTGCCCCTCGATCACGCGCGCGAGCGTGTAGAGGATGTGCAGGTCGCTCCGGAGCGTCTTCTCGATGCCCGGCCGCTGCACCTTGACCGCCACCTCGCGCCCGTCGCGCAGCCGCGCCACGTGCACCTGCGCGATCGAGGCGCTCGCGACCGGGACCTCGTCGAACGACGTGAAGACCTCGTCGAGCGGGGCGCGGAGCTCCTCCTCGACGAGCTGCTTGATGGCGGGGAAGTCGACGGTCGGGGCGTTGTCCTGGAGCGTCGCGAGCTCCTCCAGCATCGCCTGCGGGAGGATGTCCGGGCGCACGGACAACACCTGCCCGAGCTTGATGAAGGTGGTGCCGAGGTCGGCCAGCGCGAGCCGGACGCGCATCGCGACCGGCGCTTCGCTCGAGCTCGTCTTCGTCTCGACGCCGACGATGCGGGCGAGCTCGCCGAAACCGTGGGAGGCGAGGACGAGCGCGACGTCGCGCACGCGGGGGAGGTCGTGGACGCTGATGTGCGCCACTCAGCCCCTCCCGGCGTGCGACGCGCCCACGGTCAGTACGCCCGCGCGAAGATCGCCATGTGCGTCGCCGGCTTCCCGGAGTAGAAGCAGGTCTTTCCGCGCGCCTCGTCCTGCCCGTCGAGCGGGTAGCAGCGGATGGTGGCCTTCGTCTCCTCCTTGATCTTCTCCTCGGCGACCGCGTCGTCGCGCCAGGGCACGAGGAAGAAGCCGCCGCCGTCGAGCGCGTCCTTGAACGCGGCGTAGCTCTCGGGCCGGTAGATGCGGGCGTCGCGCGCGGCCGTCGCCTTCGCGAGCATGTCGGCCTGGATCGCGTCGAGCTTCGCGCGCACGGTGCCGGCGAGGCCCTCGAGCGCCATCGCCTCCTTCTTGCCGCCGGTGCGCGTGGCCGCGAACACGGAGCCCTGCTTCACGTCGCGCGGGCCGATCTCGAGCCGGAGCGGCACGCCCTTGCGCTCCCACTCGTAGTACTTGGCGCCGGGCTTCATGTCGCGGTCGTCGAGCTTGACGCGGAAACCCTTCAGCTCGGCCACGACCTTCTCCGCGAAGGCCATCACGTCGGCCTTCTCGGCGTCGCCCTTCCAGATGGGCGTCACGACGACCTGCACCGGCGCGATGGCGGGCGGGAGCACGAGCCCCGTGTCGTCCGAGTGCGCCATGATCACGGCGCCGATGAGCCGCGTGGACACGCCCCAGGACGTGGCCCACACGTGGTCGCGGGTGCCCTCGGCGGTCTGGAACGTCACGTCGAAGGCCTTCGCGAAGTTCTGCCCGAGGAAGTGGGAGGTGCCCGCCTGGAGCGCCCACCCGTTCTGCATCATCGCCTCGATGCAGTAGGTGTCGACGGCGCCGGCGAAGCGCTCCGACGGGCTCTTCTCGCCGGGGATGACCGGCAGCGCGAGGATCTCGCGGGCGAAGTCGGCGTAGACGCCGAGCATCTTCTTCGCCTCGTCCACCGCCTCCTCCTTCGTGGCGTGGGCCGTGTGGCCCTCCTGCCAGAGGAACTCGGCGGTGCGGAGGAAGAGCCGCGTCTTCATCTCCCAGCGGACGACGTTCGCCCACTGGTTGATGAGGATGGGGAGATCGCGCCAGGACTGGATCCACTGGCCGTACATGTGCCAGATGATCGTCTCCGACGTGGGCCGGATGACCAGCGGCTCCTCGAGCTTCGCGGCCGGATCCACCTCGACGCCGCCGCCCTCGGCCGCGCGCAGCCGGTGGTGCGTGACGACCGCGCACTCCTTCGCGAAGCCCTCGACGTGGTCGGCCTCCTTCGAGAGGAACGACACGGGGATGAGGAGCGGGAAGTAGGCGTTGACGTGCCCGGTCTCCTTGAAGCGCCGGTCCAGGTCGTCGCGCATGTGCTCCCAGAGCGCGAAGCCGTGGGGCCGGAGCACCATCGAGCCCTTCACGGGCGAGTAGTCGGCGAGCTGCGCCGCGGCGATGACGTCGAGGTACCACTGCGAGTAGTCGGTGGCGCGGGGGGTGATCGGGCTGTCCTGCGACATGGCGGCTCCGGAGGCGGGCGGGCTTCTATCCCGTTCCGGGCGTCTTCGGGGCACCCGCTGCGCGGTGCGGAGGCGACGGTGCCCGGGAGGGGCGTCGGTGGTTCCGGTGGATACGTCGATGCGGAGGTGCCGATGTACCGGGTCGTCCGCATGGGAGAGGAGGTTCCGCTCGGGATGGCGCTGCCCGCGGTGGAGATCTTCACGGTGCAGGGCCGCGGGCGCGCGCTCGGGGACATGGCCCGCCACCGCGCGACGCCGCAGCTGCTCGTCGCCGTGGACGGCCGGCGCTGGGGCATGTGGCTCGCGCCGCCCGGGGAGGCGCCGGTCGGGCCCGTGTGGATCGAGGTGGCGCCGGAGGAGGCGCTCCTGCTCGAGCCGGGGACCTGGCACCGCGGGCCCGTGCCGCTCGAGTCCGACGCCGGCCGCTACCTGACGATCGAGGCGCCGGGGACCAATCAGGACGATTTCGACACCCACGCGGTCGCGACCTCGCCGGCCGTCTTCGAGCCAACCGGTTAGCCCGGCGGCGCCCGGAGCCACCGTCGTTCCTGGACGGGGCCCGCGCAGGACGCTCCCGATGACCGACCTCGATCTCCGCATCGCCAACACCATCCGCGGCCTCTCGATGGACGCGGTGCAGGCCGCCAACTCGGGGCACCCCGGCATGCCGCTCGGCATGGCCGACGTGGCGACCGTGCTCTGGACGCGGTTTCTGCGCTACGACCCGACCGACCCCACCTGGCCGGACCGGGACCGCTTCGTGCTCTCGGGCGGGCACGGGTCGATGCTGCTCTACTCGATGCTCTACCTGACGGGGCAGGCGCTTACGCTGGACGACCTCAAGTCGTTTCGACAGTGGGGCAGCAAGTGCGCCGGGCACCCGGAGTTCGGGGAGGCCCCCGGCATCGAGACGACGACCGGCCCGCTCGGCCAGGGCTTCGCGAACGCCGTCGGCATGGCGATCGCGGAGACGTGGCTCCGCGCCCGCTTCGGCGAGGGGCTCGTCAACCACTGGACCTTCCTGACCTGCGGCGACGGCGACCTCATGGAGGGCGTGTGCGCCGAGGCGGCCTCGCTCGCCGGCCACCTGAAGCTCGGCCGGGTGATCGCGCTCTGGGACGACAACAACATCACGATCGACGGCTCGACCGACCTGTCGATCTCCGAGGACACCCTCGCGCGCTTCGCGGCCTACGGCTGGCACGTGCAGAAGGTGGACGGGCACGACCAGGACGCGATCGCCGCCGCCATCGCCGCCGCGCGCGACGAGACGGAGCGTCCCTCCCTCATCGCGTGCAAGACGAAGATCGGCTTCGGCTCCCCCAACAAGGAGGGCAAGTCCGCGGCCCACGGCGCGCCGCTCGGCGTGGACGAGGTGAAGCTCACGAAGGCCCGCCTGGGCCTCGACCCGGACGTGACCTTCGCGGTGCCGGCGGACGTGGTGGCGGGCGTGCGCGCCCGCGACGCCGACCGCAAGGTGCTCCGCGAGGCGTGGGAGGCCCGCGTGGCCGACTCGCCGAAGGGCGCCGAGCTGCGGCGCTTCCTGACGGGCGACCTCGACCTCGCGAGCGTGTCCTGGCCCGCGCACGCGCCGGGCCCCGGGATCGCCACGCGCAAGGCGAGCGAGGCGGCGATCCAGGCGATCGCGGCGGCGCTCCCGAACGTGGTGGGCGGCAGCGCCGACCTCGCCGAGTCGAACTTCACGCACATCAAGGGCGCGGGCGACCTCTCGGCGACGCGCCGCGACGCGCGGAACATCGCCTACGGCATCCGCGAGCACGCGATGGGCGCCATCGCCAACGGCATCGCGCTCCACGGCGGGCTCCACACCTTCTGCGCCACCTTCCTCATCTTCCACGACTACATGCGGCCGGCCGTGCGCCTCGCGGCGCTCATGCACCAGCCGGTCGTGTACGTCTACACGCACGACTCCGTGTGGGTCGGCGAGGACGGCCCGACGCACCAGCCCATCGAGACGCTCCAGGCGATCCGCCTCATCCCGAACCTCCGGCTGATCCGGCCGGCGGACGCGAACGAGACGAACGAGGCCTGGAAGCTCGCCCTCTCCCGCACCGACGGGCCCACGGCGCTCGCGCTCACGCGGCAGAACCTCCCCACGCTCGACCGGAGCGTGTACCCGGCCGCGGCGTCGATCGCGAAGGGCGCCTACGTCCTCCGGGACGCCCCGGACGCGCAGGTGGTCCTGATCGGGACCGGCTCCGAGGTGCACGTGGCGCTCGAGGCCGCGGACAAGCTCGCGGCGGAGGGTATCTCCGCGCGCGTGGTGAACATGGCGTGCGCCGAGCTCTTCGACGCGCAGGACGCCGCCTACAAGGCGAGCGTGTTGCCCCGGGCCCTGCCGCGCGTGTCGGTCGAGGCCGGGACCACGAAGGGCTGGGAGCGCTACGTGGGCCTCGACGGGGCGAGCGTCGGCATCGATCGCTTCGGCGCCAGCGCGCCGGGCAAGGTCGTGGCCGAGAAGCTGGGGGTGACCCCCGCGAACGTGGTGGCCGCGGCGAAGCGGGTGATGAAGTAGGCGTCGAGGGACGGGGGAGAAGAGGGGGCGTCCGCCCCCGAAATTCCCGTTGACGTCGGGCTTGGGGGGCGCAGCTTACCGGGGTTCAACCGGGATGCTGCGCCATGGCCACCACCGATCTGCTGACGCCCTCCGAGTGCGTCGTCGCCTTCATCGACTTCCAGCCGCAGATGGCGTTCGCCACGCGGTCGATCGACGGTGAGTCGCTGCTCAACAACGTCACCGGGCTCGCCCGGGCCGCCCGCGTGTTCGGGGTGCCGACCGTGCTCACCACGGTGGCCGAGCGCACGTTCAGCGGCCCGACCTTCGGCGCGTTGTACGAGGCGCTCGGGAACCCGCGCCCCATCGACCGCACGTCGATGAACGCCTGGGACGACCCGGCGTTCGTCGCGGCGGTGCGCGCCACGGGCCGCAAGAAGCTGGTGATCGCCGGGCTCTGGACCGAGGTGTGCGTGGTGATGCCCGCGCTCTCGGCGCTGCGCGAGGGCTACGCCGTGTACGTGGTCGCGGACGCCTGCGGCGGCGTCAGCCCCACCGCCCACACCACCGCGATGGACCGCATGACGCAGGCGGGCGTCGTCCCGCTCACCTGGCTCCAGTTCCTCCTGGAGCTGCAGCGCGACTGGGCCCGCCACGAGACCTACGCCGCGGTCGGCGACGTGGTGCGCCGCCACGCCGGCATCTACGGCATCGGCCTCGCCTACGCGGACGCGATGTTCGGCGCCACGGAGGGCGCGCGCGCGAAGGAGCTCGTGCCGAGCTGAGAGGTTTACCGGAGCGCAGGTCCGGGGGGCGTTGCGGGGGGCGGCGAGCCCCCCGCCCCAAGAAGAAGACCCCTCAGTAGAGCGACGTCCGTCCCTGGTGCTCCTGGAGCTTCATGCCGTACGGCTCGATCGCCTCCGTCGGGGGGATGAAGCCCGAGTCGGGGCACGACCAGACGTGCAGCGTGATGTTCTTCGTGGGCGCGGACGCCTTGGCGCGCGAGTGGAGGTACTGCGCGAGGAGCTCGACGGAGTTGAGCGGCGGGGGAGTCGCGGCGGGCGTGGTCGCGGGGGTGGTGGGCGGCTTGTGGACGACGCCGCCGCCGGGCTGCGACAGGAACGTGCGGATCGTGGTCGCGTCGCCGAACGGGAGGTAGCGAAGCTCGAGCAGCGGCTGCCCGCCGGACGAGGTTGCGCCACCCGGGCGGATCTTGCCGAGCCCGACGGTCTGCGTGCAGGCGACCGTCGAGTCGAAGAAGAGCCCCTTGCAGTCGAAGTCGGGCAGCGCGGGGGCGTCCGGCGCCGAGGTGAAGACGAACCACACGGAGGGGTCGTCCTTGGCGGCGCAGGTCGCGTTCCAGGAGTCGGCGGCGAGCGCCGCGTAGAGGAGTCCGAGCAGCATGGGTGGAAGCTAACGGATGGCGGCCGGACATACACCGCGCTGTCCGCCCGGCTGGCTCGGACGCCGCGGCGTGCTACAGTGGACGCGTCAATGGCGAAGCCCGCGCGAAGCTCTGGTGGAAAGAAGGAAGATCCGGGGATCTCCGCGCTCAAGGCCGCCAAGAAGAACACGCTGGCCGGCAAGGGCGGGAAGGGCTTGGGCGGGAAGCCCGGAAAGGCGAAGCTCACGAAGGGCAAGGCGCCGCGGCGCCCGTTCCTCGTGGCGCTGAAGAGCTGGACGCGCGCCCTGCTCGTGAGCGCCGTGGTCGGCGCCGTACTGGCCGGCGGCATCGTGAGCGCCACGATGTACCGCTGGGCGGTCGGCCAGGTGGAGGAGGGGCTCGCGGGGCCGGTGTGGACGGTGCCGGGGCACGTGTGGTCCGGGCCGATCGACGTGTGGCCCGAGCTCGCGTACACGCCCGAGGCGCTCGCCGCCGACCTCTCGGCGGCGGGCTACGCGCGCGTCGCCAAGGCGGAGAAGCCGGGCGACTACCAGGTGGGCACCGACGCGGTCGTCGTGAACGCCCGGGCGGCGGACGGGCCGGGCTGGTCGGTGAAGGCGGGCGAGGTGCTCGTCACGTTCGCGGACGGGCGGGTGCGCTCGGTGACGCCGCAGGGCCGCGCGACCTTCGCGCCCGCGGTGATGGCGACCGTGCGCGGCCCCGACAACGAGAACCGCAACCCCGTCCCGCTCGACCGCATCCCCAAGAACGTGCGGAACGCGGTCCTCGCGATGGAGGACGCGCGCTTCTACGAGCACCCGGGCCTCGACCCGCTCGGCATCGCGCGCGCGCTCTGGGTGGACCTCACGCACCAGGAGATGAAGCAGGGCGGCTCGTCGCTGACGCAGCAGGTCGTGAAGAACCTGTTCCTCACGCACGAGAAGAGCGCCGAGCGGAAGCTGCGGGAGGCGCTGCTGGCGCTCGCGCTGGAGCGGCGGCTCGGGAAGGACGAAATCCTCCGGCTCTACCTGAACGAGATCTACCTCGGGCAGGTGGCGGGCAGCTCCATCTGCGGGATGGACGCGGCGGCGCGGGCCTACTTCGGGAAGCCGGTCGAGCGCGTGACGCTCGGCGAGGCGGCGACGCTCGCGGGCATCATCTCGGCGCCGAACGCCTATTCGCCCGCGCGGTACCCCGACCGGGCCAGGGAGCGGCGCGACCTCGCGCTCGACCGCATGGTCGACATCGGCGCGATCGAAGCCGCCGCGGCCGCCGCCGCGAAGAAGGAGCCGCTGGTCACGCACCTCGCGGCCACCGGGCGCATGGCGCCGTGGGCGGTGGACCACGCGGTCGAGGTCGTGGAGGCCGCGGCCGGCGAGGGGATCGTGGCGCGGGACGCGCTCGAGGTGCACACGACGATCTCGCCGCCGCTCCAGCGCGCGGCCGAGGCGGCGGTGCGCGACGGGCTCGCGGAGGTGCTGAAGGCGCACCCGAAGCTCGAGGGGGTGCAGGCCGCGCTCGTGGCGGTGCGCGCCCGCGACGGCGCCATCGTCGCGCTCGTGGGCGGGCGCGACTACGGCGAGAGCCTCTGGGACCGCGCCTACGGCGCCGAGCGGCAGATCGGCTCGACCGTCAAGCCGCTGACGCTCCTCGCCGCGATGGAGGCCGACGCGGCGCTCTCGCCGTCGACGCTGCTCGACGACGCGCCCATCGAGCGCGTGCACGACGGCAAGACGTGGACGCCCGCGAACTACGACGGCGCCTTCGTCGGGCCGGTGTCGGTGCGGTCGGCGATCGCGGCGTCGCGGAACATCCCGGCGGTGCTGCTCGCGGAGCGGGTGGGCCTCGGCGAGCTGAAGAAGCGCTGGCGCGCGCTCGGGCTCTCGGACGCCACGGACTACCCCTCGGCGGCGCTGGGCGGCTTCGGCGCCACGCCGGTCGAGCTCGCGGGCGCGTACGCGGTCTTCGCGAGCGGGACGTACCACGCGCCGTACCTCGTGCGGGCGGCGGCCGATCCGCGCGGCGACCTGCGCGTCGACAGCCCGCCGGAGAAGGCGACGGTGCGCTACTCCGAGCGCGCCACCTTCCTCGCCGGGGACGTGCTGCGCGAGGTGCTCCGCACCGGCACGGGCAAGGCCGCCGCGAAGTACGGCGTGGGCCCGGGGGCCGCCGGCAAGAGCGGCACGACCGACGACTACAAGGACGCCTGGTTCGTGGGCGTGACCGGCCCCTACGCGGTGGCCGTGTGGGTGGGCTTCGACAAGGGGAAGGCCGTGGGCCTCACGGGCGGGCAGGCCGCGCTCCCGGCGTGGGCGCGCTTCGTGGCCGCGACGGGCACGAGCGACACGGTGCCCGACGCGCCGTCGGGCGTCGAGAAGGTGGACGTGTGCGTGACCACCGGCGAGCCGCCCTGCCCGAACTGCGAGCAGACGCGGCCGGAGTGGTTCTCGAGCGGGCATGTCCCCGACCCGGTCTGCGGGCCCGTCGAAGCGGCCGGCGAGGCGCTCCAGACCGCGTTCCAGAAGCTCGGGCAGGCGCTCGGCTTCGGGAAGAAGCGGGACGAGGCGACGGACGGGGAGGTGGTCAGTACCCCTGCGGAAGGGACTGGACGAACGCCGGCTTCGCCTTGACGTAGCCGTAGTCGCCCTCGACGCGCGCCATCCGGACGGGCTTGGCGTAGACGATCAGCCCGATGAGGCCGACCCAGAAGGCGACGATGCCCGCGATCATGATCCAGACGGTGTCCAGCGCGCCCGCGAGCGGGAACGACGCGAACGAGGCGAGGAAGGTGCCGCCGAAGGCCCAGAGGCGCGTGCGGCGCGTGGCGCGGTGCTCCTCGCAGAGCCCCAGGTGGAGCGTGGCCGTCTTGCGCTTGACCATCATCAGGATGAGCCCGATGAGGCGGCTGAAGAGGAAGACGAGGATGGTCCAGCGCGGGTACCAGACGAGCTTCGTCTTGTAGTCCGCGGCGGGGACGTCACCGTTGCAGACGACGCAGCGCGCGGGCCAGGTGGCCACGAGCGGGGTGCGCACCTGGCCGCCGATGGCGACGATGTCCTCCGCGCCGGTCGCGGGGATGGAGCCGGTGGGGAGGGCGGAGAAGAGGTTGTCGGCCATGGAATCTCCGGAGGGCACGGACGGTAGCACGGGTTCCGGTCGATCTCACAGGGCCTGGCGCGCCTTCACGTCGAGGTAGCGGGCGAGGAGCGCGGGGGTGACCTCGTCGGGACGCGCATCCACCACGAGGACGCCCTGGTCGCGAGCCCGCTGCAACACGCGGCTCCGCCACTCGAGCACCTCGGCCGCGGCGCCGCGGCGCCACGCCACCTCGGGGTCCGCGGGGTCGGCGGGCGCGTCGGCCATCGCCTCCACGCCGGGGTCGCGGAGGCACACCCAGACGACGAGGTGGCGGGACACGGTGCGGAAGAGCCCGGCGAGCAGGTCGGCAGAGGTGTCGTCCACGAGCGAGCTGAGCAGCACGACGAGCGAGCGCGTGCGCACGCGGGAACGGAGCGCGGCGAAGGCGTCGCGGTAGTCGGGCTCCTCCAGCGAAGGGTGCAGCGTGGCGGCCGTGCGGAGGAGCGCCTGGCGAGCGCGGGGGCCGGCGGCGGGGGGCAACAACGCGCGGAGGCGGCCGTCGAACGCGACGAGGCCCACCTTGTCGTGGTGGCGGAGCGCCACGTGGCCGGTGAGCAGGACCGCGTCGAGCGCGGCGTCGAGCGCGCTCCGGCCCTCCCAGCTCGCGGTCATCGGGCGGCCGAGGTCGAGGAGGAAGACGACGTTCTGATCGGTGGCCTGCCGCAATTGCCGCACGACCGGCCCGGGCGCGCGGGCGGTGGCCTTCCAGTCGATGCGCCGGTACTCGTCGCCGCTCACGTAGGGGCGGAGCCGCTCGAACTCGGCGTGGGTGCCCGGCTTGCGGATGGCGCGCGTGAGGAGCGCCTGCCGGCCGGCGCGGGCGAGCAGGTCGTACTCCACGAGCGCCTTGACGTCGGGGAGGACGTGCACGGGGTCGTCGCCGGGAAGATCGAGCTGGCGGTACCACAAGCCCCAGGGGGAGCGGACGCGGACGTGGTGGGCGCCGAGCGCGAAGCGGCCGCGCGCGCGGGCGGTGGCGCGGTACACGACCTCGCCGGTGGCGCCGAGCCGCAACGACGCGGGGAGCCCCTCGGGCTCCGCGCCGGGGAAGAGCGACTGGTGGACCTCCACGACCCGGCGGGGCCCCTGGGAGCTGAGCACCACCCGCACCTGCTCCACGCGCCCGACCGACCAGGTGCGGCGCGCGTGCCGTCGGGCCGCGATCCGCACCCGGGCGAGCCGCGCGGCGTCCACGACGGCGACGAGCGCGATCGCCGCGTCGATCCCGAGCGCCACGCGCGCGAGCGGCGGCACCAGCGCGGCGAAGAGCGCCACGACCATCGGGACGCCGAGCAGCGCGGGGAGCGTCGGCGTCGGCACGAAGTCGCGGAGCCGCAGCGGCGCGGTGGGGGTGGTGGGCGCCGTGTTCATCCGGTGGGCTTCGCGGGCACGGGCGTCTCGCGCACGAGCTCGGCGACGACCTCGTCCACGCTCGCGCCGTCGATCTCGGCCTCGGGGTGGAGCACGAGGCGGTGCCGGAGCACGGAGGGGACGAGCTCCTTCACGTCGTCGGGGACGACGAAGGCGCGCCCCTCGGCGGCCGCCACGACCTGGCTCGCGAGCAGGAGCGCGATCGACGCGCGGGGCGACGCCCCCAGGTAGACGGCGCGGTGGGTCCGCGAGCGCCCGACGAGGTCGGCGATGTACTCGAGCACGGGGCGCGTCACCCGCACGGCGCGGAGCGCGTCCTGGGTGCGGACGAGCTCGTCCGCGCTCACGATGGGCACGATGTCCTGGCGGTCGAGATCCGCGGCGTCGAAGCCGCCGAGGTGGCTCTCCAGGATGGCGAGCTCGGCGGCGCGGGAGGGCGTCGGCACCAGCACCTTGAAGAGGAAGCGGTCGAGCTGCGCCTCGGGGAGCGGCCAGGTGCCCTCGGACTCGACGGGGTTCTGGGTGGCGATGGTGAAGAAGGGGCGGGCGAGGCGGCGCGTGACGCCGTCGACGGTCACCTGCCGGTCGGCCATCGCCTCGAGCAGCGCGGCCTGGGTGCGGGCGGGCGCGCGGTTGATCTCGTCGGCGAGCAGCACCTCGGTGAAGACCGGCCCGGCGACGAAGTCGAAGCGGCGCTCCTTCTGGTCGAAGACGTTCCCGCCCGTGACGTCGGCCGGCATGAGGTCGGGCGTGAACTGGATGCGGCGGAAGCGGCACCCGAGGGCCTGCGCCAGCGTGCGGGCGAGGAGCGTCTTCCCGAGGCCGGGCGCGCCTTCGAGCAGCACGTGGCCGCCCGCGAACAGCGCGACCAGCACGAGCCGGGCGGGGCCCGCCTGCCCGTGCACGACGGCGCCGAGCGCGCGCTCTACCTCGGTGAACCGCGCCGCGAACGCGGCGATCCGCTCCTGGCGCTCCGCGTCTGTTCCGAGAGCCTCCACAGCTCCTCCTGGTGTTCGAGTTCATGGTCGGCCGGGTCGCCGCGGGGGTCGGCGGCGGTCGCGCGCGCCCGCCGGAGCGCGGCGTCCACGACCGCGGGGTCCGTCCCCGTGCGCGCGGCCACGGCGTCGGCGAGGTGGGCGTCGTCGACGCGCAGGCGCTCGCGGAAGAGCCGCAGCGCGCGCGCCGCGACGGCGGCGTGGCTCGTGCGCGAGGCGCCCACGCGGCGGTAGAGCGCGGCCACGGCGGCGAGGTGGGCGCGGAAGTCCCGGCGCGCCTCGTCGGGCGGCGGGAGCGGCGCGGCGAAGCGGCGCCCCCGCGACCAGGCCCAGAGCGCCCACACGACGAGCGCCTGGACGAGGCCCGGGCCGAGCCCGGACGCCCCGATGACGCGGCCGGGCGCGCCGGTCCGCTCGTCCCGCGTGAGCAGCCAGCCCCAGGTCGGCGCGTCGGCGACGAGCGCGTCGAGGGCGGCGGCGTCCGCGGGGTGCAGGAGCGCCGCGTCGTCGAGCAGGTGCGGGAGCCCGACGAGCACGAGCGCGCCCTCGCCGACGGGGACGCGCCGGGCGACCGGGACGCCGGCGGCGTCGAAGAGCAGGGGGGTGCCCGCGGTCCCCCGCGTGGTCCAGGCGCCGCCCGGGAAGGCCAGCGGCGCGCCGCGGACGGTGAGGGGCCCCGTCGCGGGCTCCCAGCCCTCGAGCTCGTCGGGGAACCACGCGAGCACGTGGGCGTCCCCCGCCACGAGCACGGTGGCGCCGTCCTGGGCGGCCTGCCGCGCGAGGGCGGCGTCGTCGGCGGTGGCCCAGGGCTCCGGGAGCCAGATCACGAGGCCCGGCTCCCCGGGGAAGTCGGCGGTGGTCTCGACCTCGATGCCGGCCTGGTACAGCCACTCCGCGAGGTGGTCGTGGTCCGCGGGGCCGGCCCACGCGCGCGCGATGCCGACGAGGAGCGCGAGCGCGCCGAGGCGGCGGACGAGCGCGGCGGCGGCGCGGAGCGCCGCCTCGATCGTTGCGCGGTCCACCGGGAGCGCGGCGTACCGGGCCCGCTCCAGCGCGACGGCGACCTCGCGCATCTCGGCGGCCGCGGCGGGGTCGGCCGCGAGGGCGCGGACGGTCTCGCGGTCCGTGCGGCCGGGGTCGGGCGGGAGCGTCCCGG
The DNA here is from genome assembly GCA_964457335.1 of uncultured Enterobacteriaceae bacterium. Taxonomy (GTDB): domain Bacteria; phylum Myxococcota_A; class UBA796; order UBA796; family SXON01; genus CAJBVW01. The sequence continues at coordinate 13,959 of CAYWGD010000076.1, read as the reverse complement.
AGGTCTCGATGGCGCGGACGACCGCGGCGCGCGCGAGCAGCAGCGCCTCGCCGAAGCGCCCGCGCTCCATGGCGGCGCGGGCCGCCGCGAGGAGCTCGTCGTCGGGGATCGGCGCGAGCGGCTCCGGCGCGTCCGCCGAGACGTCGCCGGGCTCGGCGTCGGCCGGCGCGTCCGCCTCGCGCCGGGCCACGAGCCGCTCCACGAGGGCGAAGGCCACGAGCCCGAGCACGAGCCCGAGCACCACCCACTGCGCGCCCGCACACCCCGCGGAGGGCGCGGACTCGGCGGGGAGCGCCACGGTGGGGATGTCGACCTCGTCCCGCGGGCCGTCGCACCCGCCCGAGCGCTCCGTCGCCGCGGGGGATGGCGGGCGGTCCGCGCAGGCCTCGGCGAGGCCCGGGCAGCCCGGCGGCACGTGCGCGCACCAGGCCTCGTCCGCCCGCCCGAGCTTCTCGGCGGACGCGCACCACGCCACCTCGCCACGGAAGGTCGGGGGGACGATGGCGCGCTCGGCCCCCGCGGCGTCCGTCGCGCCGTCGGCGTCCGTCGCGCCGTCGGCGGCCACGGCTCGCTCGGCGGGCGCGACGCCTCCCGCGCCCGGGGCCCCGGTGTCGGCCGCGGAGGCGGCGAGCAGCAGGGCGAGGATCACGCGGGCCGCCCCCGCTCGGCGGCCGCGTAGACCGCGAACCAGGCGTCGAGGCCCTCGCTGCGCGTGCGCACGTCGAGCCACTCGCAGAAGCGCACGAGCGCGACCAGCGGCTGCGCCAGGAGGAGCCCGAGGATGGGGAAGGGCGTGAGCTCCCCCTCCATCAGCGACGAGTACGGCGTGCCGAGCTGGAGCAGCCCGTCGACGACGAACTGGCCCAGGATCTCGGCCACGAGCATCGCCCAGACCTCGATGCCGGCGAGCCAGGCGCGGGTGGTCCAGCCGCGCGCGCCGGCGGCGTTCGCGAGCGCGCCGACGCGGCCGAGCACGTCGCTGGGCGGCCGCTCCACGATCGCGACCTCGGGCAGGTGCGTGAAGCGGATCGCCAGCAGGGGGAGGCCCACGATCGTGAGCGAGGCGAGCGCGAGGCCCAGCGTCGGCAGGATCGAGGCCGTCACGAGGCGCCCCACGGCGGCGAGGGCCTCCCGTGGCGAGACCCGGGGCTCGCGGCCGGCCACGCGCTCGCTCACGGCCAGCGTCACCGGCGCCTGCGCGAGGCGCCCGAGCAGCGCGGCGACGACGAGCGCGAGCAGGGGCTCGATTCGCCAGGCGGCCGCCGCGCACAGCGCCGAGAGGCATCCCCACGGCAGGTACACGCGCGCCCAGGCCGCGGCGTCCACGCGCAGCAGCGCCACGGCGAGGTCGACCACCTCGGGCTGGCTGCGGCGGCGCATCACGACGGAGAAGCTCACCGCCGCCTCCGTGCGCCGCCGAGCCACGCGGCGACGAGCACGACCTGCACGAGCGCGAACGTGATGCGCACGGGGTCGGGCAGCTCGTTCGCCGACCAGAAGCCCTCGATGGTGGCGGCCACGGCGAGCATGGCCGCGGATCCGAGCGCGAGGCGGAGCACGTCGGGGCCGGCCTCGCGCAGCGACGCGGCGCGGGTCCGCCCCCCGGGGACGAGGAGCGCGGCGCCGAGGCGGAGCCCGGCCGTGCCCGCGACGACCACCGCGGTGAGCTCCCACGCCGAGTGGCCCGAGACGAAGCGCAGGAAGTTCCCGAGCGCCCCCTCGCGCGCGATCCAGCCCGCGAACGCGCCGATGGAGAGGCCGTTGAACACGAGCGTCCACGCCGTGACGACGCCGCCGAGGACGCCCCCCGCGGCCGCCCGCAGCGCGATGCCGACGTTGTTCTCGACGTAGAAGCCCGCCATCGCCGCGTTCTCCTCGGGCGTGCGGGGCGTCGCCTCGCGGAAGGCCTCCCCGAGGAGCTCCTGCTGCTCGCGGGGGATGACCGCGTCCGCGAAGCGCGGGTCGCTCCAGGCGCCCCAGGCGCCGAGGGCGAGCGGCACGACGAAGAGCGCGGTCGAGAGGAGGAGCCAGCGCGCGTTCGCGCGGAGGGCGGCGGGGAACTCGTCGAGGAGCAGGGTCCGCAGCGCGCGGGGGCCGGCGCCGCCGCCGCGCGGGGCGTCCCGGTAGAGCACGCCGTGCGCGGAGAGCGCCAGGGCCTCGGCCTCGTGGGCCCGCGCGGACGCGCCCGCGCGCAGGCGGCCGAGCTCGCCCACGAGGTTCCGGAAGCGGGCGACGAGCTCCGGGGCCTCGGCCGTCGTGACGCGCGTGGGCCCCCCGGCCAGGATCGCCTCGAGCGCCCGCGCGTCGTCCCGCCCGCTGCGCGCGGCCCGCTCGACCTCGGGGGCCTCCGCGCGCGCGGCGGCCGCGAGGAGCTGGAGCGTGCGGAGCGCCGTCGGGCCGCGCACCTGGTAGCGCTCGGTGAAGCGGTCCGCGACGCGGCCCGCCACCCACTCGCCCCACACGAGCCCGAGCCGCTCGTTCGCGAGGAGGAGCTCCTCCAGCGCGCGGTGGTCCTCGGGGCCGACGCGGCGGTGGCGCGGGAGGCGCGGCCGCTCCGCGTCGCGGACCGGCGGGACGATGTCGACCGGCGGGAGGGGCGCGGGATCGCGCCCGTCGTGCACGACGAGCGTGCCCGCCACGAGGTCCCCGAGGCGGCGGAAGCGCGGGTCCGCCAGGCAGGCCAGCGTGCCGACGACGTACCCGACGGGCAGGGCGTCGGCGGCGCGGAGGAGGTTGCGCAGCACGGCCTCGCGCGGGCCGATCGGCCCGCCGTCCGCGCGCACCACGCGGAGGCCCGCCATGCGCTTCCCGGGCGTACGCCCGCCGTCGAGCGCCTCGAACGCCGCGTGCCAGCCCCAGTCCAGCAGGAACCACGCGAGGTAGCCCACCCCGACGCCGGCGGTCGCGAGGTCGAGCGGGCCGGTCACCGCCGTGAGGACGAGGAAGAGGCCCCAGAGCACGAGCCCGCGCACGACGAGGTCGGCGACGTACGCCAGCGCGCGGGGGGCCGGCCCGGCGAGCGCGAACGGGAGCGCGACGTGCTCGGGCGTCTCGAGCCGGATGCGCGTGTCGAGCGCGCCCGTCGGCGCGTCCCGGACGTCCGGGGCCCCGCTCCGCCCGCCGACCGCGCGGGCGCCGGCAGCGGGCTCGGCCGTGGGCTCGGCGGGGGACGGCGCGTGGGCCTGCATGGGGGATGCGAGCGTAGCAGCCGTGGAATACTTCGTCGCGAGGGACGGTGGCGAATGGCCGACAACCTGTACGCCGCGTTGCCCGCTTCCGAGGAGCGGGCGGGCCTCCACACGGAGGACCAGTGCGTGGTCTCCCCCGCGACCGCGACCTGGCCGGCGCGCTGCGTCGTGTGCAACCGGCCGGACGAGCTCCAGTCCACCACGATCCGGGCCCGCTACGTGGCCACCTGGCTCTGGCTCTTGTTTCCGGCGTGGGCCGTGATCATGGCGCTGCTCCCGAGCGCGCGCGTCCGCCTCGTCGTGTCGGTGTGCGCGACGCACGCCCGGCGGCGCACGGTGGCGCGGTGGGTGGCGGGGGGGCTCACCGTGCTCGGGGTCGGCGTGCTCTTCGTCCCGAACGGCGAGTTCGTGGCCCTCGGGCTCATCGTCGCCGCCGCGCTCGCGCTGGTGATCCCGGGCGCGCAGCCCGTGCGCGTGGCCGAGCTGAAGGGGGAGGTCGGCTGGTTCCTCGTGGGGGACGCCTTCCACGCCTCGCTGCCGGCGCGCGCGACGAGCCGGCCGAGCCTGGAGCTGGACCTCGACTGAACGGGGGGCACGGAGCCCCGGGAGGGGCGACGTGGCGCGGCTCCGCGCGAGGGGGGCCGGAGGGCGGCCGGGGCGCGGGAGAACCGGGGGCCGGCGGCCGCGTGGGGGTCCACGGCCCCGGCCGGTCCGCCCGCGCGCGGCGGGCGGACGGAGCGGCTCTGCCGCGACCCCGGAGGACACCCGACCCCGGGGCGGCGGCCCGGGGCCCCGGTAGGGGCGACGTGCCGCCGCCCCGGGGGCGCGCCCGGATCTACGCCGCGAAGCGCTCGGAGGCCTCGATGCCGAGGCCGTACCCGATGGACGTGAACACGTCGCGGCTCGTGACGCGGCCGGGGAAGCGCTCCTCGAACATGCGCTGCACCCGGAGCGTCTTGGACGTGCCGCCGGTGAGGAAGACGACGTCGATGTCGGCGGGGGTGAGCGTGAGGCCGCCGAGGAGCCCGTCGAGGCACTGCTCGAGGAGCTGCACGTCGAGCGCGATGGCGGCGTCGAGCTCGTCGCGGGTGATGGGCGCGTCGAGCGCGATGGAGCCGGCGTGGAAGGACAGCACCGCGCCGGGGCCCTCGGAGAGCGCCACCTTCGCGCCCTCGACGGCGCGGAAGAGGTGGAAGCCGTGGTCGTCCTCGACCATCTCCTTGAGCCGGGCGAGGCCGGCGCGATCGTCGCCGTAGCGGACCATGCGGTCGAGGAGGCGCAGGTTCTTCTCGGTCTTCGCGTGGCAGAGCGAGTGCCAGCGCGTGACGGCGTGGTGGAGCGCGGTGGGCACGTCGACCCAGTTGTGCTCGACCTTGTACTTCGAGAAGAGGCCGAGGTGCGGCGCGACCTTCTTGTAGACGATGCGCGCGTCGAAGTCGTTGCCGGCGATGTCGACGCCGGCGACGCCGAGCACGTCGCCCGTGCGGTCGGTGCCGATGCGGCCGGGGCCGAGGCGGATGACGGTGAAGTCGCTGGTGCCGCCGCCGAGATCGCCGACGAGGCAGAGGACGTCGCGGTCGAGGGAGCGCTCGAACGCGCGCGCGGCGGCGACGGGCTCGACCTGGAAGCCGATGTCCACGAAGCCGGCGCGGCGGGCGGCGGTGTGGAGGCGGTCCTGAGCGAGCTTGTCGCGGTCGGGGGTGTCGCCGAAGCGGGCGGGGCGGCCCAGGAGCACGCGGGTGACGGGCTCGCTGGCGGCCTCCTCGGCGGCGCGCTTGACGGCCCCGAGGAAGCCGCCGATGAGGGCCTCGATGCCGAGCACGGTGCCGCCGACCACGGTGCCGTCGAAGCCGGAGGAGGGGAGGTAGCGCTTGATGGACTGGATGAGCCGGCCGGTCCGCTCGTCGGCGAGCCAGGCGGTCACGGCCCGGGCGCCGTAGACCGGGGGGCCTTCGGGCGGGAAGTAGAGGAGGGTCGGCATCCGCTCGGGGTCGGGGGAGAAGGGGTCGACGGCGAGCTGGCGGACCTCGCCGTCCTGGCAGAGGGCGACGGTGGTGTTGGAGGTGCCGAAGTCGATTGCGCACGCGACGGGCATGGGGCCTCGGGGGGCTGCGGGTTCGGTGCGGAGGCGGGCGGCCGGCCGCCCCTCGGGGGCGAAGCCGGGCGGCAGGGGGCCCCCGCGGAGGGGCGCCCGGGTCCGGGAACCGCCGGCTAACCCGGGATCGCTGGTGAGGGAGGGGGTGGGGTGTCCCGGGGGGGGGCGCCGGGGGGAGCGGGGCGCCGCGGGGGCGGGGCTGCGGGGGTGACGGGGGCGGCCTCGTGCCGTGCGGCCGCGAGGGCGCCGGGATCAGAGGCTACGCGTCGGGTGAATCGGGGCCCGGCCCGGCCTCGTCGCCGGACTCGAGCGCGTCGCCGCCCTCGGCGCCGTCGCCGTCACCACCCCCGTGCCGGCAGGCCAGACGGAAGCTGCGGTCGCGCTCCGCCGCGGGGGGGCGCCATGCTGGCAGCCGAAGTCGGGGGATGAGCCGTCATCCGGCGAGTTCGGCCGGGAAAGGGCGACCGAAGTCGGACGATGGAGCCTCATCCGGCGAGTTCGGCCGGGAAAGGGCGACCGAAGTCGGACGATGGAGCCTCATCCGGCGAGTTCGATCGCGCGCCGGGCCGCGGCCACGGCATCGGCCGTTCCTGACGCCTTCCGGCACGTCACCGGGCACGAGCTGTTCCGATGGAGGCAGTCGGTACGCGACCGCAGGTGTCAATCCCCGAAGGACGCCCGACCCCGCGCCACGCCGATCTCCGCCGCTACGACCCGCTCCGGGCGGCGGGGACGCGCCCCGATTCCCGCGCGCCCGGATAGCAGGCGCCGGATGTCGCGCCTCCGCCCCCACGTGCACGTGCTGCTCGCGCTCGCCCTGGGGCTCGTGGTGTTCGGCAAGGGGATGTGGGAGGGCACGACCCGCTTCCTCGGGCGCGAGTACGTCGACGCCTGGGGCACGCAGTGGTTCTACTGGTTCGTCGGCCGCCAGCTCGGCGCGGGCGAAGGCCTCGGCCACAGCACGCTCTTCTTCCACCCCTGGGGCAAGGACATCTACCTCCACACCGGCGGCAACGTGCTCGACGCGCTCCTCGCGTGGCCGGTGCGCTGGGTGGTGGGGCCGGTGGCCGGCTACAACCTCTTCGTCCTCGCCATCGTCGCGACAAACGCGTGGGCGATGCGACGACTCCTGGTCCGGCTGGGCGCGACCGCCGAGGCGTCGGCCCTGGCCGGCGTCTTCTTCGCGTTCAACCCCTGGGTGCTGCACGAGCTGCGCGACGGGCGGCCCACCCAGGCGCTCCTGGCGTTCGTCCTGCTCTTCCTCGCGGACTACCTGTCGCTCGACACGGACCGCCGCCGCTGGCTCCCCGTCCGCGCGGGTGGCTGGCTGGCGCTCGCGGGGCTGACCTACTGGTACAACGCGCTCTTCGTGGGCATCGCCGCCGGGGTGCTCGCGCTCGCGCGCGCCGCCGCCACGCGCGACGGACGGACGCTCCTCCGCCACGCCGCCGCGGGCCTCGTGGCGCTCGTGCTCGTCGCGCCCTTCGCGCTCCCGATGCTCGGCGCCGCCGACGTGCCCGGGCTCCTGGACGTGGAGAAGTGGACCCTCACCGCGTGGTCGCCCACCACGAGGGAAGGCGTCGACATCGGCGTGTACACCTTCGATCCGACAACCCTCGGCTCGGGCTTCTACGCGCTCAAGGACGACGGCGGGCTCGCGTTCCTCCGCGAGGCGACCACCGTGCTCGTCGCGCAGGTCGCGGTCCTCTTGGCCGGGCTCGTGCTCGCGCCCCGGCGCATCGCGGGCGCCGCGATCGTGCTCATCGGCGTGTCGCTCGCCATCGCGCTCGGGCCCGAGGCCGCCGGGGTGCCGAACCCGCTCTACCACGCGCTCGTGCACGCCTCGTCCGTCTTCCAGCGCCTCTGGTGGCCATCCCGCGCGCTCGTGCTCGCACAGATCGGCCTCGCGCTGCTCACCGGCTTCGCGCTCGTGCGGCTGCGCGGCGCGGCGCCGTGGGTCGCGCTCGGGCTCGGCGCCGCCTGGATCGTGGAGCTCGACGGCGCGAAGCTCGCGCCGATGTCCACCTGGGAGGCCGGCATCCCCGCCGGCTACCGCTGCCTCGGCGAGGCCGACGACGGCGCCATCATCGAGCTCCCGTACGCGCACACGCAGGCCCACCTCTACTTCCAGACCGTGCACGGCCGCCCGATCTTCGGCGGGATGGTCGAGGACAACCCGGTCTTCGCGCCCGCGGAGCAGGTCGCCATCCAGCAGTCGAACAGCTTCCTCTCCGTGCTGCTCGACCAGGCCGCGTCCGGCGCCAAGGCCCCGGACTACACCGCCGAGGACGCCGCCGCCGTCGCCGCCATGGGGTACGAGTGGGTCGTGCTCGACAAGCGCGCCTACATCGACGTGGGCGACCGCACCACGCGCGTCGGCACCGAGCTCGAGGGCCGCGGCCGCTGGGTCCGTCGCACGCTCGCGGGGCTGCTCGGCGCGCCCGTCTACGAGGACGAGCAGACCGCGATCTACGCGCCCTGGGGCGCCGGCTCGCCCTGCCCGGACGAGGAGTAGCTCCGGGCGCGCCCGGCGGCGGACCGCCGGTCGGACCCTTCCGGGGTCGGCGCAAGCGCCTCCGTCCGCCCGCTCCGCGCGGGCGGACCAGCGCGGGGGTCTCCACGCCGGCGCGGCCTCCGGCCTGGACACGCCCGCCCCCCGCGCTGCCCTCCAGGCTCCTCGCGCGGCGTGGTGGCGGGTGATCGTCGCTTGGGGCGGCGGTGGCGACGTTTTGGTGGGTGTCAGGAATTGACAATTGACACCTGCGGCGCGGCCGCAGGTGTCAATTGTCAATTCCTGACACCCCTCGCCCCTTCGCCCCGCGCGGCGGTGGCGACCCTCGCAGCCGCGTCCGCGCCCCCCAGGCGCGCCCCGCCTACGGCGTCAGCCGGTGGATCGACAGCTCCCCGTCGCGCTCCCCGGCCCCGAGGGCCTTCTCGACGCAGCCGGCCTCGCTCGCCTGGAGCTTGTCGCGGTGGACCACGACCACGTCGTAGCCCCACTCCAGGAGCTCCGCGCGCCCCGCCGCGACCTTGGCCGGCGAGGGGCGCTGGAGGAACGCCTCGAGCGGCCGGCCGCCCTCGCGCGCGATCGTCGCGACCGCGGGCTTGCGCAGGCAGTGCATGAGCGTGCGGACCAGGTGGTTGGACGCGAACTTCGTCGGGAGGAACAGGTTCACGCCGTAGGGGATGCGTTTTGTGTGCGCCACCGCGAGCGCCTGGTACCAGCGGTTCGCCGCGTGGTAGTCGGGCGGGAAGTCCCAGACGCCCTCGACCGCGGGGTCGGCGGCGAGGCGCTCGTAGGCCTCCGGCGCCTCGATCGAGGTGGTGGGGAGCGGCCAGACCGCCGGCGAGGCGAGCAGCGCCTCCGCGAGCACGCCCGCCGACAGCGCGAGCGCGAGCCGCGGTCGCCCGGACAGGGCCTTCGCGGCCGCGAGCGCCCCGAACAGCATCGGCAGCACCACGAGCCGGTAGGGGTGGTGCACGAGCCGGAAGGGCGAGCCCGGCAGGTAGAGCAGCGTGTCCGGCAGCGGCACCGGGTTGCGGCCCACGAACACGGGCGCGCCGTTGACCGCGAGCGTGGGCCCCATCGCCAGGACGGCCGCCACCACGAGCGGCAGGCGGAGCGCCCGGAAGCGCCAGGCCCCGATCAGGGCGGCGATCGTCGCGAGCCAGCCGAGGTAGTTGACGTGGATGATCCCGTGGTTCCCCATCTTCCGGTTGTCGGGGAAGTAGTAGTCGCCCGGGTGCAGGAAGGTCAGCAGGTCGGTGGCCGGGAGGCTCCGGTAGCTCCAGCCGGGCGCGGACTCGCGCGCGACCACCGCGTCCGGCGACGACAACGTCCAGCCCGCCACCGCCAGGATCGGCCCCGCGAGCACGCCGAACGCGAGCAGCACGGTGGCGGCGCGCTCGAGCAGCGGCAGGCCCCGCCGCCGCTCGACGAGGAGCCCCACGCCGAAGAGGAGCCCGCAGAAGGCGGCGTAGTAGAAGTTCCCGAGCGTGGCCCAGGCCCAACAGGTGGCGGCGAGCACGGTGTCGCGGCGGCCGCCCTCCGCGAGCGCGCGCTGGAGGAAGAGCCAGAAGAGCGGCAGCGGCGCGAGGTTCAGGTACTCGACGGTGCCGCTGTACAGCAGCGAGAGCGCGTAGGGGCTCGCGCCGAAGATCACCCCGGCGAGCACGGCGGGGCCACGCTCGCGGACGTGCGACCACGCGAGCGTGTACATCGCGGCCATGCCGCCCCAGAGCTGGAGCAGGGTCGCGGCGGTGTAGCCGACCGCGGCGCCGCCCAGGAGCTGGAAGGGCAGCGAGAGCAGCGCGCCGACGGGATCGACGAACCAGAGGAGCCCGCCGTCGGGCCAGTGGGAGACCTCGGTGCGGAGCGGCAGCTTCCCGTCCGCGAGGGACGAGGCCCACCACCAGTAGCCCCAGTAGTGGTCGTAGGCGTCGGACGTGGGCGCGCCGGGGATGGCGGCGCCCAGGTGCAGGACCGCGGGCCACGTCGCGAGGACCGCGAGCGCGGCGAACAACGCGAGGGCGGGGGCGTGGACGCGGAGGCCGGGCGCGGGGCGCGCCTCGGGGGCGGAGCCCGCGGGCGCGGACGGGGCGAGGGCGGGCTCGGTCATCGCTTCACCCCGTGCTCCACGAGGATGGAGGCCGGCAGTTCGTCGGTCATCCGGCTCGACCCGTCGCCGGTCTCGACGCCCTTCGGCCAGTCCCAGTCGGGGGCGGGCACGTTGCCGTCCTCGCGGTGGTGGTGCAGGTCGTAGACGGTGAGCGTGTCGCCCGCGACGGTCGGCGGGCCGAAGAGCTGCTCCAGGAGCGTGCGGAGGTGGTCGGGCAGCTCCTCCACGTCGGCGGCGAACATCTCGTCCCACACGACGATCCAGCGCAGGCCCGCCGCGCGCAGCTCGGCGATGTCCTCGACCTCGTAGACGAAGCGATCGACGCGCGCGGGGTCCGACGGGATGGCCTCGCCGCGCTCGAAGCGCGCGAGCTCGGTGAGGAAGGACGAGTCGGCCACCCAGGCGTCCCACTCCGCGGGGCGCACGCGGTCGACCCACATCGCGTGCCCGTCGAGGAGGTGGTGGCCGTGCAGGGACTGCAGCGTGAGGTGCTGCTGCGCGATGCGGAGCGCCGGCGCCATCGGCAGGTGGAGGACGAGGCCGTCGGGCAGCGCCCGGAACTCCGAGACCACGTCCGGGAGCGGATCCACGAGGCGCCCGGTCGACGCGAGCACGGGGGCGCCGCGGCTGTTCAGCTCGATGGGGACCGCGAGGAGCGTGAGCCCGAGCGTGACCAGCCCGGCGCGCGGCGGGAGGCGGTCGAGCACGCGCCCGAGGAGCCGCGCCGCGAGCACCGCCACCGCGAGCGACACGAGCACCGCGTGCCGGTAGGGCCACCAGAAGCGTTGAAGCGCCGGGTGGATGCCGTAGACCCACAGGTAGGGGAGGTGGCTCTGCTCCGACGGCCCGACCGGCGTGAGCAGGTAGGGCCCGAGCGAGAGCGCCCAGCCGAGGAGCGCGGCGCCCACGAACGCGGGGACGGTCCAGGCGCGGGCGGCGCGGAGGGTGTCGTCCGGCGTCGCGGGGGGCGGGGCGGTCCGCGCGCGCCGGTGGCGCCAGACCTCGGCGCCGGCGAGGCCGAGCAGCACCCACGAGAGGTAGCCGGGGACCATCGACCGCACGTCGGTCCAGAGCGGCCAGCTCCAGGGCAGGGATGCCTGGAGCGAGAAGGGGTGCGGGAAGGTGGCGGCGGCCTCGCCGCTGCCGACGACGTCGCTCCAGCCGCGCAGGAAGAGCCAGAGCAGCGGCCCGACCACCGCGATCGCGGCGCCGGCCCCCGCCGCGATCACGGCCGGCCGTCGCCGCGGCGCGAAGAGCGTCAGGAGCCCCGCCGCGTATCCGGCGAAGAGCCCGTAGTAGAAGTACTCGATGCCCGCGAGGCCGATGAGCGCCCCGGCGGCGAGCGCGCGCCGGACCGAGCCGCGCTCCAGCGCGCCGATCCAGAGCGCGAGGCCCGCCGCCAGCTCCCACACCGGCACCTGCGCGAAGCGGCCGGCCGAGAGCTCCGTCAGCACGTAGGGGCACACACCGAAGCCGACGCCGCCGACCAGCGACGCGCGCGCCCCGGCGCCCGCCGCGCGCGCGAGCGCCGTCCCCGCGGCCACGTTCGCGAGCAGCACGAGGAACAGGTAGGCGTTGAGCCCCAGCGGCCAGCCGAGCGCCCACGCGAACGGGGCCGCCAGCAGCGCGCCGGAGGCGTTGCCCGCGAGGAAGGGGGCGTCCCCGACGGGCACGTAGTAGGCGTCGTTGTGGAGGAGCGACGCGCCCGCGCCGAGGCGCTCCGCGACCCACTGGTAGACCCAGTGGTTCGAGAGCATGTCCGGGTGCTCCCAGTCCCCGAACAGGGCCCGCGCCGGCTCGGCCCAGGCGCCCGCGCCCACGATGCCGACCGCCGCGAGCGCCACGACCGCGCCGAGGAGCCACGGCGGCACGACGTCGGCGCGCGCCTCGGGCGCCGCGTCCGGGGCGGCGGGCCCGCGGGGGCTTTCGGTCCCCGGGGCGCTGGGCGAGGGCACGGACATCGGGCCGCGAGGTAACGCGCGACGGCGCGTTGCGGGTGCGCGCCCGCTACTCCCGGATGTGCACCCGCGTGCCGGGGGCGGCCGTGTCGAACAGCCAGTCCATCACGTCGTCGTCCACGGCCACGCAGCCGTCGGTCCAGTCGCGGGGCGCCGCGCCGCCACCGTGCAGGTAGATGTCGCCGCCCAAGGCCGTGTCGCGCGCGGGCTTGCCGCCGCGGTCGGCGCCCGCGACGCGGTCGCGGGTCGCGGCGTCGATGACGCCCGCGGCGTAGCCGGCCTCCGCGTGGCGGGCCTGCGGGTAGTCGAGCCCCAGCGAGAGGTGGAACGACGACGCCGGGTTCCGGTGCGTCACGCGGAAGCTCCCCGTGGGGGTGCGCTCGTCGCCGCGACGGGCCTTGTCGCCCACCGGGCTCGCGCCGAGCGCCACCGGGAAGCACGCCCGGCCGTCCGGCATCGTGACGAGCACCCGGTCGCGGTACACCGCGAGCGCGAAGTCCGACTTGTCGACCACCACGACGAGGCCGGCCTCGTCGGGTGGGGGCGGGCAGACGGGGAGCGGGACCATGCCCGATCGGACCGCGGTCGCGCGGCCGGGTTCCCGCTTTCGGCGCGTACGCGGCAGGCGACCGGCGGGCGGCCGCCCGTCCGCGGGCGGCCGGCTCGGCGCGACCGGACGCCGGGAGGCGGCCGGGCGGGCCAGCCGAGCGCGGAGCGCGACGCGAAGCGGGGCGAAAGCCAGCCCCCGTGCGCGAGCCGGGGGCTGGTCGTACGGCCCGGAGGGCGCCGACGGCGGCCGTCTTCGGCCGCCGGGCCGCCCGGCAGAACCGCTACACCAGCCGCGACGCGAGCGCCCGCAGCGCCTCGCCGCCGTTCCCGAACAGGGGCCAGCCGTCGCCGACGAGCACCGTGTCGATGGTCGGGATGGCCGCGAGCCGGCGCACCGACGCGATGGCGGCGGCCTTGTCGGCGAGCTTGGCGTCCGGGAGGAGCATCAGGCTGCCGGCGCGGTGGGCGCGGACGAGGTCGCCGGTGATGAGCGTGGTGCCGTCGAGGACCAGCGCGAGCTCGCCGGGGGTCTTCGAGCCGTCGAGCGTGCGGACGACCAGGCCGGGGACGGGCTCGTCGCCGTCGGCGAGCCAGCCGTCGCAGGGGAAGGGGAAGGTGTCGCGCTCGGCGGCGGGGCCGAGGACCTTCGCGCCGCTCCAGGCGGCGATGTCCAGCGCGGCGCGGGTGTGGTCGGAGTTCGTCAGGATGACGAGCGCGGCGCCGCCGAGGCTCTCGAGGTGGGCGCGGTCGTGCGCGGAGAGCGGCATCGGGTCGACGAGCACGTTGCCGTCGGGGCGGGTCCAGCAGACGCCGTGGAAGTCGACGTTGCGCGACTCGTCGAACGCGGACCACGAGAAGAGATCGGGGCGATGGAGGGACTTCATGGGCGCGGAGTCTACCCGAGCGGGCGCGCGCCCGGGGCGGCGCGTGCGTCCGGAGTGTGGCGCGTGTGTTCCCGCACACCGGGGTGGGCGGATGCGCGCGCGGGTGCGCGGCGGGGCGGGCGATTCGTTTCGCGACGGGGCACGCGGGCCGTGAATCCCCGCGGGGACGTCGGCGTCCAAGCGGGGTACGAAGGCGATGGGGCGCCCGGAACGCGCGAGCTGGTCCGGGAATTGCCTGGAGGGCGACCGAGGTGCGGATGACGCGGTCTCTTGTGATGCTGGTGCTCGTCGGGCTCGTGGGCCTGGACACGGGCGGTGCGAACGCGGCGGGGCTCCAGCTCCGGGCGCGGGGCGAAGAGGCGCGTGATGCCGTGCCGGCCACGGTGCTCCGGCGCGCCCGGGAGGGGGGTGTCTCGCGCGACGCGGCGACCCCGGCGAAGCCGAAGAAGCGCAAGGGCACGAAACCGCCCGCGGAGCCCGAGCGCACGCCGTCCGGCGGCCCGCTCGGCACCCCCGAGCCGCGCCGCCCCGCGCCGATGCCCGCGCCGGCTCCGAGGGACGGCGGCTCCGACCGGCCCGCGAGTGATCGCGACGGCGGCTCGCCCGAGCGAACCTCGCCGGCCCCCGACGCCCCCGCGCGCCCGACGCCGACGCCCGCGACGCCGG
>CAYWGD010000075.1:18524-36587 GCA_964457335.1 uncultured Enterobacteriaceae bacterium | reverse complement strand
CGGCCCCCCGGAGCACCCGCGCGAGGAGCCTGGCGGGCGGCCGGCCTCCGGCCGGCCGGCTCGGCGCGATCCGCCGGCAGGCGGATCGCGCCAGCCGAGCGGCTCCGCCGCGAGCCCACAAGGCTCCGGCCCGGCCGTCCGCGGCCGGGACGCGCCCGCTACGCCGCCCGCGCCTCGGGCACCGCCGTGCGCGTCCGCCGCAGCCAGCGCGGCAGCTCGTCGGGGTGGAAGAACGCGGGGTACAAGGCCAACATCGCGTAGGGGAAGATGCCGAGCGCCATGGTCCCGGCGATGCCGACGTGCAGCATCACGCCGACGATCATCCAGAACTTGTGCAGGTCGAGCCGGTTGAAGAGCGCGCGCAGGCGGCCGGGGCGGGTGCGCGTGTCGCGGAACCACCACGCGAGCAGCATCGGCGCCGCGCCGAGCTCGAACACCATCGTGGCCGCGGCGGCGAGCTGGGTGAGCGGGTACACCTTCTCGAGCCACCCGAACTTCCAGGCCGCGATCGAGGGGTCCTGCAGGATCACGTAGAGCGCGGAGTAGCCGCCGAACGGCCACCAGGACACGGCGGTCTTCTGGATGCCGGCGGCGAAGTACATGACGAGCACCTGCAGGATGAGCAGGTGCCGCGGCCAGGCCTGCACCTCCGCCTTCTCGCCGAAGAGCTTCGCGTCGACCGACCAGACCCGCCCGCAGCCGGAGAGCGCGAGCAGCAGGAGGACGTTGCGCAGCATCAGGTCGATCCCGCGGTCGCCCAGCGGCAGCACCTCGGCCAGCTGCGCGCTCGTGAACATCGCGACGAGCGCGGCGAGCGGCGTCAAGAAGCCCACGAGCAGGCTCGTGAGCGCCGCCACCATCACGCCCCACGCGGCCCAGGGCGTGGCCTCCGTGTGCGCGAACCACCGGTAGATCTCGGGCACGGGGGTCCGCTTCAGCGAGTCGCCGAGCCCGCCCACGTCGGACACGCCCCAGAGCGTCACGACGAGGTCGAGGTCGTAGACGCGCCAGAAGTCGTAGAGCAGCACCGCCGCCACGAAGATGCGGATCAGCGCGAGGGTGCGCGGGCTCTCCCGACGCGACCAGAGCCCCACCCACCAGGCCCACCGCGCGCTCATCGCGTCACCACGCGCTGGTACTTCTCGGTGCGCTCCGGGTCCGGCGCCTCGCCGGGCGCCAACGTGTGGAAGCGGAGGAAGCCCACGCGGGCCTCGGTCGCCTCGGGGAAGTCCTCGAGCGCGCGCCGGCCGATCCAGTTCGCGAAGTTCGTGTAGGAGGCGCCGGGCTTGCGCGTGTTGCCGTCGTAGACGCCGCGCACGCGCCGGTACACCAACGTGTCGCGCATCCAGTCGGCCTCGTCGTCGAGGCCGGCGTACACGCGCTTCCACTCGCCGTTCACGCGCACGTCGACGGTGAGCTGGTGGGGGAAGGTGTCGGGGTAGGTGAAGAGCCCCCAGCCCTGCCCGGTGCCGGACACGCGGAACCACGGCCGGAAGGGGCCGAGCAGCGCGCTGCGCACCTGCGACAGCGACTGGCCCCACTCCCACGAGAAGTCCGCGAGGTCCTTTCGGGTCGTCGTGACGCCGACGCCGCCGAGGATGCCGACCCAGCGGTCGAGCTCCTCCTTCGCCATGGCCGTCTCGAACTGCGAGCGCTTCACGCCCTTGGGCAGCGGCGACGCGGCCACGCCGTAGACCGCGATCACCAGCGCGATCAGCACCGCGCGGAGCTGGTCACGCACGGGGGAAGGCCACCGACAGGATCGTCACCTCGCGACGGCCCTTCGGCGTGTCGAAGACCACGGTGTCGCCCGCCTTCTTGCCCACGAGGGCGCGCCCGAGCGGCGAGACGTAGGAGATGCGCCGCCGCTCGGTGTCCACCTCGTCCTCGCCGAGGATGGTCCAGGTCTGCGTCTCGCCCTCCTCGTCCTCGAACTCGACCGTCGCGCCGAACAGCACGGTGTCGCCGGAGAACTTCGTGGGGTCCACCACCTCGAGCGCGGCGATGCGCTTCTCGAGGAAGTGGAGGCGCTTGTCGATCTCGCGGAGGCGCTTCTTCCCGTAGAGGTACTCGGAGTTCTCGCTCCGGTCGCCGAGGCTCGCGGCGTAGCTCACCTCGGCGGTGATGCGCGGGCGCTCCTTGTGGAGGAGCCAGTTGTACTCGTCCACGATGCGCTTGTGCCCCTCCGGGCTGATGTACGACGGCATACGCGATCCTATCCCGGAGCCTCCCGATCATGTCCCCGCTGCGACTCGCCCTGGTCCTCCTGCTGCCCGCGTGCGCGCCCTCCGAGGAGGAAGAAGGTTGCGACTGGCCCGATTCCCCGGTCGCGCCGGACGGCACGGTGCAGGACAGCTGCGGCTGGTACACGCTCGCCGTGGGGGGGCACCTGTACGCGAACGTCTACGTCACGGAGCCGGAGTCCCCGTGCACCGCCGCCCTCGGCGACGGGCTCTCCGCGCGCGACCCCATCTACAGCGCGATGTCGGACGACGCGCCGAAGTGGACCTTCGACGTGGTCGCCCAGGTGCCCGGCACCGAGCAGCCCGTGGACGTCACCTGCGAGGACGGCACCACCTGGCAGGCGAAGGTGGACGTCGAGTAGGGTCGCGCGTGAGGCGAAGGACAGGCGACCGCGCTGGACGTCCCCCCGCCGCCGTGTGAAGCACGCCCTTTGCGCGGAGATCGCATGCTGCTCCCCCTCACGCTCGCGCTCGTGCTCGGTTGCCAGGGTGGCTCGTCATCGGGCGAGGCGCCCTCCACCAAGGTGCTCTCGCGCAACGACGGCGTCGTCGTCACCGCGCCGGGGTACGCCGCGCGCGCGGAGGCCGCCTGGAAGGAGGCCGAGCGGGTGCAGATCTCCGACGGCGGCGCCGACCTGATCCGCAAGGTGAAGGCCCCGGCGATGGCCGACGTGCCCGACAAGATCGTGCCGATCGACGGCGTCGAGATCGCGGACGTCCGCGCCGACGCGAAGATCAAGGAGCTCCTGCTCGGCACCGACGAGAAGGCGGCGGCGGAGGCCATCCGCGCCACGGGCGCCCGCGTGTTGATCGTGCACTCGGCGCTCCGGCCGTCGATGGACCGCTCCAAGAACGTGCTCTCGCGGCTCTACCACCACGACTCGCTCGAGCGCTTCCAGCTCGCCCGCGTCGAGGAGGGCGCGCTCGTCTACCTCGTGGTCGACAACCCGCTCCAGCTCACGCCGGACCTCGCGAGCGCGTCGGTGCAGTGGCTCCGCGCGAAGCTCTCGGGCAAGAACCCGCCGCCGTTCCCGGCGGTGAAGCCCGAGCGCAGCAACTGGACGATGGTGGCGACGCTCCGGGGCCGCGGCCAGGAGGTCGCGTTCTCGCTCGCCGAGGCGGCCACGCTCGACAAGGCGCTCGCCGAGATCGCCGACGACCTCGAGATCTTCCACCGCCGGAACCGCGAGCCGATGGGGTTCCCTCCGCTCAAGGACCACATGCCGGCGCTCGCGATCGAGCTCCACCGCGTCACCGAGCGCGCGCACGTGGTGCCGCGCGACGAGGGCGCGCTCGAGGACCTCTGGGAGATGGGCATCGACGGCGCCATCCTGCTCGACCGCGTGGGCGACAAGAAGCAGAGCGGCGTCTGGCCGGGCGCGGTGGCCGTCACCCGCGGCATCACGAAGGCGGACAGCTTCCTGCGCGGCGTCGCGAAGGACTTCAAGTGGGACAGCCTCCGCCCGTGGCGTGACGCCGAGAACGAGCTCGAGCTCATCCGCACCGTGCACTACCTGGAGCTGCCGGGCGCCGGCGTGGTGCCGATGTACCGCGGCACGCCGCCCGTCCCGCTCGACTTCGTGAACCAGACGACCACGAAGGAGTCCATCGTGCTGGCGGGCGAGTGGTACCTCGCGAACCTCACGCCCGAGGGGCAGGTCACCTACAAGTTCTGGCCCGAGGAGAACCGCTACTCCAACGAGTACAACCACGTCCGCCACACGCTCGCGACGTGGAACCTCTGGCAGGCCTGGACGCTCGACCCCCGGCCGGAGTTCCTCGAAGGCGCCATCCGCGCGCAGGACTGGACGCTCCGGTCGCTCGGCGAGAAGGACGGCATGGCGTTCATGACGCACGGCGGGCAGACGAAGCTCGGCAGCGTCGTCGTCGCGCTCCTCGGCATGATCGAGGTCGCCAAGGCCACCGGCGACCACTCCAACGACGAGCTCATGCGCAAGTTCGGCAAGTTCGTCATGTTCATGCAGGCGGAGTCGGGCACGTTCCGCGGCTACTGGAACCCGCAGACGGGCGAATTCGTCAACCAGGTGAACGACATCGTCCCCGGCGAGGCCGCGCTCTCGCTCATCTACCTCTACGAGTACTTCGACGACCCGCAGTACCTCGAGCCCTTGCCCAGGTTCTTCGCGTACTACAAGCCCTGGTTCGAGGAGCGCGCCAAGCGCCGCAGCGACGGCGGTCCCTGGCCCGCGTACACCTACGACAACGCGACGCGGCTCGAGCTCGTGCAGTTCGGCCCGTGGACCGTCATGGCCGCGAGCGCCTACACGCGCGTCAAGCCCGAGGCCAAGGACGTGTCGGCGTTCGGGCTCGAGGTGGCGAAGTGGATGATCGACACCTACGAGTACACCGAGGAGAACGCGCCCTGGCCCGACTACGTCGGCGGCTACTACAAGTTCGAGGGCGAGCTCCCCGCGATGCAGGCCTTCTGCTACGCGGAGGGCACCGCCGCCGCGTACGACATGGCGCTGCGGATGGACCCGGCGCAGGCGCCGTTCTTCGAGAAGCACACCCGCGAGGCGATCCGGATGGGCTTCCAGATGCAGCACGACGGCATCGACTCCATCTACTACAGCCGCCCGCTCGAGATCCTCGGCGGCATCAAGTACGCGCTGAACGAGCCGAAGGTGCGCATCGACTACGTGCACCACGGGCTTAGCGCCATGTACCAGTGGCTCGTCGCGTCCCGGAACGACCCGAACCTGCCCGAGGTCGCAAAACGCGAGCCCGACGACCAGATGAAGGCCTTCCTGCGGCTCCAGGACATGCCCGGCTACCGCGACCCGAACCTGCCGCTCTGGAAGCACACCGACCCCATCGCCTACCCGGGCCAGGTGCGCCGCACCTCGGTGCCGGCGGCGCAGGAGGGGTCCATCGCGGTGAGCTCGCTGCCGGAGACGATGATCGAGGACGACGGGCCGGAGTAGGCCGATCAGGGCGCGTCCCCGGCGCCCGCGGGGGTGTCGCGGCGGCCGAGGGTGCCGCGGCGCCGGGGTCGGGTGTCCTCCGGGCTCGGCGCGAGGCGCCTCGGTCGCCCCGCTGCGCGCGGGCCGACCAGCGCGGGCGGTCCATCGTGGAGCGGCCTCCGGCCCGCGGGGATCACGCGCCCGCGCTGCCCTCCGGCCCCCCTCGCGCGGGGCGCGGCGGCGCGCGGCGGTGCCGGGGGCGTGTGGCTCGTGGGGCCATCGGCGGCCGGCGCGGGGACCGGCGCGTCGTGCGTCTCACAACCGCGGGGGTGAGGCGTCACCCCCCCTTTGGGCGCGTCGTGGGTCTCACAACTCGCGGGGTGAGCCGTCACCCCCCCTTTGGGCGCGTCGTGGGTCTCACAACCGCGAGGGTGAGCCGTCACCCCCCTTTGGGGCGCGTCGTGGGTCTCACAACTCGCGGGGTGAGCCGTCACCCCCCCCTTTGGGCGCGTCGTGGGTCTCACAACTCGCGGGGTGAGCCGTGACCCCCCCTTGGGGCGCGTCGTGGGTCTCACAACTCGCGGGGTGAGCCGTCACCCCCCGCGTTGTGAGACGGAACCCCGCGAAGATCGCCCCGAAACCGTCGTGATAAGCGGTCACCCCCCGCGTTGTGGGACGGATCGCCGCGAAAACCGTCTCACAACGCGCGGGGTGAGGCGTCACCCCCCGCGTTGTGAGACGAAGCGACGCGCCCGCCCGCCCCCTCCGTCCCGAACGGGCGGTCTGGCGCGTACCGCTCCGCGAGGCGCCGGCGCGCGTCGCACTGGAGCAGGACGGCGTTCACGAGCGCGGGCGCCACCGGCCGCGCCGCGAGGCGCCAGAACGTGCTCACGGGCAGGCCGAGCGCGGCGGCAAGCGGCTTGCCGTCGACTCCCCCGCCGCGCGCGGCCGCGATCGCGGCGGCCCGGGCGTCCACGGCCTCCTCCGAGCGCCCGCGGAGGTCGGGCAGCGCGGCCGCGGCGGCGGCCGCGTCCGCGAGGTGCGCGAGGTCGAGCCGCGCCCCGAGCTCGCCCACGGCGAGCCAGCCGCGGAGCTCCTCGCCCGAGAGCCGCGGGAGCCGGGCCCGCAACGAGGGGATGGTGTAGGCCCCGAGCGGCCGCAGCCCCAGGAGGTCGGGGAGGTTGCTCGCGTCGAGGCCCACGATGGCGTCCACGCCGTGGTGGGCGGCCTGCCCCAGCACGTAGGGGACCAGCCGCCGGAGGTGCGCCTGGTCCTCCACGGGCTTGATCCACGCCGGGTCGAAGCGACCCTCGAGGGGGAGCGCCGCCCGGAGCGCGAGGATGACGCGCTGCGCAAAACGCCCTGCCGCCGCGCGGTCGGCGCCGACCGCCGCGTGCAGGTGGCCATCCGGGGCGAAGAACGCGAACAGCTCCGCCTCGCGCCCCGCCGCGAGCACCGCGCGCGCGAGGACCCGCCGCTCGGCGGGCGTGCGCGCGAGCACGGCGTTGCTCGCGTGGCGGACGATCACGTGGTGGGCGAGGGGCGTCGGCACGCGGCGGAGCTTGCGCACGGATTCGCCGGTGACAAGCGCAAGCTCGTCATCCAGGCACCCGAGCCGCCGGCGCTCCGACCTCCGCGCCGCCGCCCCCGCACCGGCCGCCCACGCCCCGCCAGACGCGGGACACCGTCCGGGCGGCCGGGTGCCCGGATCAAGGCCCCCCGCCCTCCTCCTCGACGTACCCGAGCGCCTCCAGCGCCTGCATCGTCGCCGCGGACGGCGCCGCGCGCACGCTGTCGGGCGCCGCCGCCGGCGTCCACACGCGCCCCGACGCCGCCGCCGCCGCCCAGTCCGCGCCGGTTACGCCACCAACCGCGGCGCCCGCGAAGTACGCCGCCAGCATCCCCTCCAGCCGCGCGGCGACCTCGGGGCGCGCCGCGGCGAGGTCCGTGGTCTCCCCGGGATCGCGCCCCACGTCGAACAGGCGGACCCCGTCCCCGCGCACGAGCTTCCAGCCGCCGTCGCGCACCGCGACGTGGTGGGTCGACCGCGCCCACTCCTCCGCGAAGCTCGGCGTCGGCGGGAGCGGCTCGCCGCGGAGGGCGGGGCCGAGATCGCGCCCGGGCAGCGCGGCGTCCGGGTCGAGCCCCGCCGCCGCCAGCACGGTCGGCACCACGTCCACGTGCTGGACGAGGTCGTTGACGCTGCGCCGATCCGTGCCGCCCGGCGGGCGGATCACGAGCGGTACGGCGAGGACGGCCTCGTCGGGTGGGCCCATGTGCGCGGCGCGGCCGTGCTCCCCGAAGCGCTCGCCGTGGTCGGCGGTGAACACGAGCCACGCGGCGTCGAGGGTGCCGTCGGCCTCGAGCTTCCCGAGCAGCCGGTCGACGCGCGCGTCGAGCTCGCGCACCTCGGCGTCGTAGAGCGCCGCGAGGTGGGCCCAGTCGTCGTCGGTGGGCACGATGGCGCCGCGCTCGATGGCGTCCAGCGTCTCGCGGAAGGTGTCGTAGGGCTGCGTCGCGAGGGTGGTGGGCGGCAGGTCGCGCGGGCGGAAGGCCTTCCCGGGCGTGTAGGGCCCGTGCGCGTCGAGGTAGTGCACGAGCACGAAGCGCGGCACCGTGCGGAACAGCGTGTTCCAGCGGGCGAAGCGCTGGTTGAGCGCCGGCGCGCGCCCGTCCTTCCAGCCGTAGCGCCCCCAGCCGCGGTCGTAGCCGAAGGCGGGGTCGAGCTGGGGCTGCTGGGCGAAGGCGGCGGTGAGCCACCCGGCCGCCGCGAAGCGCTCGGAGAGGAGCGTCACGTCGTCGCGGATCCGGTCGGGCGGGTGCGTGCGGTAGAGCCCGTGCTCGGCGGGGAAGCGGCCCGAGAGCAGCGACGGCATGGCGGAGCGCGTCCACGAGGACTGCGACCGCGCCTGCGCGAAGCGCACGCCGTCCTGCAACCGGGCCGAGAGCTTCGGCATCCGCGCGGGGGTGAAGCGGTCGGCACGCAGGCAGTCGACGACCATCACGATCACCGCGGGCGCGGCGGGCGCGTAGCGGAGGTGGGCGGCCCCGAGCGCCGCGAGCGCCGCGGTCACCCCCAGCGTCCTGAGCGGCGACGCGCGCCGGCGGACGCGCGCCACGCCCGCCGCCACCAACGCCCCCGCGAGCGCCCCGAACGCCCCGACGTCCAGGAGCACGGGCGCCCCCGCGACGAGCGGGACGCCGAACGTGACGGCGATCGTCGCGGCGGCGACGACCGCGCCCAGGAGCGCGAGGAGCATGGGCCGCGGATTGTAGCGTGCGGCGGTCGGCGTAGGTGTCAATGATCAATTCCTGACACCGCCACCACCTGACACCGCCACCAGGCGTAGGTGTCAATCATCAATTCCTGACACCGCCACCAGGCGTAGGTGTCAATCATCAATTCCTGACACCGCCACCCACACCGCCACCCACCCCACCCACCCCCGCCACGATTCCCCGAAGCACGCACGCGCCCGATGTGCTACCGATCGCAGCATGCGTCCCCTCGCGCGCGCGACGTTCCTCGCCCTCGCGTCGGCGGCGTGTACCGACCCGGGCGTGGACACCGCCGCCTCCGAGAACCCGGCCCCGCGAGCGTGGGACTACGCCGCCCCGGACAGCACGGCGCCACCCTCGCTCGCGGACGTGACCACGCACCTGCAAGGCGTCCTCGACCAGGTGCGCGGCTTCCACGCCGGCCCGATCCTCTCCGGCTACCAGGCCGCGATGCTCCAGCAGGGGCCCGGCTGCCCGGCCTACTACGGCATGGGCGAGTACCAGTACTGGTACGACGACTGCACGACCGACAGCGGCGCCCGCTTCAACGGCTACACGTTCTTCCAGCGGCCGGCCGGCACGCCCGACTACCGGACCGAGGGGCTGACCATCTGGGGCTCCTCCACGATCACGCTGGCCGACGGGCGCGAGCTGCACGTCGGCGGGCGGCTCATGGGCGTGTGGGCGGAGGGGCAGGGCCACCAGGTCTGGAGCTCCCGCGTGAAGGGCACGTTCGCGTGGGACGGCGAGGAGGCTGACGGAACCTGGCTCGGCGCGGGCCACGACCTCGACCTGGAGATGGTCGCCGAGACCCTCGCGGACGGCTCGGGGGGCCGCGCGATGCAGCTCGACGGCGGGATCGACGGCTTCGGGGATCCCCTCGACACCGTGCACTTCGACGGGGTGACGCTCACCGACCCCGGCGCGCCCCTGGCCGACGGCTGCGTGTTCGAGCCCGCGGGCGTGATCTCCGCGCGCGACGCCGAGGGCGCCTGGTACGAGCTCACCTTCGACAACACCGCGGACGCCGACCCCACGGACCCCGCCACCTGCGACGGCTGCGGCACGCTCGTGCGCCTGGGCGAGACGCTCGGGCAGGTCTGCCTCGACTTCACGCCGCTGGTCGACTGGGAGACGCCGTGGTGATCTTCGCGCTGCTCGCGTGCGCCCCCGTCGAGGAGACGCCCGCGGCTCCGGCCGAGATGGCCCCGCTCGACGTGCTCGTGCGCGCCAGCCTCGACGCCCGCGGCATCCGCCCCACCGTGGCCGAGTACGACGCCGTCGAGGAGGACCCCGCCGTGCTCGACGAGCTCGTCGGCGGCTTCGTGGACGACCCCCGCTTCGGCGCCCGCGTCGGCGACTTCTGGTCCGAGCGCTACCTCACGCGCACCGACGCCTACACGGTCACCGCCGCGACGATGGGGCTCGACGACGAGCAGCTCTTCGTCGAGTCGATCGGGGAGGAGCCGCTCCGCGTGCTCGGCTACGTGGCCGACCACGACCTGCCCTGGACCACCATCGTCACCGCCGACTGGACGATGGCGAACGAGATGCTCGCCACCATCTGGCCGGTCGAGTACCCGGCGGGCAGCAGCGGCTGGATCAAGACCCGCTACGCCGACGATCGGCCCGCCGCCGGCGTGCTCGCGGGGAACGCGCTCTGGTGGCGCTACACCTCCACCGAGAGCAACGGCAACCGGAAGCGCGCGAACATCGTCAGCCGGCTCTTCCTCTGCAACGACTACCTCACCCGCCCGCTCGAGTTCGACCGGAGCGTCAACCTCCTCGACGAGGCCGCGGTCGCCGACGCGCTCCTCACCGACCCCGGCTGCGTGAACTGCCACAAGAGCCTCGACCCGCTCGCGAGCTACCTCTTCGGCTTCTGGTACCTCGACAACAACGACGGCTGGGAGATGGCCGGCTACCACCCCGAGCGCGAGCGCCAGTGGCAGGACAGCACCGGCGTGGCGCCGTCCTACTACGGCGTGCCCGGCGACTCGCTCGCCGACCTCGGCCGGAGCATCGCCGCCGACGAGCGCTTCGTCACCTGCGCGGTCGAGCAGGCGTGGGAGCTCTTGTTGCGCCGCGAGGCGACCGTGGAGGACACCGACGCGCTGGTCCGCCACCGCGACGCCTTCATCGCCGGCGGCACCACGATGCGCACGCTCTTCGCGTCGATCCAGGCCGACCCGGCCTACCGCGCCGCCACCGACGAGGCCGGCGGCGTGCCCGCCAAGCTCGTCACGCCGCTCGTGCTCGCCTCGCAGATCGAGGACCTCACCGGCTTCCGCTGGACCACCGCGGACGGCTACGACGTGTTCAAGGTCGACGCCGCCGGGCTCGACGACAAGGGCACGATCCTCGTGGCCGAGGCCGTCGGCTTCCGGACGCTCTCGGGCGCCGCCGACGGCTACAACGTGACCGCCACCGCCGACACCCCGAACACCACGCTGGTGCTCGTGCAGGAGCGGCTCGCGGAGGGGGCGGCCCGCTACGTCGTGGACAACCACCCCGAGCGGCTCCTCGGCGCCATCGACTTCACCGAGACGCCCGAGACCGACCGCGACGCCATGGCCGGCGCCATCCAGGCCCTGCACCTCCGCCTCTTCGGCGCCCGCGTCGAGCGTGACGGCGACGAGGTCGAGGCCGCGCTGGAGCTCTGGACCCAGCTCTTCGCGGTCACCGGCGACGCGCGCTCCGCCTGGGCCGGCGTCCTCTCCGCGTTCCTGCGCGACCCGCGCTTGTTGGTGTACTGATGGACCGCCGCCGCTTCCTCGGGACCTCCCTCGGCGCGCTCGTCGGCGGCGCGCTCCTGGCCCGCCCCGCCCGCGCGGAGGGCGCCGCGTTGCGCAAGTTCGTGTTCGTCGGCGCGCAGGGCGGCTGGGACCCCACGCGCGCGTTCCAGCCCGTGTTCGACATCTCCGGCGCCGACCTCGAGCCCGGCGCCGAGCTCCACTCCGTCGGCGACGTGCCCTACGTGGCGCACCCCAACCGCCCGAACGTGGATGCCTTCTTCGAGACCTGGGCCGGCCAGTCCCTCGTGCTCAACGGCGTGCTCGTGCCGAGCATCGCGCACGACATCTGCCGCATGCTCGTGCTCACCGGCAGCGTGTCCGGGGTCAGCCCCGACTGGCCCGCCATCATCGCCGGCGAAGGCGGCGAGCTCGTCCTCCCGCACGTCGTCATCGGCGGCCCGAGCTTCCCCGGCGACCGCGGCACGGCCGTGGCCCGCACCGGCGCCTTCGGCCAGCTCGAGAGCCTGCTCTCGGGCTCCGCGCTCGACGGCAGCGACCTCCCCACGCGCGCGCCGATCGCGCCGGAGGAGAGCCTGCTCGACCGCTTCGTGGGCCGCCGCGCCGCCGCCTGGGCGTCGGGGCAGCGCTCGGCCTCCGGCAAGGCGCTCGCCACCGCGCTGACCGCGTCGCAGGACCGGGCCCGCGCGCTCAAGGAGCTGCGCTGGATCGTCGACTTCTCGGGCGGCTCCGACTTCGTGAGCCAGTCTGCCGTGGCGGTCGACGTGCTCGCCCGCGGCGTCTCGCGCTGCGTCAGCCTCGAGAACGGCGGGAGCTCGCTCGTGTGGGACACCCACGCCAGCAACGACGCCATCCAGAGCGCGCTCTTCGAGGACCTCTTCTACGGGCTGAACCAGCTCGTGCAGATGCTGGCGCTCACCCCCGGCGAGGTCGCCGCGACGCTGCTCGAAGAGACCACCGTGGTCGTCTTCTCGGAGATGGGGCGCACCGCCCAGCTCAACTCGGCCGACGGCAAGGACCACTGGCCCTACACGAGCGTGCTGCTCGTCGGGTCGGGCCTCCAGGGCGGCCGGGTCGTGGGCGGGCTCGACGCGAACTACTACGGCCGCCCGGTGGACCCCGTGAGCGGCGACCTCACGACCAGCGGCGTCGCGCCGGACGTGACCGCGCTCGGCGCCACGCTGCTCGCGCTCGCGGACGTCGACCCCGCGGAGTTCGTGCCCAACGCCGAGGTGATCGGGGGCGTGATCGCGTAGCTCTTCTTTCGGGCGGCTGGCCGCGCGAGGACGCGCGCCACCGCGGCGACGTCGGCGCGGGGGAGGGGCGTCGGCGGCGCCCGTGCCCGAGCGCCGTCCGGGCGGCTACGGCGCGCACCACTCCAGGAACGTGGCCACGTCGCCCACGAGCGTGGGCTGGTCGCCGGTGCCGCGCCAGCTGTCGGTCCACCCCTCCCAGGAGCGGTCGAACGCGATGCGCGCGTCGTCGCGGTAGGCGAGGGCGGCCATCCCGCCGAGCTTCCCGGCCACCTGCACCGCGGAGTCGGTGACGCCGAGCTCGGCCACCGACGCGAAGCCGGGCAGCTGGGACACGCCCGCGAGCAGCGTCGCGTCCACGGCGGTCACCGTCGCGAGCGCGCCGTCGTCGCCCTCGCGGTGGGAGCCCTCGAAGCTCACGCCGTAGAGCTCCGCGACGAGCGCCACGTCGTCGGCGTAGGACTCCTCGGTGTCCTCGTGCTCCCCCGCGACGAAGAGCCCGCCGCCCACGTCGACGAAGTCGCGGATCGCGCGCACCTCGTCGAAGTCGAGCGCCGTGTCGAGCGCGGGGTCGGTGCCGAAGAGCCACACCTGGCTGTAGTCCTCGAGCAGCGCGGCGGTGAGCGGGCCTTCGTCGGCGCGCTCCCGCACGTCGACGGTCCAGCGCGCGAGGACCGGGTCGGACTCGAGCCCCGCGAAGCGCCCGCGCGCGCGGCCGGCCCCGCTCACCGTCGAGTACACGAGGATGCGCTCGCACACGGCGGGCGTGGGCTCCTCGGTGTCGGTCTCGTCCGTGTCGCGGTCGTCGGTGTCCCAGACGGTGTCGGTGTCCGTGTCGGGGCCGGTGTCGGTCCGCCCGGTGTCGGCCGCGGTGTCGCCGGTGTCCTTCGTGCCGTAGTTCAGGCGGTGGTCGGAGCAGGCGGTGAGCGCGAGCGCGAGGAGCGACATGGGCCCGGTTGTATCGCGACGCGCGCGCCCGTGGTGGGCGGGGCCGGCTCGCGGTACGTGGCGGCCGCGGGGCCGAGCCCCGGGGAGGTTCCGATGGCCGAAGTCGAGACGTACCAGGGCGGCTGCCACTGCGGGAAGGTGCGCTGGGAGCTCACCGCCGCCTTGTCGCAGGGCATCACGTGCAACTGCTCGATCTGCCAGAAGACGGGCACGATCCTAAGCTTCGTGCCCGCCGCCTCGTTCCGGCTCCTCTCCGGCGAGGACGCGCTCACCGACTACCAGTTCAACAAGCGGCACATCCACCACCTCTTCTGCAACACCTGCGGCATCCGCAGCTTCGCGCGCGGGGTGGGCCCCGACGGCAACGAGGTCGTGGCCGTGAACCTCCGCTGCATCGACGGTATCGACCTCGCGTCGATCCCGACGACGCAGTTCGACGGCCGGAGCCAGTAGTCAGTAGGCGTAGGTGTCGCCGATGGCGCAGGCGTCACGGCCGTCGTCGGCGAGATTGGTGAGGAGCTTGCGCATGAGCGCGTCCTCGGCGGCCATGCCGTCGTCGGGGAGCGCGGCCGCGATTTCCGCGAGGTGGGCGGCGGCCGCCTCGATGCGCGCGGCGGCGTCGTCGGCGGGGAGGTCCTCCGAGCAGAAGTCGGCGCCGGCGGTGAGCGCGAGGAACTCGTCCACGAGCCCGGCCATCTTGTACACGCCCACGTCGTCCGCGAGGGTCGACGCGGTGCCGAGCGTGGCGCCGCCGTCCCAGCGAACCGTGACGCTGTCCGCGACGGCGGTGCCGTCGAGCTCTTCGTAGGCGAGGTCGAACGTGGCGAGCGTGGTGCCGGGGGCCATGTCGCGGATCGCGTCCCCGACGAGCGACACGCCCATCCCGCCGTCGCGCGCGGAGAGGAAGAGCGTGGTCGCGCCGATGTCGAGGCGGTCGGCGCCCTCGTCCAGCACGGCGCCCCAGCCCGCGTAGAGGGAGACCCCGCTCGCCGGCGTCACCTCCACAGCGAGGTCGTAGGCGAGCGGGGTCACGATGTAGTCGAACTCCTCGTCGAACACCTGCCGGATGTCGTCCTGCGTCGCGAGGTAGAAGTAGTTGCCGCCCCGGGTCTTGGAGATAGCGTCGGCGAGCTCGGTGCCCATGTCGAGCCCGACGCCGAACACCGAGATGCCGATGCCCAGCTCCGCGTGGTCGCCGACCAGGCCGAGGAAGCTGTTCACGCCGGTGTCCCCCACGTTGGGCTGGGCGTCGGTGAACAACATGACACGCGTCTCGACGCCCTCGGTGCCCGCGGTGGGCTCCACGTGGTCGTACGCCTCGCGCAGGCCGGCCTCGATGTTGGTCCCGCCGAGCTCCTCGAGGTCGCGGATCGCGGCATCGAGCGCCGCGCGGCCCTCGGCGTCCATCGTCGTGAGCGAGAGCTCGGTCCAGGAGGTGTTGTCGAAGGCCACGAGCGCCACCTGGTCGCGCTCGTCGAGCTGGTCGACCATCACGTGCAGCGCGTCCTTCACCGCGTCGAGCTTCCCGTCGGCCATCGACCCGCTCACGTCCACGGCCACGGCGAGCGCGAGCGGGCGCCGCTCGAAGGTCTCCGCGTCCAGCACGGTGTCGAAGCCGAGCTGGACGAGCGCCTGCGGGCCCGAGCCGTCGATCGGCGAGAAGGGGGTCGCCGCCGCGGCGGGGCAGAGGATCGCGTCGCAGGCCCCGTCCCCGGCGAGCGGGAGGTCGTGCTCGGAGAAGAGCCCCTCGGCGGTGAAGTGCTCGCGGCGGGGGATCCCGCCCGCCTCGATGATCTCGCGCGCGTAGGCGATGTCCTGGGAGCCGCCCGGGGTGACGCCGAGGTCCTGGGCGCCGCTCATGTCCATGGAGCCGCCGCAGGCGGCGAGGAGGAGGAGGAGGAACGAAGCGGGGAGGCGCATGCGAGGTTCTCCGGGGTGGCGGCGCACAACCAAGCATGCGGCGTGCCAGGGACGATCGGCGCGAGCACCGCGAGATCGCCCGGAATGTGACAGACCGAAGCGCGAAATCTACGTCGCGGTCGATCGGGCGGGCATCCCTGCGAGCCCGTAGGGCTCCGCCCGGAAGCGGACCGTCGCGGCCACGCCCTCGCCGACGAGGTGCAGCTCGGCGGGGACGACGACGCCGAGCTCCATCGCGCCCGTCGACTGGACGTGGCCCGCGTAGGTCGCGACCGGCACGTGGAAGGGGGAGGCGTGCAGCTCCAGGCCGCGCCCGCTCCGGGATGGCCTCAGCGTCCACGTCGACCAGCGCGCCGTGGACGCCGGCCGGTGGGCGTCCCCCACGCCGAACGCGCGGCCGAACGCGGCGCGGACGGGCGACACGCGCGGCGCCTCCACGGTCGTGATCTCCGCGAACAGGCCGGGCTGGATCGGCAGGAGGTGCCGGCCGTCGTGCAGCGCGACGGGCGCGCGGGAGGCGAGCGCCTGTCGCAGCGCGAGCCACGCGAGCGCGAGGTGCAGGTCGAGCTCGGCCCAGTCCGGATCGTCGATCCGCGCGCGCGAGGCGGCCACCGGCGCGAACGCGGCGGCGAACGCGTCGTCCTCGGCCTCCTGGCGGACCTGGCCGGCGTGCCGGACCCCGCTCCGGTTGACGTACCGGCGGCGCTCCATGAGCTCGTCGAGGCGGCCCTCGGCCCGGGCGGCGTCGAAGCGCGCCGCGAGCCAGGCGTCCGGCGCGTCGGGCCCGCGGGCCTCGAACGCGTCGAGCCAGGCGTCGTCGTCGACGGGGAGCGCGGCGGGCACCGCGGCGCGGCCGACGTACCGCTCGCCCTCCCAGGCCCGGGCGGGCGGCCGCCAGTTCCCCTGGGGCCACCACGCGTCGAGCTGCGGCGGCTCGCCGGGACACAGGGCGGTCACCCGGGTGGTCCGCCCGTGCCAGAAGGGGGCGGTCGCGGGAGGGACCTGCTCCCACACGGAGTCCAGGAGCGGCGCGGCGTCGGCCATCGCGCACACGAGCACGTCGCGCGCGGGCTCCTCGTCGGCGTCCGGCAACCGGCGCCACCGCACCTCGGCCCGCGGCACCTCGTGCGCGAGGAGCCGGCCGAGCCGCGCCATCGGCTCGGGGCAGGGGCGGTCGGCGGCCGGCGCGAGCCCGCCGTGCAGGAGCCAGGCGCGCGCGTGGGCGAACGCGGCGGCCTCTCGGCCCTCGGGGTCGAGCGCCGCGACGGCGGCGTCGAGGCGCGGGTCGAGCTCCATCTCCCGCGCGGTGCGGCCGGACACGGCCTCGTGCAACCGGCGGAGCGCCGTGGCGGCGACCTCCACGCGGTGCACGTGGACGCGCGGGTGCCCGGCGAGCGCGGCGGGCGGCGCCACGTTGAGCAGGTGCCAGCCGTCCTCGGCGACGTACACGCCGCGCGCGGGCCGCCGCGCCGCGCGGTCGAGCAGGCGCGCGAGGGCGTCGTCGCCGACCACCTCCACGGCGTGCCCCGCCGCCCGCAGCGCCGCCTGGACGCGCTCGGCGTCGGTGGAGGCCGCGACCACGCCCCAGGCCAGCGCCTCGGCGAGCCGGGTCGCGGGCGGGCCGTCGGCCGTACCCTCGGCGAGCGCCACGAGGCGGCGGCGGAGCGCGGGCCCGTCGAGGGCGGCCGGAGGATCGTCGAGCGCGCGAAGGCCGAGGGCGTCCAGCCGGTGGGCCGCGGGCACGTCGGGGAGCGCGTCGAGCGCGCCGTCGGCGAGGAAGCGCGCGACGGCGTCGGGCGGCTCGATCACGAGCCGCCCGCCCTCCGACGCGATGGCGGCCCAGCGCGCGAGATCGGGGGTGCCGTCGGCCGCGCGGGGGGGCACGGTCGCGACGAGGAGCGCGCGGGGGAAGCGCTCCTGTGCCGCCGCGGCCTCGGCCGGTCCGGCCACCTTCACGAGCTCGAGCTTCTCCTTGAGGTCCGCGTAGGTGAGCGGGAGGTGGCGGTACTGGTGGGGGGTGAGGAGCACGGCCGCGGGTGTGGCCCCGGGAGCGGCGAGGACGGCGTCCTCCACCGCCGCGAGCAGCGCGTGGGCGTCGCCGGCGAAGGGGTGCAGGTCCACGCAGACGCGGGCGGCGCGGCGCCCGGCGAGCCGGTCGGCCGCGGCGGCGTGGACGTGCTCGCGCTCAGCCTCCGAGGCGTCGAGCAGGTCGAAGAGGAGCCGCGCGCGGTCCGGGTCCTTGAAGAAGAAGGACCAGCCGTCGTCGAGGTCGGCGAAGAGGTTCGAGAGCCGGGACTCGACGGTGTCGCGCGCGAGCTTGCGCTTGCCGGCGGCGTTCCAGGCCGTGTGCCACTCGGCGGCGAACGCCAGGTGCTTCTCGTGACGGCGGGCCACGAGGGTGCGGAGGAGCGAGAGGGCGGAGCTGGTGCTGGACACGGGGGCCTCCTTGGGGCGGGGTGGGGTCCGCTCCGTCCTACGTCGGGGAAGCGGCTACCATCCGCCGGAAGCGCTTGCGTTGCAAGCGGAGTTGCCCCGGCCGGCCGCAACCGCTCGGGTTGCGGCCGTGTGGTGCAACCGGTGCCACCGCGCCGTCGTCCACCGCGGCGACGCGGCCACACGCGGCGTGGGGGGGGCGTTGCGGGGGGGGGCCCCCCCCCCCCGCCCCAAGATCGAGACGGTCCCACCCGGGCAACCGGCAGTCGGCGCGCTACCCGGGCTCCCCATCGCGCGCGCCAGCTCCGCG
>CAYWGD010000075.1:0-18514 GCA_964457335.1 uncultured Enterobacteriaceae bacterium | reverse complement strand
GGGGGGGGGGGGGGTGTGGGACCCCGGGCCCCCCCCGCGCCCCCCCCCCCCCCGCCCCCGCCCCCCCCGGGGGGGGGGGGGGGGGGTGGGGGGGGGGCCCCCCCCCCCCCTGCCCCAAGATCGACTCGATCCAACCCTGGCATCCGGCTGTCGGCGCGCTACCCTGGAGCCCATGCTCGCGCTCCTGCTCCTCGGTTGTGGGCCCGCCACCTTCGGGACCGACGAATCCGCCGCCGACGGGCGTGCCGTCGAGACCGTGGGCGACGGGCCGGCCGACACCGGCGACCGCGTGGAGGCCGAGTTCTTCGACGACACCTTCGTGCACGAGGTGGCGATCACGCTCGAGACGGACGCCGCGCGGAGCCTGCAGCGCAACCCCTACGACTACGCGGAGGGGAGCGTGACGGTCGACGGCGCGGAATTCGCGCGCGTGGGCGTGCGCCTGCGGGGGAAGTACGGGTCCTTCCGCGACCTCGACGGCAAGCCGAAATTCAAGCTCGACTTCAACCGCTTCGAGAAGGACCAGCGCCTCGGGGACCACGAGACGCTCGCGCTCAACAACGAGGTGGTGGACTGCTCGTATTTGCGCGAGCCCGTCGGCTACGCGCTCTGGCGCCAGCTCGGGCTCCCGGCGCCGCGCACCGTGTACACGCGCGTGACGGTCAACGGGGAGGACTACGGGCTCTACGTGGCGGTCGAGTTCCCCGACGACCGCTTCCTGGCCGACCGCTACGCCGACGGGTCGGGCAACCTCTACGACGGGAAGTACGTCTACTCGGAGCGCGGTGACTTTGCGCTCATCGACTTCACGCCCGAGCAGGTCGACTACTTCCAGCTGGAGGAGGGAACCGACGTCGGCCGGGCGGACCTCTACGGCATCCGCGACGCGCTCTCGGCGGACGGCACCTTCGAGGAGCGCTTCGGGCCGGTGCTCGACACGGCGCGGTTCCGCCGGCACCTCGCCGCCGAGCAGTGGACCGGCCACCTCGACGGCTACGCGATGAACACGAACAACTACCGGGTCTACTTCGACCCGGCGGACGGCCTCGCCGACCTGCTCGTCTACGACCTCGACTACGCCTTCCTCTCGCCGGGGACCTGGGGGATGAGCTGGGCGTCGCCGACCGGGGCGCTCGTGAAGGAGTGCTGGGCGGACGAGGGCTGCCGCGCGGAGCACGCGGCCGCGGTGGCGGACGTGGTCGAGAGCGTCGACACCGACGCGCTGCTCGCCGAGGTGGACCGCTGGACGGCGCTCATCGCGGGGGACGTGGAGTCCGACCCCAAGCGCGAGTGCACCCGGCGGCAGATCGCGCCCGAGCAGGCGGCCATCCGCGCGTGGGTGGAGGGCGGCTCGGCCGACCTCGCGGCGTACTGGAGCGTCGGCGGGTAGGATTCGCGGATGCTCGCGCTCCTCGCTTGTACGGCGGTCGTCCCCGGGGCGCGGCCGGACCGCGCGGGCGAGGGCCCGGGCGGCTCCGTGGTGGAGGTGATCCCGGGGCTCGCCGACACGGCGGAGCCCGATCCCACCGACGCGATCTTCGACCCGACCGTCGTGGCGACCATCGAGCTCGAGATGGCCGACGCCGACTGGGCGGACCTGCGCGACAACCCCTGGGCGGAGACGTGGAAGCCCGCGACCTTCCGCTGGCAGGGCGAGCAGCTGCCCGACGTGGCGGTCCGCGCGTTCGGGCAGGGGAGCCAGATCGCCGGGAAGTCGTCGCTGAAGATCTCCTTCGACCGGCTGGTGGAGGGCCAGGACTTCCGCGGCCTCGACGAGCTGAAGCTCGACAACAGCTCGCAGGACCCGGGTTTCCTGAACGAGCACCTGGCGACCTCGGTGATGCGTCGCTTCGGCGTGCCGGCCGCGCGCACGGGCTGGGCGCGCGTGACCGTGAACGGGGAGGCCGCGGGCTTCTTCGTGGTGATGGAGAGCATCGACGACCGCTTCGTGGAGCGCTGGTTCGGCCACGACGACGGCGTGCTCTACGGGATGATCTCGGGCCGTTGGGGCCAGGGGCTCAACCCGATGGACGACGGCCTCGCGTGGTTCGAGCCGCAGACCTCAGTGGACAGTGACGGCACCGACCTCGTGGCGCTCAGCGGGGTGGTGGCGACCGGCTCGGACGAGGAGCTCGCCGCGGTGCTCGACCTCGCGGGCTTCGGGCGCGAGAGCGTGGCGCGCTCGGTGATGGGCTCGATGGACGCGTTCTCGGCCGACGCGAACAACTACTACCTCTACGACGACCACGGGACCTGGCGGATCATCCCCTGGGACTTCGACGTGGACCTCGGCGGCTACTACTACTCCGAGGCGCTGGGCGTGGACCCGCGGGCGCCGTGGGGCAGCTCGCCCTGGTCCTACAACCCCGTCACCGGGGCCGACTACGAGGACCCGGTGCTGAAGCGCAACCTGGAGCTCGGGCTCGACGCCGACGCGCTCGTGGACGAGCTCCTCGCGGACGCGATGGACTGGGAGACGGTGGACGCCGAGGCCGCCGCCGCGGCGGCGCTCATCCGCGACGACGTGTACGCCGACGTGCTCGGCTACGGCCCCTCCTTCGACCGGCGGCGCCACGACGTGCGGCTCTGGCTCCACACGCGGCTCTCGCGGCTGGCGGGCGGCGAGGTCGCCCGCTGCGAGGCCGACGGTGTCCCGCTCGCGGACATGGCACCGACCGGCACCGTGGGCTGGGGCGAGCTCCTCGTGGACCGGACCTACTGGGCGCAAGGCTTCAACGTGGCCGGCGAGCACTACTGCACCGGCGCGTTCGCGCACGCGCCGAGCACCGTCACGCTCACGATCCCCGACGGGGTGACGCGCCTGGTCGGCAAGGCGGGGCTCCAGGACTGGGCGCAGCAGTGCGGGGACGGCGCGACCTTCGCGGTCGTGCAGGGCGGCGCCACGTTGTGGCAGTCCGGGACGATCACCAACTACGCGCCGGCCGAGGCCTTCGACGTGGTCGTGGCGCCGGGGCCGCTCACGCTCTCGACCTCGCCGAACGCCGAGTACTCCTGCGACACGGCGGTGTGGGTGGACGTGTGGGGGCGCTGACCCGGGCGGCCGCAACCGGATAGCGGCCCACGATGTTGCTCCTGCTCCTCGCCTGCGCCACCACGTCGCTCCCGCCCGGCACCACCCCCGCCCCGCCCGCCGGCGTCGCGTACGGGCCCGCGCCCGTGCAGGTCGCGCAGACCGCCGCGCAGGCGCCCATCGACGGCATCCCCGTTGTCACCACGGCCTCGGGGCTGAAGTACTGGGTGCTCCGGGAGGGCGACGGGCCCGTCGCGGCGACCGGCCAGACGGCCGCGGTGCACTACACCGGGTGGCTCGCGGACGGCACGAAGTTCGACTCGAGCCTCGACCGCGGCCAGCCGCTCGAGTTCGTGCTCGGCCAGGGGCGCGTGATCAAGGGCTGGGAGGAGGGCGTGACCGGGATGCGCGTCGGGGAGCGGCGGCGGCTCGAGATCCCGCCGTCCCTCGGCTACGGCGAGCGCGGGGCCGGCGGCCGCATCCCGCCCGGCGCCACGCTCGTGTTCGAGGTCGAGCTGCTCGGGATCCGGTAACGGCGCGTCACGGGGGCGGGGCGCGCCCGGCCGAGGCAGGGGGTGCGCGTTAGCCGGCCGGGCTCATGCACCCGCTCCTCACCTCGACGCTCGCCGTGGCCGTGGCCGAGATCGGCGACAAGACGCAGCTGCTCTCCCTGGTGCTCGCGGCCCGCTACAAGCGCCCCTGGCCGATCCTCGCGGGGATCACCGTGGCGACCGTGCTCAACCACGCGCTCGCCGGGGCGATCGGGGCGCAGGTGGCCGGCTGGCTCGGGCCCACGGTGCTCCGGTGGGTGCTCGGGCTCGGTTTCCTCGGCATGGCCGGGTGGACGCTCGTGCCGGACAAGCTCGACGACGAGAAGCCGCGCACCGGCAGCGCGTTCCTGGTGACCGTGGTGAGCTTCTTCCTCGCGGAGATGGGCGACAAGACGCAGATCGCCACGGTCGGCCTCGCCGCGGCGCACCCCGGGTCCGCCACGTGGGTCATCGCCGGGACCACGCTCGGGCTGCTCCTCGCCAACGCGCCGGTGGTGTTCCTCGGCGAGCGGCTCGCGCGCTTCGACCTCTCGAAGGCGCGCTTCGTGGCCGCGGTGATCTTCGCGCTCCTCGGCGGGTGGATCGTGACGATGGGGATCGGGACGCCGTAGGCACGCCGGGCGCTTGACACCCCGCCGCGGCGTCTGCCAGCCTTCGACGCGGGAGACGCCGTGATCGTCGCGTTGTGGAGTGGGCTCGCCTGCGCCCCCGCGGAGGAGACGCCGCCGCGGCCGAGCGCGTGGAGCTGGCAGCCGCCGCCGGACGAACGCGTGCTCCTGACGCCCGCGGAGCTCGAGGTCGCGCTGGACGAGACGATCGCGGCCACCCGCGCGCTCCGCCCGCGGACGGTCACCGACGCCTTCGACGCGGCCATGACCCACCGCGAGGAGGGCTGCCCCGCCTACGAGACCAACGGCCCACAGACCGCGGTGGCCGGGGACTGCACGACCGCCGACGGGTGGGCCTGGTACGGGGTGGGCCAGCTCAGCCACATCGAGGACTTCCACATCGTGCTCGGGGAGATCGACGCGTGGCACCGGGTGTGGGACTACTCCACCGGGAACGTGCGCGTGGTCGGGCCCGACGCCCGCTACGAGCTCCTCGGCTACAGCTGGTACCGCGACTACGACACCGACGCGGGCGCGCGCGCGATCCGCGGCGAGCTCTGGGGGGAGTTCGAGGTGGAGGGGGACGGGGCGTTCGCGGACGGGTGGATCGCGCGGGACCGCGGCGTGGAGCTCTACGTGGACCTCGTGGAGGCCGAGGGCGGCTGGGACGGGACGTGGACCGTGGGGGTGTCGCGGCTCGACGGCGTCGCGTGGGCCTACGTGTACGACTTCGCGCTCTCCAGCGCGGCGGGCGGGTGCACGGCGGAGCCCGCCGGCGCGGTCGAGATCCTCGACGCGGCGGGCACCTGGTACGAGGTCGCGTTCGACGGGGACGTGGCGTGCGACGGGTGTGGCGCGGCCGCGGTCGACGGCGCGCCGCTCGGCGAGGTGTGCGCGGACTTCTCGGCGCTGGCGCGCTTCGACGTGGACCCGTGGGAGGGCTGAAACGCGCCCCGGTGGCGGCGCTGCTCCTGGCCCTGGCCGGGTGCGAGGCGGAGGCCCCGACACCCGCGGAGGCGCTGCTCGTGCGGTGGAGCCTCGACGCGCGCGGCGTGCGGCCGTCCCTCGCGGACCTCGAGAAGGTGCGCGAGGACCCCACGCTCGCCGAGGGCTACCTCGACTACTACCTGTCCGACCCGCGCTTCGGGGACCGCGTGTGGACCTCGCTCGCGTCGGTCTGGCTCACGCGCGCCGACCAGGCCGACAGCGCCGGCGAGAGCTACTCCGTGGAGGACGAGGCGGGCTACCTCGCGTCCGTCGGCGAGGAGCCGCTCCGGGTGCTCGGGTACATCGCGGCGAACGACCTCCCGTACACGACGCTGGTCACCGGCGACTGGACGATGGTGGACGAGCGCCTGTCCGCCTGGTACCCCACCGACTACTCCGGCGAGGGCTGGCGGAAGGCGCGTTGGACCGACCACCGGCCCGCCGCGGGCGTGCTCGCGACCAACGGCTTGTGGTGGCGCTACCCGACCACCACCGGGAACGCGAACCGCGGCCGCGCCAACGCGCTCGCGCGCATCCTCTTGTGCGACGACGTGCTCCAGCGCTCCGTGGAGCTCGACGCCAACGTCGATCTCACCGACGACGCCGCGATCCGCGACGCCATCCGCGAGAACCCGAGCTGCGTGGCGTGTCACGTGTCGCTCGACCCGCTCGGGGCGTACCTCTGGGGCTTCTACGTCGAGTTCACGACCAACCCGGCGGACCTCGCGTACTACCACCCGGAGCGCGAACGTCTCTGGGAGACCCACGGCGGCGTGCCGCCCGGCTACTACGGCGCGCCGGGCGGGGATCTGGCCGATCTCGGCGCGTCGATCGCGGCGGATCCGCGCTTCCCGACGTGCGCGGTCGAGCAGGCGGCGGAGGTGCTGCTGCAGCGGGAGATGGGGCTCGGGGACACCGACGCGCTCGTGGCGCACCGGGAGGCGTTCCTCGCGGGGGGGCTCACGGTGCGGGCGTTGTGGCGGTCGGTGATGGCGAGCGAAGAGTACCGGACGCTCCCAACGGTCGATCCGGCGGGCGCCACGTGGAAGATGGTGACACCGGACCAGTACGTCACCCAGCTCGAGGACCTCACCGGCTTCGGCTTCGAGAGCGACGGGAACGACGTCTTCGCGGAGGATCGCTTCGGCCTCCGCTCCATGGCGGGGGGTGGGCGCGCGGTGTTCGGGGCCGCCGCCGTGTTGGATCCGACGCCCACGATGACACTCGTCCACCAACGCCTCGCCGAGGCCGCCGCCGCGCACGTGGCGGCCGCCGACCGCGCCGACCCCGACGGCGCGCGGCTCTTCGAGGCGGACGACTTCACCACCACCTCCCCGGACCGGGACCGCCTGCGCGTGCTGGTCCTCCGCGTGCTCTCCCGCGACGCCACCGACGAGGAGCTCGACGCACTCACCACGGCCTGGGGCGCGCTCTTCGCGTCGGAGGGCGACGCCGAGGGCGCCTGGGCCGGCGTGCTCGCCATCCTCTTCCGCCACCCCGACTTCGTGCTCTACTGATGCTCACCCGCCGCCACCTCCTCGCCGGCAGCGCCGCCCTCGCGGCCGGGGCCGCCGTGTCACCCCCCGCGCGTGCCGCCGTGTCGGCGGAGGACCTGAAGTTCGTGTTCGTCGTGGTGTTCCGCGGCTGGGATCCCACCCGCGTGTACGCGCCCGCGTTCGACAACCCCGCGGTGTCCACGGAGGCGGACGCGACCGTCGCCGAGGTGGGCGGCGTACGCTTCGTCGACCACGCGAGCCGCCCGTCGGTGCGTGCCTTCTTCGAGGCGTGGCACGAGCGCGCGCTGATCCTCAACGGCCTCGTGGTGCCTTCGCTCGGGCACACCGAGTGCCTCAACCTCGCGCTGCGCGGATCCAACGTCGCCACCGAAGCCGACTGGCCGGCGCGCATCGCCTACGCCGCGCGCGACCGCTACGCGCTGCCGCACGTGGTGGTCGACGGGCCCAACTTCCCGGGGACGCTCGGCGGGTACGTGACACGCATCGGCGCCACGGCCTGGGTGGAGGAGGTGCTCGACGGGCGCCTGCTCGACCGGGCGGACGCCGCGCCGCGCCGCTTCTCCTCGGCGGGCCTCGCGACGATGGACGCGGCCGTGGCGCGCTTCTCGGCGGATCGCGCCGCGCGTGCGGTGGGCGCCCGCGAGAAGGCGCTCACCGCCGCGCACAGCTCGTCGCTCGGGCGCCTCGCCACGCTGAAGGAGCGCGCCTCCACGCTCACGTGGCCCACGAGCACGCGCCTCGTCGAGCAGTCCGCCCTCGCCGTGGATCTCCTGTCCCAGGACCTCTCCCGCTGTGTCACGCTGGCCCACGACTACGTCGATTGGGACAGCCACAGCGACAACGACGCGAACCAGGCGGCGATGTTCGAGGACCTCTTCGCCGGCCTCGGCGACCTGGTGGATCGGCTCGCCGCGGCGCCCGGCTCGCGCGCCGCCTCGCTCGCCGACGAGACCGTGGTGGTCGTGCTCTCCGAGATGGGGCGCACGCCGCAGGAGAACGGCGGCGCGGGCAAGGACCACTGGCCACACACGAGCACGTTGATCGTGGGGCCCAACGTCACCGGGGACCGCGTGGTGGGCGGCTACGACGCGCTGTTCACCGGCCGCGCCATCGACTTCGCCACCGGCGAGCTCGACGACGGCGGGAGGCAGATCGGGACGAAGAACCTGGGCGCGACGCTGCTCGCGCTCGGAGGGGTGGACCCCGGGGAGCTGGGGGAGCCGATCGAGGGGGTGTTGGGCTGAAACTGGGAAGGGGGGGCGTTGCGGGGGGGCCGTACGATCCCCGCACGCCTTCGGCTCTGCGGGGCTTTCGCCCCCGCGCTCTCGCGCGGAGCGCCCCCCCGCCCCAAGAGCCCGACTACCTCCCCGCCACGAACCAGGCCGCGCCCGCGTCCGTGTCGGACACGTCGTCGTGCCACGCGCCCAGGAGGAGGTCGTCGAGGCCGTCGCCGTCGGCATCCCCGAGGAGGTGCACCGCGCCGCCGGTGTTCGAGGCGGTGGTGCCCTGCAGCGAGGCGTCGGCGTCGTCGAGGGTGACCGTGCCCGTGGGGATGTCGAGCACGACGTGCACCGCCCCGCTCGCGCCGGTGAAGGCGTCGAAGGGCTCGCCGAGCACGAGGTCGGGGGTGCCGTCGCCGTCGACGTCGCCGCCGCCCGCGACGGAGGTGCCGAGGGCGCCGGAGTACGCGCCGGTGAAGATCGTGTGCGCGAGCGCGAGGTCCGCGGTGGCGAGGTCGGTCACGAGGTAGACGAGGCCCGCGGCGTGGGTGGGGCCGGGCGCCCCCACGAGGAGGTCGCCGAGGCCGTCGCCGTCGATGTCCCCGGCGGGCGCGACCGAGGTGCCGGCCTCCTCCGAGATGGCCACGCCCTCGAGCCGCGCGTCGGCGACCATGTCGAGCGAGCCGTCGGCGGGCAGGCCGTAGAAGACGAAGGCGCCGCCGACGGGGACGCTGCCGACCCAGAGGCCGGGGGCGCCCACGACGAGGTCGTCCACGCCGTCGCCGTCGAGGTCGCCGGCGCGCGTTGCGTTCGTGGCGGAGCCGCCCGCGGTGGCCGTGGTCAGGATCACGGTGGCGTCGGCGGTGCCCAGCGCGCCGCTCGGCGCCGCGTAGAGGTACAGGGGGTCGGTCGTGCTGTTCGTGTCGCCCACGACGAGCTCGTCGGCGCCGTCGCCGTCGAGGTCCCCGACGAGGCCGACGTAGGAGCCGAGGGAGGTGCGGACGGAGGAGGACGACACCGTGACGTCCGCCCCGGCGAGCGTCGAGGTCGTGTCCGGCGCGAGGAGCACGTACGCGACGCCGCCGGTGTCGGCCTCGGGCGCGCCCACGACGAGGTCGGTGAGGCCGTCCCCGTCGACATCGCCGCCGCCGACCCAGGAGCCTGCCCTGTCGCCCGCGTCGACGCCCTCGAAGCTCAGGTCGGCGTCGTCGAGCGAGCCGGACCCCGTCGGGGCGCCGAACCAGACGTACACCTCGCCGGCGTTCGTGCCGCCGACATCGGCGGACGGCGCGCCGACCACGAGGTCGGGGAGCCCGTCCCCGTCGAAGTCGCCGCCGTTGACCGCGGAGCCGGCGAGGTCCTCCGCGAGGACGCCCAGGAGCGCCACCGCGTCGTCGACGAGCTCGGCGGCGTCGCCGTCGCCGTCGCAGGACTGGTCGACGCCGTCGCCCCAGACCTCGGGGGCCCCGCCGTACACGGTCGCGTCGGAGTCGTCGCAGTCGTCGCCGTTGTCGGCCGGGAAGCTGGCGTCGCCTTCGCACTGGCACTGGGACAGGTCCGGGTCGCCGGCGCCGTCGAGATCGGCGTCGGCGAACCAGTCCACGCAATCCGCGGCGCCCACCTCGACCGTGATCCCGTCGCAGTTGTCGTCGTAGGCGGTGGCGCAGAGCTCGGTCATGCCGGGGTGCACGGCGGGGTCGGTGTCGTCGCAGTCGGAGTCGTCGGCGAGGTAGCCGTAGGGCCGCACGCAGGTGGTGACGGTGGTGTCGGGGTCGCCCCGGCCGTCCACGTCGGCGTCGCGGTACCAGGTCGTGGCGTCGATGGCCTCGTCCTCGTCGACCGTGCCGTCGCAGTCCTCGTCACCGCCGCCGCAGAGCTCGTCGGCCGCGGGCGAGACCGCGGGATCGGCGTCGTCGCAGTCGGTGCCCTCGGCGACGTAGGACGCGGGCGCCACGCAGTCGACCGCGGTGACGGCGGCGTCGCCGAAGCCGTCGCCGTCGGCATCCGCGTACCAGGTGGCGGGGTCGGTCGCGTCGGTGTCGGTCACGCCGTCGCAGTCCTCGTCGCCGCCACCGCAGACCTCCGTGCCGGCGGGCGAGACGAGCGCGTCGGTGTCGTCGCAGTCGGTGGCGTCCGCCACGTGGGCGGGGGGCGCGTCGCAAGCGAGCGTCGGGGACGAGGCGTCGCCGAAGCCGTCG
This sequence comes from uncultured Enterobacteriaceae bacterium, assembly GCA_964457335.1. Taxonomy (GTDB): domain Bacteria; phylum Myxococcota_A; class UBA796; order UBA796; family SXON01; genus CAJBVW01. Next base: position 8,402 of record CAYWGD010000075.1, on the reverse strand, counting down.
CCGTCGGCGTCCGCGTACCAGGTGGCGGGGTCGGTGGCGTCCGTGTCGGTGGCGCCGTCGCAGTCCTCGTCGCCGCCGCCACACACCTCGGTGCCGCTGGGCGAGACGAGCGCGTCGGCGTCGTCGCAGTCCGTGGCGTCGGCGACGTGGCCGGCGGGGGCAGAGCAGGCGCTCGTGGCGCTGAGGGGATCACCGAAGCCGTCCCCGTCCGCGTCGGCGTAGAAGGTGGCTGGGGCGGCGGAGCCCTCGTCGACCGCGCCGTCGCAGTCCTCGTCGCCGCCGCCGCAGACCTCGGTGCCGGCGGGAGACGCCGAGGGGTCGGCGTCGTCGCAGTCCGTGGCGAGGTCGACGTAGCCGGCGGGCGCGAGGCAGGACTCGACGGAGGCGCCGGCGTCGCCGAAGCCGTCCCCGTCGGCATCGGCGTACCAGGTCGTGGGGGCGGCGGAGCCCTCGTCCACCGCGCCGTCGCAGTCCTCGTCCACGCCCCCGCAGCGCTCGGTGGCGCCGGGGAACACGGTGGCGTCGGTGTCGTCGCAGTCGGTGTCGTCCGGGACGTGCCCGGCCGGGGCCTCGCAGGCGTCCGCGAAGATGGCGGCGTCGCCGTACGTGTCGCCGTCGGCGTCCGCGTACCAGCGGGCGGCGTCGGTCGCGTCCTCGTCGGGGAGCCCGTCGCAGTCGTCGTCCGCGCCGTCGCAGACCTCCGCGGCGTCGGGGAACACGAGGGGGTCGGCGTCGTCGCAGTCGCCGTCGACGGCGGACGTGCCGGCCGGGGCCTCGCAGGAGGCCGCCTCGACGGGCGTGTCGCCCCAGCCGTCGCCGTCGGCGTCCGTGTACCAGGTCGGGGTCTCGACCGGGTCCTCGTCGACCGCCCCGTCGCAGTCCTGGTCCACGCCGTCGCAGGTCTCGGGCGCGCCGGGGAACACGGCGGCGTCGCGGTCGTCGCAGTCCGACGCGTCGGCGAGGTGGGCGCCGGGGGCCTCGCAGGACCGGAGCGCGCCGTCGGGGTCGCCGAAGCCGTCCCCGTCGACGTCCGCGTACCAGGTGGGCGCGTCGGCGGCGTCCTCGTCGAACTCCCCGTCGCAGTCCTGGTCCACGGAGTCGCAGAGCTCGACCGCGCCGGGGAAGAGCGTGGCGTCGAGGTCGTCGCAGTCGCCGTCGGCCTCCACGTAGCCCTCGGGCGGCTCGCACCCGGAGGCGGTGCCGCGCGTGGCGTCGCCGACACCGTCCCCGTCGGTGTCGCGATACCACGTGTCGGCGCAGCCGCCGGTGTCCTCGTCCCGGATCTTCGTCGGGAGGTCGGGCGCGCACGCGAGGAGGAGGGAGAGGAGCACGGGTCACCTGCCGCGGAGGAAGTACGCCGCGCCAGCGGTGGCCCCGGTCGTGTCGTCCCCGTAGGCGCCGACGAGCACGTCGTCCAGCCCGTCTCCGTCCGCGTCCCCCAGGAGCGCGGCCGCGTGGCCCGTGTAGTCGCCGACGTCGCCCTCCAGCGTCGCCGCCGCGTCGTCGGTCATCAGCACGCCCGTCGGGAGCGCCGTGAACACGTGCACCCGGCCGGCGCCGCCGGTGTAGCTCGAGTAGCGCTCGCCCACGAGGAGGTCGGGGGCGCCGTCGCCGTCGAGGTCGCCGCCGCCCGCCAGCGAGGAGCCGAGGTTGCCCGAGACGACGCCCTCGATGGTCGTGGTCGCGTCCATCAGGAAGCCCGAGGCCAGCTCGGTGACGACGTAGGCGTGCCCGGGCAGGCCGCCGATGGCCGGCTCGCCGACGGCGAGGTCGGTGAGGCCGTCCCCGTCCACGTCTCCGACGGCGCTCAGGGACCAGCCGGCCAGGGTGTTGTTGAGCGAACCGCTGAGCACGACGTCGGCGGCGTCGTCGATCGTCCCCGCGGCGGGCATCCCGTAGACGACCAGGACCGCGCCGAGCCGCGCGCTCCCGGCCCACCAGTAGGGCATCCCGACGGCGAGGTCGTCGACGCCGTCCCCGTCGAGGTCGCCGACGCGCGCCAGCACCGAGCCGAGCCGATCGCTGCCCGTGGCGCCGGTGAGCATCACGTCCGCCGAGCTGGCCGCGAGCGCGCCGTCGGTGGGCGACGAGACGAGGAAGAGCGCGCCCAGGCTGGTCGCGCCGGACCCGTAGTAGGGGGCGCCGATCGCCCACTCGTCCGCGCCGTCGCCGTCGAGGTCGCCCACGAACGTCGTCGCCTGGCCGACGGTGTCGGCGATGGTCGCGCGGCCGTAGACGTTCACGTCGGCGGCGCTGGCCGCGATCGTCCCGGCCGTGTGGGGCCCGCGGAAGAGGTAGGCCTCGCCGCCCCGGTCCGCGTTCCGCGCGCCGACCACGAGGTCGACGTCCCCGTCGCCGTCGATGTCCCCGGAGCCGACCGAGTACCCGAACTGGTCGCCCGCGTCCTCGCCGGACAGCGTCAGGTCCGCCGCGGACGAGAGCAGGTCGCTGGCGGTCGGCGCCCCGAAGAGGACGTACGCCGCGCCGTACCGGGTGCCCCCGACCGAGGCGTTGTAGGCCCCGACCACCAGCTCCGGGAGCCCATCGCCGTCGATGTCACCCGTGGAGGAGACGGAGAAGCCGGCCGAATCGCTGGTGGCGCCCCAGAGCGCGACGGTCTGCTCGTCGATGACGCCCCAGTCGTCGTCGCCACCACAGTCCTGGTCGATGCCGTCGCCCCAGGCCTCGGGGGCCCCGGGGTAGAGCGTGGCGTCCGTGTCGTCGCAGTCGTCGTCGTTTTCGACGGGGTGCGACGCGGTGGCCGTACACCGGCACACCGCGTCGGCCGGGTCGCCGGTGGTGTCGCCGTCGTCGTCGGCGTAGAAGTTGGTGCACGCGGTCGCGCCCGCCGTGTTGGTGTCCCCGTCGCAGTTGTCGTCGTAGGCCGTGGCGCAGCTCTCCGTCATGCCCGGGTGCACGGCGGGGTCGGTGTCGTCACAGTCGGAGTCGTCGGAGACGTGGCCGTAGGGCCGCGTGCAGGTGGTGACGGCGCTCCCGGGATCGCCGCGGCCGTCGATGTCGGCGTCCGCGTACCAGGTGGAGGCGCCGACGGCGTCGGCCTCGTCAGTGCTCCCGTCGCAGTCCTCGTCGCCGCCGCCGCAGAGCTCGTCGGCCGCGGGGGAGACGGTCGCGTCGGCGTCGTCGCAGTCGGTGTCGTCGGCGACGTGGCCGGCCGGCGCGTCGCAGGCGAGGGCGAAGGACGCGGCGTTGCCGAAGCCGTCCCCGTCGGCGTCTTCGTACCAGGGGGAGGGGTCGATCGCGTCCGTGTCCGTGACGCCGTCGCAGTCCTCGTCGCTCCCGCCGCAGACCTCGATGCCCGAGGGTGAGGTCAGGGGGTCGGTGTCGTCGCAGTCGGTGGCGCCGGCGACGTGCCCGGCCGGGGCCTCGCAGGCGAGCGCGGGCGAAGCGGGGTCGCCGTAGCCGTCGTTGTCGGCGTCGAGGTACCAGGTGGAGAGGTCGGTGGCGTCGGTGTCGGTGACGCCGTCGCAGTCCTCGTCGCCGCCGCCGCAGATCTCGGTGCCGCCGGGGGAGACGAGCGCGTCGGTGTCGTCGCAGTCGGTGGCGTCGGTGACGTGGCCGGCGGGCGCCGCGCACGCGCTCGCGGCGCTCAAGGGGTCGCCGAAGCCGTCCCCGTCGAGATCGGCGTACCAGAGGCCCGGGGGGACGCCCTCGTCCACGCGCCCGTCGCAGTCCTCGTCGCCGCCGCCGCAGACCTCGGTGCCCGCGGGGGAGGTGAGGGGATCGGCGTCGTCGCAGTCCGTGGCGAGGTCGACGTAGCCGGCGGGCGCGAGGCAGGATTCGGTCGAGGCGCCGGGGTCGCCGAAGCCGTCGCCGTCGGCGTCCGCGTACCAGGTCGTGGGGGCGGCGCCGTCCTCGTCGACCTCTCCGTCGCAGTCCTCGTCGATGCCGCCGCAGCGCTCGGTGGCGCCGGGGAACACGGTGGCGTCGGCGTCGTCGCAGTCGGCGTCGTCGGCGACGTAGCCTGCGGGGGCCTCGCAGTGGGGGACGGAGGTGGCGGCGTCGCCGAAGCTGTCGCCGTCGGCGTCCACGTGCCAGGCGGGGGCGTCGACCGCGTCCTCGTCGGCCGCGCCGTCGCAGTCCTGGTCGGCGCCGTCGCAGACCTCCGCGGCGTCGGGGAAGACGAGCGGGTCGGCGTCGTCGCAGTCGCCGTCGACCGCGGCGAAGCCGGCGGGGGCCTCGCAGGAGGCCGCCTCGATGGGCGCGTCGCCCCAGCCGTCGCCGTCGGCGTCCGTGTACCAGGTGGGCGTCTCGACCGGATCCTCGTCGACCGCCCCGTCGCAGTCCTGGTCGGCGCCGTCGCAGGTCTCCGGCGCGCCGGGGAACACGGCGGCGTCGGTGTCGTCGCAGTCCGAGGCGTCGGCGAGCCAGGCGCCGGGCGGCTCGCAGGCCCGGAGCGTGTTGTCGGGGTCGCCGTAGCCGTCGCCGTCGACGTCCGCGTGCCAGGACGGGGCGTCGGCAGCGTCCTCGTCGAATTCGCCGTCGCAGTCCTGGTCGACGTCGTCGCAGAGCTCGGCCGCGCCGGGGAAGAGCGTGGCGTCGAGGTCGTCGCAGTCGCCGTCGAGTTCGACGTAGCCGGCGGGCGCCTCGCAGCCCGACGCGGTGCCGCGCGTCGCGTCGCCGACGCCGTCCCCGTCGGTGTCGCGGAACCACGTGCCGGAACACGCGGCGGTGTCGTCGTCGCGGACCTTCGAGGGGATGTCCGGAGCGCACGCGAGCGCGAGGAGGAGGAACATCGGGTAGACCCGCCCCTATCTCCGCAGGCGGGCGCCCCGGTGTCAACCCCCCGGTGGTGGGGGTGGGACGGGCCCGGGCCGGCCGCGGCCGCCGCTCGTGGGGGAGGGGCCCGCGGGCGGTGGCGTGGCGCCGCCCGGGGGTGGGGAGGCGCCCGGCGAGGGGGACGCGGCCTTGCCGCCGGTGGCCGGCGACGGCTTGCCGCCGGTGCCCGCGGCGTCGCCCTGCACGAGGCCCCAGTAGCCGTTGTCGCGGAGCGCCTGCTTCAGGCCTTCGCCCCCGGGCGAGCTGCCCGCGGTGGCGGTCTCGCGCTCCCGCTCGGCCCACCAGGCGTCGAGGGCCTGGCGGAGCGCATCGGCGGCGGGCGGCATCGGGCCCCGCAGCTCCTCGCGCTCCCCGGGGTCGGCCGCGAGGTCGAAGACCTGGACCTTGGTCCCGCCGCCCGGCTCCACGATGCGGGCGACCTTGTAGGCCGGGGAGCGCGCGGCGAGCAGGCTCGTGGTGTTGAAGGCGAAGACGGGGCGCTCGCCGTACGCGCCGTCGGCGAGCCCGAGCAGCGGGAGCAGCGACTGCCCGGCGAGGTCGGGCCCCGGGGAGAGCCCCGCGCGGCGCAGCAGCGTGGGGGCGAGGTCGATCGTCTGGACCAGCTTGTCGACGGTGCGGGGCGCGGCGGCGGGGTCCACCACGACGAGCGGGATGTGGAGGTTCGTGTCGTAGATGGCGCCGTGCCAGTAGTTGCCGTGCTCGCCGAGCTCGAGCCCGTGGTTCGACACCACCACGACCACGGTGTCGTCGTCCCGGCCCGCGGCGGCGAGCCCGTCGACCAGCCGGCCGATCGCGGCGTCGTAGCGGGTGACCGCGGCGTCGTAGGCCGCGCGCATCGACGCGCCCGCGGCCTCGGGGCCCGCTGTCGCCGCGAGCGCGGTGTACACGGGCTCCATGCCCTGCGTGGCGGCGGGGTGCACCTCCGCGAGGAGCGGGTCGCCGGGCACGGGCGCGGTGGGGAACTGGAGGTCCACGTTGTGGACGAGCGCGAAGAACGGGCCGTCCGTCCCGTCGATCCAGGCGAGGACGTCGGACGCGGAGTCGGGGGCGGCGTCGCGGTCCACGTGGGTGAAGCCGCGGGAGAACTCGGGCGCGGCGTCGCTGATGCCCTCACCCCAGAACACGGCCGTGGCGTAGCCCGCGGCGCTCAACAGCTCCGGCAGCGTGGGGATGTCGCCCCGGAGGAAGCCGAGCGCCTGCCCGTCCACCTGCCGCGCCGCGAGCGGGTAGCGCCCGGAGAGGAACGCGGCGAGCGCCGGGAGCGTCCACCCCGACTGGCTGTAGGCGCGCGTGAACACCGTCCCGCGTGTCGCGAGCCGCACGAGGTTCGGCATCACCGGCGCGCCGTCGCGGGTCGCGCCCACGCGGTCGGCCCGGAGCGTGTCGGGGGCGACGACGAGGAAGCTGGGGCGCGCGTTCGCGTCGGACGTGGCCGGGGCCACCCCGCCGGCAGGCGCTGGGGCGGCGGGCGCCGCGGAGGGCGCGACCGCGGTCGGCGACGGCGCCGACCCGTCGGGGGCGCAGGCGGCGAGCAGGAGGATCAGCGGAACCACTTGGTGATGGCGGCCGCGATGCCCGGCTTCGGGTCGTCCCAGACGAACTCCTCGTAGGTCCGCCCGACGAAGTCCGCCCGCAGCAGCTTCGGATCGAACGACTCCTCCTTGAGGAACCGCACCTTCCGGCCGGAGCCGACCATGTAGCCCCACTCCATGGCCACGTTCGGGTTGAGCTCGGGGCGGTACTTGCCCTCGACGATGGCGATGCCGGTTCCGCAGCCGACCATGTGCAGCACGACGTTGCGCCAGACGAGGTCCTCATACGGCCACGTCGCGATGCGGGGCTCGCGGCCGCACGCCCGGACGGCCACCTGGACCTCCTCGATCACCCGCGCCAGGGCGGGCGCCAGCGGGTTCCCCTCGTCCGGGAACTTCGTCATGATGAAGACGAGATCCTCGCGCGCCGCCGTGTCGCGGAAGGCGTCGAGGCCGGCGGCGTCGAAGCCGTGGAGCGGGGAGTCGAGGATCGCGTCGCGGAGATGCGCGTCGATGCGCTGCCGATGCTCCGCGAGGTCGGCGCGCGCCCCGTCCCGGCGACGCTCCCAGCCGGCCAGCCGCGGATCGTCGACGTCGGCCTCGTTGATCTGGCGCTGCAGCTGGGCAGCCAGGTTGCGGAGCTCCTGCTCCTCCTCGAACAGGAGCCAGAGCTTCTTGCGGACGGGATCGAGGGAGTCAGCCACGGCCCACCTCGCCCGCAAGGAGCCCGAGCAGCTCCGTGATGTCGTGCACCGCCGCGCCCCGCTCCGCGCGGCCCTTCCGCAGCTTCTCGAGCTGCGCGCGCGTGGTCTCCAGCTGCCAGGGCTCGGGGCGGGTGGCGAGCGCGTCGGCGGCGTGCTTGCGCGCGGCTTCCCCGTCCTCGGCCAGCGCCGCGAGCTCGAGCAGCGTGGCGTGGTCCCAGTAGTCGCCCGGCTTCTTCCGGAGCCGCTGCTTCGCCGCGTACCGCACGACGGGGAGCACCTCGGCCTGCTCGCGGAGGGCCTGCGGCGAAGCGCGCAGCTCCAGCAGCGTGACCAGGTTGACCCCTGGGTAGGCGTCCCGCCAGTCGGACTCGAAGCCCGCCCGGTAGGCGGCGATGGCCTGATCCAGGTGCGCGGTCGCGGACGCCGCGTCGCCAGCGGTGAGCGCGTCCTGCCAGCGGTCCTTGTGGATCCGCCCCAACAGCCCGAGGGTCTCGGGGTTCTCCCCGACCTCCGCCACGACCTCCTCCAGCACGCGCTGGGCCTCCTCGCGCCGCTTCTCGCGGTTGAGCGCGAACGCGAGCTGCTCCCGCACCATCACGTCGGCGCGTACGTCCGGCGGCAGCTCGTCGTAGAGGCGCACCATCTCCGCGGTCTGCCCGAGCGCGCGCCACGACAGGAACAGGTCCGCCCAGACGCCGCGCTCGACCTCCGGGCGCGACTGCAGCGCCGCCTCGATGCCGCGGAGCTGGCCGGCGTCGCGGGCTTCGCGCGCCGCCGCGAGCTCCTCCTTGAGCTTCAGGTCCGCGCGCACGCGGTCGAAGCCCTCGGCGCGGTCGTGGGGGAGCCCCGGCGCGGCGAGCGGCGCCTTGGCGGCCGGCCCGGCGAGCAGCTCGCGGAGCGCCCGAGTGAGGGCGACGCGCGCGCTCGTGGCGGCCTCGTCGGTGTGGAGGTCGGCGGTGCGGGGGTAGCGGTGGATCGATGGGCGGAGGAGGACGTGCCGGTCCAGGGGCGACTCGTCACTGGAGACCACGAGCGCGGTGCCGGGGCGCGCGCCCTGCCGGAGTCCGAGCGCGTAGTCCACGAAGGTATTCGGGCACGTCACGTCCACTACCGCCACGTCGGCGTCCGTGATGACGCTGGTGAGGGCGGCGGCCCAGTCCTTGCCGAGCGGGAGGTCTTCGAGACCGACCGGCTCGCACCCCGCCGCCTCGATCGCGGGGCGGATCACGCGGAGGTACACGTCGTCGAAGTCGACGACTCCCCCTCCCGGCGCGGTGTCGCGCCCCAGCGGGCGGAGGACGATACAAGAGGGTCGACCGGTCAATCAGGCTCCCGAGCGCCCGGGAGCTTATCGCGATCCGGGCGCGCC